>CAWCKG010000001.1:0-56898 GCA_963795785.1 uncultured Actinomycetes bacterium
CCGGCGTTTGCGCAAATCTGCCGCGATCTTGGGACCAAAATGGTTCACCCAGCGGCGCACCGTCTCTTATACGAAACGACGATTCCGCGTTCCGCTAGCAAATCCTCAACATCCCGGAAGCTCAGGGTGAACCGGACATAAAGCCAGATCGCCTGTTGGATAATCTCGGGAGGGAAGCGGTAGCCGCTATAGCTGATCTCGGTCATCACCGATGGTTACGGCTGAAGTCCACACCCAACGGCAAGCCCGCCCACGACGTGACAAGGCCTCTCTGGCGGAAAGCGGTAGCCGCGATAGCTGATTTTCTTCATCCCCTTCGGCCACCGAACCGCCAGCGGGACCGCAAGCCAGAAGCGGCGTGACAATGCGGCAGATACTATCCCCGCGATGAAGTGAGGGCCGCATCGGCCAATCGGAAAATTGCACCCAGGGAGTTCGCCAAGAAACCCCTAGTCACTTTTGTTTTACATGCACCCCGCTTGACTGCAGCGGCGAAATCACATTTGGGTCTTGTTGGGAGGCTCAATGACAATGATGATACGAGGAATCGCCGTGTGGCCCCGGGCCACGGTTCCGCTCGCCTCCGCCGCGCATGCTCATGGCGGGGTGGGCATGGTGGATAAAAGATGCGTTTTGCGCATTGGCCCGGACATCATGTTCTTCACCGGATATCAGCCGCAATATTCCCGGGATGAGTTTTGCGAACGATATCCCGAGCACCGGGCAAATGGTTGTCGCGCTCGATATGCAAGAACCCGAGCTCCGCGACATGCTGACCGAAATCCGCCTCATCAAGGATGAGGGAAACCATACCACGATGAATGGGCTCCCGTTCCTGACCGACGCAGAGCTGGGGAGCCTGGAAGTCCTCGACCCCGTGACCATCACCCATGATGCTGCCCAAGAAATACCCGACGGGCACCCTGACCTTCGAGCACACCTTTCCCGAGACCGGCAGATTTATTGGCATCGTGACCGTGAAAAACGAGCGCGGCCAGACCTATGTGTCGCAGTTCCCGTTTTCGGTGGGCAAGGGGTTTGGCAACAGCATCGGGATGGACGCTTCGATGGTCGGGGTGTCGCTGCTGGGGTTTTCTTGATTTGGCACTTGGGCAGGAAGAAGAAGCTCGTTCCCCCGAAAAAGCCGGCGTGAGAGGGTGCGAGATGGTTCGACCGGCTGGCCGGTTTTTGCGGAAACGCGCCGAAAGTGCGGCGGTTGATCTTGGATTTTCACTCGAGTGGGCTGGGGGAGATACCCCCGGCCCGCTCGAAGCGTAGTTGGGCTCGCCGACGTGGCTTCGAGTGGGCTCATCACTGTCTATAAGCGTCAAGGTTGTGGCGGAGCGGTTGATTTCACCATAAAGGCACGATTTCTGCCGCTTTAAGACGTCAACTCGTCATCTGGACTGGATTTGACTCTTGCAACGCGTCGAATATTTCGACGCGGGCACGCCACACCGCACCGTGTTCAAGGGGATTTTTGCGGACGTAGTGTCAGCGCGAATTGTAGACGGGTAACGTCAGTGGATCAGAGAGCAGACGACCCATAGCCAGGTTAGCGAATGAACGGCACGGACATGAGGCGAATGACCTGATTGCGAACGAAGATAACGAAACTTCGTCTTCGGTGCAAACGATCCCGAAAACCTCTCGGCGGCGCGCTGCTTGCGGATAATCAACGGGTGGAAAAGTTGCTGATAGTTTCTGAATGCGATGTGATAATCGCCACCGGCCTTCGTCAGCTCTCCGGCAAGGACATAGGCACCCGTCATGGCGAGTGCGGAGCCCTGCCCGGCCAGCAGGGATGGGCAGAAGCAGGAGGATCCCCGAGCGACGCATCACTGGTTCCGCCGACCAGCGAAGCAGAGATCCAGGACCAATCGCTATCAAAGGGGCAGGTTCTTAGCACGTCTCCATGGCTTTCGACAGATCCGGGCACTCCCACCCGCTTTCCCCTTACACCTCGCGTAGATTTCGGGGGGGGGCTTGAGGTCGTGTTGCTGACTCAGCAGTTCCGGCTTCCTCTTGAAAGAACAAAAATGAAGACGGCGCGACCTCGGCGAAACGAATACCGGGATAGCTGCCGGCTTGGCGAGCGAGACAGTCTATATAAGCGCTGTGGTCTGGGGGCGGATAGCCATCGATGCTGAATGAGGTGGATAGTAGCCCGAGAGATTCTTCAAATTGACCTTCCGGACCGAAGAAATCGGGCGAGGTTGCGAGTGAAAGACCCGACCGGCTCCAATGGAGGACGTCGAACCGCTCGGGCGTAGGGCTGTTTCAACGCCTCACGGAGGCCATCTTGATCTTGCCCGATTGCCCTGACGGTATCCCCTTTGATGGTTTGTCAACCTTGCCGTCAAGCGATTATGTAAGAGTCCGTTTGGCGAGATCACTGCGCAATATACTTAGGTAGCGTTCTCCCAGCATCGATTGGAATGCGTGCGCGCTAAAGCCGCCTATGCGTTTGCCTTGCTCGTTGACCAGTCGGACTTCATCAATTGCGTAGCCATCGTTTTTCAACGCCGGCAAAAGGCCCATCTTCTCTGCAACGTCGAACCCAAGGCCCCAGAAATCGATCATGTATCCGCAGACACAGACAGACGAGGGATTGGCCGCGCAAAAACTCCGCCATGGCGGCGTCGATCTGGCGGGCGAGCGTACGCACCGTTTTGCGGTTCCTGCCCTGGCACCCGCCCGCAGACCATAAGCTCACCGCTGTGACTAACCGAGGACGCCTGAGCGCGCCCGGCGGGCTGACCAAGCCGGGCAGCCTGAGCGGCCCTGGCGGCCTGCCGGACAACGGCGGCCCGGCCGGCCCTGGATCCGCGAGCGCGACCGCTCTCGCCGCCGAGCCGCCCGAGGTCTACCTGGCCGACGACGGGGTCCCGGCCGGCGAGCGGCTGAGCGAGTACGCCAAGCGGCACAACCTCGAACCGGCCTCCGCCCGGCCGCCCGCGCTGAAGTACCTGCGCATGCTGTGGCAGCGGCGGCAGTTCATCACCGGCTTCGCCACCGCGAGCAACGTGGCGATGTACAGCGAGGCGCGGCTCGGCCAGCTCTGGCAGGTGCTGACCCCGCTGCTGAACGCGGCCGTCTACTTCCTGATCTTCGGCGTGCTGCTCCACGTCAGCCGGGGCGTGCCGGACTACATCCCGTTCCTGGTCACCGGCATCTTCGTGTTCAACTTCACCCAGCGCGCCTGCATCACCTCGTCGGTGGTGATGCGGGACAACCTGCCGCTGATCAGGGCGCTGCCGTTCCCGCGCGGCTGCCTGCCGCTCGGCTACGTGATCATCGAGCTGCAGCAGTTGCTGCTCTCGTTCGCCGTGCTTTTCGTGATCATCCTCGCCTACGGCGAGCCGTTCACCTGGTACTGGTTCCTGATCCTGCCGATCCTGGCGCTGCAGACCCTGTTCAACGTGGGGTGCTCGTTCATCCTGGCGCGCTGGGGCTCCGGCTTCGACGACGTCAGCCAGTTGCTGCCGTTCGTCATCCGCACCTGGATGTACGCCTCCGGCGTCATCTTCAGCATCCAGACCTCGCTCGCGCTGGTCCCCGGCAAGTCGCTTACAGCACCACAAGCATCTGGCCTACCTGCTGCAGGTCAACCCCGCGGCCGTGTACATCACGCTGATCAGGAACGCCCTGCTGGAGAAGCAGCGCATCAGCATGCCCGGTTACCACCCCTTCAACGCGTTGAGGTGCGCGATGTACGGCGACCCGGCGAAGTACCACATCACGCCGGACGTGTTCGCGGACAAGGTCATCTACTACAGCTCCTACTGCAAGCCGATCGTCAGCCTGCCGGCGCTGTGGGGGTACGCGGTCGGGTGGGCCGTGGTCGCGGCCGTGGCCGGGTTCTTCTTCTTCTGGTGGGCCGAGACGAGGTACGGCCGTGGCTGAGCCGATGGTCGTCGTGGACGACCTGCACGTGGTGTACCGGGTGTACGGCTCCGGCGCGGACAAGGGCACCGCGGCGACCGCGCTGCTGCGCATGGTGAAGCGGCAGCGGCGGCCGTCGATCCGCGAGGTACACGCCATCCGGGGCATGTCGTTCATCGCCTACAAGGGCGACGCCGTCGGGGTCATCGGCCGCAACGGGTCCGGCAAGTCCACCCTGCTGCGCGCGATCGCGGGCCTGCTGCCGGCCGAGCAGGGCATGGTCTACACGCTGGGGCACGCGGCGCTGCTCGGCGTGAACGCCGCCCTGCTGGAGAACCTCACCGGCGAGAAGAACGTCATACTCGGCTGCCTGGCGATGGGGATGAGCCCGCAGACTGGTCAAGGAGCGCTACCAGTCGATCGTGGACTTCTCCGGCGTCGGCGACTTCATCAACCTGGCCATGAAGACCTACTCCACCGGCATGGGGTCCCGGCTGCGGTTCGCCATCGCCTCCGCCAAGAGCCAGGACATCCTGCTCGTGGACGAGGCGCTGGCCACCGGCGACGCCGAGTTCCGGGTCAAGAGCCACCGGCGCATCGACGAACTGCGGGCGCAGGCCGGCACGGTGTTCCTGGTGGCGCACAACCTGGGCGAGATCGAGGAGACCTGCAACAAGGTCATCTGGCTGGAGAAGGGCCGGATCGTCCAGGCCGGGGAGAACGTGCCGGAGATCATCGACGCCTACCTCGCCGCGACCGGCGGCGAGCCCCGCGTCCGCGAGCCCAAGTAACGCGCTGACCGCGAACGGCTCACCGCCGGCCCTGAGCCGGGCCCTCCCGGGATCGCCCGAACCGGGGATACTCTTCGCTGAAACGCGCTCATGATGGCTGGTGCGGCATGACGCAGGTCCTGGGCGGTGGCTTTCGTCTTCGCGGCGCTGGTGCTGGGCATCGCCCCGGCCACGCCGGCGGGTGCGCAGACCTCTTCCGGCTGGGCGGTTCAGCCCAGCCCCAACCCGCCGGGAGCGACGAACGCCCGGCTTGAGGCGGTCTCCTGCCCGCGGCCCCGGTTGTGCGAGGCGGTCGGGGACTACACCACCGGGTCCGGTTACCTGCCGCTGGCCGAGCGGTGGAACGGCAGGGCCTGGGCGCTCCAGTCCATCCCTGCCGTGCCCGGCGCGCGGAACAACTTCCTGTCCGGCCTGTCCTGCCCGTCCGCCCGCCGGTGTGTCGCGACCGGGTTCTCGGTCACCACCGCCGACCCGAACGGGCAGGCCCTGGTCGAAGCCTGGAACGGCAGCACCTGGGCGATCCAGCGCACCCCGCCGCTGGGGACGGGCGGCGCTTTGCTGGACGCGGTGTCCTGCACCGCCGCCGACGCGTGCATGGCCGTCGGCGGGTTCGCCAAGCCGGGGCCCACGGTGCTGTACCAGCCCCTCGCGGAGCAGTGGAACGGCTCGGCCTGGACGGTGGTGCCGGTGCCGAACCCGCACGCGGACAACGGCAGTTCGCTCACCTCGGTGTCGTGCACGGCGGCCAGCGCGTGCATGGCCGGGCGGTGACTTCGACTTCGCGGACATCGCCCAGTCGGTGTTCGCCATGCGCTGGAACGGGACCGCCTGGGCCATGCAGCATCAGCTCAACCCGGGCAGCCAGATGCAGGACGAGGACAACGCGGTGTCCTGCACCAGCGCGACGGCATGCACCTCGGTGGGCTTCTGGGTCGGCTTCTCCGGCCAGGGACCGCTGGCCGAGGCCGGCAACGGGAGCACCTGGGCCCGGGAACAGGTGGCCCCGCCGCGGGGCAACCGCCAGGCCACGCTCAACGGGGTGTCGTGCCCGGCCGCGGCCGTGTGCGTCGCCGCCGGCGACTGGTCACCGGTGGCCGGCGGGGGTGACCCGACCAACAGCCTGGCCGAGCGGTGGAACGGCAGCACCTGGGCGGTGCAGCCAACCCCCAACCCGGCCGGCTCGGTGTTCACCGCCCTCAACGCGGTCGACTGCACCTCGGCGGCGCAGTGCGTGGCCGTCGGCGGCTTCGCGACCAGCACCGCCGGCCTGACGCTCGCCGAGCGTACTCCGGGTAGACCCGCCAGCGCGGCAACAGGCCGGGAATCAGGCGGGACCGGGCGGGCCGGCGCGGCGCAGTTGCAGGCTCATCCTGGTCCCGCCGCCGGGCCGGGAGGCGGCCGCCACCTCGCCGTCCTGCGCCCGGGCAAGCTGCCGGACGATGTACAGGCCCAGGCCGATGCCGCCGAACCTGCGCCGGTCGCCGGTCTCGCCCTGGACGAACCGCTCGAAGATCCGCTCGTGGTCGCCCGGGGCGATGCCGATGCCCTCGTCGTCCACGGTGACCTCGATCCAGTCCCCGGCCGGGCGGGCGGCCACGGTGATCGTGCCGCCGTTCGGCGAGTACTTGAACGCGTTCTCCAGCAACTGGCCGACCATGATGTCGGTGGCCATCGCGTCCCCGTGCGCCTGGGGCAGGTCGTCGGGGATCTCGGCGACCAGCGTGTGCTTGTCCGACAGCGACAAGAACGCGGCCACCGTCCCGCGCAGCAGCGCCGCCAGGTCGAACGGGCCGTTCCGCACGGTGAGCTGGTCGGCTCCGGCGCGGGCGCCGAGCAGCAGTTGCTCCACCAGGTGGCTCAGCGAGCCGGCCCGGTCGGCGATCGTCTGCACCGCGCCGCGGCGCTCGGCGTCGGTGAGCTTGTCCCAGCGCTGGGCCAGCGTGCTCGCGAACCCCTGCACCACGGTGATCGGGGTGCGCAGCTCGTGGCTGGTGGTGGCCAGGAACAGGTCCTTGGCCTCTTCGAGTTCCTTGGCGGCGGTGACGTCGCGGAAGTCCACGACCCGCTCGTCCTTCTCGTTCAATTCATTACACAAAACGTCAAGCCACCGGCCGGTGGGCAGCCGGTGGGTGACCCGGGGTGCGCCGGGCTCGGGCACCGGGAACGGCGGCGGCTTCCCGGTCACCTCCTCGGCGGACATCCCGGTCAGCTTGTGCGCCGCCGGGTTCCACTGCCGGATCAGCCCGGCGCCGTCGAGCACGGCGATGCCGTCGGCGCTGGCGTCGATCACCGCGCGCTCGTGGGCCCGCTGCCGGACGAGTTCCTCGAACGCGGTCGCGTTGGTGAGCGCCACCCCGGCGTGCCCGGCGAGCAGTTCCAGCAGTTCCAGTTCCACGTGCCCGACCTTGCGGCCGCTGTACAGGGCGTACAGGGCGCCGTAGGGGCGGTCCCCGACGTGCGACAGGGCCAGGGCGATCGTGTGCAGCCCGGGCAGCGCGGACCAGATCAGGTCGGCGAACTCGCCGGACTCCCCGGTCGCCATCATCACGTTGCGCCCGGACCGCATGAGCTGGCCGACCATGCTGGTGGGCAGGTCGGAGGTGCGGCCACGGAGCCGGGCGGGAAGCCCTTCCATGCTGACCAGGCGCACCCGGTCGTCCTCGATGAGCACGAAACCGCCCGCGTCGGCGCCGGTCAGGTCGCACAGGCTGGCGGCGATCCGGTCCAGCACGGCCTCCAGGTCGCGCTGGGCGTTCATGTCGGCGACCACGTCGCCGAGCTTGCGGACCACCCGGGCCCGCTCGGCCATGTGGTGCCGGGCGGCGGCGTCCTCGCCGGTGCGGTGGCACACGTTCACCCAGCCGATGACCTCGCCGGAGCGGTCCCGCAGCGCGCTCGCGTCGATCCGCAGGTCAAGCAGCTTGCCGTCCTTGCGGGCGCGGCGGGTCACGTAGGAGATCTGGCCGCCGGAGCGGACCCGCTCCAGGGCGGCGTTGTGCTCGGCCTTGAGTTCCTCGGGGATCAGCGCCGGTTCCGCGCCGAGGACCTCCGCGGCGCTCCAGCCGAACATCCGCTCGGCCGCCGGGTTCCACAGCAGCACGGTCCGCTCGGCGCTGAAGGCCACGATGGCATCGGCCGCGCACTCGACCACCGCGCGCGCGGTCGCGTCCACGCGGTCCTGGCCCGCTACCACCGTTTCGGATCGCACCCTTGCATCGTGCCATCGCCCGGGCGATCTGGCCCGCAAATCCCAAGGCAGGACCATCCACCCCGGTCACCCGGACGCCAGCAGCCGGATCACGGACCAGCCCTTGGGGACGAGGAGCACCCGCCCGTCCGGCGACACCAGTTGCCCGGAGATCTGCGACAATCGAGCCCATGAGCCGCGTCATTCACCTGCCCTACACCCTGGAACAGGATGAAGACGGGGTGCGGTGCGCGTCCGCACAGCTTAAGCCGGGCGTCGGGGCTGTTGGAGATGGCGCCACCCCGGAAGAGGCGATCGCCGATCTGCGTGGGCGGTGACGCTGCTCATCGAGGAGGTCGGCGCACCGCCGGAGCTGACGCTGACCCTCGACGTCGCCTGATGCCCTCGGCCATCCCTTCCGTTCCCGGAACCAAGGTGTCCGGCGTTAGAGCGCGCCGGGTTCAGGGTCACCAGGATCAAAGGAAGCCATCCATGATGCGGCACCCGGATGGCCGTGCCGTTTCCGTGCCGGTGCACCTGGGCGCGACATGCCCAAGGGGACGTTACGAGGCATTCTCGTGATTATCGGTATGGATATCGAGGAACTGCGGGAACGGCTCTAGCCGAGGGGGCGGCGGCGTGCGATCCTGAGGGGCGGACAGGAGGGAACGTCGTGAAGTACCTGACGGTCCAGGAAGTGACCTGCGAAGACCGGCCCGCTTTGGAGTTCGCCTCGATCCGCTGATGGAAGCGCTGCTGCGGCTGGAGGCCGCCGACGGTGCCATCGAGGATCCGGATCTCGCCGCCGACCTGGGCACGGGCCACGTGGACGTGCAGATGACGGTCGAGGCCGCGGACCCGGCCGCCGCGATGGTGAAGGCGCTGGCGACGCTCCGGGCGGCCATCCACGCGATCGGCGGCACCGACTCCGGCTGGGAGACCACGGCGGCCTTCGTGCATGCGGCGCCCGCCGGGGCACCCGGGCTACTCGCCTCCGCCTGAACCGTTGCCGGGGAGGGCGCACGATGCCCTCGGTGACGGCACGGTAGACCGCCGCGGCGCGGCTGGAGACCTCAAGCTTGCGGTAGATGTGATCGAGGTGGTGCGCCACCGTCCGGGGGCTGATCTCCAGCCTGCGCGCTATCGCGGCGCTGGTGTGGCCGCGGGCGACCAGTTCCAGTAGCTGGAGTTCGCGGCTGCTCAGCCCGGCCGCCTGGGCGGCGGCCGTGCCACTCAGCGACTGCCGGGCCTGGTGCCGGGACCGCGCCCGGGCCATCGCCCGCACCAGCGGCGCGCGCAGCACCGCGAGCAGGTCACGGTCGTCCTCAGTGAAGTCGCCGCGGCCGCGGTTGAGCGCGATGCCGATGATCCGCCCGTCCGCGCTGGGCAGGCCGATGGCGATCTGGTGCTCCACCGGCAGGAGCCGGTAGAACTCGGCGTACAGGCCCAGGGCGTGGAAGCGCTCCCTGGTGAGGAAGTCGCTGATCTTCACCGGGCTGCCGTCCCCGGTGGCCTGCTGGCTGAGCGACCAGTGGGTTCTCCTGCACGTGCGCCTCGAACGCGGCGAGGCTGGCCGGGCTGAAGACCACTACCCTCCGGGTAGGCGCAGTAGTACACCTGGCCGGGCTCGGGGCCGAACTCGTTGTAGGAGAGCACATCGGCACGGATCAACCGGTCGAGCCCTGGCAGCGCGCGCTTGCCCAGATCGGCGGGATCGTCGGTCTCCGCCAGATCCTCGACGAACCGGAGCGCACCTTCCAGCGCACTCAGTGACACATGCACGGCCGTCCCCCAGCTTGCCACGCGGCGATCTGCACAAACTGCCCATAGACAGTCCCGCGGCCGGCCGGTTGAGTCAAGCCCAGAAGGGGGACCAGGCATGAGGCACCGGGTGATCACCGTGGCGACGGCGACCCTGCTGGCGGCGGGCACGCTGTCGGTGACGGCGATGCCTGCCGCAGGCGACCCCGCGGGCGCGGCTGCGGCGATCATGTCGGCCAGACCATCGGCGCCCAGGTAACCGGCTCAGGCGAGGTCTACTGCGTGATGGCCGAGGCCAAGGACGTCACGCTGACGGTGGACCTGCTACCAGAACGGTGTGCTGGTCGCCACCGGACCAAGAGCGCGACCCCTGGTGCCACCCGACCTCAACGGCGACGGCCAGCTACACGTGCACCGTGGGCGACACGTACGAGACGACCGCCACCTGGCGGCAAGACGGTCCACACCACGGTGGTGACGCGCCACGTCTGTTAGCGCGGGCGCCGCGCTAGCCGCCGGTGCGGATCGTCGCGGTGAAGGCGGCCCAGTCCTGCGGGGTGAAGATCAGCTTGGGGCCGTCGGGGTCCTTGGAGTCGCGTACCGCGATGGCGGCGGGCAGCGTGGCGGCCACCTCGACGCAGTTGCCGCCGTTGCCGCCGCTGTAGGACGACTTGCGCCACACCTCGGCGACCTCGACGCAGTCACCGCCGTTGCTCGCGCTGTAGCTGGACTTGCGCCAGCTAACGCCGGTCAGGTCCATGTCTTGGCCACTTCCCTCAAGAGTTCAAGCGAGGCTGCTCGGGGCAGCGCCTCGGTCTTCAGCGTGTCGTAGTGAGCGTGACCGCGGCGACATCCTCGGGGCGCTCGACAACCAGCCCGGTCAGCGCCGTTTCCAGGTACACGATACTGGGCGACGCCGCGAAATCCGCGATCACAAATGCTCCGTGCTACGCCCTCGTGCGCGCCAACCCCGCTGCGGGATCACCTGGATCACGACGCTGGGCCGCCCGGCCATCTCGGCCAGGTGCTCGACCTGGTGCCCGCATCACCTCTGCGCCGCCGACCGGACGGCGCACCACGCCCTCGTCGATCACGACCCACAGCAGCGGCGGGTCGTCGCGGTCCAGGATGGCCTGGCGCTCCAGGCGAGCGGCCACCAACTGGTCGACCTCGTCCTCGGTGGCACCGACCCGGGTCCTCAGCAGCGCACGGGCATAGTCGCGCCGTCTGGAGCAGGCCCGGTACCAGGACTAGCTGGAACGTGCGGAGGGAGGTGGCTTCGGCTTCGTGCTGGGCGAAGGGGCGGAACCAGGAGGGGAACGGGGCGGTGCGCAGGTGCTCGTGCAGGCGGGCGAAGGTTCCCGTCGTGGCTAGCGCCTCGTCGCAGCGCTGGGCGAAGTCCAGCCGGGGCACCCGGCGCATGCTCTCGACCATGCCCACCAGGGACGGGCTGTAGTTGATCCGCGCGGCAAGCTCGTCGCGCGACATGCCTGCCCGGGCGCGGGCGGCCTGGAGTTCGGCCGCGAACAGGGCTAACGCCGAATGGTCGTTGTCACGGGCCGGGGGCATTTCGTCACACGTCCTCACATCAGCGGCTGCGATGACACGGGCTGGATGGGCCGTCGTTACGCATGCTCTATTGCTCTTCCAAAGCGTAGTGCGGCCACGACACGCTGTGCGGGCAACCGCAACCGACGCGAACGGAGAGGGCATGGCCGCCAACCTGCCGGCTGCTCGCCGCGCTGTCCGTCACCGCGCAGGTGTTCCCTGGTGACGCCGGGCAGGTGCGGGAGGCGCGCCGGTTCCTGGCCGGGGTGCTGGACGGGTGCCCGGCCGGCGGACGACGCGCTGCTGTGCGTGTCGGAACTGGCCACCAACGCGGTGCTGCACAGCCGGTCGGGGCGGCCCGGGGGCAGGTTCACCGTGATCGCGCGCCGTGCGGGCGGGCAGCGTGCGGGTGGAGGTCACGGACGAGGGCGGGCCGTGGGGGCGCGAGCGCGACGGCGGCGGGCAGAGCGGGCGCGGCCTGCTGATCGTCGGCGAGCTGGCCAGCCGGTGGGGCCGGGAGGACGGCGGCGCCGGGCGGACCGTGTGGTTCGAGATCGACTGGTGACGCCGCGTCCGCAGGTCCCGCAGCTGGCCGCGGCGGCTACTTCAGCAGCCGGGACATGCGGCGGTCGGCGAGCGGCTTGCCGCCGGTCTGGCAGGTCGGGCAGTACTGCAGCGAGGAGTCGGCGAACGACACCTCCCGCACCGTGTCGCCGCAGACCGGGCACGGCTGGCCGGTCCGGGCGTGCACCCGCAGGCCGGACTTCTTCTCCGCCTTGAGGTCGGCGGCGGCCAGGCCCGCGCTGCGCTCGACCGCCTCGCGCAAGGACTCGGTCATCGCCGCGTAGAGGGCGGCCACCTCGTCCGGGGTCAGGCTGGAAGCGATCTTGAACGGCGACATCCTGGCCGCGTGCAGCACCTCGTCGGAGTAGGCGTTGCCGATGCCCGCGATGATCTTCTGGTCCCGCAGCACGCCCTTGATCTGGGTGCGGCGGCCCTTGAGCAGGCCGGCCAGCGTGTCCACGGTGAAGTCGTCGGCCAGCGGGTCCGGGCCGAGCGAGGCGACGCCCGGCACCTGCTGCGGGTCGGTGACCAGGTAGACCGCGAGCCGCTTCTTGGTGCCGGCCTCGGTCAGGTCGAAACCGCTGCCGTCGGTGAACCGGAGCCGGAAGCCGAGCGGGCTCTTGCCGGGCTTGGGGCGCTGCTCGGGCAGGTCGTCCTTCCAGCGCAGCCAGCCGGCCCGGGCGAGGTGCATCACCAGGTGCAGCGGCTCCGGCCCGCTGACCACGTCGAGGAACTTGCCGTACCGCGCGGTCCCGGTGACCTTTTGACCCGACAGCGCGCTCAGGTCCGGGCCGGTAGGTCTTGAGCACCGAGATGGCCGTGCTCGCGGCCCAGTCGATCTCCGCTCCCGTCGCGCGTTCCCGCAGGAAGACGGCGAGAGATTCGACTTCTGGCAGCTCCGGCACAGTATCGATTGTGCCGCCTGGCTCCCGATGACCGGGACGCCGGGGGCCGCCATGATCGCCGCGAGCCATTTAGTTGTTTGGCGAAAACTAACTTATAATTTGATTTTGCTTCCGCTTGACGTTGCGGGAGCGCCCTCGTGAGCGGACCATGGACCCTACAAAGGACGAGAGGCCATGGACCAAGCAGAGTCTTCGCCCCTTGGCGGCCAGCCGGATCCGCGGCGGCGGCGAGTGCACGGCAACGAGCCGCGCGCCAGTCTGGCACGGACGCGAGGCTGGACCACCCGGTCGTGGTCGGCTATGACGGGTCGCCGTCCAGCCGCAACGCGCTTGCCTATGCCGCCGGGAGTGTCGCAGCGGCTGTCCCGCCCGCTGGTGATCGTCCACGTCACTCCCGGTGTCTACTGCGAGCCGCTGACCGGCCAGGTCATCGGCGCGCCCGGGGCGCGGGCGGAAACAGAACGCTGGGTCCGCAGCGAGCTTGCCGAGGTGTGCGACTGCGCCGGCGTGGACGTGCGGGTGATCATGCGGCACGGCAACGCGGCGCGGGAACTGTCGACGGCGGCGGATGAGCTGAGTGCGGATGCCCTGGTGATAGGGGCGCCTCGGCAGAGGTGGCACCACGTGGCGGGGTCGGTGCCTGGGTGGCTGGCGCGGCATGCGCGGTGTCCGGTGATCGTGGTGCCGTGATCTGCGGGGTTGCTTGTAGGTAACAGTGTCGCTAACCGGCTTGTGGGGACGCCCGGAGGGTCACCTGGTCGCGGACAGAACTCCGCGCCCAGGTGACCCTCCGGCCGTTGGAGGCGGCTGAGGTCCGGGACGCCGCAGCAGAAGCAGAGAGGGAGAGCGAGAGGGGTATCGGGGTTGCTGTGGGTGCGCTCGGGACCCAGGAATCTGGGAAATGTGGCGTAGCGGTGATCTTGGGGGGCTGTGCAGCGGACGGCAACCGGGAATCGTGGGGGTCCGGGGGGTCGCCCCCCGGGGATGATCGCGGCCGTGGGGGAAGGTGGCCGAAGGCCACCGACCATGGTGAATTAGCTCGTGGGCGAGGAGGGATTTGAACCCTCACGTCCTTGCGGACACACGGACCTGAACCGTGCGCGTCTGCCGTTCCGCCACCCGCCCGGGCAACGAGTCAGGTTAGCACGACCTCATGCGGGTCCTCACCGCCGATACCATCTGATGCGAGCAGGGGAAGGAGGTACCCGGTGGGAGTGCTGCAGCGCTTCGAGCGAAGGCTCGAGGGGATGGTGGAGGGTGCCTTCGCGCGGGCGTTCAAATCCGAAGTCGAACCGGTGGAGATCGCCAGTGCGGTTCAGCGCGAGATGGACGACCGCGCGGCGATCGTCGCGCAGGGCCGGACGCTGGTGCCGAACGATTTCGTCGTGGAGTTGTCCGACATCGACCACAGCGACTGGAGGTCTACGCGGACAGCCTGGGGATCGAGCTGGCCACCCTGGCCCGGGAGCATGCCAAGGAGCAGGGGTACTCGTTCGTCGGCCCGGTGCGGATGCGTTTCGAGGGCGTGCCCGACCTGACGACCGGCACGTTCCGTATCCGCTCCGGGGTCATCCGTGGCACCACGGTGGAGGGCGGGGAGATCCGGCGGCCGGCCAGCGACCTGCCACGCCCGCCCGGTGCCTTCGCCGGCCGCCCGCGGCTGCTGGTGTCCGGCCCGGAGCCCGGCGGCGACGGCAACACGCAGCGCACGTATGAGCTGACCTCACCGGTGACCATGCTCGGCCGGGGAACCGACTGCGATCTGCGCCTCGTCGACCCTGGTGTCTCCCGTCATCACGCTGAGCTGCGTGTCGAAGACGACCAGGTGGTATTGGTGGACCTGGGCTCCACCAATGGCACGTTCGTGAACAGTGAGCCGGTCCGGCGCGTGGCGCTCACCGACGGGACGAGAGTCACGCTCGGGCGGACCACCCTGGTGTTCCGCCGGGACGCTGCATACTGACTCCCTGGCGGGACAAGTACTGAAAGGCAAACTGCGGACTCGGCCCACCCGAGGACACATGACCCGATGAATAACCTCACGCTGCTTGCTGATCAGGCTCGCCTTCCTGGCGGTCCTGTGGTTGTTCGTCATCGCGGCGGTAGGCGTGGTGCGCACGGACCTGTTCGGCTCTGGCGCGGCCGGGCCGCCAGCGGCGGCGCAGCGCAAGCCACCACAGGTCGAAGGCGCCCCGCCCGGCCCGGCCGGGGAAGCCGGGCCGCGGCACGCCGCAGCGACTGCTGGTGACGGCGGGCGGGCTGGCCGGGACCTCGATCGGGCTGGCGGACCAGCAAATCACCATTGGCCGGGCAAATGACGCCACGCTGGTGCTGAACGACGACTACGCTTCGACGCGACACGCCAGGCTGTTCCCGCAGGACGGTCAGTGGATTGTTGAGGATCTTGGGTCGACCAACGGTACCTACCTCGACCGGCAGAAAGTGACCCAGCCGACCCCGGTGCCCCCGGGCGTGCCGATCCGAATCGGCAAGACCGTCCTGGAACTCCGCAAATGACACTCGAACTCCGCTACGCGGTCCGCTCGGACGTAGGCCTCCTCCGTGAGGGAAACGAGGACTCGGCCTACGCCGGACCGCGCCTGCTCGCCGTCGCCGACGGCATGGGCGGCCATGCCGCCGGTGAGGTGGCCAGCGCCGTGGCCATCGGCGCGCTGGCCGACCTCGACGACGACATGCCCCCGAGCGAGTTGCAGATCGCCCTGTCCACCGCGGTGGCGCACGCCAACCAGATCCTGCACGACATGGTCAGCGCCGACCCGTCGATCAGCGGGATGGGCACCACGCTCACCGCCATGCTCTGGTCGGGCGGCAAGGTGGCGCTGTGCCACATCGGCGACTCGCGCGCCTACGTGCTGTCCGGCGGCGAGTTCCAGCAGATCACCCACGACCACACCCTGGTCCAGTCGCTGGTGGACGACGGCCGGATCAGCCCGGACGAGGCAGCCACCCATCCGCAGCGGTCGCTGCTGCTGCGCGCCCTGGACGGGACCTCGGAAGCCGAGCCGGACCTGTCGATACTTGAGGCGCACGCCGGTGACCGGTACCTGCTGTGCTCGGACGGGCTGTCCGGGGTGGTCAGCGAGGAGACGCTGCACCGGACCCTGGCGACCGTGCCAGATCCGGAGGACGCCGTCCTGCAACTGGTGGAACTGGCCATCCGGGGCGGCGGGCCGGACAACATCACCTGCATCGTCGCCGACGTGGTGGACAGCGCGACCGCGCCCCGCTCGCCGGGCAGGCCTTCCGTGCTGGCCGGCGCGGCCTCCAACGGCGGCAGGCCGACGATCCGCACCGACAGCCCGGCGGCGCGGGCGCACCTGCTGTCGCAGACCCAGCCGCAGGCGGCCATCGTGGTCGACCACGACGACCCCGCGCCGCGGATGCGGCACGGCCACGACGAGGAGGACACCGAGCCCGCCCGGCGCCGCTGGCCGATCGTCAGGTCGCTGTTCGTGCTGCTGCTCATCCTGATCATCGGCGGCGGTTACCTGGGCTGGCGGTACACCCAGGACCAGTACTACGTGGGGACCGAGGGCGGCCAGGTGGCCATCTTCCAGGGGGTCAACCAGTCCGTGGCCGGGGTCAACCTGTCGCACGTGTACCAGCGGACCGGACATCCCGCTGGCCGGGGTCCCGTCCCCGTACCAGGGGCAGATCAGGGCGACCGTGTCCGCCACCAGCCGCGGCGGCGCGCTGGCCATCGTGGCGAACATCCGCAAGCAGTACCAGGCCTGCCTGACCGCATACGCGGCCGCAGGCCAAGTACAGCTCGGACCTGGCCGCGTACAAGGCCGCCAAGGCCGCCTACCAGAAGAAGTGGCACGACCTCAAGCCGCATCGACTGTCGAAGGACAGGGAGCACCGTCCACACCGCCGACGTTCACCGAGACCCAGCCGACGATCCCCCCGGGCTGCCCAGGCCCCGCGGCCACCGGCGGCAGCACGGGCTCCGGGGGATCTTCATGAGCGCTCTCGGGGCTACCGGCAACGGGACCGGCACCACCGGGGCGATGACGCCCGCAGCCGAGCCTGGCGGTGCCGCTGCCGCGCGGGCGGCGCGGGGCCGAGCTGATCATGCTCGCGTTCTCCATCGGCGTGGTGCTGTTCGCCTACGCGAGCGTCGGGCTGGGCCTGAACGGGCATGTGCCGACCGGGCTCGCCACCTACGGAGTACTTTTCGGTGTGCTGATGCTCGGTGCGCACCTGGCCGTCCGCAAGCTCGCCCCGTGGGCGGACCCGCTGCTGCTGCCGCTCGCCGCGCTGCTGAACGGCCTCGGCCTGGTGATGATCTACCGGCTCCAGGAGTCGGGCCGCAACGGCAACCCCGGCAACGCCATCTCCACCATGAGCGCCTCGACCACCACGTTCCAGCTCATGTGGAGCGCGATCGGGGTGATCGCGTTCGTGGCCGTGCTCGTGGTCATCCGCGAGCCGCGCACGCTGCAGCGCTACACCTACACGCTCGGTGCCATCGGGCTGGTGCTGCTCGCCCTTCCGGCGCTGCTGCCGTCCAGCATCAGCGAGGTGCCGGGGACCGGGGCGAAGATCCAGATCGCCCTCGGCGGGTTCAGCATCCAGCCGGAGGAGTTCGCCAAGCTCGCGCTCGCCGTCTTCTTCGCCGGCTACCTGGTGGCCAAGCGGGACGTGCTCGCGCTGGCCGGCCGGCACATCCTCGGGATCGCGCTGCCCCGGGCCAGGGACATGGGGCCGGTGCTCATCGCCTGGGGCGCCAGCCTGCTGGTGCTGGTGTTCGAGAGCGACATCGGCACCTCGGCGCTGTTCTTCGGGGTGTTCCTGATCATGCTCTACGTGGCCACCCAGCGCACCTCGTGGCTGCTCATCGGGACGTCGCTGTTCCTGGTCGGCGCCTGGGCCGCCAGCAAGCTGGTCTCCCATGTGGGGGTGCGGTTCGCCATCTGGCTGCACCCGATCCAGTACAGCCAACGTGTTCTGCGGGTCCGCCAGCGTGCATGTCCCGTGCGTGCCGTCCTACCAGCTCGCCCAGGGCCTGTACGGCCTGGGCTTCGGCGGGGTCCTGGGCACCGGGCTGGGGCACGGGCAGCCGTACCTGACCCCGCTGGTGCAGAGCGACTTCATCATCACCGCGTTCGGTGAGGAACTCGGCCTCACCGGCCTGATGGCGCTGCTGCTGATCTACGGCCTGATCGTGCAGCGCGGGCTGCGCGCCGCGATCGCCGTGCGGGACCCGTTCTCCAAGCTCCTGGCCGGCGGTCTCGCGTTCGTGGTGGCCCTGCAGGTCTTCGTTATCGTGGGCGGGGTGACGCAGCTCATCCCGCTCACCGGGATCACCACGCCCTTCCTGTCCCAGGGGGGCTCGTCCCTGGTGGCGAGCTGGATGCTCATCGCGGTGCTGATGCGGATCAGCGACACGGCCAGGCGGCCCGCCCCGCAGCCGATCCAGGACGAGGGCATGACCCAGGTGGTGCGGGCCGGATGAACCATGCCCTGCGCCGGGTCTCCCTCGCCTGCCTGGCGATGTTCCTGCTGCTGCTGGCGAACGCCAACTACGTGCAGGGGTTCGAGGCCGGCAAGCTCGCCGACGACCCGGGTAACGGGCGCACGTTCGCGCTGCAGTACCAGTACCAGCGCGGGGCGATCATCACCTCGGACAACCAGACGATCGCCGAGTCCAAGCACATCGGCGGTGTGTACAGCTACCAGCGGTACTACCCGGCAGGGGCCACGTACGCGCCGGTGACCGGCTACGACACCCCGTACCGCAAGACGGGCATCGAGGGCGCGGAGGACCGGCTGCTGGCCGGCACCGACCCGCGGCTCGCCGTCCGCAACCTCATCGACCTGGTCACCGGTAAGCCCAAGAAGGGCGCGACGGTGCAGCTCACCATCAACTCCGCCGCCCAGCAGGCCGCCTACCAGGCGCTCAAGGCCACCGGGCTGCCCAGCGGCGCCGTCGCGATCGACCCGAAGACGGGCGCCATCCTGGCGCTGGCCTCCTACCCGTCGTTCAACCCCAACAAGCTGGCCACGCTCAACGGCAACGCGCTCATCAAGGCCGACAACAAGTACCTCAGCTCGCACGCAGCAGCCGCTGCTGAACCGGGCGATCAACGAGACCTTCCCGCCGGGTTCCACGTTCAAGATCGTGACCAGTTCCACGGCCTTCTCGACCGGGAAGTACACCCCGGAAAGCCGCTACTACGCCCCGACCAACCTCAAGCTGCCCGGTACCACCAACCAGCTCATCAACTACGACAACCTGCCCTGCGACGACGGCAGCAACCCGACCGGCAACGGGACGGTCCCGCTGATCTACGCGTTCGCCGTGTCCTGCAACACCGTCTACGGCGGCCTGGGCGAGCACCTCGGCGGCGCCAAGCTGCGCCGGCAGGCCAACGCGTTCGGGATGAACCGGGCGCTGCGGATCCCGCTGCTGGTCTCGCCGAGCAACTACCCGCCGGTGTCCAACCCCGACTTCACCGCCTACTCGGCGATCGGCCAGTACAACGACACGGTGACCCCGTTGCAGGAGGCGATGTTCGCGGCGGCGATCGCGAACCAGGGCACGCTGATGCGCCCCTACCTGGTGCAGAAGGTGATCGCGCCGAACCTGACCCCGCTGGTGACCGCCCAGCCCAGCGTGCTGAGCCACGCGGTCAGCCCGGGCGTGGCCGGCCGACGTGGGCCGGATGATGTTCGACGTGGTCAACCAGCCGTACGGGACCGCGCGCGACATCGCGCCGCCTGCTGCCCGGCATCAAGGTCGCGGCGAAGACGGGGACGGCGCAGAACGGGCCCAACAACACCGGCCTCGACGATGCCGTGTTCACCTGCTTCGCGCCGGTATGGCAACCCGGAGATAGCCGTCGGCGTCGTGGTAAAGGGCGGTGGTCTCGGCGCCGATGCCTCCGCCCCGGTGGCCGTGCAGATCATCAAGGCGTACATGAACTACCTCGAACTCATCGAAACGATGAGTTCCCGGAGCAGCGGTTGACTACGACCCAGGACGGATTCGACAAGTGCGAGACATGACACAGCCCCGCCTCCTCGGCGGCCGCTATGAGCTCGACGGCATCGTCGGCCGGGGCGGCATGGCCGAGGTGTACCGGGCACGGGATATCCGCCTGGACCGCATCGTCGCGGTGAAGACCCTCCGCGAGGACCTGGCCAGGGACCAGACGTTCCAGGCGAGGTTCCGCCGCGAGGCCCAGTCGGCCGCCTCGCTGAACCACCCCTCGATCGTCGCGGTCTACGACACCGGCGAGGACAACACCGGCGGGACGCACGTCCCCTACATCGTCATGGAGTACGTGGACGGCCGCACCCTGCGCGAACTGCTCCGCGAAGACCGGCGGCTGCTGCCGGAGCGGGCCCTGGAGATCACCGACGGGGTGCTGCGCGCCCTGGACTACAGCCACCGCAACGGGATCGTGCACCGCGACATCAAGCCCGGCAACGTGATGCTGACCCGCGACGGCAAGGTCAAGGTGATGGACTTCGGCATCGCCCGGGCGGTCAGCGACGCGCAGGCCACCATGACGCAGACCGCGCAGGTCATCGGCACCGCGCAGTACCTGTCCCCGGAGCAGGCCCGGGGCGAGCGGGTGGACGCCCGCAGCGACCTGTACTCGACCGGCTGCCTGCTGTACGAGCTGCTCACCGGCCGGCCGCCGTTCCTCGGCGACTCGCCGGTCGCGATCGCCTACCAGCATGTCCGGGAGAACCCGGTGCCGCCGTCGCGGGTGGACCCGGAGGTCCCGCAGTGGGCGGACGCCATCGTGCTGCGGGCGATGGCCAAGGACCCACGGGACCGCTACCAGTCCGCGGCGGAGATGCGGCAGGACATCCAGCGCGCCCTGCAGGGCGTGCCGGTCGCGGCGCCGCGTACCGCCGCCTACGGCACGGCGACCCAGCGGGTCGGCCCGGCCACCGCGATGGCCGGGGCCACCGGGGCCATGGCCGGCTACGAGTACGGCCGCGACGACGACGGCTACCCGCCCGAGCCGCCGGAGCGGCGCTGGCTGCCCATCGTGCTGTGGATCGCCGGGATTCTGGTCGTGCTTGGCGTGGTGGGCGGCGTCGCCTACGCGATCCTCGGCGGCGGCAGTTCCGGCCACGCCGTGCCGCAGGTGAACGGGCAGACGCTCACCCAGGCCGAGAAGGCGATCACCGACGGCCGGGCTGAAGTACACGGTGCAGAAGCAGCCCAGCCCCACGGTGCCGAAGAACATCGTGATCAGCACCAGCCCGCCCAACGGCAACGTGGTGCCCGCGGGCAGCCAGGTCGTCCTCGTCGTGTCCAGCGGGCCGACAGAGGTGACCGGTGCCCAACGTCAAGCACGACACGGTGAGCCAGGCGCAGAGCCACACTGCAGGCCGCCGGGTTCCAGGTCAGCGTGCAGACCGACAACAACTCGACCGCGGCGCCCGGCACCGTGGTCAAGCAGGACCCGACCGCCGGCACGAAGGCCGCAAGTTCGGCAGCACGGTCACGATCTTCGTGCCGCCCGGCGGGAACCTCGTGCCGGACGTCGATCAATGAGAACTACCAGGTCGCCCTCGGCCAGCTGAACAACGCCGGGTTCACCAACATCCAACGGGTGACCGTCACCAACCCGCAACTGGCCAACGGCACCGTGGTGCTGCAGAACCCGAAGGCCGGGCAGCGGGTGCCCGCCAGCACGCAGATCACCCTCAGCGTGGTGCAGAACGCCGCCAGCCCCAGCCCGACGCCGACGACGCCCTCGCCGACGCCTACGTCGCCGACGCCCGTCGCCGACAGGCACCTGGCCGAGCCCGCGGTCAGCGGCGGCCCGATCTGGTCGCCGCTGACCGGAGCCACCGTGCCCGGAAGCAACTAGTCTGGACGCACAAGCCCTCTCAGGAGACGACCGTGCCCAAGTCCCGAGTCAGAAGCAAGGCGGTCTACACACCGCCGCCGCGGACAGCCAAGTCCAAGGTGAGCCCGCGCTGGCTGGTGCCGACCATGCTCGGCTGCCTGCTGGTGGGGCTGGCGTGGATCGCGCTGTACTACATCACGGGCGGCACCCTGCCCATACAGGCGCTCAGCGGCGTGGAACCTCGCCATCGGGTTCGCCCTGATCATCGCGGGCGTCGCGCTGTCCACGAAGTGGCGGTAGCGAGCCCACGAAACGGCACCGGCCCGGCACGCTGAGCCGCCGGCCGGTGAGTCAGGGCTCAGCCCGGGCCGGCCAGCAGCTGGTGGTTGCGGGTGAGGACCGCGATGACCAGGACGGCCACCACCGCGACGGTCGCCCCGACCTGCACCAGGGTCCGCTGGTTGCGCGGCGCGTAGGCGTAGGCGGCGGTGAGCAGCCCGCCGGTGAGCAGCCCGCCCACGTGGGCCTGCCACGCGATGCCGGCCACCGCGAAGCTGATCCCGAGGTTGAGCACGATCAGGAACACGATCGACCGGGAGTCCACGCGCAGCCGCCTGCGCCACCACGAAATAGGCGCCGAACAGCCCGAAGATGGCACCGGAGGCCCCCAGCCCGAATTCGTTGACCGGGGCGAGCAGGTAGAACAGCACCGAGCCGCCCAGCGCGCTGAGCACGTATACCGCCAGGAACCGGAGCCGGCCCAGCAGGCGCTCCAGCGCCGGTCCGACCAGTATCAGCGCCCACATGTTGAAGATGATGTGCAGCGGGCCGAACCCGGACAGGCCCTGCTCGTGCAGGAACGCCGAGGTCAGCAGCCGGTAGTACTGCCCCTGGGCGACCCCGACCACCGCATGGATCGTTGGGGTCGTAGGCACCGCCGACCAGGGCCAGGTAGTCAACGATCTTCGGGTAGACCCACTCGACCAGGTAGAACGCCACGTTGAGCGCGACGAGCGTATAGGTGACGACCGCGCCCGACACCGCGCGGCCGCCGAAGACCCCGGTGGGCTGCCGGACCGTCCGGCCGCCCTCCTTGATGCATTCCACGCATTGCTGGCCGACCGGCGCCGATCTCAGGCATTCCGGGCAGGCAGGCCGGCCGCACCTGGTGCAGGACAGGTAGGTCTCCCGTCCCGCGTGCCGGTAGCAGGTGGGCACACCCGAGCCGCTCCCGGCATCGGGGGCTTGCTGGGTGGCCATGAGCTATCCCGCGGATTCCTGGCTGTCGTCGGTGCCGACGATCTCCACCGACTCGATCACAACGTCGTTCGCGGGCCGGTCCCTGGAGTCGGTCTGGACGTTGCTGATCTTGTCCACGATGTCGCTGCCCTGCACGACTTCGCCGAAGATCGTGTGCTTGCCGGTCAGCCACGGGGTGGGCACGGTGGTGATGAAGAACTGCGAGCCGTTGGTGCCTGGCCCGGCGTTCGCCATGGCGAGCAGGTACGGGCGGTTGAACGTCAGGTCGGGGTGGAACTCGTCACCGAACTTGTAGCCGGGGCCGCCGGTACCGGTGCCGAGCGGGTCCCCGCCCTGGATCATGAAACCGGGGATCACCCGGTGGAAGATCGTCCCGTCGTAGAGCCTGTCCTTGGAGGGCTGCCTGGTCCGCGGGTCGGTCCATTCGCGGGTTCCCTGCGACAGTTCGACGAAGTTGCGAACGGTCTTGGGAGCGTGGTCGGGGTAGAGCCGCAGGACTATGTCGCCCTGGTTGGTCCGCAAGGTGGCGGTGAGCGTATTGGTCATGGCTGAATCCTGGCATGGCCCGGGTGCCGCCAGGGGCAGACCCTTTCATGATGGCGTCGCCTGAGCATACCCGCATATCGGGACCATGACGGCGAACCGCCCACCGGGGGGTTGAGCGCACCCGCGGGGGGAACTGAGTCAGGCGGGGAAGCACATCTCGGGAGGTCTCTAGTGTCCCATCTGACAAAGTCGCAGGCCAGCAGGGCCAAGGGCAGGGCCAAGGCACGTGCGGGGGCGGCCAGGGCCGAGTGCCCGGCGGCGGGCGAGGCGGGCCGCGCAGCGCAGGCCCGCCCGATGACGGCCAGCGCCCGGACGGCCGCCCGCAAGGGCATCTACCATGCCCGTATCTGGGCCGCGCCGCGCCTGGAGCGCACGGGCACACCCTGGAGGACCAGGTGGCACCCAGGATGGCCGCCATGCTCAGCGCCGCCGCACAGCGGATCGAGCCGGTCCCGGCTCGCCGGCGCCGCCGCTGGCCGGTGCTGGCCGCCGGGCTGGTCGCGGCGGCCGGGCTGAGCGCCACCGCCGCCTACCTGCTGAAGCGGCGCGCCGCGGCCAATGCGCCCGAGTTCTCGGCCCCGGCCGACGCCGACAGCACGACCATGCCGACCGAGGTGCCGAGCCACCTGGCCGCCAGCGACGTCAACGGGCGCGTCCACACCGGCTGACCGGGGCCGCGCAGCCCGACCGCTGGCGCAGTAGCCCTGACCGGGGCCGCGCAGCCTGACCGGAGCCGCGCGGCGTCCCGCGCCGACCGGGCAGGGCTGGGCTGTCTGGCACTGACCTGGGGCCACGGCTGCAGGCGGTGTCGGCGGGCTGGGGCACAATGCGGTTGTGCTGCTGCGTGAACTGGTCCAGACGTCGGAGGCGGTCGCGGCCACGTCCGGGCGCACCGCGAAGATCACGGAGATCGCGGGACTGCTGCGCCGGGCTGGCCCCGGCGAGGTCCCGGTGGTGGTCGCCTTTCTCTCCGGGGAACTGCGGCAGCGCCAGATCGGCGTGGGATACGCGTCGCTGGGCGAACTGCTCCGGCTGGAGCCGCGTGACCGGCGAGGGGCCGCTCACCGTGGCCGAGACCGACGCCGTGTTCGAGGCCGTCGGCCAGGTCGCCGGGGCGGGCGCGCAGGCCGAGCGCAGGCGGCTGCTGGCTGGCCTGTTCGGCCGGGCCAGCCAGACCGAGCGCGAGTTCCTCGTCCGGCTGCTCGCCGGTGAACTGCACCAGGGGGCGCTGGAAGGGGTGATGGCCGAGGCCGTGGCCCGGGCGGCCGGCGTGCCCGCGGCGGAGGTCCGCCGCGCTCACCTGCTGGCCGGGTCGCTGCCGCTGGTCGCCCAGGCGGCGCTGGCCGCGGCCTGGTCCCGGCCGGCCGGCCCCCGGCGCCGGCCACGGAACCAGAGCCCGGCTCCGGGGCGGCACTGGCCGCGCTCCGAGCGTTCGGCCTGAAAGTGGGCCGGCCGCTGCGACCGATGCTGGCGTCGTCCGCGGCCACCGTCGCCGACGCGTTCGCGCGCCTGTCGCCCGCGGTGGTCGAGTGGAAGATCGACGGGATCCGGATCCAGGTACACCGGACCGGGACCGACGTCGCCGTGTTCACCAGGACGCTCGACGACATCACCATCCGGGTGCCCGAGATCACCGAGGCGGTGCTGGCCCTGGACGTGCGGGCGGCGGTGTTCGACGGGGAGGCGGTGGCGCTGGCCCCGGACGGCCGGCCGCGCCCGTTCCAGGTCACCGCGAGCCGCACCGGCAGCCACATGGACGTCGCGCGCCAGCGCGCGGACACGCCGCTGACCCCGTTCTTCTTCGACCTGCTGCACCTGGACGGCACGGACCTGATCGACGAGCCCGCGCACGTCAGGCAGGCCAGGCTGGCGGCGGTGATGCCCGCGCACCTGCTCGTCCCGCGCCTGGTCACCGAGGACGTCGACGCCGCCGGGGCGTTCTTCGCCGACGCGGTCGGGCGCGGCCACGAGGGGGTGGTGGTCAAGTCGCCCGGATGCCCGGTACGCGGCCGGGCGGCGCGGCAGCGAGTGGATCAAGGTGAAGCCACGGCACACGCTCGACCTGGTGGTGCTCGCGGCCGAATGGGGCCACGGCCGGCGCCGCGGCTGGCTGTCCAACCTGCACCTGGGCGCGCGCGACCCGGCCACGGGCGGCCTGGTCATGCTCGGCAAGACCTTCAAGGGGCTCACCGACGAGATGCTCACCTGGCAGACCAAACGGCTGCTGGAACTGGCCGACCCGCCGGGGTCCGGCCCGGCCGGGGACCTGAAGAACGCCTACGGCGTGCTGCGGGTGCGGCCGGAACTGGTGGTGGAGATCGCGTTCGACGGGGTCCAGGGCAGCCCGCGCTATCCGGGCGGGGTGGCGCTGCGGTTCGCCCGCGTGCTGCGGCACCGGCCGGACAAGCCGGCGGCGGAGGCGGACACCATCGATTCCGTGCTCGCACTCTGGAGCGGCGACAGCCCGGCACCGAGCGGCCCAGCTCACGCGGTGCGCCGTCGCCTCCGTAGGGCCCGCTGCCACTCGGGCTCCCGCCACCAGGGCCTCCGCCGCCGCGGCGGCATCCGTGCCGTCCGCGCCGCCGGCCAGGCCCGCCAGCAGCAGCCGGGCGAGGAGCCTGGCGTCGTCGAACATGTCAAGGCCGGGCAGGTCGCCGGCCGCGTACCAGCCGAACGGGTGCGCCGCGCCGGGCAGGCCCGCTCCGCGCCGCGGGCAGGGTGCCGTCGGCCAGGGCCACATACAGGTGATCGACGTGGACGTGCGCCACGCCGAGGTGATTGTCCGGCGTGACCTGGTATTCGGCGATCCACCAGGGCAGTGCGACCCGGCGCGCCCGGTAGCCGGGCGGCACCGGCGCGGCCGGCGGGCCGACCAGCGTGACGGCCAGGCCGGTCTCCTCGGCCACCTCCCGCAGGGCGGCCTCGGCGCAGGACTCCTCCGGCTCGACGTGACCGCCCGGAATCATCATCCGGTCGAACCGGGGATGCCTGATCAGCCCGATCCGCCAGCCGCCGGTGAGCCGCCGGAACACGAACACGCTTGACGTCTGGTGCTTGAGGGTCACCTGCCCATCCTGGCAGGGCCCCGGGTGGCCCCGGTGCGGGTTCGGCGGCGGCCGGGCAGGTGCGGCGTCCCCGGCCGGGTTCAGCGGCGGCCGGGGAGGTGTCCCGGCGCGGATTCGGCGGCGGCCGGGGAGGCGCGCGCCCCGGGCCGGTTCAGCGCCCGCTGAGAAGGAGCGCGCAGGGCCCGGTCAGGTCCGGCTGGCGTACTGGGAACTGGCGGGCCACCCGGCCCGTCCCGGGCCAGCGCCCGGCGGAGCACGGGATCACCCCGCCCGCCTCACCAGCTAACCGCGCGGAGCACGGGTCACCCGGCCCGCGGGGCGGCGGCCCGGCGGAGCGGAGGTTCCCCGGCCCGGCCAGGCCGCTGCCCGGCGGAGTACCAGTGAAAGGAGAACCGTGTGAGGATCACCAAGCCGCTCATCGGCACGGCCGCCGGCGCGGCCGTGCTCGGCGCCACCCTGGCGTTCGGGCTGAGCATGGCCAGCGCCTCCACCTCTTCGACAACCGCGGCGCACACGTCGTCCCGCGGCCACACCACGCCGGCGAGCCCTCGGCGGCCAAGCCGTCGCCGAAGTCAGCCACGGCACCGGGGCCCATGCCGGGCCACAAGTGCACGCACATGTCCGGGTCCGCCAGGTCCCCGGCCAGCGGCGCGCCCGCAGCGGGCTAACGGCACCTGGCAACTGACACGCGGCGAGGCCCGCGCGGCGGCGGGGGGCGGGCCGGCTAGCGGCCCGTCCCCTGCCGTTGCGGGATGAGCTCGTACTCGGCCGGGTCCAGACGGCGGGTCGCCCTGCGGAACCCGATCGTGGACCCGGGCCACAGCGTCGGGTTGCGCCCCGCGGCGTTGAGGTACCAGCTCACGCAGCCGCCGGTGGTCCACACCGTCGAGGCCATCCGCCGCTCGATGTCGTCGCACCAGGCCTGCTGGGCGCCGGCCCTGGTGTCCAGGGCGGCGGCGCCGGTGCGGTCCAGCGTGGCGAGGTAGTCCGCGATGTAGTTGAGCTGGGACTCGATCATGTAGATCATCGAGTTGTGGCCGAGGCCCGTGTTGGGCCCGATCACCATGCACAGGTTCGGGAAGCCCGCGATCGTGGTGCCGCGCAGCGCGCGCATGTCGCCGTTCCAGGCCTGCGCCAGGCTCACCCCGTCCGCGCCGTAGAGCCGCTCGGCGATCGGCGCGTCCACCGCGTGGAACCCGGTGGCCAGGATGATCGCGTCCGCCTCGCAGGTGGTGCCGTCCTTCGCGGTCAGCGTGTTGCCGTCCACCTTGGCCAGCCCGGACGCGACCACCTGCACGTTCGGCCGGCGCACCGCCGGATAGAAGTCGCTGGAGATCAGGATCCGCTTGCACCCCATCACGTAGTCCGGGGTCAGCTTGGCCCGCAACTCGTCCTCGGGCACGGACCTGGCCAGGTTCCGCAGCGCCATCCGCTGGGCCGCCTTGAGGATCGCCGGGCGCTTGGTGAAGCCGCCGACCATCGACTCGCGGGAGATGTAGATGCCCAGCCGGGCCAGCCGCTGTGCCGCCGGGACCTGCCGGTACAGGCGCTTCTCGAACTCGGTGATCCGGCGGTCCCGGCGCGGCACGATCCAGGCGGGCGTGCGCTGGAACAGCACCAGGCGCTTCACCTCGGGCTGGATCTTGGGCACGATCTGGATCGCGGAGGCACCGGTTCCCACCACCGCGACCCGCTTGCCTTCGAGGTCGAAGGAGTGGTTCCACCTGGCCGAGTGGAAGACCTCACCGGCGAAGTCGGCCAGCCCGGGGACGTCGGGCAGGGACGGCTCGGACAGCGGCCCCGAGGCACAGATCAGGACGTCGGCGGTGAGCTCGCCGCGGCTGGTCCGCAGCCGCCAGCGCGCCGGGCCGGGGTCCCAGTCGGCCCGGATCACCTCGGTGCCGAAGACCAGGTGGTCACGCAGGCCGTGCCGGTCGGTGACGTCTTCCACGTACCGCCAGATCTCCGGCTGCCGGGAGAAGCTGTGCGACCACCCGGGGTTCGGCGCGAACGAGAACGAGTACAGGTGCGAGGGAATGTCGCAGGCGCAGCCCGGGTAGGTGTTGTCCCGCCAGGTGCCGCCGACCGCGGTGGCCCGCTCCAGGATGACGAAATCGGTCACGCCCGCCTGGCGCAGCCGGATGGCCGCACCGATCCCGCCGAGCCCGGCGCCGACGACAGCCACCCGGACATGGCCGGGCAGCGGGACGGCCGGCGTGGTCCCGGCGCGCTCGGGCTCCGGCGCCGCCGGCGGCTTCCCGGTGCGGAACGGCGGGGTCGAGATGCCGGTGACGCGGTACCGGTTCGACGGATCCGGTTCGGACAGCTCGCCCGGGGCGGAGCCTTCGGCCGTGGTCAGCACGCCGCTCGCCTTGCCCTGGCCGAGCAACTCGGCCAGCCCTTCATGCGCGTCGATACGCCCGTACCAGTGATAGCGGCCGTCGATGGGCTGGAAGTGGCCCCGCAATCGCACCTGCACGTCGAACCGCGACCCGTCCACCTCCAGCACCGCGGTTCCCTCGTACCCGTCTGAGTCGCCGAGCCCGGCCATCTGGCCTCCTTGCTGGTTCTGCCGCCTGCCTGCCATCGTCTCCGGCCGGGTCACCCCGGGGCCAGCCCTGCGTCCTGGCCGGGCACGGCGTGCAACGGCGGGCGCGTCTCGGGGAACGGCTGGTCCGGATCCACGGCGATGCCCGCCCCGCGCAGCATCCCCGAGATCGCCGCCCAGATGATCTTGGTGACGTACTCGACCACGGTGGCGCGGCTCATGGAGCGCCGCTGGAGCCACCATTCGCCGGTGCTCTGCACCAGGCCGGTCATGCCGTAGGCCCACGGCTCGGCCCCGCCGGAGTCCAGCCCGTAGGCCCGCAGGTAGTCGCCGAGCACCGCGGTGAGCGCGGTGGCGATGAACTCCTTGTTCCGCTCGATGGAGTCCGGGCCGCCGCCGCCCTCGGTGCCTCGCCTCGCGGGCCAGCAGCCAGTACAGGTTCGGGTGCTCGTCGATCACCGCGAAGTAGGCGCCGACCGCGTCCCGCACCCGGGACAGCGCCGGGCAGCCCGCCCGGATCGCCGGGATCAGCCGGTCGAGCAGGATCTGCCGAGCCGCGCTCGGCCAGCGCGTCCACCAGGGCGGACTTGTCGTGGAAGTACCGGTAGAGGACCGGCTTGGTGACGCCCGCCTCGGCGGCGACCGCGTCCATCGGCAGGTCCGGGCCCTGGGCCTCCAGGACCCGCAGCGCCGCGTCCACGAACTCACGCCGGCGGCGCGCCCGGTGGTCGCTCCACCGGTCTCTGCGGGCATCGCCCTTGACAGTCGCGCTCACGCGGATGATGATACCAAAGGTAACTGTTACTTCAAGTTACAGTTTGGCTGGAGGCGAACCCGGTGACCAAGACCAGCGAGCTGCCCGCGCAGGGCCGCCAGCACCGACCGTGAGCGGACCGCCGACCGGCTGCTGCGCTCCACGGCGGCCCGGTCCTACGACCCGGACCTGGACATCGACTGGTCCGCGCCGCCGGAGCCGGGAAAGATCTACCTGCCCGAGCACCGCTCCACGCTGTACGGGACGCCGCTGTGGGACCGGCTCACCCCGGACCAGCGGCGCGAACTCGGCAAGCACGAGGCCGCCAGCGTGGCCGGCTTCGGCATCTGGCTGGAGGCCATCTTGATGCGCCTGCTGGCGAAGCTGGCCTACGAGGAGGATCCGGCCACCCGGCACGTGCAGTACGCGCTCGCCGAGATGGCCGAGGAATGCCGCCACTCCACGATGTTCGCCCGGCTGATCGAGTGGATGGGCGTGCCGTACTACCGGCCGCCCCGCCATGTCCACGCGCTGGGCCGGCTGCTGACCAGCACCGCCCACGGGCCGGCCATGTGGGGCGCCATCCTGATCGGCGAGGAGATCACCGACCGCTACCAGCGGGAGATGGTGGCGGACGACTCGATCCAGCCGGTCGTGCAGATGGTGAACAGGATCCACATCCTGGAGGAGGCCAGGCACATCGGGTTCGCCCGCGCCGAGCTGACCCGCAGCGTGGCGAGGCTGCCCCTGCCGAGCTGCCCATGCAGCGGCTGGTGCTCGGCCGGGTCGCCTTCATCGTGTCCCGGAACCTGATCAGCCCCGAGGTCTACCGCTCCGTGGGCCTGGACCCCGCGCAGGCACGCCGCGCCGCGCTGGCGAACCCCGCCCACCACGAGACGATCCGTTACGGCGGGGAGAAGATCGTGGCGTTCCTGCGCGAGGCCGGCATGATCGGCCCGCCCGCCACCCGGCTGTGGCGCAAGGCCCACATGATCGGCTAACCCGCCCCGGCCACCCCGCCCCCGCGGAACGGTCAGCGGCCGTCAGCCGCCGACCGTGCGGCGCGAGCTCTGCTTGCCGTCCGGGCCCATGCCCCAGCTGATGATCCGGCGCGGGTGAATGCGGATCACCTCCGGGCTCATGTACGGGCTGGGCGGCTCCTGGCCGGTGAGCGCCTCGGCGGTGCCGCGGACCTCGAAGCAGCGCAGGGTCCACGGGTTGACCGACGCGATGTCATCGACCACGAACGCGGCCTTGCCGTTGGCCGCGATGTTGTGGAACTTGCGGGTGTTGCCCAGGTCACGGCCGCGGATGAGGATCACCCCGGCCTCGGCGTCGACCTCGAACCCGACCGGGCTGTTCTGCAGGGTGCCGTCGGGCGCCTCCGTGGCCAGGCGGCCCAGGCGCTGGGACCGCAGGTACTCAAGCTCGCCTTCGGTGAACATCACGCCAGTCAACCCCCTCGCCGGCGGCCCGGCAACCGGCGCGCGGCGCGGGGCGGCAAGCCCCGGCCGGGCGCCGCGGTCACCGGAGGCCTGGTCAGCGCCGCTGCCAGAGCGTGACGGCGATCCCGCGGAAGCGCCGCTCGGCGATCAGCCGGAACCTGTGCTGCAGCACCACGCTCTCGGCCCGCAGCAGCGGATCGGTGGCGTACGCCGAGGGCACGTGGCCCACCACCCAGATCCGCGGGTACCGCAGCATGAGCGGATAGGTGGCCGCGAACGGCTTGTCGTGGCCGCGGAACGTGCCGGCCTGCTCCGGCGACTCGGACATGGCGAAGTCGGTGGTGCTGGCGAAGTCCTGCGGGTAGCCCAGCCGGGCCTTGCGGAAGAACGTGCCGAAGAACAGCACCCCGTCACCCGGGCGCGCGTTCGCCCCCACGTACTGGGACGGGCCGCCGAAGTTGTACAGCCGGCTCTCCGGGGTGCGGGCGCGCTGCTGCGGCGCGAGTTGCAGGACCAGGGTGCACGCGCAGATCACGGCGCCCGGTGCCCACAGCAGGGCCGGCCAGCCCACGGCGCGGCTCAGCCACCGCCCGATCCGCCACATCCCGGCCCCGGCCAGCAGGGCGGCTCCGGCTTCGCCGTAGAGGACATAACGGTCCACGTACAGCGGCGGCAGCACCAGCGATTCGAGGATCAGGAGCAGCGCGGGGAGCACCAGCAACGGCGCACCCACCGACGCCAGGCTGACGCCGCCGCTGCGCCACCAGGCCAGCTCACCGCGCCGCCGGGCCGGCCGCACTGGCCCCGCCGGCACCGCCGCCCGTGGTGGCGCCCGTGCTGGCGCTGGCGCCCGTGCTGGCGCTGTCGCCTGCCCCGGTGCCGCCGGCTTGGCCGCGCCACCACCGCCAGGTGGACCGCGGGGGCAGGACGGCCACGATGGCGCAGCCGAGCAGCAGCACCGCGACCGCGGTGGTCGCGCCGAAGTAGTCGTGGAAGAGGATCCGCAGGTCACCGAGGCCGGGCCGCGGGATCCAGTTGACGGCGGCGTGCTCCCGGATGCTGACCAGGATCAGCGGCGTCACCAGTACCGCGCCCACCCCGCCGGCGGCCGCCCAGTGCCGCACGGACCGCCGGCCGTGGCGGGCCAGCAGGACCGTGACCGCATGTGCCGCCAGTATCAGCAGCGACATCTCGTTCAGGTAGCCGCCCAGGGTCACCAGCGCCCCGTAGCCGATCCACCAGCGGGCGAGGCGCGGCCCCGGCGCACCTGCCGCCTCGGCGGCCAGCGCGTGCACCAGGACCAGCGTGGCCGCCGGCGACGCACGCGTACACCATCGCGTAGGACCGCGCGGTCTGCGCGTAGTAGCTGATATCCGGTGTCAGCACCATGACCAGGCCGGCGAACAGGGCCGCCCAGCCGGATCCGGTGAGCCGCCGGGCGAGCACCGCGACCAGCACGGCGGCGCCGGTCATCGCGGCGACCGAGGGCACGCGCAGCGCCTCGGGGCTGCTGCCCACCGCGACCCAGCCGTGCATCAGCAGGTAGTACAGGCCGTGCACCGCATCGACGTTGTTCACCAGGTGGGCAAGGTCGCGCAGGCTCAGCAGCGCGGCCCACCGGGTGGCCACCTCGTCGTTCCCCATGGCCGAATCCCTGGCCAGGCCCCACAACCCGAGAACCAGCATCACCGCGGCGGCGGCACCGGCCGGCGCGTACCTGATCGCGGCCGCCCGCCACCCAGCGGCCCGCGCCGCATCCGTCCCCGGCGGCATACCCGCCTGCGCCGCCGCATCGTCACAGTGCGTTACGCCATCGCCCGCCGCATGTGCCCCGTCGGCGGGCGGGGACGCCGGGGCGGGCGGGCCCGGCTCAGCCGGGGGCGGCGCCTTCCCGCTCTGCCCGAGGGATGCCTGGCTCACGGCCCACCAGGCGGGTCCCCGAGTGAGGCCTCGAAGGTCTCCCGCCACCTGTCCGGCGAGGTGAAGTCCGCCGCGGCGGCCCGGTACTCCCTGGCCAGCCGCGGCCAGTTCATGACCAGCCGCAGATGCAGGGCGGCGCTGCGCCGGGCCAGCGCCCGGAACTGCTTGCGGTCCCGCTGGTACCAGGCGGCGGTGGTGCCGTCCGGCGCCGACACCACGGCGCTGTCCAGCTTGGACAGCACCCACCAGGCCGCGTCCTGGTACGGCAGGGCCATCTGCGGCCGCTGGAACTTGCGCGGCTTACGGAACTGGTGCAGCGTCCCGGCCGCGACCTTCGCCATCAGGTTCACTTTGTTGGTCGGGGTGGTGCTCGTCTTCAGCTGGTCCGGGGCCTTGCGCCGGGCGGGCGGGAAGTCCCCGAGGTCGGCCGACCCGCGGGAGTCGGTGTACTGCTGGCGCATCTCGCGCAGGCTGGCCATCTTCGTGCCGAGGTCGCGGTGCAGGTGGTCCGGCCCGGACAGGATGTCCTCCATGGCCAGCACCCGCAGCGCCGCCGTCGAGTACTGCATCGACAGCAGGTTCTGGAGCTGCCGCTCGCCGCTTTCGGCCATCAGCCGCCCGCCGCGCTTGAACGGCGAGTGCAGCAGCGCCACGATCACCCGGTTGCGGATGTGGTAGTACGCCTGCCAGTCCAGCGCGTCGTTCTTGTCCAGCCAGGGGATGTGCCAGGCGGCCACCCCGGGCAGCGACACGGTCGGGTACCCCTTGCGCCCGCCCGCACCGCGTACTCGGCGTCGTCCCACTTGATGAAGACCGGGATCGCCAGGCCCAGCTCCTTGATGATCTTCGTGGGGATCAGGCACATCCACCAGCCGTTGTAGTCGGCCTCGGCGCGGCGGTGCAGCCACGGGGTGTTCCGCAGGTTGCGGCGGCCGAAGTCATGCCTGGCCTTGGTGTTCGGTGAGCTCTCCCACCACCACTTGCGGGGCGCGATGGACTCGGCGAACGCATGCAGGACCGACCGGTCGTAGAGGCTGAACATGTGCCCGCCGACGATCGTCGGCTTGCGGGCCAGGTCGGCGAAGGCCGCCGCGCGCAGGATGCTCTCCGGCTCCAGGACGATGTCGTCGTCCAGGATCAGCAGGTAGTCGCTGTCCCCGGCGCGCACCGCCTCGTCCATGGACCGGGAGAACCCGCCGGATCCGCCGATGTTGCCCTGCTGGATGATCCGCAGCCGGTCGCCGAGCCCCTTCGCCGAGTCGGCGAAGTCCGGGTGGTCGGCCACGTGCCTGGTGCCCTGGTCGATCACGTACACCGCGTCGATCAGGTCGAGTACCTCCGCCGAGGCGCCCAGGGCGCGCAGGTGCCCCACCATGAAGTCGGCCCGGTTGAACGTGGTGAAGCCGAGGCTGATCCGGCCCGGCGGGGCCGGCTCGGCCGGCACGGCCCACTCCGCCCTGATCACGGTGGTGCCCCGCGGGCCGGCCACGATGTCGAACCAGTACCAGCCGCCGTCGATGAACGGGGCCAGCGGCAGGGTCCGCTCCACCGACTCCGGCTCGTCGGTGTCGACCTGAATCGTCTCGACCGGGAAGCTGTGCCCCTTGGCCGCGGACCGGTACAGGATGATCGTGCACTCGCCGGCGACGCGCAGCCGCAGCGTCACCGAGTCCACGGTGGTCCACCGGCGCCAGTAGCTGGCCGGGAAGGCGTTGAAGTAGGTCCCGAACGAGACCCGGCCGCTCGCGCTGATCGCCGCGCTGCGCCGGGGCAGGATCTCCTCGTAGGGGTGGGCCGGCAGCCCGACGCCGAACCGGATCACCGACTGGGGATCTCCGGTCGCCACGCCCATCGCCGTGGGCGCCGGCGGGACCGGGTCGCGGTTGCCGAGCGACTCGGCCAGCAATTCGGCGGCGAGTTCGGCGGCGCCGCGCTCGGGGTTGGTCTCCACGTACAGCGGGACGACGTCCAGGTCCGCGCCGGGGAACACCACCCGCTGCACGACCCGCAGGCTGCGCCCGGCCCGGGCCGGCGCCGGCGCGCCCACCGCGCCCTCCTTGGCCACCGACGGCACGCCCGCCGTGGCGTCGTCAGTCATCGCTGCCCCCGAAGCTGCCGAGCGGCTGGTGGCCGGAGAAGAACGGCCGCACCCGGTTGTCGTACACGCTCAGCGCGGACCCGATGGCCATGTGCATGTCGAGGTACTTGTAGGTGCCCAGGCGCCCGCCGAAGATCACGCCAGGCTCGCGGGCCGCCATTTCCCGGTAAGCCAGCAGCCGTTCCCGGTCCTGCGGGGTGTTGATCGGGTAGTACGGCTCATCGCCATGGTCGGCGAAGCGCGAGAACTCTCGCATGATCACTGTCTTGTCCTCGGGGTACCAGTCGCGTTCGGGATGGAAGTGGCGGAACTCGTGAATGCGGGTGAACGGGACGTCGGAATCCGCGTAGTTCATCACGGGCGTGCCCTGGAAGTCCCCGGTTCCGAGCACCTCAAGCTCGAAGTCGAGGGTGCGCCAGCCCAGATCACCGGCAGCGTAGCCGAAATACTCATCCAGCGGGCCGGTGTACACGACCGGGACGTTTCCCAGCAGATCGCCGCGCAGGCTGGCGAAATCGGTGTCCAGCCGCACCTCGATGCGCGGGTGGTCGAGCATCCGCTCCAGCCAGGCCGTGTAGCCGTCGACCGGCAGCCCTTCGAACGTGTCGTTGAAGTAGCGGTTGTTGAACGTGTAGCGGACCGGGAGCCGGGTGATGACCTCCGCGGGCAGGTCGGCGGGATCGGTCTGCCACTGCTTGAACGTGTAGCCGCGGAAGAACGCCTCGTACAGCGGCCGGCCGACCAGCGAGATGGCCTTCTCCTCCAGGTTGGCCGCCTGGCCGGCGGGCACCTCGGCGGCCTGCTCGGCGATCAGCGCCCGCGCCTCGTCCGGGGACATCACGGCGCCGAAGTACTCGCAGATGGTGGCCAGGTTGATCGGCATCGGGTAGACGCGGCCCTTGTAGACCGAGAAGACCCGGTGCTGGTAGGAGGTGAAGCCGGTGAACCGGTTGGCGTACTCCCAGACCCGCGCGTTCGACGTGTGGAACAGGTGCGCGCCGTACCGGTGTATCTCTATCCCGGTTTCCGGTTCCTTCTCGCTGTAGGCGTTCCCGCCGATGTGCGGGCGGCGCTCCAGGATCAGCACCCGCAGGCCCAGGTCCCGGGCGCACCGCTCGGCGATGGTCAGCCCGAAGAACCCGGAATCCGACGATGACGAGGTCAGCGGTCACGGGCTCACCGGCGCCTGCGCCCGGGGCCGAGCAGGCCGGGGCCTCGCCGTTCGCGGCCCGTAGTCACCCTCCGCGGGGTCGCCCGCGGGCTGCGGCGCGCGCCCGCGGGACAGGATGGGGCGGTACACCGCCCGGCGGACCCACCAGGGGATCAGCCGGTAACCGCCGCGGATAGCCACATTGCGCAGGTACTGCGCTGGCGTGGTGAAGCCGTTCTTCCGGAATTCACGCTGCAACCGCAGTTCCGAGCGCAGTAGCTGAGCGCCGCCGCGCCTTTTGAAGGCGGTTTCCCCGACCCGGTAGTAGACCAGTGGCTCGGCCACGTTGACCGCCCGCGCGCCGTTCTGCAGCATCCGGGCGAACAGCGCGTAGTCCTCCATGAGCTTCAGGTCCCCGTAGCCGCCGGCCGCCTCGACGGCGCGCCGCCGGTAGACGACCGTGGGGTGGTTGAACGGGTCGTGCATCCGGGCATACCGGGCGATCTTCTCGGTGCCGGTGGGCGGCACCCGCTGCCCGACGATCTCGTCGGTGTCGCCGGAGAACTCCAGCAGCCCGGACCCGACGATGTCGGCGTCCGCGATCAGCGGTATTTCCACCTCGAACCGGTGCGGCATGGCCACGTCGTCGGCGTCCATCCGGGCGATCACGTCGTGCTGGCTCGCCGCCAGCCCGCGGTCCAGCGCGGGGCCCAGGCCGCCGTTGCGCGGCAGCGGGACGAAGGTCACCGGTACCGGGCTGGTCGCGCGCAGCTCATCGAGGCACTCGGCGAGTTCCGCCCGGACCGGCCCGTCCCGCACGATGATCACCTGGTCCGGCCGCACGGTCTGGTCGTGGACCGCGCTGCGGAACGCCCGGCGAAGGTAGTCGGGCCGGTCCCCGTTATAGACGGAGACCAGAAGGGAGAAGGGCTCGTGCATAAGCAGAACTCGCCTTCCTTACCGGTGAATGCGTGCTGTGGTGGTCCAGGACCGGCGCAAGCGGTCCGACGGCACGCTTCGAAGCATAGGCGGCTTGTCAGCTCTGTGCAGGTTTGTGCGCAGGTAGTCGCGTACTGCATTGGGTGCCCCTTCTCCTACGATAGCTTGTGAGCTGATTCGCCCGGCTGGTCGTGGCGGCGGGCCATTGTGCCTGGTCAGCTACGTCATCACCCAGAATCCGCGAGGTGTCCCGAGTTGGCAGCGCAGCACACCGCTGAGGGCAGGGTCTTCCTGCACATCGGGGAGCCCAAGACCGGCACGACCTTCATCCAGCAGGTGCTGTGGAGCAACCGCACCGAGCTGGCCGCCCAGGGCGTCGTGCTGCCGGGGCACCACCCTCAAGATCATTTCCGGGCCAGCCAGGACCTGCGCGGCATCGAGAAGCTGGCCACCGACCCGGCGGGGTCCTGGACCGGCGAGTGGGAGATCCTGGCCCGCCAGGCCCAGCAGCCGGGGAAGACCGCGGTGATCTCGCACGAACTGTTCTCGGCGGCGGACTCCGCGCAGGCCGCCGCCGCCGTGCGCTCGCTCCAGCCGGCCCAGGTGCACGTCGTGCTCACCGTCCGCGACATGGCGACGCTGCTGCCCGCCGAGTGGCAGGAGACCGTCAAGCACCGCAACGCCCGGAGCTGGGAGGACTGGCTCGGGGACGTCATCGACACCGAATCGGCCGATGCCGACCGGCGCCAGTGGTGGTTCTGGCGGGTGCACGACACGCTGGCGATCCTCCGGCTGTGGGCCGGGCACGTGCCCCCGGAGCAGATCCATGTGATCACCAACCCGCCGCGCGGCTCGGCCAGCGGCCTGCTGTGGGAGCGGTTCGCGTCCCTGCTCGGCATCGACCCGGCCAGCGCGGACCTCAGCCGCGCCCGGCCGAACGCCTCGCTGGGGATGGCCGAGATCGAGTTCCTGCGGCGGCTGAACCAGGCGCTGCCGGGCCCGGACGAGGTCCCCGACTGGTTCTACATGTGGAACGTGAAGGAGACGGTCGCGCACCGGGCACTGGCCGGCCGGCCGCGCGGCGGGCGCCTGGTGCTGCCCGCCGACCGGGACGCCTGGGCCAAGGAGCAGTCCGAGACCCTCATCGCCGGCCTGCGCGAGTCCGGCTACCACATCGCGGGTGACCTCGACGACCTGCGCCCGCAGCAGGTCACCGAGCCGGCGGCCAGCCCGTCGGATCAGCCGGCCGAGGCGGTCCTCGACGCGGCGGTCCAGGCCGCGGCGGCCCTGGTGGTCGGCCAGTACCAGCGCGAGTACCCGGCGGCCAGGCCACCGCAGGGCCGCGGGCGCGGGCTGGCCGGGCGGATCGAGGCGGCGGCCGCCGCCTCACCGCGGCTCAAGCGGACGGTGCGCGAGTTCAGCGGCCGCTACCCCGTGGTGCGCCGGATGCGCGTGCTGGCCTGGCGGGCGCTGGAGAAGACCCGGACGCGGGGCCACTGATGGCCGGCGACCCCGGCCGGTGACCGCGGTCGTGGTCACCTACAACCGGCGCGACCTGCTGCTGGAGTCGGTGGCCGCGGTGCTCGCGCAGGACCGGGCACCGGACGCGGTGATCGTGGTGGACAATGCCTCCGAGGACGGCACCGCCGCCGCGGTCCGGGAGAAGTTCCCCGCGGTGCGCCTGGCCGAATTCAAGCGCAACTCCGGCGGGGCCGGCGGGTTCGCCGGCGGCATGGCGCTGGCCCTGGCCGGCGGCGCGGACCTGATCTGGCTGATGGACGACGACACGGTGCCCGAGCCCGGCGCGCTGGGCGCGCTGCTCGCCGCCCGGGACCGCGCGACGGACCGGGCAGGCCGCCCGCCCGCGCTGATCGCCAGCCGGGTGCTGTGGACCGACGGGCGTGAGCACCCGATGAACACCCCGCGCCGCAAGCCGTTCGCGGCCAGGGCCGAGCGGCTGGCCGCCGCCGCGGTGGGCTGCGTGCCGATCCGCTCGGCGTCGTTCGTCTCGATCCTGGTGGACGCGGCGCAAGCCCGGCGGCGCGGGCTGCCCCGGGCCGACTACTTCCTGTGGAACGACGACTTCGAGTTCACCACCCGCCTGCTGCGCGGCAACACCGGGCTGCTGTGTCCGGCCAGCGTCGTGGTGCACAAGACCAAGACGTTCGGCTCCACCGACGTGGACCCCGGCGACCGGTTCTTCTACGAAGTCAGGAACAAGATCTGGATGTTCCGGGACAGCGCGCCGCTGGCACCGCTGGAGCGGGCCGCCTACGGCGGCTCCACGCTGCGCCGCTGGGCCCGCACGTTCGCCCGCTCACCCGACCGGCGCACGCTGCGGGAATCCCTGTTCCGTGGCATCTCCGCCGGCGTCCGGACCCGCCCGCGCCCCACTCCCGAGGTACTCGCGGACGCCGGGCTGCCCGTCCCGGCACAGGGCCTGGACTGACCCCGGCTCACTGCACCGGTGGCTGCTCCGTGGGCACCGGCTCGCCGGGCGCCGCGCGGCCCGCCCCGCGCAGGCTCAGCAGGGTGACCGCCCCGAGCACCCCTGCGGGGACGAGGGTGACCGTCGCGGGCAATTCGTAACGCCAGGAAAACTCATACAGGTCCGGGGCGAGCAGGGCGAACACCGCGGTACCGGTGAACAGCAGGCACGCCAGCCCGAGCTGGCGGGTGCGGCCGGACAGGCGGCGGCGCAGCAGCACCAGCGAGCCCGGCCACCCCGGCCAGCGTGCACAGGGCCAGCAGCGGGCCCGGGGTGTAGCCGCCGTCGAGCTGGTAGGACCGCAGGAACCCGGCGATCGGCCGGTTGACCTGGGCCGGGCCGCCGTAACCCGGCTTGAGCGCGTGCGCGTGGAAGGCGCCGAACAGCTTGCGCTGCACGCCGATGACGATCGGGCCGTCCGGCCGGACCAGCAGGTCGCTGACCGGCGCCACCCGCTTCTGCACCGTCTGCTGCGCGACCATGCAGTTATACGGGAGATAGGGCCCCGGGGAGCAGACGGTGACCCACGGCGGGTATTCCGGGTAACCGTCCTGGAACTGCCAGCGCGCGATCGGCGTCACGCCGGGGGTCTGCGTCCTGGTCAGGGCGAACAGGCGGACCGCGTCCCGGGCGATGGATGCCGCCACCCGCAGCGGTTGCTGGCCCAGCACGGCCGCGTTCAGGTCCGCGATCGCCGCGCCGGGCTTGATGTGGGCCGCGATGGCGTTGGCGATCAGTGGCGACTGGCCGGAGTGCTCCAGCCAGTCCGGCCCCAGTGCCTGCTGCGCCGGGCGTCGGGCATACCGTCCGGGCGGCGGCGGACAGCTGCAGCGTGGCGCAGTCGGCCGAGGCGGCCAGCCGGCCGGTGAGGGACTGGTGCCGGGCCAGCCAGAAATGGCCGTCGTGCAGGTAGGAGACGCCGCAGTAGCCGAGGACGACCGCGGCGAACGCGATGACCAGCGCGCCGGTGCCTGCCGTGGCCCGGCGCCAGCCGCCGCCAGCGGCGAGCACGTAGATCACCGCGGGCACGACCAGGATCACGCCGAGCTGCATCACGGTCGCCGCCGCGGCGAGGATCAGCCCGGCCACGGCCGCGAACCGCACGGTCACCACCGGCCGCCACAGCAGCACCGCCACGCCCGCCACCACCAGTGCCTCGAACAGCACGTCGGGCATGATCGTCTGCTCCATCTGCAGCTGGTAGGCATCCAGCAGCACCGGCGCGGTGGTGAGTGCGGCCAGCCAGCGCGGGATGCCGCGGCGCAGCAGCACGACGTACACGGTCACGGCCATGGCCAGGCCGAGCAGGTGCTGGAGCACCGCGACCGTGCCGAGGTCGCCGGCGACCAGGACGATCTTCAGGGCGAGCGTGTACCCGAACGGCTCGGAGCCTGGCGAGGCGCCGTACAGGTACTTGAGCGTGTCGACGTAGATCAGCGCCGGGCGGTAGGCGGCGACGGCCAGCACCCGCAGCACCAGGCCCGCCGCCAGCAGTACGGAGACCAGCCAGTGACGGCGCAGCACGGCAATGGCCCAGGCGGGCGAGGGCCGCCTCGGCCCGGCCCGGTGGCGGGCGGCGTGGCCGGAGGCTGCCCGGGCGTGGCGTCCGCGGGCTGGGGTGGCGTCCTGCGCTGGCGTGGCGTCCCGGGCAGGGGTGGCGTCCTGCGCAGGCGTGGCGTCTGCGCTGGCGTGGCGTCCCGGGCAGGCGTGGCTCGGGAGGCGGTGCCCGGCTGCGGCGTCCCGCGCAGCGGGTGGCGTCCCGCGGCGGGTCCTCCTGGGACGGCGCGTCCGGCGGGGGGCTGGCCGGCCGGCGCCGGGCGAATGCCGCGCCCATCCGCGTCGCGAGGTTCGGGCCGGTCATGCCACCAGCGAGGGCTGCAGGGCCACCGGGCACGGCCGGCACCGCGGCGGCAGTGCGCGCCCGCTCGGGGCGGCGGCTTTCCGGGCTGCACCGGGCAGCATTCCTGGCTCCTCGGTAACGGGTGGTGAAGCCCACTCAGTAACAGATGGTGAGGGCACCATTGTGCCCGGCTGGCCGAGTCGGGGGCCACTTATCCCCTTTTTCGCCGCGGCGGCGCCGCCCGGGCCGGTCGTATCGGTCCCGCTGGCGGAGATTTTGCCGATTTGTGGCGCGGCCTATAGCGCACAGCGGCTGATCATGTGGGTTCCCCGCGCGTGGCGGGGGCAGGATGGGTCCATGGGTTCGCCCTCCCGCTTTTCGCGGCGAGCCTTCATCGGCATGGCCGCTGGCGCGGCCGCCATCCCGGCGGTAACGGCCGGCTGCGAGTCTGCCGATTCGGGCGACGCACCGAAATCAGGTGCCGGGTCTGCTGCCTCGCGGCGCGGGCCGGTGCCGGAGAACTCACTGCCTGGCGACCCGCGCTGGGACATCAGGCACGTGGGCGGCCCTGACGCGATGATGGGCTACGCGGGACAGGCCAGCGTGCTGCCCGGCGAGCCGGTCACGCTGTACGCCTCGACGACCGGGCGCTCGTTCACGGTCACCGCGTTCCGGATGGGCTGGTACCGCGGCGACCTGGCCCGGAAGGTGTGGCGGTCGGGCACCGTGACCGGCCGCAAGCAGAACAAGCCGGTCCTGGCCAAGCCGACCAACACGGTCGAGGCGCACTGGGATCCGTCCCTCACGATCCCCACCCATGACTGGCCCGAGGGCAGCTACCTGCTGCGGATGGACTCGGAGGCGGGCCCGCAGCGGTTCGTCCCGGTCACCGTGCGGTCGGCGAAGACCGCGGGCAAGACCGTGATCAAGAACTCGGTGGCGACCTGGCAGGCCTACAACATGTGGGGCGGCTACGACCTGTACAACGGGCCCGCCGGGATCACCGACTACAACAACCGCGCGCTGGCGGTCAGCCTGGACCGGCCCTACGACCGGCAGGGCGCCTACATGTTCCTCTACCACGAGCGGAAGCTGATCGAACTGGCCGAGCGCCTGGGCATGCCGCTCGCCTACACCACCAGCCAGGACATCGAGGCCGACCCGCACCTGCTGCACGGGGCCAGCGCGCTGTTCTCCCTGGGCCACGACGAGTACTGGTCGCCGCCGGAACGGGCCCACGTCACGGCCGCCAGGAACGCCGGGGTGAACATCGCCTTCCTCGGCGCGAACTGCATGTTCCGGCGGACCCGGCTGGCCGGCACCAGGCTGGGCCCACGGCGGCTGGTCATCTGCTACAAGACCAGCTACATGCAGGACCCGGAGTACGGCAAGGACAACGCGCTGGTCACCAGCGACTGGCGGGAGCCGCCCAACCCCGATCCCGAGTCCTCGCTGACCGGCACCCTGTACGAGTCGAATCCGACTTCCGCCGCGTACGTGGTCGCCTCCCCGCACGCCTGGATGTTCGCCGGGACCGGGGTGCGGAAGGGCACCAGGTTCCGCGGCCTGGTGGGCATCGAATACGACCGGGTCAACCCGGACTCGCCGGTCGAGCGGCCCATCGAGATCCTCTCCCACTCGCCGCTGACCTGCCGCGGCGTGAACAGTTACGCGGATTCGGCGTACTACACCCACCACAGCGGCGCGGGGGTGTTCAACGCCGGGACCATGCGCTGGGTGGCCTCGTTCGCCGGGCCCTACCAGTTCGGCATGAACCGGCACACCGGCGACTTCACCCGGGCCGTCACGGCGAACCTGCTGCGGGCTTTCGCCGACGGGCCGGCGGCGGCCAAGCACCCGGCGCACGACAACCTGGCCGCGATGCAGGAGTGGGCCGGCGACCCGATCGCCGTCACAGCACAACCTGTGGCCGCCGATCGTGCTTTAGGCCCGGCCCGGACCGTGGCACGGCCGACGGCCTCCACAGCCGCGCCGCAGGCCACGCCGATCGTGCTCTAGGCCCGGCCCGGACCGTGGCACCGCCGACGGCCTCCGCAGCCGCCGCGGCCACGCCGATCGTGCTCGCCCGCCCGACCGTGGCACGCCGACGGCCTCCGCAGCCGCGCGGCCGGCCACGCCGTCGTGCCGGCTCAGGAGGGCCTGGGGCAGCTTGACCGAGCCGCGCTTGGCGGCGGGCGCCGACGGCGGCGGCACGACCGGCCCGATGTCACCGTCCGGCGCCTCGTCCAGGTCCACGATCACCGGCGCGTGGTCGCTCGGCCCGGTGCCCTTGCGGGCCTGCCGGTCCACCCAGGCCGCACGCACCCGGCCGGCCACCGGGGAGCTGGCCAGCACCAGGTCGATCCGCATGCCCAGATCCTGGTGGAACATCCCGGCCCGGTAGTCCCAGTAGGTGAACACCCGCTCGGCCGGCCAGCGGTCACGCACGACGTCGTGCAGGCCGAGCGCCTCCAGGCTGGCCAGCGCCTCCCGCTCCGGCGGGGTGACATGGGTCTGGCCGATGTAGGCGTCCGGGTCGAACACGTCGGCGTCGGCCGGCGCGATGTTCATGTCCCCGCACACCATGACCGCCTCCGGGCCCGCGCCGACCTGGTCCTTCAGCGCCGCCAGCCAGGCGAGCTTGTAGTGGTAGTGGTCGGAGTCCGGCGTCCGCCCGTTGGGCACGTACACCGAGTGCACCCGGACGCCGCCGCAGGTGGCGGACACCGCACGCGCCTCCGGATCGGGGAAACCCGGCCCGCCGGGGATGCCCGCGACGACGTCCTCCAGGCCTGCCCGGGAGAGGATCGCCACCCCGTTCCACTGGGCCTGGCCGTGCAGCGCGACGGCGTAACCGCGGCCGGCAAGCTCACCGCCGAGCAGTTCGGTGAACGCGCTGTCGGCGAGCTTGGTCTCCTGGAGGCAGACCACATCGGGCTGCCGCTGGTCCAGCCACGGCAGCAGCCGCGGCACCCGTTGCTTGACCGAATTCACGTTCCAGGTCGCTACCCGCACCGGGCCTACGGTAGCCGCCCTTGCCGACATCGCGTACCCCGTCCGGCCCTTGTCCACCGGCCGCCTGGGCACCGGGCGCGGGCGGGGCGCCGGAAAATGACCGGCCGTGGATGTCCGGCAGCGGCGGGCGGCTCCGACGTTCGGGGTAGCGGCACGGCTACGGTGCCGGGAGAGAGGAGACGGCGATGAAATACATGATCTTGCTGTACGGCTCGCAGCAGGACTACGACGCGCTGACCGGGAAGGCGGCCCCGGGCAAGCCGGCCTGGGCCCCGGAGGACTTCGCGGCGATGGGGGCGTTCATGACCGGGTTCAGCAAGGACCTGACCGAGTCCGGGGAACTGGTGGAGACCCGCGGCCTGACCGCCCCGGTCCACGCGCGCCGGATCCAGTTGGTCGGCGGGGCGCCGGTGGTGACCGACGGGCCATACGCGGAAACGCAGGAAGTCCTGGCCGGTTACTGGATCGTGGACTGCGAGAGCTTCGACCGGGCGACGCGGATCGCCGCCCGGCTGGCGGACTGCCCGGGCCCGGCCGGCGCCGCCACCGACGCGGTCGTGGACGTGCGGCCGATCGCCGACTCTCGCGGCGAACTGGAGCTCTGACCGGCGAATGCCCGGCAGCCAGGGAACCGAGGATCTGCTGCGCCGGCTGGCGCCGCAGGTTCTCGGCGCTCTGGTGCGGCGCTACGGGCACTTCGACACCGCCGAGGACGCGGTCCAGGAGGCGCTGCTCGCGGCCGCGGTGCAGTGGCCGCGCGATGGTGTCCCCGCAGACCCGCGCGGCTGGCTGATCACGGTTGCCTCGCGGAAGCTGACCGACCTGCTGCGCAGCGAGCAGGCCAGGCAACGGCGCGAGGACACCGTGGCCCGGCAGGCGCTGCCCGGGCAGTGGGCCGCACCCGCCGCCGGCCAGGCCGGCCCCGCCGGCGCCGATGACACGCTGATCCTGCTGTTCCTGTGCTGCCACCCGGCGCTGTCGCCCGCCTCGCAGATAGCCCTCACGCTGCGCGCGGTCGGCGGCCTGAGCACCGCCGAGATCGCCCGGGCGTTCCTGGTGCCGGAGGCGACGATGACCCGGCGGATCAGCCGCGCCAAGCAGGGCATCCGGGCCAGCGGCGAGCCGTTCAGCATGCCGGCGGCCAGCGAGCGCGCCGAGCGGCTCGCCGCGGTGCTGCATGTGCTCTACCTGATCTTCAACGAGGGTTACGCCAGCACCTCGGGGCCGGACCTGCAGCGGGTGGAGCTTGCCGCGGAGGCGATCCGGCTGGCCCGGCTGCTGCACCGGCTGCTGCCCGGGGACGGCGAGGTGACCGGCCTGCTTGCGCTGATGCTGCTCACCGATGCCCGGCGGCCCGCCCGTACCGGGCCGCACGGCGAACTGGTGCCCATGGCCGAGCAGGACCGCAGCCGGTGGGATGCCGCCGCCATCGCGGAGGGGGTGACGCTGATCACCGGCGCGCTGCCCCATGGGCCGACCGGTCCCTACCAGCTCCAGGCCGCGATCGCCGCGGTCCACGATGAGGCGCCCAGCGCCGGGGCGACCGACTGGCCGCAGATCATGGCGCTGTATGAGCTGCTGCTGCGGATATCGGACAACCCGGTGGTGGCGCTGAACCACGCCGTCGCGGTGGCCATGGTCGGTGGCCCGCAGGCCGGTCTTGACCTGCTGGCCGGGCTCGAATCCGACGAGCGGATCGCCCGGGACCACCGGCTGCCCGCCGTCCGCGGGCACCTGCTGGAAATGTCCGGGGACCGGGCGGCGGCCCGCGACTGCTACCAGGCCGCGGCCCGGCGCGCGCTCAGCCTCCCGCAACAGCGTTACCTGCAGGCCCAGGCCACCCGCCTGGCCGGCGGGTAGGCCCTGGTCAGCTCTCCGGCTGCTGAAGCGGCGAGCCGAAGCGGAGCTTGTTCCCGTCCGGGTCGACGTGGAAGCCCTCGCGCTTGCCGTAGTCGTAGTCCTCGGGGCCGCTCACCGTGACTCCCGCCTTGCGCCACTCGGCGGCGAGCTGGTCGGCGTCGTCGACGTGGATGTAGAGCACGCTGTCGCCGGCCGCCGAGGGGTCGCCGCCCTGACCGAGGTGGATGGTCAGGCCGTCGCGGTGCGCGAAGGCATAGGACTCATTGTGATATGAGGTCCGGAAGCCCAGCCGCTGGTAGTGGTCCACGGCCCGGCCGATGTCGGTCACCCTGAAGACGGGTTCGATGCCGGTGACCCCGGCACCGCCACCGGCCGCGGCCACCTTCTTGCGGCGCCTGGTGTTCAGCCAATCCAGGCACTGGTAACAGATGACGATGTCGCGGTGGGAGAGCAGGTTCACCCAGCCGTGTTCCGGCACGGTGCCACAACATGAGCAGACCCCGGTGGCCATGACCGCATTCTTCGGCGCTTTGCCGGATCCGGTCAACCAGGTAAACCCACCGCTGCCCTGCGATAGCGAGCTGGATAGGCCGGGATCAGCCGAAAAGGGGCGCGCCGAAATCGGTGTCCCGCAAGGGGCCCTTCAGCACCTTGCCACTGGGGTTACGCGGCAACGGCGCGGCGCTGACGGCGATGAACTGCGGCACCTTGAAGCCGGCCAGGTGCTCCCGCGCATAGTCCACCACCGCCTTCGGATCCACGGCGGCGCCGGGCAGCGGGACGATCACCGCGCCGACCTTCTCGCCCATCATGGCGTCGGGCACGCCGACGACCGCGACCTCACCGACCCCGGGGGCACCGATCAGCGCGTTCTCCACCTCGACGCAGTAGACGTTCTCGCCGCCACGGTTGATCATGTCCTTGATCCGGTCCAGCACGTAGACCAGGCCCTCGGGGCCGACCCGGCCCACGTCCCCGGTGTGCAGCCAGCCCTCGGCGAACACCTGCGCCGTGGCCTCGGGGTTGTGCCAGTAGCCCGCGCAGACGCTCTGCCCCCGGATCAGGATCTCGCCCGGCCCGGCGCCAGCCCCGGCGTCGATCGCGACCTCGGTGTGCGGCGCGGCGAAACCGACGGAGTCGGCATGCCCGGCCGCCCACTCGTGCGGCAGCACCGTGGCGATCGAGGTGGACTCGGTCAGCCCGAACCCGTTGGCGAGCCGCGCAGCGGCGAACCGCTCGCCGATCTGGTGCACCAGCGCGGGCGCGATCGGGGCACCGCCGTAGGAGGCCCAGCGCACCCCGGCGACCTTCGCGGGCGTGAACCCGGGGTGGTTGAGGATGTAGTAGTAGATCGCCGGGACGGCGGTACAGGCGGTGATCCGCTCCCGTTCCAGCGTCTCGATCATCCGGCCGCCGTCGAAGGCGGCGTCGATCACGACCGTGCCGCCAGCCCGCAGCGTCGGCAGGGCCTGGCTGTGGCACCCGGTGACGTGGAACAGCGGCACGACGACGAGCGAGCGCAACTCGGGCCCGGCATCGCGCGGGATGGAACTGCACCGGAACACCGTCTCCACGTTCGCGAGGATGTTCTCGTGGGTGTGCATCGCGCCCTTGGGGAACCCCGTGGTCCCGCTGGTGTAGAAGATCGCGGCGACATCCGGCCCGCTCGCGCCCTCGTGCACGCAGGGGCCGCCGTCGGGCAGCGGCGTGCCCGGTTCGAACACGTGCGTGCTGCCCGAGTCGCCGATCACATAGCCGGCCTCGGTTTCGGTGAACCGGGTGTTCACCGGCACCACGATCGCGCCGGCCATCAGGCCGCCGAAGAAGGCCAGCACCCAGTCGATCGAGTTCGGCAGCCGGATCGCCACCCGGTCGCCGGGCCGGATCCCCGCCTCGCGAAGCCCGCCGGCCACCCGGGCGCCGCCATCCCACAGCTGCGCGTAGCTGATCCGGCGGCCGCCGACCTCGGCCAGCGCCTCGGCACCGGGGGCAGCCTGGACGCTGTCGCGCAGCATCTCCAGCAGTGAGGCATGCAGGCCCGGGTACCGGCGCACCCCGCCGGTGTCGGCGCGCACGCCCGAGTCGTCGAACGGGTTCGCGCCCCGGGGCGGCGCCGCCGTCGCCATTACCCCGCCTCCGGCGCGGCCGCGGGCGGGCCGGCCGCGGGCGGCGGGCCTTCGCTGCGGCCGAAGAACTCGCGCGGGTTGCGGACCAGCATCTGCTCGATCTGGTCGCCGGTGACGCCACGCTCGGCCAGGCCGGGCAGCAGCGCGCTGTGGATGTAGGTGAACTGCCAGTCGGGCAGGACGAAGTCCTGCTCGGCATTGGTGAACCAGTCGGTGAACGAGGCCTTGTCGTGGGACAGCATGACCCGGCGGCGTAGCCGCGCTCGCACAGCTTGGCCAGGGTGTCCAGCTGGTCAGCGAGCGGGACGCGCGACCTGCAGCCCGCACCGGTCCCAGCCGATGTAGGAGCCGTTGGCGATGATCTGCTCCAGATAACCGAGGTCGGTGCTCTCGTTGGAGTGCCCGATCATCACCCGGCCCAGGTCGGCGCCGTGCGCGGCGAGGATCCGCTGCTGCTCCAGGCCGCGCCGGGAGGCGCGTGCGCGTGGGTGCACACCGGCACGCCGGTGCGCGCGTGCACGCGGGCGACTGCTGTCGCCAGCCGTTCCACGTCCGGCGTCAGGCCCGGCTCGTCGGTCACGATCTTCAGCACGGCCGCGCGGAACCCTGTGTCGCCGATCCCGATGGTCACGTCCCGCTCGAACAGCGACTCCAGCGTCCGGTCCTCGTCGTCGAGGATCTTGCCCCGGCCGCGGTACTGGAACGGGAACGGGAGGTTGTCGTAGGTGTAGTAGCCGGTGGCGAACATGACCTTCAGCCCGGTGCCCTCGGCTGCCCGGGCGACCAGCACGGGGTCGCGGTACAGGCCCGGCACGGTCATGTCCAGGATGGCGCCGACCCCGGCCTGGCTGAGCTGCCGCAGCCGCTCGCGCGCGGCCGTCACCTCGGCCTCGGCGTCCCAGCCGCCGAAGCCGGGCCAGCCCTGCTGCAGTGTCTCGGTCCGGATGAACACGTGCTCGTGCATCAGCACCGGGCCGAGATCGTCGACGCTGATCTCCCCGGCGGTGGTCGGAACGTGGGGCATCGGGTCTTTACCTCCGGTGCGGGACGAAGGTGGCCACGAGGAGCGTAATGCCCCTCATGAGGGAACGTGGCGGACGGGCATCGCCAGCCTGCGGCACCCGGATCTGCCGCGCCGCCTTCCGGTGTATCTGAGCGGGGCGAGCCGACTCTAGTCAAGCGGAGCCCATGCCAGTGCCAACTGTGATGCGGTCGGGACTAGTGCGCCGAGGATCTGCTCACGCGCGCTTGACGGCTTGCAGGGTGTAGCTGTGCGGCAGTCGCCAGGGCTGGCTGGCCACCCGCCACTCGCCACCGCCGGCCTGCTCCATCATCCCGGGCAAGGCTTCCCACGGCACGCTGTCATGTTCGGCCAGGGCGGTGATTTCCATACCCGAGTCCAGCAGGGCCGTCACGATCTCCCCGAGACCGTGGTTCCACTCCTGGGTGCGGTTGTGCTCGAAGACCGCGTCGGTCTCGACGTAGGTGCCGGCCTCGTCGAACACCATCGGCTCGTCCCGCTCGACGTAGGGATAGCGCAGCACGAGCAGGCCGTCGGCGCGGGTGTCATCCAGGCTCCAGAGCACCGGGTGGCCCTCACGCAGGAACAACCGCCCTCCGGGCCGCAGCAGGCCGCTCACCTGGCCAGCCCAGCGGCGGATGCTGGGCAGCCAGCACAGCGCACCGACACCCGTGTAGACCAGGCCGAACACACCGGATCCGAGCACCTCGGTGGCCGAGTAGACGTCGGCCTCGACGAATCTGGCGTCAGCGCCCACCCGGGCGGCCAGGCGCCGGGCCTGCTCCACGGCTGGCGCGGAAAAGTCCAGCCCGGTCATCGAGGCGCCCAGCCGGGCCAGCGAGATGGTGTCCGTGCCGATGTGGCATTGCAGGTGAACGCCGCGGAGCCCGGCGACGTCTCCCAGCCGGGGCAGGTCGAACCGGACCACGTCGCTGAGGAACCCAGGGTCCTCGGCGAACCGCGCGACCCCATAGTCCGGGGACGCAACGTGGGCGGGAACCCGCTCATCCCAGTTGGCCTTGTTGACGATGCGGTAATCCTCCATCTCAGAACCGTCCCACACGCAGCGCCGTGGATCCCGGCCCGGCAGCATCTTCCCCTGCGGGTCACTGCAGCCCGCCCAGGAGTTTCCGCGGCGGACGCGGCATCACGGTCACCGGCACCCCAGAACGCGGCGGCGTCCTCACCAAGGTCCACGAGCTCATCGAGTTCGCCCGGCACCACGGTTACGGGCGCACTGAGGTCATCCAGATGATCGAGAGCCCCACCAGGGTCTCTCGCTAATTGTGCCCAGAGAGATACTTAGTGTTACTAGTCGGCGACTCGGCCCCCCCATCTGCTGCTCGGGACGTCCGGACAGGTGGGGGCGCCGTGACCACGCATGAGGATCGAGAGCCGCGCCGAAGCCAGCACGACTGCTGCGGCCCGCACCCCGGACTGGCGCAGCGGGTCAGATACCGCATGCTGGCCCTCCTCAGTCCGGCCGCGCCGAGCGCCCAGGCGCCCATCGGGGCCAGCCGGACCGGACGGACCTGCTTGTGCTCGGCACGGTGATCACCATGGATCTGGCCCGGCCCCGGGCCGGGGCATTGGCGGTCAGCGGCGGCCGGGTGCTGGCGCTGGGCAGCCGCGCCGAACTGGACGGCCTGCGCGGTCCCGGCACCGAGGTGCTCGAACTCGGGGACCGAGTGGCAATGCCCGGGCGTCATCGAGCCGCACATGCACCTGTGGAGCACCGTGCTGTTCGACGGCTGGACGGACTGCTCGCCGTTCAGCAACGTCGACGTTTGACGCCGTGGTGGACCGGCCCGGTCAGGCGGCCGCGGCGGCGGGCGCCGGGGCGAGTGGGTCACCGGAAGCTGTTCGACCCTTCGCTGTTCGCCGGTGAGCCGGAGCTGACCGCGGCGATCCTGGACCGCGTCGCCCCGGACAAACCCTGTGGTCGTCGCCAACGCGTCGATGCATTTCCTCTACGCCAATTCCCCCGGGCGCTGGCGGCCGCACGGATCACACCTCATACGCCGGACCCGCCGGGCGGCCGCTACCTACCGCGAGAACGGAGCGCTCACCGGGGTGGGTTCGGGGCAGATGCTGGCGATCATGACGCTGCTGTCCGCTGTTCCGCCGCTCAGCCACGCCGATGTGTTCGACGGCATGGTGGCGGATTCTCGCTCTCTGCCGCCAGCCAGGGGGTCACCAAGGTACACGAGGGCTGTACCGGGGCCCGGTTCGGCGCGGGCGAACTGGACATCCTGCACGGCCTCTGGGCCACCGATCGCCCTGTCTGCCCACGCGGATCACGACCGCGCAGGTCGGCGCCGCGCGGGCCACCTGGGAGAAGGCCGGGCTGCGGCCCGGCGACGGTGATGACATGGTGCGCGCGGTGAGCTGGAAGGCTGATCAGCGACGGCTCCAACCAGGGCCGGACCGGCTACCAGCGCGAGCCCTGCACTCGGCTTCCGCACAGCGTGGCGCGGCCAACTTGTCCGAGCTTAGGAACCCAGTGAGGCCGATCCGCTACGCGCACGATCAGGGCTGGCAGGTGATGGTACACGCCAACGGCGACGCCGCTATTCGACCTCACCGTGGGCGGCGTTTTGAGAAGGCACTCCCCGGCACCACCGGCCGCAAGGACCTGCGGCACCGGATCGAGCACTGCTCGCTCGCCGACGACGGCCACTTCCGCTCGGATGGCGCAGACTCGGGCTGTCGCCCAGCTTCTTGATGAACCACCTCTACTACTGGGTCTGGGCGCTGCGCGACCACATTCTCGGTGCACAGCGGGCCAGCAAACTCGACGCGGTGGCCAAGCGCGCTGCGTAACGGGCTGCGGCCCTCGTTCCACAGCGACTACAGCGTCTCCCCCCTCTTCCGCTGCGCGCCGTGCAGACGGCCGTCGAGACGCGCCGGGCGCAGGATGGCAGCACGCTCGAATGCCGGTTGAAGCGCATCAGCGTGGAGGTCCGCGTTGCGCGCGGTCACCATCGACGCCGCCTGGCAAACCCACACCGACGGCATCACTCGGGTCGCTGACCCCCGGAAAGTACGCCGACCTGGCGATCCTGGACGCCGACCCGCACAACGGTCAGACCCCGGCGGCCATCGCCGAGATCAGCGTCGCCCCAGACGAGGCTGGCGGGCGCGGTGACCTGGGACGGCGCCCTGACGGCACGGGCGTAGACCCGTCAGCGGCCATTGGGTGCCCTGTGACTGTGAAACATTCAGTCGCGCTCTAAGTTTGAGCCGAGCCCCTACTGCTCAAGCAGAGAGGTCGCAGCTCACGATTGGAACGCTGGGCTGTCGGCGGAATCTTCAATACATGCCCATGGAAAACGCCGGCCAGTGCTTCGCTTCAACGAAGCGCCAGGCGTGCGAGAACTGCCGGATGGCCGCCGTCGATGCCTCTCGTGCTCGCAACTCGTCGCGCCGCTCGCCCTCCTACCGCTTGACTACGTTGATCGTCGAGATCGAAAGCATGTGCGTACGGGCGACGGCCGTGGGAAGGGCAATCCAAGAAATCCGGTTGGTGCCCGCGAAGCTGGATACCCGGGTAACGGGATCGCCGATACCCCTTTAAGGAGATCCTCATGAAGCGCAAGCTCAACCTCGCTCTGTGGATCGTTGCCGGGATCCTCGCCGTTGTCTTCCTCGTCAGCAGCAGCACGAAGCTGTTCGTGCCCAAGGAGAAGTTGGCCGGTATGGGCGGCGCCGCCTCGAGATGGGTCGAAGACTTCAGCCCCGGTGCCCTCAAGGCCATCGGAGCCCTCGAGTTCCTGGCTGCGGTCGGCCTGATCGTGCCCGCCGCGCTCGGCATCGCGCCGGTTCTGGTGCCGCTGGCTGCTACCGGTGCGGTGTTGCTGTTTGCCGGCGCGGTGATCATCCGCCTCCGCCGTGGCGAGAGGGCAACGATCATCGGCGACCTGGTCTATCTGGCCATGGCCGCCTTCGTGGCATGGGGCCGCTTCGGCCCAAGGTCCTTCACCCGGCTAACCCAGCAGGACGCCTCTAGCCGGGCTCGCCCACGTCGAATGGCACGAGGAGGCCTCCCGGACCGCGGTCGACTCGCTCCCGGACCGGGCTCCGAGGCGCCGATCGGACGGTGCGCAGGCCGATGCCGCGAAGAAGAACCCAGCAACTCCCCTGCGCCACGATCGCCCGCGCGGCCACGGGGAACCACCACGACCCGCGTCTGCCTAGCCGGTGCTGGCCCGGGCCATCCGGTCCGCGCGGCGATCACATCGGCAGCCTCCGCGACGGAAAGCCTGTCGGTGTCGATACGCAGAGCGCCGGGCACGGCGTGCTCTAGGGCTTCGGCGCCGGCTGCCGCGCTAGCGGCGACTCGGAGCAGGTATGAAGCGGGCCGTCCGGCCAGCGGGTCGCCTGGCTGAGGCCAGCTGCCGCCTTGTCCGCGGAGCATGATCCGCCGGGTAGTTCACCGGCCCGGCGTGCAGCCGGCATAGCGTGATGGCCGCCCGGGCACCGCAGCGGCGTATGCCTGGGCAGCAGCGTCGTTCTCTACCGGGCCGACCGAGATCAGGCACTGAGCCCCGGCGGCGCGGTAGGTCTGCCACACGGCCGCCAGGTTGCGGGTCTTCACCCGGTGGTTGCCGGGATCCGGCGCGGGGCGGCAGAAGCCGATCTGGTCGAGGTCGACATATGCCGCGGCCAATCCGGCCCGCAATCTCCGTAGGTAGACCTCAAAGCCGACCGCCGACTTGCAGGCGCCGGCCGGCCCGCGCAGCATCAGGATCGCCCGTCAGCGGCGGTCGCCGGTCCTTCGTCGCCGGCCCAGCTTCATATGGGCGGCCCGTGCCGGGCAGGATGGGCCATCCGGCCAGACGCTCCCGTACCAGCCGCGCCGCCCCGGCTACGGGCAGGCCGCTGGTGTCGACGCACACGTCAGCGAAGCCGCTCGCGTCCATAGCGTCGGCGTCGCCCAGCACCTCCTCCAGCAGGCCGGCCCGGCCGCCCCGGCCGAGGAACCGCTGCTTGAGCTGGTCCGGGCCGGCCCACAGCCGGCACACGGTGAAGGCGGCCAGCGGGACCAGGCCGGCGTACAGGCCGCGACCAGGGTCGACGACGCCGGACACCACCATGCACCGGGCACCGGCCGCCCGGTAATTCGCCACCACGGCACCAAGGTTCTGTGCCTTCATCCGGTGCCGTCCACGATCCGATAGATGCTCGGGGTAGCACATGCCCAGCTGGTCGATGTCGACGTAACCGGCCTCGACCCCGGCTTCCGTGAGGCTGGCAAAAATCTCCCAGCCGACAGTGCTCTTACCACTCCCGGCGGCCCGCACAACCACAGGACCGGGACCAGATCGCCCGTCACAACGCCAGCACATTGCCGGAATCCATGATCAGGATTGTCACGGCAGCCTTCTCCCGCGTCGACCGAATAAGCCAGCCGTCGCAGCAACGGGTGCGGCCTCGGGGAAAGCAGGAACCACAGAGGGCAGAAAAAGGCTCTACGGTGCCCGGCGGGGCTCCGAACGGGCCGCGCCAGTCAAAAGAGCGATCATCGCCGCGCCAAGCGCCAGGAACCCGGCAGAGACAGGGAGTTCGCCCCAGCTGACTATGGTCGGGCCGGTGTACGGCCAGTACGGGCTGATATGCACGTAATTAACCAGCGCCATCAGCACAATGCCCGCTGCCACAGCGCCAGCCCACGCGACCTGCCACAGGTGCCTGCCGGGCGCCACGCGGCGAAAGCGGACAACCCCAAGGATCAGGATCAGCCCCAGAAGCAGCACCCACGGCACCGCTCCCAGGAACGCCGCGAGCCACAGGATGTATGACAGCCAGGACGGAAGCCAGGTGGGAGCGATGACCATGCCGTAGCTACCCTGTACTCGCCCGGTGGACCAAACGAACAGCAGGGCGCAACCGCCAGCTCCCAGCAAGGCCCAGCAGGTCACAAGAACCCGGCAAAGCCGCCCTGACGCCACAGACGCCGGGGCCACCCGCTCAGCCCACGGCACCGGGTTCACTGACGGCTCCATAGGGCAATTATCACCTCTTCCGCAGCCCGCGCTCGTGCCCGTAACGCGCCTGATCGGGCAGCAAAAGATGGGCTCTGACGCTCACTCGCGGACAGCCCAGCATGCGGGGCTACCAGCGGCGGACCGGTTCGGGGCGCCCACCGGGACGACCCTCATAGCAGTAAGCCGGGTGATCCCCGTCGGGCACAAGCGGGCCAGATGCCACGGCCCCGAGCGGCCAAGCGCGGCCACCCCCGGGCACCGCTGGAGGATCGCAGCCGGGGCACATTGCCTGCCTGCGAGCTGACGGTCAGCCAGTCCCGAAGAAGGTCGGAACACCTCAGTTGTTGGCCGTCACGGTCGCGGCCCGACGTAGCCCCTGCTGACAGCGCCGCACCAGAGTTGCCGTTCGCAGGCGTTTTGGCCATCGGCGACAGAAGAATGTGATGGTTGCGCCAACCATCGCAATCACCCCGGCCCCATACCACCGGCGGCCGGTCACACCAATAGCGGGAGTCACAGCAACCACGGGGCTGGGCGCCGATCACGCCAAGATCATGGAGTTAGTCATCCTGCCGTGATCATGAACGGAAACCGATGAGGGCGGCGACGCGGACCTGCTCGGCGAGCCGCGTTTCCGCGCCGACCGCGCGGCGGATGCGGGCCGCGAACGCGGGGCGCTCGGCGGCGGGCGGCAGCCGGTGCGGCGGCATCGCCGAGTTAATACAGGCCGCCGATCAGTTCGTCGAACACTCAGGTGGCCGGGAATATCCGGCAAGATTCCTCGCGGACATCGGTGAGGCCCGCGCCCAGCATCGCGTCGCGGTAGCCCTGCCGGGATTGCTGGTCGGTGCCACAGCACGACTCCAGCCTGGTGTCCAGCCACTCCTCAAGGGCCTGGACGGACGGCCCGCGACCAGTCGCTGGGCTGCTGCCACAGCGGCGTCCCGTTGGCGATGACGGCGATGCCGCCGCCGGGTTTCAGTGCGGTCATCGCCCCGGCGAACAGCCGGCGTTCTCCGGCATCAGGTGGATGGCGTTGGCGACCGTCACCGCGTCCAGTACCGGGCCACCGGCCAGTGTGGCCAGCGCCGGCAGGGCCGCGTCGGAGCCGAGCACCCAGGTCACGTTCGTCACGCCCTGTTCGGCAGCGGCGTCGGCGGCCAGGGCGAGCATGTCCGGGTCCACGCCTGCCACGGCGCGGGCCTGCCCGGCGAGAGGGATTGTCAGTCCGCCCAGTGCCGCAGCCGATGTCGGCGACGACGGCATCGGGGCCCAGCCGCAGCGCCCGGGCCAGCATGCCGGTGAAGGCCGCCGGGTACCGCCGGTAGCGGGCATAGAAGGAGGCGACCTCACCG
>CAWCKG010000002.1:0-43873 GCA_963795785.1 uncultured Actinomycetes bacterium
TGTGGTTGTTGGCGGCATCATGATGGCCTCCCATGGTGCAAGCGGCGGAACCTTGCTCTGGTCCCTTCACTGCCCTCACGATCCATCGCCCAGCGCGCAGCGGCACCACCTCAAGCGGGTGAGATAGGGGGAGAAGCCGGTCTGGGAGCGGCCTGTGCGATCTCGGACGGCCGTGCAACGCTGAGGCTGTGCAGGCATCGCGGGAAATGGGCAGGGGCACAGGGACATGACTCTTGCCGTGGTGTTCGCCTTGGCCGCCGCTTTGTGCAATGCGGTCAACCTGATGACGCAGCACTTGGCGAGCACCGGCGCACCGAAGCGGGCGAAGGGCTGGCGCCTGCCCGTCTACCTGGTCCGGCAGCCGCTGTGGCTGGCCGGCGCTGCCGCGGCGGTGGGCTCGTTCGTCTTCCAGGCCCTCGCCCTGCACAACGGCCTGCTGTCGGTGGTCCAGCCGGTCCTGGTCACCGAACTGGTCTTCGTCCTGGTGCTGCGCAGGGTGTGGATCGGCCAGGACGTGGCCGGTGTTGCGTGGGCCGCCGTGGTGGTCGTCTGCGTGGCGCTGGCGGTGTTCCTCACGGTGGCCGAGCCCACCGGCGGGCACCCCATGCCGGACCGGGCGGAATGGCTGTCCGCGGTGCTGGTGTTCGGCGGGAGCACCGTGGTGCTGGCGGCGCTGGGGACGCGCGGCTCACCGGTGCGCCGGGCCGTCGTCCTGGCGATGGCGGCCGCGCTGACCTGGGCGTTGATGGCCACGTTCCTCAAGACCGTGACCGAGACGCTCACCACCTTCGGTATCAGCGGCGTGCTCACCCGGTGGCCGGTGTACGCGCTTGCCGTGGCCGCCGTCGCCGGCACGCTGCTCGAGCAGGCCGCTTTGCACGTCGGGCCGCTGAGCGTGTCCCAGCCGGTGCTGGTCGTCATCGACCCGTTCGCGGCCATCATCTTGAGCGTCTGGCTGTTCGAGGAGCGCTTCACCGACAGCCCGGTCAAGATCGCCATCGCCGTCGCGGCTTTCACGGTCCTGGCCCTCGGGGTCATCGTGCTGTCGCGAACAGCCCCGCAAGATCTCACCTCATCGAGACCAGCCGCGGGATCGTCGCCGCAGTCGTAACGGACGAGAATTGCCTTCCTAGATGTCGAGGGTGGCTTCGGCTTTGCCGTCTTTGACGGCGGCCTGGAACGCGGCGTAGTCATCCTCGTTCTGGTCGGCGTAGGTTTCGGCGAAGTCGGCGATCGCCTGGTCGAACTTGGCGGAGCCGCCGAGGTAGGCGGCCAGGGCGATGCGGTCGCCGGAGCGGGCGTGCGCCCGGGCCAGGGTCCACCCGCACAGCCGGGCGTAGGCCCCCATGCCGGCCGGGAGCATCATCTCGATCGGCATGGAGAATTTCCAGTCCCGCAACTGGCGGACGTAGAAGTCGCGGGACACCCCGTCGGCGGGGTTAGGGACGCGGGTCCAGCCGAGGAAGATGTCGCTCTGGGCCTGTTGCAGGTGCTGTCCGGCGACGACGCGCTCGCCCTGGTTGGTGTACTGGCTGCGCCCGCAGTAGTCCGCCAGTACCGATGGCTGGGCCTCCTTGGCCTGCAGGAACAGCGGTTCGACGCCGTCGGCGGCGTCCATCAGCAGGATCCAGGCGCGGGTGCCGACGCTGCCGACCCCGACGACCTTGCGGGCCACCTGGACCAGTTTGAACTGCTCGAGCAGGTGCCGCCGGTCCGATTGCAGGGTGCGCCCGTATTTGCCGATCACGCTGCGGATCAGCTTGTAAATCGCGTCGGCCTGGAAATCGGCGAAGACCTCTTCGACGGGGACGATCGTCGGCGGGGTGCTGATGATCCGCCGCTGGCCGTCGACCACGGTGGTCAGCTTGCCCAGCGCCTGGGTGCTGTCGCGGGTGTGGGCCTTGGCCAGCAGCTTCTCGGCAGCCTTGAATCTTTTCGGATCGACCTGGGACCTGACATCCGCGAGGGCGGCCTCCGTGTCTACGTGGGCATACCAGACGTCCAGGAGGGGCTGCACGGCGAAGTCGCGCATCGCCGTGCGGTAGCCCTCGGCCGCCGCGAGGGCGATCTTGCGGCGGGCTTTGGCGGGGAACCCGTTGTCGCGTCCCGCCACCGAAAGGCTCGCGGCGAGCCGCTTGACATCCCACTCGAACGGGCCGGGCAGGGTCTCGTCGAAGTCGTTGACGTCGAAGACCAGGCGCCGCTCCGGCGAGGCGAACGCCCCGAAATTGGACAGGTGCGCGTCCCCGCACAGCTGCACCCGCAGCCCCGACGCGGGAGTTGTGGCCAGATCCGCGGCCATCGGCAGCGCGGCTCCCCGGTAGAACGTGAACGCCGACACCAGCATCCGCCCGTGCCGCACCGGCACCAGCTCCGGCACCCGCGACGCCGCCTGCCCCAGTAGCAGCCCGACCGGATTCCGCGACCGGCCCGGCCGGAAATCCGCATGCGACTCCAGCGCGGCCACCGCCCTGGCATCCTTGCCCAGGGCCACCCGGTCCGCGCGGCTCAGTTGCTCCACTGCCCTGGCGCGTGCCTGACGTGGACGAGATGCCCGCGCACCCGACCGCCGAGCCGCGACACCATCAGCCTTGACCGTCATGACCACTCCCTCCGGGGCGCAACGGCGTGATGCGGCCGCCCGCGTGGACGGTCTCCCGGCCATTGCTGCATTCCCCTACCATCCAATCTGCGCCGGGCAGAAGCCGTCTGCATCCCCTGCCCGGGGTGATCCCGCCCGTTTTCTGCCGGGCACGCCGGCCGCGCCAGCATGCTCCGCGTTACCACGGAGCCGCATTGGCCCGGGGATCCGGCCGCGGGCGGCTCTCGTATAGAAAGCAGCCGGGATTCACCCCTGGAAGGTGAGCCGCGCCCTGCCACAGCCGAGGACAGTAGGGCGCAGCGCCGGGCAGCGTCGTGACGCGACGGCGGCGGCAGCAAGTGGGCTTGCCCGCGCGAAGCCGGCCGGAGGTGGCCCCTGTCTGATATCGGCGGCGAGCCTGGGCCTGCGGTCGCGGACCCAGGGCCTAGCCAGAAGGATGAACCAGACGGGCTGCGCGGACAGCGGGCTGGCCCGTCCGGCCGTCGGCGCTTCGGCTGGCGGGCCCTGGTGGCCACGATCCTCATCGTGCTCGGCTGCCTGCTTGCCCCGGTCTCGGTGCTGGCCGTCTGGGCGGCCAGCGAGGTCAGCAACACCGGCCGCTTCGTGGCGACCATGGAGCCACTGGTCCACAACCCGGCAATCCAGAATGCCCTGACCGACAAGATCACCGCCGAGATCACCGCCCGGCTGAAGGCGGCCAGTTACGCCGATCAGGCCGCGGCCGCGCTCTCCAGCCGCGGGCTGCCCGGGCCGGCGCGCTGCTCAAGTCTTTGGCCCCCTCGCTCGCCAGCGGGGCCGCCGGGTTCATTCACAGCGAGGTCCACAAGATCGTGACGGGCCCGCGGTTCGCCGGAGGCCTGGGTCCGGGCCAACACCGTTGTCCATCAGGAACTGGTGAAGGCGCTCTCCGGCCAGGGCCCCAGTTCGGTCAGCGTCAAGGACGGCCAGGTCGTCGTGGGCCTGGGCCCGTTCATCGACGTGGTCAAGCAGGACCTGGTCAAGCGCGGCTTCACCCTGGTGAGCAAGATCCCGGCGATCAACCCGACGCTCACCCTGTTCTCGGCCAAGTACCTGGTCAAGGCGCAATCGGCGTACCGGCTGATCAACACCCTCAAGATCGTGCTGCCGGTACTGACGCTGCTGCTGCTGGCCCTGGGCGTGTTCGCCGCCCGTGGCCGCCGCCGCGCGCTGATCGGCGCCGGGCTTGGCCTCGCCGCGTCGATGCTGGTGCCCGGCGTCGGGTTGTTTGTCTTCCGCGGCATCTACCGGGGCGACGTGCCAAGCAGCGTGCTGCCCGCCGATGCCGCTGCCGCCCTGTTCGACACGATTGTCCGATTCATCAGGGAGGGACTGCGCACGGTCCTGGTGGTGGGCCTGCTGGTCGCCGCCGGTGCGTTCCTGGCCGGGCCGTCGGCAACTGCGATCCGAACCCGGCAGGTCTTCGGTCGGGGGTTGGCTGGGTGCGGCACGGCGGCGAGCGCGCCGGCCTGCGAACCGGCCCGGCGGGGACGTGGACCTACGCGCACCGCAAGGCGCTGCGCATCTTCGCCGTGGCGCTGGCCGCGCTGGTCTTCGTGTTCTGGGGGGAGCCCCACCGCCGCGGTCGTCATCGTCATCGCCATCCTGCTGCTGGTAGTTCTCGCCCTGATCGAACTGATCGGGCGGCCCCGGGCCCGCCGGAGACCGCAAGCTAGCCGTGACACCGACACCAGGTCCGCCTCAGCCCGACGGCTCCGCGGCGGGGGCCGCCGAAGGGGGCGAGCACTGGTGGCCGGTGGCGCTGGCGATTCTGGTCACCGCCGGTATGCACGTGGCGCTGCCCGCGCAGTACCGGGTGAACCCGCGATGGGTGGTCCCGGTCGTCCTGGTCGCGTTGCTGGCCGTTCTGATCATCGGGGACCCGGGCCGCATCGACCGGCAGCAGCCCTGGCTGCGGGTCGTCACCGGTATCGTCGTCGCGTTCATCACGGTGGCGAACCTGTTCTCCGCCGGCCGGCTCGTCGCGGACATCGTCACCAATAACAAGCTCTTCGCGAACAACGCGACCGGGCTGCTGGCTACCGGCGGCGTGGTCTGGGCGACCAACGTGATCGCGTTCGGGCTGTGGTACTGGGACCTCGATCGTGGTGGTGCCGCGGCCCGCGCGCACCACTCTCACCCCGCCCCGGCGTTCGTCTTCCCTGAGATGCTGCACAACGACTACGTGCCGGCCACCTGGATGCCGCAGTTCGTCGACTATCTGTCGCTGGCGTTCTGGACCGCGACCGCTTTCAGCCCTACCGACGTTTCCGCGGTCAAGCGGTGGGCCAAGCTGCTCATGATGGTGGAGGCGTGCGTGTCGCTCGGCGTGGCCGGGCTGGTGATCTCCCGCGCGATCAACATCCTGAAGTAGCCGGGCACACGCCTCACCTGGCGACGTCAGCCTGTCAAAGGGCCGCCGGAATGGACTCGAACCTCATCACGTACGAGGTGATGGCCGCGCACGGTGGCTGGAGTTTGAATTGACAGACGCAGCCACCGCAAAAGGGGGCAGGCCAGGGACGGTGACCGATGCTGGCTGCCCAGCTATGCCCTGCAGCTCATCGCCTACGGCGCCCTCATCCTGGGCGCCTACCTGACGATCAGCGCCATGGTGCGGCTGAGCTGAGTGCCCGCGGCGACGAAGCGCGTGCGGCACGCCGGAACCTCGCTCTACCTCGGGGTCCTCACCCCTGGAAGGTGATGCCCCACGGCGGCGGCCGCTGTCGGATGGGCAGAGACGACAGCCCGCCGCGGAGCCGTGCGTCCATGCCCGAAGGAGCGATGAATTGAGCGAGCAGTTCAAGGGAACGATCAACGTCGATATCCGGGATTCGGTTCCCGACTGGGCTGGGTTCGAGCCGCCGAAGGCCCCGGCCGGGGCACCGAGCGTGGTGTACATCGTGCTGGATGACGTGGGCTTTTCGGCGATGAGCTGCTACGGGGGGCCGATCGAGACGCCGAACATCGAGCGGATCGCCGCTGACGGGATCCGCTACACGCAGTGGCACACCACGGCGCTGTGCTCGCCGACCCGTTCCTGCCTGCTGACCGGGCGCAACCACACCCGTAACTCGATGGCCTGCATCACCGAGGCCGCGGTCGGGTTCCCCAACGCCAGCGGGACGATCCCGCCGAGAACGGGATGATCTCCGAGATCCTCGGCGAGCGCGGCTGGAACACCTACATGGTGGGCAAGTGGCACCTGTGCCCGACCGTGGAGATGAACCTGGCATCGACGCGGCGCAACTGGCCGTCCGGGCGCGGCTTCGAGCGCTTCTACGGTTTCCTGGGTGCGGAGACCAACCAGTGGTACCCGGACCTGGTGTACGACAACCACCCGGTGGACCAGCCCAAATCGCCCGCCGACGGCTACCACCTCACTGACGACCTCACCGACAAGGCGATCGAGTTCATCACGGACGCGAAGACGGTGGCGCCGGACAAGCCGTTCTTCCTGTACTACGCACCAGGCGCCTGCCATGCGCCGCACCATGTCTCGAAGGAATGGGCCGACAAGTTCAAGGGCCAATTCGACGCCGGCTATGAGGCGATGCGGGAGCAGACCCTGGCCCGGCAGAAGCGGATGGGGATTGTCCCGGCCGATACCGAGCTGCCGCCGGTCAACCCGATCGGCACCCCGGAGACCCGCACCGGGCCCAAGGGCCAGCCGTTCCCGCCGCTGGACTACACCAAGCCCTGGGACACGCTGTCGCCGGACGAGCAGCGGCTGTTCGCGCGGATGGCCGAGGTCTACGCGGGATTCCTGGCGCACGCCGACCACCACATCGGCCGGCTGCTCGACTACCTGGAGGAATCCGGGCAGCGCGAGAACACGATGGTGATCCTGGTGTCGGACAACGGTGCCAGCGGTGAGGGCGGCCCCGACGGCTCGGTCAATGAGATGTTGTTCGCGAACGGCATTCCCGACAGCATGCAGGCGAACCTGGCGATGATCGACGAGCTGGGCGGGACGAAGACCTACAACCACTACCCGAACGGGTGGGCGATGGCGTTCAACACGCCGTTCAAGATGTGGAAGCGGTATGAGTTCAACGGCGGTACCGCGGACCCGTGCATCATCTCCTGGCCCTCGGCCACCGCGGGCAAGGGCGAGATACGCCACCAGTACCACCATGCGATCGAGACTGTCCACGATCCTGGACACCTTGGGCGTAGCGTCCCCCGCCGCCATCAAGGGCCACACGCAAAGCCGGCTGGACGGGTGAGCATGAACTACAGCGTCGAGATGGCCTCTGCGCCGTCGGCGCGGAAGACCCAGTTCTACTCCATGCTCGGCTCCCGCGGGATCTGGCATGACGGCTGGAAGGCGGTCACCACCCATCCCACACTCAGCGGCTGGAGCAACTTCAACGACGACACCTGGGAGCTGTACCACACCGACACCGACCGTTCCGAGGTGCACGATCTGGCCGCCGAGCACCCGGAGAAAGTCCGCGGGCTAGTCAACCTGTGGTTCGCTGAGGCCGGCGAGACCGACGCGTTCCCGCTGGATGACCGCTCCGCACTGGAGATCATCACCACGCCGCGGCCGCAGCTGGCTCCCAGGCGACCGTTACGCATATTTCCCCGGCACCGCCGAGGTGCCCGAGGCGCAAGCGGTGAACGTCCGCAACCGGTCCTCCACGATCGGCGCGCTGGTGGACATCCCGGCGCCGGGCGCACAGGGCGTGCTGTTCGCGCACGGGTCACGCTTCGGCGGCCACGCGCTCTACGTGAAGGACAACCGGCTGCACTACGTCAACAACTTCGTTGGCATGGCGGAGCAGAAGATCGATGGCACCCAGGACATCCCGAACGGGAAGAACCTGATCCTGTCGGCCTCCTTCGACAAGGACGGCGAGGACCCGCCACACGTGTCCACCGGGATCCTGTCGCTCTACCACGGGGACGAGAAGGTGGCGAGGGCCGGATCAGGACCCAGCCCGGGCTGTACTCACTCGCGGGGGAGGGCCTGTGCGTGGGCCGCGACAGCGGCGAGGCGGTCACCGCCGACTACCCCGGCGAGCGCCCGTACACGTTCACCGGCGGCACGATCAAGCGGGTCGCGGTCGACGTCAGCGGCGACCCCTACGTCGATCTCGAGCGTGAAGCCCAGGCCATGCTCGCCCGGGAGTAGCCATGACCGCGGAACAGCAAGACCGTCGCCGAGCCCACTGAGCCCGCTCTTCCGCTACGAGCGGAACCTCACTGAACGCATCAACAACTTCAACGACCCGCGCCAGGAGTGGCGGCGGCTGTTCTCCGAACTGCTCGGCACCTTCTTCCTGGTGCTGGCGGCCGCCGGAGGCGGCATGATGGGCCACGCCTTCCCCGGCGTGATCCGCCACACCGCCGCCGCACGGCCCCCGCGCTGACGGTCATGGCCATTATCTTGTTCATGGGCAAGGTCTCCGGCGCGCACCTGAACCCGGCCGTCAGCATCGCCTTCGCCCTGCGCCGCGACTTCCCATGGCGGCGGTCCCCGCGACATCGTCGTGCAGCTTGCCGGGGCCACCCTCGCCGCACTGTTCCTGCACGCGGTCATCAACGTCTCAGCCAAATACGGGTCCAACTATCCCGCCCCCGGCTACTCCAGCATGGCCGCGTTCTGGATGGAGCTGATCTTGACCATGGGCCTGGTCAGCGTGATCCTGGGCACCGCCTCAGGCGCCCAGAACGTCGGCGTCATCGGCGCCTTCGGGGTCGGCAGCTACATCGCCCTGGCCGGCCTGTGGGGCAGTCCCATCTCCGGCGCCTCGATGAACCCGGCCCGCACCTTCGGCCCCGACCTGGCCTCCACCACCTTTACCAGCTACTGGGTCTATGTCGCGGGGCCGATCGCCGGCGCCGTCCTTGCCGTGGGAATCGCTTTCATACTGCGCGGCCGCGGTGGCGATAAGGCCGCGGCCGGGGCCGCCCAAGGTGACATGTTCACCGAGGTCTACGAGACCGGCAAGTCCTGAGGGTCTGCACAGGGTGCGGGGTGAAGACATGCCCGCCCGGCTGGTTTTGGCTGTCCCGCTGGGGTTGCAGCCGCCCCGGCGTGCCTTTTCGCGCCGTGGTGGCCTGGGTCTTCTGGTGGGGGCGGGCAGGGTCTTTTGGCCTGGGCCGTGGCGGTGGAAAGGGCCTGGCCGGAGGCCGAATGGACCGGGGAAACCTCCCTAGCCGGAAGGAGGCTTTCTTCTCTGGGGGATAGCTGGCTCGGTATTCAAGACTGGGGTTATGCGAACAGGCCACCCGTGCATAACCGTCAAGGAGCCGTCATGAACGCCACCCAAACGCCCCGGCCGCGCCGTGCCAGACCGCAGCCCCCAGGCCCACACCGGCCGCCGGCACACCCGGGGCCGCCGGGCCCGCAACAGGGTCCTGGGCCTGGCCGCGGCCGCCGCCCTCACCGGCGGCGCGCTGCTGGGCACGGCGCTGGGCGCCGGTGCCGCGTCCGCCGCCACCACACCCGGCTGGCTGATGGGCGCCGGGACCCTCGCCGGGATCAACACCGCCAACCCCGCCCTCACCGCCCAGGTCCTCAACACACCGGCCACCTACGGCGCCGGGTCCAGCCTGTCGGGCAACCCCATCCAGCCCGGCCTGGCGGCCACCCCCGTGCTCGGCTACACCTCCTACGCCCAGTTCGCCTCCGACATCCAGAACTCCCGATCAGCTACCCCTACCAGTGGGTCATGTACGACCCCGAGGAATGGGCCCAGACGCCGCTGAACGAGCAGCAGAACCCCGCCCGGTACATGACCCTGTTCGGCCAGCTCGCCCACGCCCACGGCCTGAAAGTGATCATGGCCCCGGCGATGGACCTCGGCTACGTCGCCGGCGCGGCCAACCCCCGCCTGCCCGGCGAGACCATCGTGCACTGGTACATCCGCGCCAACATCGCCGGCGCCGCCGCCACCGCCGGTGACATCGTCAACATCCAGGGCGAATCAGAAACCACCAACCTGCAGCAATACGACACGCTGTTCAACACCGCCGCCACCCAGGCCCGCGCCACCAACCCCGCCGTCCAAATGTTCGCCGAGGTCTCCACCGTCAACGGCACCCTCGCCCAAATGACCGCCGCCGCCCAGTCCATCACCCCCAACGGCTACTACATCGCCGCACCCGGCGCCACCGCAGAGGCCGCCCAATTCGTCCAGAACATGCAGGCCACAACCTAACAACCACAGGGGAACAGATGGCACCACACACACCCACCACCAGCACGGGTCCGCCGATCCACGGCGGACCCGTACTCATGTCTCACCGCCCCGGGCCGTGCCATCGGGACGGCCCCGCGTACGATGCCCGCGTGCTGATGCGGACTATGAGAACGGGCGCAGGCCCGGCATGACGACCGGACGGTGGAGTACCGGCGAGCCTGTCTTCGTGGAAGACGTCGAGGGGTCTGCCCGCCCCGCGGCCTATTACCTGGCCGAATCGCGCGACGGCCTGTACGTGCCCTATGTCGTGCGCACGCCCGCCGGCGAGGGGCAATTCCCGTTCGTCTTCCTCGGCTATGGCAACGGGGGCGGCGGGATCGGCTGGCTGCGGCAGTGGGTGCACACCCGCCCGTACCTCATGGAGCGCCTTCTCGCCGCCGGCTACGCCTGCGGATGGGGGCGGTACCGCACGGAGGTCGACCTCGGCTTCAACCGCGGCGGCCCGCTGATGGTCGATGGGCGCCAGGGCATGGAGGTCATGAACCGGTCGCCGCTGGAGTTCGAGGACGAGGTCGCCATCCTCGACCATGTCCGCCGGCACCCCCAGGTGGACGCGGGCAACCTCGGCCACGTCGGCATCAGCCACGCCGGCGAGATGCTGTTCAAGCTGGCCTACCGGTACCCGGGGATGTTGCGGGCGGGGGTTGCCAGTGAGCCCGCGAACCACGAGTTCCTCGACCTCAGGCTGGGCGACGCGGCACCCGTCAACCCCGAGACCGGGCTGCGGGACATCGAGGAGATGCAGATGCGGGACCCGGCGTGGGTGCGGGCCCGCGCCAACCTCCCACTTGCCCGTGAGCGAATCGCACCGATCGACGTGCCGATCCTGGTCATGGGGCGGGACGGCGACCATCTCCAGGGGATCTTCCGCCTCAGCTATGAGCTTCTCGAAGAAGGCGGCAAGGAGGCCGAGTGGGTGTCCTGGGATCACCCCGAGCACGGCTTCATCGCCCCGCTGGCGGCCGGCGGGGACACCCGGCCCGACCCGGTCCAGGAGCGCGCGATCGGCGGGGTCATCGCGTTCCTCGACCGGTACATGAAACCGGCCGCGGTGCCAGGCATGCCCTGAATCGCCGAGTTCCCGGCCCGGCCCGGGTTACCGGTGCCTGACCCAGACGTTGGGCTCGGTGTAGCTGCCGCGGTCTTGTCCGGTGTCGATGTGCAGGATGCTCAGCCCGCGGGGGATCACGTAGTCGCCCGTGGCGGGGAGCGCCATGCCGGTCCAGGCCTCCCATTCGGCGACGGTGCCGGTCATGGTCTGGGAGCGCGGGGCGGTGGCGATGATCGTGCCGCCGAGCCGCCAGTGGGTCCGCAGCCACGGGTCCAGTGGTGCGGGTGCACGATGCCGCCGCAGATCACCAGGGTGTCGGGTTGCTGGCCGGTCTCGTGGGCCTCGACGGCCCGCCGGAGGGTGTCGGTGTAGCCGGCGGGCAGGTCCGGTAGCGTCCCCGCCCACTGGACCGGCACCGCCCACCCCGTTGCCACCGGGATCTGGCCGTCTTCGACGACGATGATGTTCAGCCCGGCGAACCACTCGCGGACCCGGCCGATGTAGGCCTTCGCCGCCTGGTCGGCGGTGATGAACGCGGGGAAGGCACCCTCGAACAGCGGCTCCAGGTCGCCGTCGGCCCAGGGCCGGGCATCGAACCGCTCCACGGTCAGCGACATGCGGCCTTTCTACCCGGATCCAGCGGCATGCCAGCCGGACGGGACCGGTCAGTGCGGCAGGGTGAGCTTGAAGATCACACCGCCGCCCGTGCTGCCGCCGGATTCCGTGGTGCCGTAGAGGGCGCCGTCGCCGCCGAGAGCAAGCTCGTCCGGCAGGTCACCGTCTGTCCCGTTGAACGTCGCGACGATGCGGTAGGCGCCGGTGGGCGTCAGCTGGTACACCCATCCCGGATGGTGGATGTCGCCCATCAGCGTGCCGTAGAAGTCCCCGTCGGGGGCCTGTATCTGCGGGCCGAAGGCGCCGCTCCCGGGGAAGTGGTAGGAGCCGAGGAACTTGAGGGTGGCGGGCGGCGTGAACCGGAAGAAATGGCTCCGGTACGTGTAGAAGTCCTGCGTCAGGCCGTACAGGCTGCCGTCCTGCCCCAGTTCCAGATCCCAGGGCCGGTTCGCCGCCGTGGTGTTGAAGTTCACCTCGGTCCGGAACTTCGGCGTGATGGCGAAGAGCTGGCCGTTGTTGTGGAAGCCCTGTTTGTCGCCCTCGGAAATGCCGTACACATTCCCGTCGGCCCCGACGACGAGGCCGATGGGGTACAGGCAACTCCGCAGTGTGCAGGAGACGATGTTGGTGAACGTGCCGCCCGGTGAAAGCCGGTAGGCGTTGCCGTCCCCGTGGGATCCGCCGTAGTAGGTGGTGCCGTACAGGGTGCCGTCCGGGGCCTGCACCAGCGCGGTCGGGTACATGCCGGTCCGTGCCGTTGAAGGCGAGCAGCGTCGTGACCGCCCCGTCGGGTTTGACCGTGTAGATCGATCCGATCCCGGTGGGCCCCCCGTCGAAGGTCATGCCGTACAGCAATCCGTCCGTGCCGAGGAAGGGAGCGCCGAACGGCCCGCCATCGCGGGCGTAGCCGAGCGTCGCGAGCGTGGTGTAGGCCGAGCCGCCGCTCAGCCGGAAGACCGTCCCGTTCGACGAGCCGACGGCCGACGTCGCTCCGTAAAGATTTCCGTCCTTGGAGAGCGCCAGGAACTTGGGCGAGGTTTGCAGCGCCGGGGGAACTGATGCACCACCGAGAGGGTGAATCCCGGGGCCGCGGCGGCACCGCGCACAGCACCCGGCACCGCATCGGCCGACTGGGTGAAGGGCAGGGCAAGCGCGATAGCCAGCCCAGCCACCACCGATGTCCTGACCGTGACCGGTTTCCTGAAATGGCCCATCGTGACAGGCTCCGATGCAATTGCGGCCGGCCCAGGTGAACCATACCCCGCGGCCTGCAGCGCGCTGCTCAGGCCAGCAGTTCGGTCACCAGGTCCGGTGGCAGGCCGTGCGTCTGGTGCAGGTAGCTGAGGTCCGCCTCGGTCGGCGGCCGGCCGGGGCCGAACCGTGCCAGCACCTTGCGCCCGCGGGCCAGCAGCCCGGCGAACCGCCGCTCCTCGGTCCGCAGCACGTCGCCGACGAGCGCGCTGCCCGCGTGCTGCCCGAACTGTGCCAGCGTGTGCTCCAGCAGCGAGGGCGGCAGCTCACCCAGGGTCCTGGTGCCGTCGGTGCGCCAGAGCACGGTGAGCGCGCGCCGCAGCAGCCGCCGTAGCACGTAGCCCCGGCCGGTGCTGGCGGGCAGGACGCCATCGCCGATGATCACGGTGCTGGCGCGCAGGTGGTCGGTGAGCAGGCGCGCCGATTGCTGGTCCGGCTGCCACAGGCCGTGCAGTGTGCTCACCCAGGGCTCGAACACGTCACATTCGAATACCGAGCGGTTGCCCTGCAGGACCATCAGCAGCCGCTCCAGGCCCATTCCGGTGTCGACGTTACGCTGCGGCAGCGGCTCAAGGCTGCCATCGGCATGCCGCCGGTACCGCATCGAAACGTGGTTCCACAGCTCCATCCAGCGCTCGTCGGTGCCCGGGGTGCCCTGCGGCGGGCCGTCACCGGTCCAGATGAATATCTCCGAATCGGGGCCGCACGGGCCGGTCGGGCCGTTCGACCACCAGTTGTCGTCGGTGGTCAGTTCCACCGGCACGCCAAGCTCTGCCCAGGTGTCCAGCGACGGCAGATCGGGGCCGACCTGGCCGTCACCGCCAAACACGGTCGCGTGCAGGCGGTCCCTGCCGATGCCCAGGCCGTCGGTGAGCAACTGGCAGCCCCAGCGCAGGCTCTGCGGCCCGTCGTAGTCGCCCAGCGACCAGGAGCCGAGCATCTGGAACACGGTCAGATGGCGGTCATCGCCGACCTCGGCGAGGTCGGTCGTGCGCAGGCAGCGCTGCAGGCTGGCCAGCCGCCTGCCGCGTGGGTGCGGCAAGCCCTCCAGGTAGGGGGTCAGCGGGTGCATCCCCGAGGTGGTGAACAGGACCGGGCCGCCGCCGGGTGGCACCAGCGAACTGCCCTGGAGCACCTGATGACCCCGGCCGGCGAAGAACTCAAGGAAGGTCCGGGTCGTTTCCGTCGCGTTCATGGCATGGATCCCTTCTTGGCTGCGGAGACCAGGAAGGGACCGCTGACTCGGCCACGACTGCAGACACAGATCACGCACCGGCGGACCTATCCGGTCGCCAGCGTGTCGGAAATAGAGGTCAGGCAGCGGCGGCCGGCGAGCTGATAGCTCGCGCCGCGCAGGTGAAGCCGACCTTCATGGCCTCACTATAGGCACGGCCCGCCCCGCCGCCCAAAGGCTTTAACCCCGGTAACGGGCCTGACCGCGGTAGCGGGCTGGCCGGCCCGGACCCAATAAGGGTATTGTTCTCAATAATGGGATTAATCGAGGTGGCGCGGTGCGCCCCGGCGAGGCGACCTTCGAAGGGCACGGCATGGAGAGCATCGAGCAGTTCGTCACCGGGCAGCTGGCGGCGTGGGAGGTCCCGGGGTGCGCCGTCGCCGCCGTCCGGGGCGGGGAGGTCGTCCTGGCGGGCGGCTGGGGCCTGCGCGACCTGGCGGCGGGGCTGCCAGTCACCCCGGGCACGCTGTTCGCCATCGGGTCCATCACGAAGGCATTCACGGTGGCGACGGCCGGCGCACTGGTCGACGACGGCCTGCTGGAGTGGGACCGCCCGCTCCGCGACTACCTGCCTGAGGTGCGGCTGCACGATCCCGTGGTGACCGACCGCCTGACCGTCGCCGACCTGCTGTCGCACCGGTCCGGCCTGCCGCGCCACGACCTGGCCTGGCTCGGCCACCCGGACCGGAGCCGCGCCGACCTGGTGCACCGGCTGCGGTTCCTGCCGCTCAGCAGGGACCTGCGCCTGGAGTTCCAGTACTGCAACCTGGGCTACCTGGTGGCGGGGCACATCGTCGAGGTGCTCGCCGGCACCCCCTGGGAGGACTTCCTGCGATCGCGGCTGCTGGCGCCGCTTGGCATGGGCCGCTCGAACCTGACCGTCGGCGACATGCAGGCCGATCCGGACCACGCCAGCGCCTACGAGCGCCGCCAGGGTGTCGTGGTGAACGTGCCGCCGCGGCCGCTGACGGCGATGGCGCCGGCCGGTGCGATCAACTCCTCCGCCGCCGACATGGCCCGGTGGCTGCTCGCCCAGCTGGGTGGCGGGCAGGTGGACGGCAAGACCGTCATGTCGCCCGCCACGGTGGCGCGCCAGCACACGCCGCACATACTGCTGCCGGAGGACCGGACCTTCCCCGCGTCCACCCGGCACGCCTACGGGCTCGGCTGGATGATCGGCCGCTACCGCGAGCACAGGCTTGCCGAGCACAGTGGCGGCATCGACGGCTTCCAGACCGAGTGCATGCTGCTGCCCGACGACGGTATCGGCGTTGCCGTGCTGACCAACACCTCCTCCAGCGCCATGGCACCGGTCGTCGCCTACCGGGTACTCGACGAACTGCTCGGCCTTGAGCCCATCGACTGGTTCTCGGACGTCAAGGCCCGCTTCGACGCGGCGGCGACCGGGATCCGGGAGGCCCGCGGTGCCCGCCGCGTTGTCCCCGGCGCCGCGCTGCCCCGGCCGCTGGACGCCTACGCGGGCGATTACCAGCATCCGGGCTACGGCACCCTCACCGTCACCTGCGACGACGGCGCCCTCCGGCCGCGCCTCGGCACGATGGACCTGAGCCTCGCGCATCGCCACTACGAGACGTTCGACCTCGAATGGCACGAACTCGGCGACCAGTCCCACCTCTTCCCGCTCATGTTCCTTTCGGACCCGGACGGCGACATCACCGCGCTGACCGTCCCGTTCGAGGCAGCGGCCGGGCCGCTGCGGTTCGACCGGCTGCCGGACGCCCCGGCGCGGGACCCGGAGGTGCTCCGCCGGCTGTGCGGCAGCTACCGGATGGGCCCGATCGAGATAACGGTCGCCCTGACGGGCGACCGGGCGCTGACCGTCACCGCGCCCGGCGCCCCGCCCTTCGAACTGCAGGCGGGACGGGGCCTGCGCTTCGAGGTGAAGGGCCAGCCCGGCATCACCGCCGAGTTCGAGCTGGACGAAACCGGTGCGGTGGCCCGCCTCGTGGCGCAGCCGCTAGGGATCTTCCTTCCCGTGGCCTGACCGGCCGCCGGACGGCCCGGCCGGCGGCACCGGCTCCTTGGGCGGCACCGGCTCCTTGGGCGGCACCGGCTCCTTGGGCGGCACCGGCTCGTCCAGCGGCATCGGGACGCGGGCCACGATGACGTCCGGAGAGCGCCGCAGGGCCCTGGTGAGCACCAGGTCGAGCTGATTGTGCAGCAGGCGGTAGCGCAGCTTCGTCGGCATCACCACCGGGATCAGCACGACGATCCGCTGATGGCCGCGCTCCCGGAGCCGTTCGACGAAGGCCACGATCGGCCCGGCGACCGACGCGTATTCGGTCCGCAACACCCGCAGCGGCACCCCCGTGTCCCAGCTGGCCCACTGTTGGCGCAGTTCGCGGGCGCGCCTGGCGCCGTCGCTGGCGTCGCGGTGCCCGGCGTCGCCGTGCCCCGCGGCCTCGTCCTGCCCGGCGCCGACGTCATCCTGCACCACGGTCACGGCCACCACGTGCGGGCTGATGGACAGCGCGTTCGAGATCCCGTACTGGGCCAGCCGGGACACCCCGACCACCGGCACGACCACCATGATCGGCTTGGCCTGCGGCTTGCCCGGGATCTCGCCGAGGCCCAGCGCACGGCCGGTCCGGCCGTAGTAGCGGTGCACCCAGACGAACATCGCCATGAACGCCGGTATCGCCAGCACGACCACCCAGGCGCCCTCGGTGAACTTCGTCACCAGGAACACCACGGTGGCCGCCGCGGTGGCGGCCGCGCCAAGCCCGTTGAGGGCGGCCTTGTACCGCCAGCGCGGTGGCCTGGCCCGCCGCCAGTGCACGACCAGGCCGGCCTGCGACAGGGTGAACCCGGTGAACACCCCGATGGCGAACAGCGGGATCAGCGTCAGCGTGTTGCCCGCCACGGCGACGAGCAGCGCACCCGACAGCACCGTCAGGGTCCCGACCCCCAAGGCGAACACCTGCCGGTCGTCCCGCAGCGAGAACAGGTGCGGCAGATAGTGGTCCTTCGCCAGCAGGCTGGCCAGCACCGGCAGGCCGCCGAATGAGGTGTTGGCCGCGAGCGCGAGGACAATCGTGATGGTGAGGGACATCACGTAGTAGGCCCAGTGCCGCCCCACGGCCATCGCCATGATCTGGCTGAGCACGGTCTGGCCGGAGCGGGGGCCGATGTGCCACCGGCTGGCCAGCACCGCCAGGCCGAGCAGCATCGCGCCCAGGGTCAGGCCGAGCAGCAGTTCGGTCCGCTTGGCCCGGCGGACCCGCGGCCGCTTGAACAGCGGGACGCCGTTCGCGATCGCCTCGACCCCGGTCAGCGCGCTGCATCCGGCGGAGAACGCCTTCATGAGCAGCAGGATGCTCACCGGTTCCAGCGCGCGGGCGGGCAGCAGCGAGTGGCCGGGCTGTGGCGCGTGCAGCGCCAGTGGGTGGATCAGGCCGATGGCGATGATGGCCAGCAGCCCCACGATGAACACCATCGTGGGCAGCAGGAAGGCCCGCGCCGCGTCGCCGAGGCCGCGCAGGTTGAGCACGGTGATCACCGCGAGGAAGGCCAGGCAGAGGGGTACCGTGGCGCCGGTCAGGCTGGGGAAGGCCGAGGTCAGCGCCTGGACGCCGGCGGCAATGGAGACGGCGACGGTGAGCGTGTAGTCGACGACGAGCGAGGCGCCGGCGAGCAGGCTGGCCCGCGGCCCGAAGTTGTCCCGCGACACCGCGTAGGCGCCGCCGCCGCCCGGGTAGGCCTCGATGACCTGGCGGTAGGAAAACACCAGGATGGCGAGGAGCGCCACGATCGCGACGGTGATCGGCAGCACCAGGTGCAGCGCGCCGGCGCCGGCCACGGCGAGGACGACGATGATCGCTTCCGGCCCGTACGCGACGGAGGTCAGGGCATCCAGGGAGAGCGCGGACAGCCCCTCAACCGGGGTGATCTGCTCCCTGGAGATGTCACGCGCCCGGAGCGGCGGGCCGACAAGCGCATGCCGGACCGCCGCTGCCGTGTTCCAGCCACCGGGCCGGCTACCTGGCACTCCCGTACTCTACGAGAACCGCCCGGGACACCCCGCCACCGCCGCGGCGCGGCTCCGCTTTCCCTCAGCCCTTCGCCTGGAACGGCTCGATGAGCTGCTCGGCGAGAAGCAGCAGGGCCGGCCCCGCCGAGCCGTCCTGCTCGACGGGGACCGGCCGCCCGTCCAGGCCGGTACGCCCCACGGCACCGGCGCGGGACGGGAACCTCGCGCGGCCGGCCAGGACGTCCCAGATCGTCAGCACGACGCCGAGGTTGGTGTCCTGGGTGTCCGGCGCGTGGTGCAGCCGGTGGTAGGCCGGGCTGACGATCACCCGGCCGAGCGGTCCGAACGTCCACCGGAGTTGGCGTGCTGGAGCGTGCCGATGCACACGTAGATCGTGATGAGCACGGGTGCTATCGGGCGCCCCGGCATCAGGGCCACGACCGGGATGGTCGCCAGGATGAAACCTGTCGTGTGCATCAGCGGGTGCGCGCGGAACGACGTGAGGACGCTGAGTTCCTCCTGGCTGTGGTGCAGGGCGTGGAACCGCCAGAGCGGATCGAGCCGGTGATCGGCATAGTGGGCCAGCCAGTTGGCCGCGTCCATGGCCACGATCGTGACCGGGATGAGCAGCCAGCCGGGCCAGTGCGCCGTCGCCCGCAGCTCGATCCAGTGCGCATGGCCGGAGATCAGCGCCGCCGCCCCGACGCTGAGCAGGGTCATCAGCGGGATCACGACGATGGCGTGCAGGGCCAGGAAGCACGCATCCTGCACGTGGCCCCGCGCCAGCACCGGGCGCCGCTCCGCTGGCCAGATCCGCTCGCAGATCCCGGTCGCGACGACGAGCACGACCAGCAGCGGAGCGGCGAGTTCCGCCCGGCCCGCCGAGAGCACGGTCGCCAGGCTCCCGTGCCGGAGCAGCGTGATGACGGCGACCCACACGATGAGGATCGTCACCCCGGCCACGGCGAACGAGGAGCGGCACAGCCGCCGCCACCACGCGGGCCGGGCGCCTGCCTGCCCGCCTGCGGCGGCCCGGCCCTGGTACGAACCGGCCGGTGGCAGGCGAACCTCGGCCGCGCCTGGGCGGCCCTGGATCTGCGAGACCGGCACTGGGGCTCCTCGGGTCGTGCCGTGGCAGAGCGCTGCCTTGATCCCTACACGTTAGCCAGGCCCGCCGTGGTTCACTCGAAGAGCGGGCCGGTGCGGGCAGGCCCGCAGGCACCACCCACGCCTACACCGACATTCAGGCGATCCCGGCCGCGCACCGGTATCCACCGAGACGGTGCGCAACCGCTAGACAATGGCCTGGCGGAGTCACTGCCCGGACGGGCCCGCCGCCACAGGCTTCGGGTCGCCCGGTATCCGCGGGCCCGGTATGCCCCGGGAGCAGTCTCGTGGTCACGAATTCCCGGGCCTCTTCCTCAGCCACATTTCCTCGGAGCAAAGGTTGAGGTAGTCACGGAAGATGCCGAGCACCCGGTCCCGTTCCTCCGGATCTGAACTCAGCTGATAGTCGCTGCCCGGGCGCCGCGCCTCAAACGGAAGAGCACCTATAACCTTCGCATATCGCTCGGTATAGGTAAGAAATACCGTTACGCGAAGCTGATTAATGACCCCTCGCAGCGTGATGATGATCGCTATGACCGAAACAACGATACGGCAGCGATGCTGCAGTACGCAATTAACTGCGTCGCATTCATCAGGCCCTCCGTGGCTCGTGCCCGGGCGCGCCAGGGCGGGGCCCGGGTGATGGGTGAGAATGAGCCTATGGCCGACTCCGCTGCTGGTGCGATGTTGTCCGCGGACGAGGCGCGGGCGGTCGAGGCGCTGCTGGCCCAGGCCTGGGGTGAGCCGGTCGAGGTGCGCGCCGCGGAAGCGATCTGGGAACGGCGGCATGTTGTCCGGCTGAGCCTGGACACCGGCCGCACCGCGGTGCTGAAACGCCGGCGTGACCGGGCTGGCTGGCGTGGCGCGCCGGCCTTCGGCGTGGAACTGGCCGCCCTGGACTATCTGAACGCCATGCCGGAGCCGGTTGCCCCTCGCCTGCTCGGTGCCGACGCGGAGGCGGGCATCCTGCTGATCGAAGACCTGGGCGAGGGGGCGTCGCTGGCCGACTCGCTGCTGGCGGGCGGGCGTGAGCGGGTGCAGGCCGAGCTGATCGCCTATGCCGAAGCGCTGGGCTCGATGCATGCCTGGAGCATGGGCCGCGCGGGCGAACTGGACTATCTGCTGATCCGGCATGCTCCAGGGGCGGCGCACGGGACGAGATGGCTGGAGGTCATCCAGCGGAGCACGGCGCCGTTCCTGTCCGCGGCCGCGTCCCTGGGCCTCGCCGTCGATGGCGTGGCGGAGGAGATTGACCAGCTCCGCGCGACGCTGGCGGGCCCGGGCTATCTCGGTCTTGTGCATGGCGATGCCTGTCCGGACAACGTGCGCTTCATCGGCGGGACCTGCCGGATCTTTGACTTCGAGACCTCTGGCTGGGGCCCGGTGGCCTTCGACGCCGCCTATCTGGTGGCCCCGTTCCCGACCTGCTGGTGCTTCGCCAGCCTGCCCGCCGACATCGCCGGGCAGGCCATCGATGCCTACCGGGCCCGGCTTGCGGCGGCGGGGGTCAGCCTGGGGCAGGAGTGGGAGGACCTCACCACGGCGGCCCTGGCCGGCCTGATCATCGCGCGGGCGCACATGCTGGCCCGGGCCCTGCAGGAAGACAGCGAATGGGGCACGACCACGATGCGCCCCCGGCTGCTGACCTGGCTGGCGAGCTTCACCGCCCGGGATGGTGACGGTAACCTGCCCCGGCTCCGGGCCACCGCCGAAGCGATGCGTGACCGGCTCGCGGCCCGCTGGCAGGGGCTGCGCATACCTGACTACCCGGCCCTCGCGCAGGCCGGGTCGGTGCTGGCCCGGGTACCCGACGGGTGGCAGCCCGTGCTGTGACCGCAGGCCGGGCCGCCGTCGGGCCCGATGGCAGGCAGCCTGCCCTGTCCTGCCCGCCGAACGCCGCCCCGGCGGCGCAGCGGGACAGGGCATGCGCCCCCGCCCCGGCCGCGGCTGTGCGGCCGGTGTCAGCGTCCCTTGGCCGCGGCGGCCTGGTACTGCTCTACCACGCTGGCCGGGATGCGCCCGCGCTCACTGACCGTCAGGCCGCGGTCCTTTGCCCAGGCCCGGATGTCGCCGCTGCGCTGCCGGCTTGCCGCGGTGCGGGCCGGCCGGCGTCCCTGGCTGCGCCCGGCCTTTCGGGCGTGCTCGATGAATGGCGCGAGCAGCTTCCGGAATGCGGCGGCATTCTTCTTGCTCAGGTCGATCTCATAGTCCGCGCCACCGAACCCGAACCGCACGGTCTCGGCTGCCGGGCCGCCGTCAAGGTCATCTTCCAGTGCGACGGTTACTCTCTGAGCCATCTCAACCTCCCCAACTGTGATGGTGCCTGCACCGTACCGAGCCAAGTGTCCTCTACCCCAGCCGCAACGCCGCAGATCAGGCACATAATCCAGAGACACCAATCACCCGGTAGCAACAATGTATTCCCGCTACCCTTCTCATCGCCCCGTCACGCTCTGTCATATGAGGGCCCGCGGCGCGGGTGCGGCACACGGGGCACCGTCCCAGGTTTGGCCGCCCCGGTGCGCAAGGATGGCGGGTGTGACTGCCAGGGTGACCGCAGGCCAGGGGGCCCGGCCCGCTGCCGGTATCGGCAGCGTCGGTGACTTCCCGAGGTTGCGGTACATGGGGTCGAAGTACCGGCTGGCCCGCCATCTGGCGGAGGTTTTCACCGAACTCGGCGGGGCGACAGCGCTGGATGCCTTCTCCGGCAGCGGAGTGGTGTCCTACCTGCTCAAGACGCTCGGGTATCAGGTTACCTCGAACGATTTCCTCACGTTTCCCTCGGTCATTGCCCGTGCGACGGTGGCCAACCAGAACGAGAGGCTCACGTTCGAGGACATCGAGCTGATCTGCGGGCCGTCCGCCGATGACCGCGATTTTGTCCAGCGCACGTTCGGCGGGCTGTACTTCACCGCGGCGGACCGGGCATTTCTCGATTCGGCCTGGTCCCACATTGACGGCATGGCCGGGCACAAGCGGGACATCGCCATCGCCGCGCTGGTCCTGGCGTCCGCCCGCCGCCAGCCGCGCGGCGTTTTCACCGTCACCGGCATGCGGTACGACGACGGCCGCCGGGACCTGCGGATATCGCTGCGGGAGCATTTCCGTGAACGCGCCGCCGAGTACAACCGCGTGGTCTTCGACAGCGGCCGGCCGTGCACGGCGGCCTGTGGCGACGTGTTCGCCCTCGCGCCGCAGCCCTGGGACGTCGTCTACCTCGACCCGCCGTATGCCCCGCCGCGCGACGACAACTGCTACATCAAGCGGTACCACTTCCTGGAAGGGCTGTCGGTGTACTGGCGCGGGCAGACGATCATGGAGAACACCCGGACCAAGAAGCTGCCCAAGCGCTACACGCCGTTCTCCTACAAGCACGCGGTCACCGGCGCGCTGCGGCGTGCCTTCGGGCAGTTCCGGGACTCGGCCATCGTGCTGTCCTACTCCTCCAACGCCGTTCCCGACGCGGCCACCATCGAGGGCCTGCTGCGCGAGGTGAAGGACCAGGTCGAGGTGCGGCCGATCGACCACACCTACACGTTCGGCACGCACGCGGCCGCCCAGCGCCGGGCGGCTGCGGAGTACCTGTTCATCGGGCGGTAGCCCGCGCTGGCGGGCGGTACCCCGCGCTGGCGGGCGGCATCACTCGGCCAGCAGCGCGATCGCCGGTCCTCACCAGGCTTCGGACGCCTCGCGGTGGGCGAACCCGGCGGGCCGCAGCGGCACCAGCCGCCCGCTGTCCAGCCAGCCGTTGAACTCGTTGCTGCAGTGCAGGTTGCAGATGCCGCCGTTGAGGATCAGGTGGCTCCCCGTGGCGTCGGCGATGAGCGTCAGCGGGTCGGACATCGGGCCGCTCTCGGAGCTGGTGTCGCCCAGGTAGCGCCGGTAGATCACGCCGAGCTGGCGCCCGGTCGCCGCCGAGACCTGCTCCACGGACAGGTTCGCCGGGAAGAACCCGCTGATCTGCGGGTTGCCGACGATCTTGCCGCGCAGCACCATGGCCGTGATGACCGAGCCGTCCGGGCTGGCCAGTGCCTGCGCGAGGAATGTCCGCGGTGCCTGCCGCAGCAGCAGCCGGCCGTCCACCACGCTGCCGCCGCCCGGGCCGGCCGGGTTGATGGCCCGGAGCTGCGCCTGGCGCTCCCAGCGGGAGCAGCCCTCGCCGCCGGGGTTCGGGTCGACGGCCCGGCACCACTCCCCGAGCACCGCTAGTTCGCGGGGGCCGCCGGTCCAGGACAGGCTGGCGACGCGGAAGAAGTTGTACCCCCCGGCGAGCGACCCGCCCCGCCAGATGCGCTGCGCGCCGGTGGTGGTGTTGATCACGACGACCTGGTCGGACTGCTCCGGGCCCGGGTTTACGTGGCTGGGGTAGTAGAAGGCCCCGGCCGCGATCCGCGAGCCGTTGGCCGACGCCGCCAGGGCGTCCGCCGCCCAGCCGGGGCGCAGCGCGCCGCCGGGCACCCGCGCGAACCCCGTGACGTGCCCGGCCGCGGTGAGCCGGAACCGGTAGATCTGCTCCTCCCGCACCCCGCGCTCGAACGCGGCGACGTAGAACGTCCCGTTCCCCGCGGTGGCCAGCGCCGGGGCGACCAGCGTCCCGGTGTTGCTCGACCGGCGTCACCGGGACGGTCGCGACGACCTTGCCGGTGGCCGTCGAGCGGACCACGACCTTCGTGATGGCCAGGTCGGTCGTGACGTAGAACCGCAATGGCGCGGCGGGCAGGCGGCCCGCTCCGCCGGGCTGGCGGGCGCCGAACAGCCCGTTCGACACCGCCACCGCCAGGCCGATCACCAGCACCACGGCCGCGGCCGCGGCGACGGGGGCGGCCCAGGCCAGGCGGCGCGCCCGGCGCTCCGGGGCGGTGAGCGGCCGCAGTTCCTCCTCGCGAACGGTGCCCGCCGCGGCGCTCATCGCGTCGGTCAGCCGGTCCAGGACGTTGGTCATCGTTGCTCCCCAAGCTGGCGGGCCAGCGCGCCGAGCCCGCGTGCCGTGGCTGACTTCACCGACCCCTGGCTGATGCCGAGCATGGCCGCGACCTCGGCCACCGGCAGGCCGAGGTAGAAGCGCAGCACCAGCACCTCGCGGCGGCGGCTCGGCAGCGCCGCCAGCGCGGCCAGCACCAGCCGCCGGTCCTCGGCGAGCATCGCGGTGTGCTCGGCGGACTCCTGTGCCTCGGGCCACGGCACGGCACGAGTGACGGCGATCCGGCGGGTGAGCGCGCGGCGCCGCAGCACGCTACGGCAGCCGTTCACCACGGCCGTGCGGACGTAGGCCAGCGTGCTGTCCTGCGCCACCACCCGGCCGCGGGCGCACAGCCGGGTGAACACGTCCTGCACCACGTCCTCGGCGCAGCCACGGTCGCCGACCAGCAGCAGTGCCAGCCGGACCAGGTCCGCGTGATGCTGCCGGTAGAGCAGCGCGACATCCAGCCACTCGCCCGGGGCGGCGGCAGCCGCCTGCCCGCCCGGCTCAGCGCCGCTGGCCCGGTCCGGCGTCCCCGGCGCCGCGCCAAGCGCGCCGGACAGTGCATTGTCCACGTCTACTAGTACGCACGACCGCCGGATCGGTTGCCCAGCGTGGCCCTACCGGATGATGAGCACGCTGTCGCGGCGCGGGACCAGCTCACCGATCACCGGCGCGCCCGGCAGCTCCCCGGCCACGAGCAGGCCGCCCGAGGTCTGTGCGTCCGCGAGCAGGAGCAGGTCTTCCTCGCCGATGCCGCCGGTGTCGGTGTGCGGGAGCACCCATTCGAGGTTCCGCCGGCTGCCGCCGGGCATGTGCCCGGCCCGCGCCGCCGCCCGGGTGCCCTCGATGAGCGGTACCGCCGCGTGGTCCAGCACCGCGGACACTCCGCTGGCCCGGGCCAGCTTGAACAGGTGGCCGAGCAGGCCGAATCCGGTCACGTCGGTGGCGCACCGGATCCCGGCGGCCAGCGCCTGCCTGCTGGCCCCGGCGTTCAGCGTCGTCATCACCTCGACCGCCGCGGCGCTTATCTCGCCCGTCGCCTTGTGCCAGGCGTTCAGCACGCCGGTGCCGATCGGCTTGGTCAGGCTGAGCGGCAGGCCGGGCTGCCCGGCGTCGATCCGCAGCAGCGCGTCCGGGTCCGCGGTGCCGGTCACCGCCATGCCGTACTTCGGCTCGGGATCGTCGATGCTGTGGCCGCCCGGCCACGGGGCAGCCCGCCGCGCGGCCCACGTCCAGGCCGCCGCGCAGCACCTCGGCCGCCAGCTCGGCGGGGAGCTTGTCGCGCGGCCAGCCGAGCAGGTTCAGCGCGACCAGCGGCTCGCCGCCCATCGCGTAGATGTCGGACAGCGCGTTGGTCGCGGCGATCCGCCCGAACGTATAGGCGTCATCGACGACCGGGGTGAAGAAGTCGGCGGTCACCACGACCGCCATGGCCGGGACCGACCCGCACCACGGCGCCGTCGTCGCCGTTCTCCACGCCCACCAGCAGGTCCGCGCCCGGGCCGTCGGGCACCAGCCTGGCTATCGTCTCCTCCAGCTCGCCCGGCGGGATCTTGCAGGCGCAGCCGCCGCCGCGCGCATACTGGGTGAGCCGGAAGGCATCCGGGCCGGTCATGCGGCCAAATGTAGTGCCCGGCCCGGCACCCGGCGTCAGCGCCAGGGCCCGGACGCCCTCCGGGTCCTGGATAGCAGCCGATGCCCGGGCACCGGTAACGTCGGCCCCGGAGGCGTCTGGGTGCCTGGTGGCCCCCCCGGTCTTCAAAACTGGTGAGCGGCGTGTCACGTCGCTGGCGGGTTCGATTCCCGTCCGCCTCCGCTCTGAGGTACGGGACATCGTTCCCGCCTGGTGCCGCCTCGGCGCCGGAAATGCCGTCGGCGGCGGTGGCCGTTAGGGTCGCGGTTGTGGACCCGCGCCGTCATGTGCCGTGGACTGATGTGGTGCTCGCCGACCCTTGGCTGATGGCGCCGCGCGAACGGCTTGCCGGGGCGGTGCCCGCCGCCGCGGCCGGGGACGGCGTGGCAGTCGTGGACCGGGGCTAGCGCGTGTACGTCGTCGCGACCGCCGGGCACGTGGATCATGGGAAGTCGATGCTGGTCCGCGCGCTCACCGGGATGGAGCCGGACCGCTGGGAAGCGGAGCGCCGCCGCGGCATGACCATCGACCTCGGCTACGCATGGATGACACTTCCGTCCGGCGATGAGCTCGCGTTTGTCGATGTGCCAGGGCACGAACGGTTCATAACGAACATGCTGGCCGGTGTGGGCCCGGCACCGCGGTGATGTTCGTGGTGGCCGCGGACGAGGGCTGGATGCCCCAGTCGGCCGAGCATCTCGCGGCGATCGACGCCCTCGGGGTCCGCCACGGAGTGCTGGCCATCACGCGGGCCGATCTTGCCGACCCTGGACCGGCGCTGCGCCAGGCCGCGCGGCAGATCGCGGGTAGCAGCCTTGGCGAGCTAGGAAGCCGTCGCGGTCAGCGCCCTCACCGGCCAGGGCCTTCCCGAACTGACCGCCGCGCTCGGCAGGCTCACGGCGCGGCTTCCCAAGCCGGATGCCAACGGCCCGGTCCGCCTGTGGCTGGACCGGGTGTTCGCCATCAAGGGCAGCGGGACCGTGATCACCGGGACCTTGCAGACAGGCACCGTACGGGCCGGAGGCGAGCTGACGGTGGCCCCGGCCATGCGCACCGTGCGGGTCCGGGGCGTGCAGTCGCTCGGCGTACCGGCTGCCCAGGCCGGTGGCGTCGCCCGGGTGGCGCTGAACCTGCGCGGCGTCAGCACCCGGGAGCTGGGCCGTGGCATGGCGCTCATCCAGCCCGGCCACTGGATCGTGACCAGTGTGATCGACGTCCGCCTGGCGCAGGGCCCGCCGCCCGCCGCCGCCCGGTTGCCGCTGCAGCTTGCGCTGCATATCGGCGCGGCGCGCGCCATGGCCCGGGTGCGGATGCTGGGGAGCCGGTTCGCCAGGCTGACCCTGGACCACCCGTTGCCGCTGCACGTGGGCGACCGTGTGCTGCTGCGCGACCCCGGCGCGGCCACGGACCACGGCGGCGGGCGGCCGGTGTTCGGCGCGACCGTGCTCGATGTCTCGCCGCCGCGGCTGCGCGGCAACGGCGCGGCCGCGGCCGCGGAGCGGGAGCTGGCGTCCTGGCCGGAGATACCGGTGGCGGCGGACCTGCTGCACCGGCATCGGCTGCTGCGCGCCGGCGAGGCCTCGGCCATGGGCCTGAGCGGCCTGCCGCCGCCGGTCACCGGAGACTGGCTGGCCGACCCGGGACACTGGAAACAGCTACGGCAGTCGCTGGCCGGGGCGGTCACCGCGCACGCGGCCCGCGACCCGCTGGCGGCAGGCCTTCCGGTCGAAGCCGCCCGGGCCGAACTCGGCCTGCCCGACCGCGAACTGGTCATCGCGCTGGCAGCCTGGTGCCCAAGTGGCGCTGGTGCACCGATCGAGGCACGTGGCGGGTACCTGCGCGCCGTCGGCAGTGGCGGGAGCAGCCCACCGGCGGCCGCCGCGGTGCCGCTGGGCCGGGGCGGCGGCTGGGCGAAGCCGACAGCGCTCCCGCACCGGGACTGCGCGCCGCCGATGCTGCCGCGCCGGGGCAGCACCCGGCCGCCAGTGGCAGGACCGCAACGGCTGCCCATCTGCGCCTGCCGGCCAGGTAGCCGATGCGGTTCAGGCGCTGCTCGCCGACCTGGAGCACGCGCCGTTCAGCGCGCCAGACGCCGAGCGGATGCGCGAACTGGGGCTCGACCCCCGGGCGGCCGCAGCGGCCGAACGCGCCGGGCTGCTGTGCCGCCTGCCGGGCAATGTGCTGCTGGCACCCGGCGCGCCCGAGCGTGCGGCACGGATCCTGGCTGGCCTGCCACAGCCGTTCACCACGTCCGACGCGCGGCAGGCACTGGGCACGACGCGGCGGGTTGCCATCCCGCTGCTGGAATGGCTGGACCGGGCGGGAGTCACCCGGCGGCTGGCCGACGACCGCAGGGCCATGCGTGAGCCGCCGGGCTCACCGGGCCGGACGCAGCGCGATGACCACGCCGGATGACTGAACCGGCGCAGCTTGCGATCTGGGCGCTGCCGTCAGCGCCGAACCAGACCCTCTCCCGCTGCACCACCGTGTCCATGCTTGCCGGCATTCAGATCGCCGGTGTCCACCCACGCGAACTCGGCGGCTGTCAACTTCCAGACGCTGGCCGCAGGCGACGGCCGGGCTGGGCCGCGGGGCAGGTGCGGCGGTGGGTGGCATGCTCGACCGTATTCGCGCTCAGGCCGATAGCCGGTGGGCGCCGGTGTAGACGTTCATCGATGGGCCGCGCAGGAAGCCGACCAGGGTGAGCCCGGCCTCCTCGGCCAGGTCGACGGCCAGGGAGGACGGCGCGGAGACCGCGGCGAGCAGCGGTATGCCGGCCAGGACGGCCTTCTGCACCAGCTCGAACGAGGCCCGGCCACTGACCAGCAGGACGCATCCGGCCAGCGGCAGGCGGCCGTCCAGCAGCGCCCAGCCCACGACCTTGTCCACGGCGTTGTGCCTGCCCACGTCCTCGCGGATGACGATCAGTTCGCCGTCTGCGGTGAACAGCCCGGCGGCGTGCAGGCCGCCGGTGCGGGAGAACACCCGTTGTGCGTCGCGCAGCCGGTCCGGGAGTGTGGCCAGCATTTCCGGCGTGAACCGGGCAGGATCGGCGGCCAGCGAGGCATGCGGCAGGACGCAGATGTCGGCGATGCTCGCCTTCCCGCAGACCCCGCACGCGCTGGTGGTCAGGAAGTTGCGCCGGGCACCCGGCCCGATGGTGACGCCCGGGGCCAGGATCACGTCGGCAATGTTGCCCATGTCGTCGTGGTCAGCATGGCCGCACGAGGTGCCGTCGCAGATCTTGATCTCGGCGATGTCGGCTGGCCCGCGGATGACGGCTTCACTGGACCAGGAACCCGGCCGCGAGCTCGATGTCGTCGCCGGGGGTGCGCATGGTCATGGTCAGCGCGGTGCCGTCAACCCTGATCCCCAGCGGCTCCTCGCCAGCGAGGAAGTCGGCGCGCGCCGCGGTGCCGCCGGCCTGGCCGTCGTAAGGCAGCGAAATCCGCAGCACGCGCCGCCGTGCCGTTCGCCCGGACAACAACGCCCGCCCTTCGCCTCGCCGCCTCTTTCCGACAGGGTACGCATTAAGGCCTTCATCCCGCTGGCGTGAGTATTTGGCCTGGTCTTACCGGCAGCCGCGGCGCCCGTTAAGGTCACGGTTGTGGACCCGCGCCGTCACGTGCCGAGAACCGACGTCGTGCTGGCCGACCCCCGGCTGGCCGCGGCGCGCGAGCAGCTGGGCGGGACGCTGGTCAAGGCGGCGGTCGCCCAGGCACAGGAAATGGCCCGCACCGGGGCCATCAGCCCGGCGGGCGTCGCCGACGCCGCGGTGGCCGCGCTGCCGCCGACCGCCGCCTCCCTCACCCCGGTGATCAACGCGACCGGCGTCATCGTGCACACCAATCTCGGCCGCGCGCCGCTGTCGGCCGCCGCGCGCGACGCGGTGCAGGCCGCGGCCGGCTGCACGGACGTGGAGTTCGACCTGGCTTCGGGCAAGCGCGGCCGGCGTGGCGCGGGCGCACTGGATGCGCTCGCGCGGGCGGTGCCGGCGGCCGGGGCGGTGCACGTGGTGAACAACAACGCCGCCGCGCTGGCGCTGGCGGCCACGGCGCTCGCGGCCGGGCGGGAGATCATCGTCAGCCGCGGCGAGCTGATCGAGATAGGCGACGGGTTCCGGCTGCCTGACCTGCTGCAGTCCACCGGCGCCCGGATCCGCGAGGTGGGCACCACCAACCGGACCGCGCTGGCCGACTACCAGCGGGCGATCGGCCCCGGCACGGGCTTCATCCTGAAGGTGCACCCGTCCAACTACGTGATCGAGGGCTTCACCGCCTCGGTCAGCGTCGCCGAACTGGCGGGCCTGGGGGTCCCGGTGGTCGGCGACATCGGGTCTGGCCTGCTGCGCCGCAGCCCGGTGCTCCCCGGCGAGCCCGACGCCGACTCCTGGCTGCGGGCCGGCGCCAGGCTGGTCACCGCCAGCGGCGACAAGCTGCTCGGCGGGCCGCAGGCGGGCCTGCTGCTGGGCGAGGCGGAGACGATCACCCGCCTCGCCCGCCATCCACTGGCCAGGGCGCTGCGGGTGGGCAAGCTGACCCTCGCCGCCCTGGAGGCAACCCTCACCGGCCCGGCCACGCCGGTCACCCAGGCCATGACGGCCAGCACGGAATCGCTCAGGGCACGTGCCCAGGCCCAGGCCGGGCGGCTGGCCGGCGCGGGCGTCGACTGCCGGGCGGTGCCGGCGGACGCCGCGATCGGGGGCGGCGGCGGCCCCGGCGTGACGCTGCCGAGCGCCGCGCTGTCCCTCCCCGAACGGCTCGCGCCTGCGCTGCGGGCGGGCGCGGCGGTGCGCCGCGGCGCGGTGCCGGCGGTCGTCGGCCGGATCGAGGGCGGCCGGCTCCTGCTCGACCTGCGCACCGTCCAGCCCGCCGACGACGAGCGGCTCGCCGCGGCGGTGCTCGCCGCCGCGGCCGGCGACGGCGCCTCGCCCCGGGAGTAGCGGTGCACGTCGTCGCCACCGCCGGTCACGTCGATCACGGCAAGTCGATGCTGGTGCGCGCGCTCACCGGGATGGAACCGGATCGCTGGGAGGCGGAGCAGCGCCGCGGCATGACGATCGACCTCGGCTTCGCGTGGCTGACGCTTCCGTCCGGCGGCCAGCTCGCGTTCGTCGACGTGCCCGGGCACGAGCGCTTCATAACGAACATGCTGGCCGGCGCTGGGCCCGGCGCCCGCCGTGGTGTTCGTGGTGGCCGCGGACGAGGGCTGGATGCCCCAGTCGGCCGAGCACCTTGCGGCGATCGACGCCCTCGGCGTCCGCCACGGGGTGCTGGTGGTCACCCGGGCCGACCTGGCCGACCCCGGACCGGCGCTGCGCCAGGCCGCCGCCCGGATCGCGGCGACCAGCCTCGGCAGGCTGGAAGCCGTCGCGGTCAGCGCGCTCACCGGGCAGGGCCTGCCCGAGCTGACCGCCGCGCTCGGCAGGCTGGTGGCGGGGCTGCCGCAGCCGGATCCGCGCGGCGCCGTCCGGCTGTGGCTGGACCGGGTGTTCGCCATCAAGGGCAGCGGGACCGTCGTCACCGGGACCTTGCAGGCAGGCACGGTGCAGGCCGGCGACGAACTGGTGCTGGCCCCGGCCATGCGCACGGTGCGGATCCGGGGCGTGCAGTCGCTCGGCTCACCGGCGGCTCAGGTCAGCGGCGTCGCCCGGGTGGCGCTGAACCTGCGCGGCGTCAGCACCCGGGAACTGGGCCGCGGCATGGCGCTCATCCAGCCCGGCCGCTGGACGGTGACCGGCGTGATCGACGTTCGCCTGGCACCGGCACCCGCGGCGGACGGGGGGCCCGGCGCCATCCGGCTGCCGGCCCGGCTCACGCTGCATATCGGCGCCGCCCGCGCCGTGGCCCGGGTCCGGATGCTGGGCAGCCGGTTCGCCAGGCTGGCCTGGATCATCCGCTGCCGCTGCACGTCGGCGACCGGGTGCTGCTCCGCGATCCCGGCGCGGCCGCCGGCCGCGGAGGCGAGCGGCCGGTGTTCGGCGCGACCGTGCTCGACGTCTCGCCGCCCCGGCTGCGCGGCAACGGCGCGGCCGCGGCGGCGGAGCGGGAACTGGCGGCCTGGCCTGAGGTGCCGGCGGCGCCGGACCTGCTGCGCCGGCACCGGCTGCTGCGGGCAGCCACGGCGTCGGCCATGGGCCTTGACGGCCTGCCGTCACCGGTCGCCGGGGACTGGCTGGCCGACCCGGCGCACTGGCAGCGGCTGCGCCAGGATCTGGCCGCGGCGGTTGCCGCGCACGCCGCCCGCGACCCGCTGGCTCCCGGCCTGCCGGTCGATGCGGCCCGGGCCGAGCTGGGCCTGCCCGGCCGCGACCTGGTCGAGGCCCTGGCGGCCTGGCAGCCCGGCGGCGCCGCCCGGCCGATCGAGGCGCACGGTGGGTACCTGCGCAGCGCGGACGGCGGCGAAGACGGCCCGCCGGCGGATGCCGGCGCGCCCTGGGCGGGGCAGCGTCCGGGTGCGGCCGGGCGATGCGCCGGCGCGCCGCTGCCGCGGCGCGGCCGGGCCTACGGGCGGGCGACCGGGATGCCAGGCAGCGTCCGGCTCGGCCGGCGGCTGGCCCGCGGCCGGCGGCCGCGCCTGCCGGCGCCGGTGGCCGCCGCGGTCCAGGCGGTGCTCGCCGGCCTGGCGGACGCCCCGTTCCGCGCCCCGGAGGCGGAGCGGCTGCGTGAGCTGGGGCTGGACGCACGGGCGGCCGCGGCAGCGGAGCGCGCCGGCCTGCTGTGCCGCCTGCCTGGCAACATATTGCTGGCGCCCGGCGCGCCCGAGCGGGCGGCCCGGATCCTGGCCGGCCTGCCGCAGCCGTTCACGACGTCCGAAGCGAGACAGGCGCTGGGCACCACGCGGCGGGTGGCGATCCCGCTGCTGGAGTGGCTGGACCGGGCGGGAGTCACCCGGCGGCTGGCCGACGATCGCAGGACCATGCGTGAGCCGCCGGGCTCACCGAGGCCGAACGGAGAGACAATGAGCACGCTGGATGACTGGACGAACTTGGTGTGCGTGGAACTGGGCCTTGAACCCTCGGAGACGACCCAGAAGACGGTGCTCAACCTGACCAGGGTCGCGGCCCACACGGTGGACCGGGGCGCCGCGCCGCTGACCGCCTATTTTCTGGGCGTAGCGGTCGGCCGTGGGGAACCGCTGGCGGAAACCGCCGCGAAACTCCAGGAACTCGCCCGCGGCTGGCGCCCCGAGCACTAACCGGCGGTGTCATGTAGCTCGTGCCGGATATTTGCGGCTAGCTCGGGAGCCTCCCATGCCGTCAGCAGGACAGTTCCCCGCTGTGCGTAAAGCCTTCTCGCATCTGGTCCCGTGGCAGCACTGGCCCATATGGAGCCGATCTGCCAGTCGGGAAACTCCCCACGTAGCTGGTCCAGGTCTGACTGTTCCACAGCTGCAGCTATACCTAGGTATACCTAGGTACAGCCAAGGGTTGCCGTGTTGTACCTGGTGAGGCCTGTTTACCGTGATCATGTGGCGGAGATTGATCACGAGGCGGGCACGCCGGTCTGGCAGCAGCTTGCGGACATCTTGCGAGCACAGATCGAGCGCGGCGATATCGCGCCGGGCAAGCTGCTCCCTTCCATCCGCACGCTGATGCAGACCTACGGAGTCAGTGACGGCACAGTCAAGCGTGCGATTGCTGACCTGCGGAGTGCTGGCCTGGTCAAGTCGGTTACCGGTAGGGGTACCTACGTAGCTGAACGAAAGTAGCCATGCCCGAGACAGCGGAAGCCGCTGCCCCGGCGATGGCCTGGGCTGGCGTCGGCCACAAACCCTAGCGCCGCCCTGGGCGCTGCCGTCGCCGGCCGGTTTCAGCGGGGCGGCGTGACAAGGTCTTCCAGGTACCGCAGCACCGGGTTATCGCCGCGCAGGCCGAACTCCACCCGGCAGCCGAGCGGGAACATGATCTTGTGTTGCTGGTGGCCGAACCCGACTCCGGTGATGACGGGGAACCGGCCCTTGACGCAGCGCAGCACCAGTTCGTCGGTGCTGGCGTCCGGGGCGCCCACCGTGGGCCAGTCGGCCGGCGCGCCGATCACCAGAGCGGCGATGTCCTCGAAGGCGCCGGCCAGCCGCAACTGCGTGAGCAGGCGGTCCACCACCTCGAAGTCCGCCTCCCCGGCCTCGAGCAGCAGGATGGCGCCCGACGTGGGCGGCATCCAGCGCGATCCCGCCAGCGCCGACATGGCCCCCGAGGTTGCCGCCCCGCGACCTGGAACCGTCTTACCGAGTCAGGCCGCAAGCGTTCCACACTTGGAACACTGGCGTAGGATAGCGGCATGACGCGGCGGGAGCACGCATAAGAAGCAGATCCGCGAAGCTCTGCCACGGTGGAAAGCCTGGGCCTAGAGATCGTCCCGAAGCCCGGCAGCCATGGCCATTCGTGGGCGGTACTTATGGGCCCAGCCTGCGGTGATCACAAATCCGTGTGGTCAACACCAAAGAATCTGGACAACCATGCCAAGGAATCGTGCGCTGGGCCAGTCGGCACATCACAAGGAGTGGTGACCATGCCTGTCTTCGACTTCGGCGTTGCGGCTGAATCGCGCGCCCACCGATGACGAGATCGAGGCCTGTACGAGGTCACGGGTGGCGACAGCTGACGTTGAGTGGAACCCGGATACCGGCTACGGCGCTGTGACGTTCAACCGGGAGGCGGACACGCTGACCGTTGCGATCGTGTCCGCGGTGCACGCTGTTGAGCAGGCGCCTGGGCTGCGTGTGGTGGAGCGGGCCAGGACGACCTGGTGACCATGCTGGACATCGCCCGGCGCGTCGGAAGAACCCGCGCGTCGGTGCGAATGCTGGTCAACGGCCAGCGCGGGCCTGGCGGGTTTCCCCACCCTGCGCTGGTGACGACGGGCGGGGAGAAGGTCTGGAACTGGCCAGAGGCCGCAGCGTGGCTGCGGGATCGGCTCGGCGTGGCCGTGGAAGTGCCCCCGCACGAACTCATGACCGCCGACCGGTTGCTCGTCGCCCGGGCCGCACTGGCGGCGGAACCAGACGAGCGGACGCGAGCCGCCCTTGGAGGCCTACTGCGGGCATCATCGGGTCCGCGGCCCTCAGCGACCGCTGGTGCGGCGAGCCACCGACGCAGGCCGGTCCGCGGGCGGTCAGGCGCGGGAGTACGGCCGGCCGGCCCGGTAGGTGCGGCGGATGAGCCCCTCGGGCAGATGCATCCGGAGCATCATGTGCTCGACGTTCGGGGGGATGGCCTGCTGGGTGAGCAGCGAGGTCACGATCATCACGGTGAACGCCAGCGGCACGGTCCACACCGCTGGCTGGCCGAGGAGCGCGGCGCCCCAGCCCCGGTTGGCCGCGCCGAGCATCGTCGCCACGATGGCGCAGCAGCACGCCCCGCCGCCGACGAGGACACCGGCCGTGGCGCCGATCCAGGTCAGCCGGCGCCACCAGATGCCGAGCACGATCAGCGGGCAGAACGAGGAAGCCGCGATGGCGAACGCCCAGCCGACGAGCAGTCCGAGGGAGAAACGGTTGACGGGCAGGGCGGCCAGGGTGGCCACCGTCCCGGCAATGATCGCGCAGAGCCGGAACGTGCCGACACCGCCGCGCATGACGTCATGCGACAGCGCGCCGGCGACGCTGACCAGCAGGCCAGAGGAGGTGGACAGGAACGCGGCGAACGCGCCGGCCGCGACCAGCGCCCCGAGCAGTTCGCCGGGCCGGCCGGGCATGAGCAGGGACGGCAGGGCGAGGACGACGCTGTCGGGGTCCTTGGACAGGTAAAGCTCCGGGGCCCGCAGCCGGGTCAGCACCGCCAGCGCGGCCGGGAACAGGTAGAACGTGGACAGCAGCAGGACCACGATCAGCGTGGTGCGCCGGGCTGCCCCGCCGTCCGGGTTGGTGTAGAAGCGGACCAGGATGTGCGGCAGGCCGATCGCACCGAACAGGGTGGCGATGATCACCCCGTAGGTGGCCAGCAGCGGGTGCGTGCCGTCGGTGCCCGCGGTCAGGAACGGCGAGTCCCAGGTGGTGGCGCTGGGCTGCACCATGGCGAGGCTGGCCGGCACGGGCGAGCCCGCGCCGAACACGAGCACAGCACCGGCTCCCGCGGTGTGCAGCCCGGCGGTCAGGTGCACCGCGCTGATCGGCGAGCGGGGCCCGGTCCATCGTGCCGGTGACCCGCACCGTCGTGGGCCGGGCCAGCTTGAACTCCGTGCCCGTCTGCACCTGCACCGTGGTGCGGTGGGTGAAAACGGGCTGGGCGTCCGGCGACAGGTTCCTGGTGGAGCCGTGGCCGGTGGCCGCCAGCAGCACCAGCGCGGGAATCCCGATCGCGCAGAGCTTGAGCCAGTACTGGAAACACTGGACGAACGTGACGCCCTTCATGCCGCCCATGGCGATGTTGGCACTCACCACCACGCCCAGGGCCACCACCCCGACCCAGTACGGTGTGCCGAGCACCAGTTGCAGGGTGATGCCCGCGCCCTTCATCTGGGGCAGCAGGTAGAACCAGCCGATGATCAGCACCAGCGCCGTCGCGGCGCGGCGCAGGCCCCGCGAGGCGAAGCGGCCCTCGGCGAAGTCCGGGATGGTGTACGCGCCGAACCGGCGCAGCGGGGCGGCCACCAGCAGCAGGAGAACCAGGTAGCCGGCCGTGTAGCCGACCGAATACCACAGCGCGCCCAGGCCCTGCGAGACGATCAGCCCGGCAATGCCGAGGAACGAGGCCGCCGACAGGTACTCACCGGAGATGGCGCCGGCGTTCAGTCCCGGCGGCACTTCGCGGGCCGCGACCAGAAAGTCATCTGGTGTTCTTGCGATACGGACGCCCCGGGCGCCCACCGCCACGGTCAGCAGCGTGACTGCGGCGATGGCTGCGACAGCGGGGACATTAAGCATCGAGCCGTCGGCCGACCGGGTCAACGAGGTCGATGAAACGTGCCTCCAGCTGGCTGGCCTGCCGGTTGTAGAACCAGCCGACCGCCATGAGCACGGGGAAGATCCCGGCACCCAGGATGACCAGCGTGAGCGGGAGGCCCGGCCACCGTCATCTTGCGGGCACTGGGCAGCAGGGCCATGATCACCGGCAGCGAGGCGATCACCGCGAGCGCGATCGACAGGCACAGCAGGGACAGGCCGAGCTGTGCCCGGGTCAGCGACCGGACGAGCAGCCGGCCGTAGACGGTGTCGCTCTGCACGTCCCCGATCCCGATGACGTCGTGCTGCAGCCGCGCCTGGTCATGCTGCCAGACGACAACCTTCCGCGGTGGTGCACCGTGATCGGCGGGCGCTGTCAATGCCGCCGCCCGGCGCGGAGCAGCCTGTCCCGGACATCACGTGCGTGCCGCCGGCTCACCGGAAGCCACTGGCCGGACACCTTGACGCTGTGGTTGTTCCCGGCCACGGCGAACTCGGCGATGTGGCCGACGGGCACCAGGTAGCTGCGGTGGATGCGGATGAAACCGTGTGCCGCCCACCGCTCCTCCAGGTGGGAGATCGGCATGCGCAGCAGGTGCGCGTCGCCGTCCGCCATGTGCAGCCGGACGTAGTCTCCCTCCGCCTCCACCCAGCGCACCTGCGCCGGTGTCACCCATCGCGTCCGGCCCGCCGATTCCAGCGGGATCGAGTCGCCGTTCGCGGGCTCGCCCGGCCGGTCGCCGGTGCGGCTCAGCGCCCGGTCAAGTGCCGTGCTCAGGCGGGTGCGGGACACCGGCTTGAGCAGGTAGTCGCAGGCGCCGATGTCGAACGCCCGGACGGCGTATTCCTCGTAGGCGGTCACGAAGACGATGGCGGGCGGGGCGGCGAACCGGCCCAGGACGTTGGCGAGCTCGATGCCGTTCAGCGACGGCATCCGGACATCAAGGAACACCACGTCGTACCGCCGCTCCTGGAGGCTGCGCAGCGCTTCGCTGGGGCTCCGCGCCGCGTGCACGCTGGCCACCGACGGCATCGCCCGCAGCAGGTAGGTCAGCTCGTCGAGCGCCGGGATCTCATCGTCGACGACGAGCGCCGTCACCCACGCGCCCCCGGGCGGCCGGGCAGCGTCACCCGATGACGGGGCAGCCCGCCCTTCGGCAACGCGCCCCCACGTCATCAGCCGCTCAGCGCCGCACTGAACTTGGGCAGCCGCATGGTCACCTTCGTGCCCGCGCCGACCTCCGTCTCGATCGTCAGGCCGTGCCCGGCCCCGAAGGTGGCGCGCAGCCGCTCGTCCACGTTGCGCAGCCCGACCGAGTCGCCGCCGCGCCGCCCGGCCAGGACATCGGCGAGCTGCTGCGGGTCCACGCCGACGCCGGCGTCCTCGACGGTCACGATCGCCTCGTGGCCGACGTCCTGGGCGGTGATGTGCAACTGTGCGGTTCCGGCGAACTGCTCCAGGCCATGCCGGATGGCGTTCTCGACCAGCGGCTGGAGCACCAGCGAGGGGACCCTGACGTGGAGCACCTCGGGGGCGACCCGCAGGCTCACCTCCAGCCGGTCGCCGAAGCGGGCCCGTTCCAGTTCCAGGTAGGTGTCGACGAACCGCAGTTCCTCGGCGAGGGTGGCGTACTGGGTGTGCTCGCGGAACGTCCAGCGGATGAACTCGGCGAACCGGACCAGCAGATCCCTGGCGCGCTCCGGATCCGAGCGGACATAGGACTCGATCGCGGTGAGCGCGTTGTAGATGAAGTGCGGGCTGATCTGCGCCCGGAGAAAGTTGAGCTGCGCCTGCATCGTGCGGGTACGTGACGCGTCGAGTTCCGCCAGCGCCAGGTGGGTGGACACGAACCGGGCCACCTCGCCCGCGGTCCGCAGCAGTATCGCGTCCGCGGACGGCGCCAGCGCCGCCAGGGCCCCGACGACCATCCGTCCACCGCGATGGGCGCGGTGACCCCGGCCTGGACGGGGCAATCGGCGCCGTGGTCACACTTCAGGTCGGCCGGGCGAGAGGACCTGTGACCGCCCCGACCGCACCACCTCGTTCAGGCAGCGGCGCAGCGCATCGGCGTGGCGCTCGCTGCCCTCGTAGGCGATGAGGCTGGTCTGGTCGGCGATCGCCACCGCAGGGGTGCCAAGCAACTGCCGCAGCGCGGGGGCCGCCTTGACCGCCGAACCGGCCGTCAGGCCGTCACGCAGCGCCGATACCGCCACGCTGGCGGTGTGCAGGGCTTCGTAGGTCGCCCGCTGCGGCGGGGTACCCACCCGGCGTGCCCCGCGTATCCAGAACATCACCGCACCTGCCAGTGCCGCGGCCACGGCCGTCAAGATGACCGCAAGGGCGACCATCGGCGGAGTATATCCAGGTAGAGGACCACCTGAGAAGGGCTCGCCGGGATCTTGGCGCGGTCAGAAACGTCTCCGGGCAGCGCGCTGACCAGCAGCGACTCGCGCCGCGGCCGCGGGCCGGGGGAGCGGCCGGCCGGCCGTTCCTCGCCCCCGGGCGCCGCTCCTCGCACCGGGACGACCGCTCCTCGCGCCGGATGGCGCGTTCGTCGCACGGCAAAGCATCAAGGCGACACCGCCGTCGTACGGTCCTAGCGGACCGCCATATACACAACCGTAACGGAGACCACAATATGGCCGATGAGACCCGCACCATCATGACAGCGCCTGCTGCCGACCCAGCCCCGCTGGGCCTCGCCGCCTTCGCGCTGACCACGTTCTTGCTGTCGGCGGCCAACGCCAACTGGATGGGCAAGGCCACCGGCGATGCCTGGCTGGGCTATGCCTTCGCCTACGGCGGGCTGTGCCAGCTGCTGGCCGGCATGTGGGAGTTCCGCAACCGCAACGTGTTCGGCGCCACCGCGTTCTCCACCTACGGCGGGTTCTGGATCGGGCTGGGCCTGTGGGCCCTGCTGGTCGCGCCTGCCCCGGCGGGAGCGACCCCCTGGTGGCGGCGGCGCATGCGGCCGCGGCGCAGAAGGACGTGGCCTGGATCCTGCTGGCGTTCGCCATCTTCAACACCTACATGCTGCTGTGGAGCAGCATGGTGAACGCCGCCGTGTTCACGGTGTTCCTGACCCTGGAAGCGACCGAGATCGTCTTGTTCATCGGGAACTTCGCCGCCAACAGCAACATCGTCAAGATCGGCGGCTACGTGGGCATCCTGACCGCGCTCTGTGCCTGGTACACCTCGGCTGCCGGGGTGGGCAACGGCGTGTCCGGGCGGACCATCCTGCCCGTGGGCGCGCCGTTCATGAAGCCGGCCGCCGCGGTGGCGGAGCCCGCCGCGCGCTCCTGACCCGCACGGGCAACGCTGACCCGCACGGGTAACAGCGGGCCAACGCTCTGTGGCCGGGCGCTTCACCTGCGCCCGGCCACGGCGGTGATCACCTTCGCAAGTTCCGGGTGACGCCGCCGTTCAATAAAAGATGCCGCTATACGGCTAGCGCTAGCCGTGCAGCGAAAGTCATCCGGCGGGCCGCGCCGCCGCTGGCGCTGTGGTCACCAACACACCTGCGGCCCGCCGGATGCTACTCCCGCACATGCCACGCAGGTCACCGGTTCTTGGCCGGGTGAGCCCTGGTCACAGGAGGTTCGCAATGTCAGCTAACGAGGAGCCGCAGGTCTCTGGGGATGGCGAGCAGGTGGTTTCTGAGTCGCAGATTGCGGTGCATTGGCGGGAGGAGGAGTACTACTACCCGCCGGAAGTCGTTTGTGGCGCAGGCGAATGCGAATGATCCCGCGATTTTTGACCGGTTCGCTGCGGACAAGTTCCCGGAGTGTTTCACCGAGTACGCGGATCTGCTGGACTGGGACCGGCGGTGGGACACGGTGCTGGACACGAGTAACGCGCCGTTTTGGAAGTGGTTCGGTGGGGGGAAGCTGAACGCGTCGTACAACTGTGTGGACCGGCATGTGCCCGCCAATGGGAACAAGGCGGCGCTGATCTGGGTGCCTGAGCCCGAGGACGTCGATCGCGGTGGCGGTCACCTACCGGGAGCTGTATCACCGGGTGAACGAGTTCGCCGCGCTGCTGCAGGATTTCTGCGGGCTGAAGGCCGGGGACCGGGTGACGCTGCATATGCCGATGGTGCCGGAGCTGCCGGTCACGATGCTGGCGTGCGCGCGGCTGGGGGTGGTGCATTCGCCAGGTGTTCGGCGGGTTCTCCGGGAACGCGTGCGGCACCCGGATCGCCGATTCGGGCAGCCGGGTGCTGATCACGATGGACGGGTATTACCGGTCCGGGACCCTCACCGATCACAAGGTGAAGGCCGATGAGGCGGTCGCGGAGGCGGCGAAGCAGGGCCAGGAGGTGGACAAGGTGCTGGTGTGGCGCCGGCACCCGGGCCAGTACGCCTCGCAGACGCCGATGGTGGACGGGCCGGGACTTCTTCGTCGATGAGGTCGCCGGGAAGTACCGCGGGCAGCTGGTGGATCCGGTGTCGATGCCCGCCGAGGCGCCGCTGTTTTTGATGTACACCTCGGGGACGACGGGGCGGCCGAAGGGCGCCCAGCATTCCACCGGCGGGTACCTGTCGTATGTGGCCGGGACGAGCAAGTATTACCAGGACATCCACCCGGATGACACGTACTGGTGCATGGCGGATATCGGGTGGATCACCGGCCATTCCTACATCGTCTACGGGCCGCTGGCTCTGGGGACGACGAGCGTGATCTATGAGGGGACGCCGAACTACCCGGATGCGGGGCGGCCGTGGCGGATCGCCGAACGGCTCGGGGTGAACATTTTCCATACCTCGCCGACGGCGATCCGGATGCTGCGCAAAGTCGGCCCGGACGAGCCCGCCAAGTACTCCTATTCGTTCAAGCACATGACGACGGTGGGGGAGCCGATCGAGCCGGAGGTGTGGCGGTGGTACCACGAGGCGGTCGGCAAGGGGCAGGCGGTCATCGTGGATACGTGGTGGCAGACCGAGACCGGCGGGTTCCTCGGCTCCTCGCTGCCGGCGCTGAAGCCGATGAAGCCGGGCTCCTGCGGCCCGGCGGTGATCGGGATCTTCCCGGTGATCCTCGATGAGGACGGCCAGCGAGGTCCCCGACGGCAAGGCGGGGAACATTTGCATCACCAACCCCTGGCCGGGGATCATGCAGACCGTCTGGGGGCAGCCCGAGCGGTTCCTCAGCGTGTATTACGCCAAGTACAACAAGGACCCCGAGTCCAAGGACTGGCGGGACTGGCCGTACTTCGCCGGCGACGGCGCGGTCCGCGCCCCGGACGGGTACTACCGGATCCTGGGCCGCGTCGATGACGTGATCAACGTCGCCGGGCACCGGCTGGGCACCAAGGAGATCGAGTCCGCCGCCCTGACCGTCCCCGAGGTCGCCGAAGCCGCCGCGGTGCCGGTGATCGACGACATCCGCGGCCGGGCCGTCGAGGTGTACGTCTCCCTCAAACCCGGCGTGGAGGCCAGCGCGCCGAGAGGCCGCCAAGGTCACCAAGGCGATCGAGACCGAGATCGGGAAGATCGCCCGGCCCAAGAACGTGTGGATCGTCGCGGACATGCCCAAAACCCGGTCCGGGAAGATCATGCGCCGGGTCATCGCCGCGGTGTCCAACTTCACCGACGTCGGCGACGTCACCACCCTGGCCAACCCCGAAGTCGTCGACGGCATCCGCCACCACGTCCAGGCCGCCAAAGTCGCCAGCGGCGACACCCCCCGCGAACTCTCCGACACCGAAAAAGCCGAAATCCAAGCCTTCGGCACCGAATCCTGAGCCGCAGCACCCCTGCGCCACAGCAGCGTGCGGCTGGGGTTATCTGGCCCGGGCGTTTAGCCCGGGACCAGATAAGCCCCAGGCGCACGCTGAACCCCAGCCGGTGGGGGCATCGCTGCACGATCCGCACGGCACCCAGCCGGTGGCCGCCGAGTGGACCTGGAGGCGGTGGCGGGCCTGCTCGATGACGAGGACGACGCCGGCTACGGCCAGATCATGCTCTCGATGACACGCAACACGCGGCGGCAGCGCCCAGACCAGCCCGGCTGAGCGCGGCCCGGCTAGCGCCCCCCGGGGAGCCCCTGCGGTCACCCCCGGCCGCCGGTGGCCCGGCCGCGCAGCGCCTTGCGGTCCAGTTTCCCGACGCTGGTGAGCGGCACCGCGTCCACGATCGTTACCTCGCGCGGGTACTTGTGCGCCGCGAGCCGTTCGCGGGCGAACTCGGTGATCTCCGCCGGTGTGGCCTGCCCGCCCGGCCGCAGCGACACGAACGCCACGATCTCCTCGCCGAGGCGCTCGTGGCAGGCCGACGACGCCCGCCATGGCGACCGCGGGATGCTGGAGCAGGACGTCCTCCACATCGCGCGGGAAGATGTTGAAGCCACCGCGGAGGATGAGGTCCTTCTTCCGGTCCACCACGTACAGGTAACCGTCGGCGTCGAACCGGCCGATGTCACCGGTGTGCAGCCAGCCACCGCGCAGCGTCGCCTCGGTCTCCGCGGGCGAGTTCCAGTAGCCGCCCATCACGCCGTCCGCCCGGACGCAGATCTCCCCGTCGGCCCCGGCCGTTACGTCGGCGTCGTTGTCGTCGCGGATCGCGACCTGATAGCCGGGGATGGGCCGGCCGGCCGAGCCCGGGCGGCTGGCACCGGGCGGGTTCACCGAGATCACCGCGCCGGATTCGGTGCACCCGTAGCCCTCCAGGATCTCGCTGCCCGGAACCCGCCGCTCCCACTGCTCCCTGGTCTCCGCCGCGAGCGGCGCGGCGCCGCAGTTCACATAGCGGAGCGCGGACAGGTCGAAGTCCTCCAGTGGCTGGGCGAGCAGCATCTGGACCATCGCGGGCACCAGCGCCGTGCGCTGGATCCGGTGCTGCTGGGCCAGGGCCAGGAACTGCGCCGGATCGAACCAGCGCTGCAGCACGCCGAGGGCGCGCTCGGTGGCGTGGAACCCGACCAGGGTCACGATCATGCCGTAGGCATGCGACAGCGGCAGCGGCGTCAGCGCCCTGGTGATTCCCTCCGCCTGCGAAGCCTCGTGCGAACTGCGGGAGCAGTAGTACAGGTTGCGGTGCGAGAGCATGACGCCCTTCGCCCGGCCGGTGGTGCCGCCGGTGTACATGAGCGTCGCCAGGTCGTCGTCGCTGACGGCCACGAGGCCGCCGGCGGGGCGGACTCGAGTTCGGCGAAGTCCACCCCGCGAACATGGCCGGGCAGCGAATCGGGCGCGCCCCCGACCACGATCACGTGCCGCAACTGCGGTGCGCCCGCCGCGGCGGCCGCCACCGTCGCCAGCAACTCGGGGGTGGTCACCACCGCCACCGCGCCGGAGTCGGACAGGATGTGCTGC
>CAWCKG010000003.1:0-24748 GCA_963795785.1 uncultured Actinomycetes bacterium
GCGGCAGGTGCGGCATGCCCGCCCGCCAGCCGGCAGCCAGCAGTTCCGGGCTGGCCGGCTGGTAGTCCTTGCCCAGCGAGGCGGCCAGGTCCCAGGCGTGCAGGTGCCACTCGGCGCAGGCGGCGCCCACCATGCCGCCAACGGTCACCACGGTGTCGCCGAACCGGTGGTGCGGCAGATCCCAGACGCCCAGGGCGCGGTCGGCGTAGGCGCGCGCGGCGGCCGCGAACGCGGCGATGTGCTCGGGGCCGGTCGCGTCGGGGAGCGCCGCAAGCTCGGCGGCGTTCTGCCTGGCCAGCTTGCGGGCCAGGCTCTCCGGGCTGGGGCCGCGGGCCATCAGCCGGGCCATCCGGCTGACCGGCGCGTCGTCGAGGTACTCGTGGTAGTCGTCCGCGACGCAGCGCAGGTGCCCGGCCAGGTCGGCGGCGCGCCACTCGGGGCAGGTGGTCGGGGCGGCCCACGCCTCATCGGTGAACCGGGCGGCCAGCTCGCAGATGACGGTCACGCCGGAGTGATACGCGGCGAGCGCTGGGCCAGGTGCCCAATCGGTCATGGACTGCCCCCAACGGTCCCTTCCCGGCCACGCCCCACGGGCCGGGCTAGCCAGCGTGCCAGAGTCGGGGTCGCTCCGCCACCCCCGTCGCGGGCACGGTTTCACCACGAAACAGCCCTTAATACCGCGATCAGGTGATAACCGGGCAGGTACCGCGCTGCCGGGCGGCCCCGGCGAGCGGCGGAAAATCAGATGACATGCGCGCAGCCCGGCGGTTAGCGTCGACGATAATGCCCCCTGAGCACGCTGCTGCCGACGCGCGTGCCCATTTCCCGGCGACGCCGATGGCGGCGCTGTGGCGGCTCCGCAGCTACCTGCGGCCCTACCTGTGGCGACTGATCGGAATGCTGGTGGCCGCGCTGCGCCTCGGTCGCCACCGCTCTGGTGATCCCGCTGCTGACCAAGGCCCTGATCGACAGCGCGATCAGCACCGGTGACCGCAGCCTGCTGCTGCCCATCGGCCTCGCCGCGACCGGGCTCGGCATCGCGCAGGCAGCACTGAACTTCACCCGGCGCTGGGTCCAGGCCAGCGCCGTTACCGGCATGGAACAGGCCATGCGCCGCGACCTGTACGCGCACCTGCAGCGGCTGGACGTCGGGTTCCACGACGAGTGGCAGTCCGGCCAGCTGCTGTCCCGTGCCACCACCGACCTGTCGGCGATCCGGCGGTTCGCCGGGTTCGGCACCGTCTTCCTGATCACCAACGTGGTCACGTTCGTCGCGGTCGTCGCGCTGCTGATCCACCTCAACTGGTGGCTGGGCCTGATCACCGGCGGGATCTTCCTGCCGGTGGGCCTGGTGAGCAACCGGTTCGAGCGGCGCTACCGGGTGCTGTCCCGGCGGGCCCAGGACCAGCAGGGCGACCTGGCCACCTACGTGGAGGAGGCGGCCACCGGGATCGCCGTGCTCAAGGCGCTCGGCCGCCGCGGGCAGGCGCAGGCCAGGCACGGCGCCCAGGCGTCGCTGGTCTACCAGACCCAGATCGACAAGGCACGGCTGCGCGGCGCGTTCTGGGCCACGCTCGACCTCATCCCGAACGCGGTCATCGGGCTCATCGTGCTGCTCGGCGCGATCGCGACCAGCCAGCACGCGCTGACGCTCGGCGGCCTGGTCGCGTTCATCACGCTCACGCTGGAACTGGTCTGGCCGATCGAGGCGATGGGCTACATCCTGGCGAGCGGCCAGGAGGCCGCCACGGCGGCGCAGCGCGTGTTCGAGATCCTCGACACCCCGCCCGCCGTGGTCTCCCCGCCCGCGCCGCGGCGCTCCGGCCCGGGCCGCATGGCCGCGGCCCGGTGACGGAGGACCGGGCCGCCGGGGGGCGGGGTTCCCGGGCCAGCACGGGCCTGCCCGGCTCCGGTTCGACCGGGTGGAGTTCCGCTACCCGGGCACCGAGCGCCCGGTGCTGCGCGGGGTGACGCTGGAGCTGGAGCCGGGCCAGACCCTCGCGCTGACCGGCGCGACCGGATCCGGCAAGACCACGCTGCTCCAGCTGGTGCCGCGGCTGGCCGACCCGACCGCCGGGTCGATCACCCTGAACGGCACCGACATCCGCGACCTCCCGCTGCCGGTGCTGCGCACCCTGATCGGCAGCGGATTCGAGGACCCCACCCTGTTCTCGGTGAGCGTGCGGGAGAACGTCACCTTCGGGGCGCCGGACGCCACCGACGAGCAGGTCGAGCAGGCCCTGGCGGTCGCGCACGCGGGCTTCGTGGCCCGGCTGCCCTGGGGCCTGGACACCAGGATCGGCGAGCAGGGCATGGCGCTGTCCGGCGGCCAGCGGCAGCGGCTGGCCCTGGCCAGGGCCATCCTGGCCCGGCCGCCCGTGCTCGTCCTCGACGACCCGCTGTCCGCGCTGGACGTGCGCACCGAGGAGAAGGTGACCGCCGCCCTGCGGGACGCGCTCGCCGGGACGACCGCGCTGCTGGTCGCGCACCGCCCGTCCACGGTGCTGCTCGCCGACCGGGTGGCCCTGCTCGCCGACGGCCGGATCGTCGCGGTCGGCAGCCACGCGGAACTGCTCGCCACCGAGCCCCGCTACGCCGAGCCTGATGGGCGACGCGGCCAGCCGAGCGAGCACGACGAGTCCGAGCAGGCGGTGGCCCGGTGACCGCCCAGCCGTGGCGGGGGGTAGCCGCCGAGAACGCCGAGGAGGTCACCGGCAAGCTGTCGGCGCTGCTGCGCAGGCGGGCCAGGCGGCTGCTCACCGCGCTGCTGCGGCCCTACCGGCGCCAGGTGACCTGGGCGCTGGTGCTCGTCGTCGTCGGCGAACGTGGCGGCGCTGGCCGGGCCCTGGCTGGTCGGGGTGGCCATCGACCGCGGGATCCCGCCGCTGGTGCACGGCCGCGACGTGGCCCCGCTGGCCGCCATCATGGCCGCGTTCTTCGTGGCGGTCGCGGTGCAGGCCGTCGCCACCCGGGCGTTCATCCTGGAGATCGGCCGGTTCGGCGAGGGCGTGGTCAGGGAACTGCGCCGCCTGCTGTTCGCCCATTTCCAGCGGCTGCCGGTGGCGTTCCACGAGCGGTACACCTCGGGCCGGGTCATCTCCCGGCAGACCTCGGACATCGACTCGATCTCCGACCTGTTCGAGGAGGGCCTGGACTCGCTGGTGTCCGCGATCTTCTCGCTGCTGCTGGTGGGCGTGGGCATGCTGCTGCTCGACTGGCCGCTGGGCCTGGTGGTGCTGGCCGGGTTCGGCCCGCTGGCGGTGCTCACCCTGTGGTTCCGCCGCGAGTCCGCGACCGCCTACCGGCGCAGCAGGGAGGCGATCGCCGACGTGATCGTCGCCTTCGTGGAGACGTTCGGCGGCATCCGCGCGGTACAGGCGTTCCGCCGGGAGCGCCGCAACGATGAGATCTTTTCAACGCTGAACGGACGCAACGCCGCGGCCACCCTGCGGTCGATGCGGCTGATCGCGGTGTACTCACCGGGGATCACCCTGGTCGCCAACCTGGCCACCGGCGCCGTGCTGCTGTACGGGGGGCTGCGCGTGGCGGACGGCGACATCAAGGTGGGCGTGCTTGCCACGTTCCTGCTGTACCTGCAGCGCTTCTTCGACCCGCTGCAGGACCTGTCGCAGTTCTACAACACGTTCCAGTCCGCCGGGAGCCGCCCTGGAGAAGATCTCCGGGGTGCTCGAAGAGCCTCTCGGGGTGCCCGAGCCGGAGGTTCCCGCGGAACTGCCGCCCCGCCGGGGGGCCGGCCGGGAACTGCGGCTGCGCTCGGTGCGCTTCGGGTACCGCGAGACGATCGTACTGCCGGATATGGACCTGCGGATTCCGGCCGGGCAGACCGTCGCGCTGGTCGGCGAGACCGGCGCGGGGAAGACGACCGTGGCGCGGCTGGTGGCGAGGTTCTACGACCCGCAGCAGGGCAGCGTCCTGCTCGACGGCGTCGATCTGCGGGACCTGCCCGCCGAGCGGCTGCGGTCCGAGGTGGTGCTGGTCACCCAGGAGAACTTCCTGTTCACCGGGTCGATCGCGGACAACATCGAGCTGGGCAAGCCGGGCGCCAGCCGGGCGGAGATCACCGCGGCCGCGAGGGCGATCGGCGCCGATGCCTTCATCACCGCCCTGCCCGGCGGCTACGACGCCGAGGTCGGCAAGCGTGGCGGCCGGCTGTCCGCGGGCCAGCGCCAGCTGATCTCGTTCGCGCGGGTGTTCCTGGCCGCCCCGGCCGTGCTCGTGCTCGACGAGGCGACCTCGCTGCTCGACCTGCCCGGCGAGCGGGCCGTGCAGGACGCGCTGCGGACGATCCTGGCCGGGCGCACCGCGCTGATCATCGCGCACCGGCTGTCCACGGTGGCGATCGCCGACCGGGTGCTGGTGATGAGCGGGGGCGAGATCGTCGAGGACGGGCCGCCGGACCTGCTGCTGGCGGGCAGCGGCCGGTACTCTGCCCTGCATGCCAGCTGGCGGTCCAGCCTCGCGTAGGGATCCGCCTGCGGGGCAGGCATTGCAGGCCCGCGGCGGCCGCCGCGGTGGGATCATGATGGCAGGAGATGGTATGGCGACAGACCCGGCCCAGGCCCGCCGCGGCCATCCCGGCCGCTGGCCCCGGCAGGTGGCCAGGCCGCGCCGCCCCGTTCAGCTGGCACTCCTCGTCCTGATCTGTGCCGGGCTCGCGGTCTACGCCTGGGTGGACGCGGCCGCGGCACCGTTCAGCCGCGGGGCCCTGGTCGGGGTGGTCATCCCCGGGGCGCTGCTGGGAGCCATCGCCTTGGGCAGGCCGCCGGAGCGCATCCCGCCGCCCGACGAGCTGGACATCCTCGGCATGTCGTACTGGATGATCTGCCTCGCGGCGTTCTTCGAGTGGGAGGCGTCCGCCTGGCGGGACAACTCCTGGCCCTGGCATCCCTCCTTCACCAACCTCATCGATCCGCTGCTGGCCCCGCACCTGATCAAGAGCGCCGCCATCCTGGTGTGGCTGCTGGCCGGCTGGGCCCTGGTGAGGCGGTGAGCATGCCCCCGATCCCCACCCGCGCCATCACCATCGCCGGGTTCGCGCTGGCGGTCGCGGCCATGATCGTGCTGGAGATCCTGGCCCGGCGGCCGGGATCCCGGATCCCGACGGTCGGCCAGTGGCTCGGCTACCTGATGCGGCCGAAGATCGGCCGGGTGCTGGTGCTGGCCGGCTGGTGGTGGCTCGGCTGGCACTACTTCGCCCGATAACAATCTGCTCGCCCCGATCGCCGGGGCGCGCCAGGTCCGGGTGGGTAGCCCGGGTGCTCTAAGCTGGCAATGTGATGGGAAAGCGCAAGCCTGTCAGCCCGGAGGCGGCAGCCAAGCACGACGCCGACGTTGCCCTGGCGCAGCGGTTCGATGACCTGTTCGCCGACGCGCAATCGGCCGAGCAGGCCCTGCGGGATGCGCAGGCCAACGGCGCCAGCCTGGAGGAACTGCACCGGGCCGGAAAGCGCCTCGACAGCGCCCTGACCGACGTCATGCGGGCCGCGTTCGCCGCGCAGCGGGCCGAGATCGGGCCACGCGGCTACGACGACCGGATCTACCGGCGCAAGGCCATGGCCACGGCACCGGTCCGGGCCTGGACAATGGAGGCGGAGCGACTGCTCACACTGCGGGAGAGCCACCGGCTGACCGGAATCGTCCGGCTGCCACGACGCCCAGCCGGGCTGCCGGAGACGTCGGCGAACCCGGGCGGCACTCTACAACAAGCTGTAGCGGGCTGATCACGAAACGTGACTTTTGGTCCGTCCGAATGGCTCTACTAGTCGCACCGGGCACACCGGTAACACTGAAGGTAACAGAGCCACGAGAGCCCACTTGACCAGGAGGCACAGCCATGTGCCCACACGCGCCACAGTGCCCGGACGCACACGCCACCGACCGTGAGGCCGCCCGCGCCGTCTCCAGCCACCCGGAGCAGGGCTGGACGCTACTCTGCAACGGCATCGTGATCTTCGAGGACACCGGCGAACTGCTCCCCGGCGGCGAGATCATCGAACCGCACCGGACCGCCGCCCTCCGCTAGGCCGCCTGAGCCAGGCCTCGGCCAGGCCCCGGCCCGGTGACGAGGAACCGGGCCGTAGGCCATCGGGGGGTTCCGGGGGGTCGCTCCCCCGGGCCAGCACCGCCAGCCAGGAGCCGACCACTCGCGGATCGCACCACCCTGGCCCTCGAGCGCGTGAGTCGCGCCAGGCAGCACCACCACCCGGATCGCACCGGCCGCCTCGGGGACCCCGAACGGGTCGGCGGCCCCATTGACCACCAGCACCTCTGTGCCCGCCTCCGCCAGCTCATCGGCCCGGGACCGCTCCGGGCGGCCGGGCGGATGCAGCGGGAAGGCCAGGGCCAGCACGGCGAGGGCGCCCGCCTCCCTGGCCGTGCGGCAGGCCACCCTGGCCCCGTTGCTCCGGCCGCCCTGGACCAGCGGCACCCCGGGGAACCGCCGCCGCAGCCTGGCGATGATCTCCAGCCAGGCCTCGTCCTGCCTGGCCGCGGAACCGGGCGCGCGGGCACCGCGAACCCGGTAGGGCTGCAGCACCCTGGCCACCGCGGCACCAAGGTCCAGCCCGGCCTGCCGCGCCGCCAGCAGGTCGGCGCTGTCCGTCCCACCGCCCGCCCCGTGCGTCAGCACCAGCAGGAACGGCGGATCCTCGGCGGCGTCGAGTTCGGCCCTGGCCGGGCCCGCGCCGGTAGAGATCTTCACGCCGCGCAGCGTACCCACCCAGGCACACCAGCACCCCCGCCCGCCTGCCGCCACCCTGGGCCGGCGGTGGAGCGCGATGGCCCGCCGCATAGTGTGCCACTCATGGCCGGAAGCTGGCCCGCGTGCTCCTACGAGACCTGGCGGGCGACCTGCGACACACTGCACGCGCACACCCAGGTGCTGGGCAAGCTCGCCGCCGGGCTCGCCCCGCCCGAGCCGCAGTTGCAGCACGCGGCGCTGCGGCTGACCGCGCGGGGCTGGGAGACCGCACCGCTGCCCGCGCCGGACGGCTCCGGCGCGGTGACCGTGCTGCTCGACCTGCGCGTCCACGAAGCCGTCGTGGAGCACAGCGCCGGTTTCGCCGAGCGCATCCCGCTCACCCCGGACCGGGCGGTCGGGGAGGTCACCCGGGATGTGCTGGCGGCGGTCCGCGCGGTGGCCGGCGAGGTGCGGATCGACCCGGCGCCGCAGGAGGTCGGCTGGAGCGTGCCGCTCGACGCCGACACCGAGCACGCCGCGTATGACCCCGCCCAGGTGAGCGACTACTTCGCCGCGGCGACCCGGGCCGCCATGGTGCTCGCGGCGTTCCGCGCGCCGTACCGGGGCCGCGCCACCCCCGTCAACGCGTGGTGGGGCTCCTTCGACCTCGCGGTGAGCCTGTTCTCCGGCAGGCCCGCCGACCCGCCCTCGGCCGGCTTCATCATGCGCAACGCCATGGACGCCCAGGAGGTCGCCGTGGGCTGGTGGCCCGGGGACCCGCGTTATCCCCGGGCGGCGTTCTACGCCTACGCGCACCCGGCCCCGGAGGGCTTCCCCGGCAAGGCCGTGGCCCCGCCCGCCGCGCGCTGGGACGGGGCCCTCGCGGAATACGTTCTCGACTGGGACGATGTCCGCGCGGCGGCGGACCCGCTCGCCACGGCGCTGGAGTTCGCCCGGTCGGTGTTCCGGCACGCGTGCGCGGTCTGCGAGTGGGATCCGGCCCTGGCCTCCAGCGCCGATTCGATCCCGCCGCCCATCGGCTGACCTGCGCATTTGCACCTGACGCTGGCCGCGGAACTGTCCGGCCCGCCCACTAGGGTCGAGCCAGCAGACCCCCAGGAAAGGCGGATGCCCATGAGCACTGCGCACGCTCCGACCGGTGAACGTGCCGACCTGCTGGAGTCCCTGGCGAGGACCCGTCACTTCCTCCGGCACACGGCCCGCGACCTGACCGACGAGCAGGCCGCGCAGCGGACCACCGCGAGCGAGCTGAGCCTGGGCGGCCTGATCAAGCACGTCACGCTGACCGAGCGGCAGTGGATCCGGTTCATCCAGGAGGGGCCGTCGGCGATGGCCTGGGATCAGTCGACCGCGGGCGACTGGCTGTCCGCGTTCCGTATGGTGCCCGGGGACACCCTCGCCGGGCTGCTCGCGGAGTACGCGAAGGCCGCGGACGAGACCGCCGAGCTCGTGACCGGGCTGCCCGACCTCGACGCCGCGCAGCCGCTGCCCGAGGCGCCCTGGTTCCCGCCCGGTGCCCGCTGGTCGGCACGCCGCGTGCTGCTGCACGTGATCGCCGAGACGGCCCAGCACGCCGGGCACGCCGACATCATCAGGGAGTCCCTCGACGGCGCCAAGTCGATGGGCTGACCGCAGCCGGGCCGCGCCGGGCGCGAGTGACGGTGCAGCGGCCGGACCCCGCGGCCGGCGCGGCTAGAGCTGGCCGACGTCGGTGACCCGGAGCACCGCCGTGCCTGCCGCGTCCGAGGCCGCGAGGTCGACCTCGGCGCTGATGCCCCAGTCGTGGTCCCCGGCCGGGTCGTCGAGGATCTGCCGTACCGACCAGCGGCCGGGCTGCTCGTCGATGATCAGCAGCGCGGGGCCGCGGGCGTCGGCACCGGTGCCGATCTCGTCGTGGTCGGCGAAGTACGGTTCGAGGGCGTCCGCCCACGCCCCGGCGTCCCAGCCCGCCTCGCCGTCCAGCTCGCCCAGGTCCTCGTACCGCTCCAGGGCGGCCAGCTCGACCCGGCGGAACAGCGCGTTGCGGACCAGCACCCGGAAGGCCCGCCGGTTGCCGGTCACCGGCGGCGGCCGGTCGTCCAGCGGAGCCGCCTGCGCCTGCGCCGGGCTGCGCAGCCGCTCCCACTCGTCGATCAGGCTGGAGTCGGTCTGCCGGACCAGCTCCCCCAGCCACTCGATCAGGTCGGCGAGCTCCTCGGTCCTGGCCTCCTCAGGGACGGTCTGCCGCAGCGCCTTGTAGGCGCTGGCCAGGTACCGCAGCACGATTCCCTCGGAACGGGCCAGCCCGTAGAACCCGACGTACTCGGTGAACGTCATCGCCCGCTCGTACATGTCCCTGGCGACGGACTTGGGCGACAGCTCATGGTCGGCGACCCAGGGATGCCCCCGCCGGTACATCTCGTAGGCGGCGCCCAGCAGGTCGGCGAGCGGCTTGTCGTAGCTGACCTCGTCGAGCAGCTCCATCCGCTCCTCGTACTCGATGCCGTCCGCCTTCATCTGCGCCACGGCCTCGCCTCGTGCCTTGAACTGCTGCGCCCCAGCAGCTCACGCGGGTTGTCCAGGGTGGCCTCGATGACCGACACCACGTCCAGCGGGTACCCGGGTGAGTCCCGGTCCAGCAGCCCGATGGCGGCCAGCGCCAGCGGCGACAGCGGCTGGTTCAGCGCGAAGTCGTCCTGCAGGTCCACGGTCAGCCGCCAGCGGCGGCCCTGTTCGTCCGGCACCGCGAGGCGCTCCACCACGCCGCCGGCCAGCAGCGCGCGGTAGATGGCGAACGCGCGCCGGATGTGGCGGCGCTGCGCCGCGGGCGGCTCGTCGTTGTCGGTGAGCAGGTGCCGCATGGCGCCGAACGCGTCCCCCGGCCGGCCGATGACGCCCAGCAGCATGGCGTGACTGACCACGAAGCTGGACTGCAGCGGCTCGGGCTCGGCCGCCACCAGCCGCTCGAACGTCGGCTCGCCCCAGGAGACGAACCGGTCCGGCGGCTTCTTCCGCACCACCTTGCGGCGCTTCTTCGGGTCGTCACCGGCCTTGGCCAGCGCCCGCTCGTTCTCCACGACATGCTCGGGGGCCTGCACCACCACGGCACCGGCCGAGTCGAAGCCGGCCCGCCCCGCCCGGCCGGCGATCTGGTGAAACTCGCGCGCCTGCAGCAGCCGGGCCCTGGTCCCGTCGTACTTGGACAGTGCGGTGAACAGCACCGTGCGGATCGGCACGTTGATGCCGACGCCGAGGGTGTCCGTGCCGCAGATGACCTTGAGCAGGCCCGCCTGGGTGAGCGTCTCCACGAGCCGGCGGTACCGGGGCAGCATGCCCGCATGGTGCACGCCGATGCCGTGGCGGACCAGCCGCGACAGCGTCTTGCCAAAGCCCGCGGTGAACCTGAAGTCGCCGATCAGGTCGGCGATCGCGTCCTTCTCCGCGCGGGTGCACACGTTGATGCTCATCAGCGCCTGCGCCTGCTCCACCGCGGCGGCCCTGGTGAAGTGCACCACGTAGACCGGGGCCTGGCCGGTTTCCAGCAGTTCGGTGAGGGTCTCGTGCAGCGGGGTGAGCACATAGGAGTAGACCAGCGGCACCGGGCGTTCCGCGGAGCTGACCACCGCGGCCGGCCGGCCGGTGCGCCGGGTCAGGTCCCGCTGGAACCGGCTGACGTCGCCGAGCGTGGCCGACATCAGCACGAACTGCGCCTGCGGCAGCTCGATCAGCGGCACCTGCCAGGCCCAGCCCCTGGCCGGCTCGGCGTAGAAATGGAACTCATCCATCACCACCTGGCCCACGTCGGCCGCCGCGCCCTCGCGCAGCGCGATGCTGGCCAGTACCTCCGCGGTGCAGCAGATCACCGGTGCCGTGGCGTTGACGCTGGCGTCGCCGGTCATCATCCCGACGCTGGCGGGGCCGAAGATGTCGCACAGGGCGAAGAACTTCTCCGACACCAGCGCCTTGATCGGCGCGGTGTAGAAGCTGCGCACGCCCTGGGCCAGGGCGGCGAAGTGCGCACCCGTGGCGATCAGGCTCTTCCCGGACCCGGTCGGGGTGCTCACGATCACATGGGCACCCGAGACGATCTCGATCAGGGCCTCCTCCTGGTGCGGGTACAGGGTGAAGCCCTGCTCGCCCGCCCAGGCGGCGAAGGCGTCGAACACCGAGTCGGGGCCGACCTGTGCCGGAAGCTGGTCGATGAGCGTCATGGTCCTTCCATCGTGCCTGCAGCGGGCGGGCCGCCTGCCGCCGGGTGTCGATTCCGGCGGCTGCTATTCGTGAACAACTGCAAGAGCCGGTATGGTCCCGGCCCAGACGAAGGGAGCGCAGCATGAAGCAGTACCTGCTCGCCGTGTACAGCGCCGAGGCGGCCGGGGAGGGCACGCCGGCGGCCGAGGAGATGCAGCGGGCCTACCAGGCGGTCGACGCCTTCAACAGCGAGGTGCAGGCGGCCGGCGCCTGGGTGTTCGCCGGCGGCCTGCACCCGTCCGTCCACCGCCACGGTCGTCCGGGCCCAGGGCGGCCAGGTGGTCACCACCGACGGGCCGTACGCGGAGACCAAGGAGCAGATCGGCGGCTTCTGGGTGATCAAGGCCGCCGACCTGGACGCGGCCCTGGACTGGGCGGCCAAGGGCTCGGCCGCCTGCGGCTGGCCGGTGGAGGTCCGCCCGTTCCAGGAGGAGCCGGAGTAGGCGTGCCCGGAGCAGTGAAGGGGGACAGTGAAGGGGGAACGGGGCGGCGGGTGGGGGGCGGGCCGCACTTGAGCGCGCGTACCGGGAGAGCTACGGGCGCGCCCTCGCGACACTGGTCCGCGTCTTCGGCGACATCGATCTCGCCGAGGATGCGGTGGCCGAGGCCTTCGCCGTGGCCGCACAGCGATGGCCACAGACCGGGGTGCCGCCCAACCCGGGCGGCTGGATCGTCACCACGGCCCGCAACAAGGCGCTGGACCGCCTGCGGCGCGAGTCGTCCCGGCACGGCCGCGAGGCGGAGGCGATCCGCATGCTCGCCGGCGCCGGGCCACCGGAGGAGGCAGCATCCGTGCCCGATGACCGCTTGCGGCTGATGTTCACCTGCTGCCACCCGGCGCTCGCGGCCGAGGCCCAGCTCGCCCTGACGCTGCGGCTCATCGCCGGGCTGCAGACCCCCGAGATCGCGCGCGCCTTCCTGGTGCCCGAGGCGACGGTGGCACAGCGGCTGGTCCGGGCCAAGCGGAAGATCCGCGACGCGGGAATCCCGTACCGGGTGCCCGGGGACGCGGAACTGCCCGACCGGCTCCCCTTCGTGCTGGCGGTCATCTACCTGGTCTTCAACGAGGGGTACACCGCCTCGGCCGGCGACGACCTGATCCGCGGCGAGCTGTGCGACGAGGCGATCCGCCTGGCCCGGTTGCTGGCCGGGCTGATGCCCGATGAGCCCGAGGCGCTGGGGCTGCTGGCCCTGCTGCTGCTGACCGGCGCCCGGCGCCCGGCCCGCACCGGCCCCGGCGGCGCCCTGGTGCCGCTGGCCGACCAGGACCGGGCCCGGTGGGACCGGGCCATGATCGCCGAAGGCCAGCGCCTGGTCCGGGCGTGCCTGCGGCGTAACCAGCCCGGCCCCTACCAGATCCAGGCCGCGATCGGCGCCGTGCACAGCGATGCCACCGTCGCGGCGGACACCGACTGGGGGCAGATCCTCGCGCTGTATGACCAGCTCATGGTGGTGGCCCCGACGCCCGTGGTGGCGCTCAACCGGACCGTGGCGCTCGCCGAGGTGCACGGCCCGGCCGCCGCGCTCGGCGAACTCGGCCGGCTCAGCCTGGACGGCTACCACCTGTTCCACGCGACCCGCGCTGACCTGCTGCGCAGGCTCGGCAGGCGGGAGGAGGCCGCGGCCGCCTACGAGGCGGCCATCGCGGGCGCCGCCAACGGCGCGGAGCGCTCGTTTCTCCGGCAGCGCCGGGACAGCCTCTGAACACCGCCGCGTTCGTGCTGAACCCGGCCCGGGTCCGCGGCGCGGCGCGGGTCGCCGCCCGCTGCGCCGCGGCCGCGCAGGCCGCCGGGTGGGACGGGATGCTGCTGGAAACCACCGCCGGCGGCCCCGGCGCGGAACTGGCCCGCCAGGCGGTCGGCGCGGGCGCCCGGCTGGTCTTCGCCGTCGGCGGTGACGGCACCGTCCGGGCCTGCGCGCAGGCCCTGGCCGGCACGATGGTCCCGCTGGCGATCGTGCCGCGGGGCACCGCCAACCTGGCCGCGCGTGCCCTGGGCATCCCGGCCAGGCTGGATGCCGCGCTGGCGTGCGGGTTCGGCGGGCACGAGCGGCGCATCGACCTCGCGACGGCCGACGGGATCACCTTCGCCGCGATGGCCGGCCTCGGCACCGACGCGGCGGTGGTCGGCGCGACGCCCGCCAGGCTCAAGACCGAGTGCCGGGTGGCTTGCCTACGCCGCGGCGGGCGCCTGGCACGCCCACGGCCGCCACGCGGCCTTCGCCATCAGCCTCGACGGCACGCCGCTGGAGATCAGCGCCCGCTCGGTCGTGGTCGGCAACGCCGGCCTGCTGCCCGGTGGCTTCACGCTGCTGCCGGCTGCCCGGCTCGACGATGGCGAGCTGGATGTCGCCATCCTGGCACCGTCCTCGCCGCTGGGCTGGGGCGTCGTGGGATACCGGGTGCTGACCGCCAGCCGGCGTGACGACCGGCGGCTCGCCCGGTACCGGGCCCGCCGGGTCGAGATCCACGCCGACCGGGAGCTGCCGCGCCAGGTCGACGGCGAGGTGATCGAGCCCGGGCGGGCGCTGACCGTGGCGGTGCTGCCCGCGGCCCTGCTGGTCCGGGTGCCCGGCCCGGCGCCGGTCAGGGTCACGGGACCGGCGCTGGCCGGGATGCCGGGCCCAGCCTGAGCGCGTGCCCGCCGGGGCGCCTGGCCGCGGGCTAGGATTCCCCGGAAGGGGACGGCGGTGGCGAAAGATGCCCATCCGGGGAGTCGGCACGCCGGCCGGCGGCGCGCTGGGCAGGGACGCCGAGCTGGGCCGGATCGAGGCCTGGCTGGCTGCCGGCAGCGGCCCGGCCGGGCCGCAACTTGTCCTGGTCATCGAGGGCGAACCGGGGATCGGCAAGACCACGCTGTGGATCGAGGCCACCGGCCGGGCCCGCGACGCGGGCTGGCACGTGCTGTCGTGCCTGGCCGGCCGCCTCCGATGCCGGGCTGCCCCACGTCGGCCTGGCCGACCTGCTGCGCAGCGTCCCCGATGACGCCTTCGCCCGGCTCCCGGCACCGCAGCGCCGCGCGCTGGGCGTGGCCCTGCTGCGCGAGGAGGCCGGCGGCATCGACCTGGATCCCCGTGCCGTCGGCACCGGCCTGACCGCCCTGCTCCGGCTGATCGCAGGCGACGGGCCGCTGATGCTCGCCGTGGACGACGCCCAGTGGCTGGACCCCGCCTCGGCCAGGGCCCTGGCCTTCGCGCTGCGGCGCCTCGACGACCGGGAGCTCCGGCTGGTGGCGGCCGTCCGCACCGAGGGGCCCGCCGGCCAGCGGGCCGGCGGGTTCACCGCGGTGGAGTCGGCGCTGGACCGCCAGGCGATCACGCGCATCGAGGTCGGGCCGCTCAGCGTGGCCGCGATCCACCAGATGTTCGCCCGCACGCTCGGCACCTCGTTCGCCCGGCCGGTGCTGGTCCGGATCCACCGGGCCGCGGGCGGCAACCCGTTCTATGCGCTGGAGATCGGCCGGGAGATGCAGCGCGCCGGGGTGCCGCCGCCGAGCCAGCCGCTGCCCGTTCCCGGTGATCACCGCGACCTGGCCCTGCTGCGGCTGAAGCGGCTGCCCCGGGCTACCCGCGACGCGCTGGCCCGGGTGGCCGCGATGGCCCGGCCGTCCACCGCCGACCTGGACCTGGACGCGCTGGCGCCCGCGGAGGTGGCGGGCATCGTCCGGGTGCGCCCCGGCGGCCGGGCCGAATTCAGCCATCCGCTGTTCGCGTCGGCCCTGTACTCCTCGCTCCCGGAGGCCAGCCGCCGCAGGCTGCACCGCGACCTCGCGGAGCGGGCCGCCAGCCCGGAGGAGCGGGCCCGCCATCTGGCCCTGGCGGCCGACGGGCCGGACGAGGCCACCGCGGCGGCCCTGGACGAGGCGGCCGCCGCCGCGGCGGCGCACGGGCCGCGGACGTGGCCGTGGAGCTGACCGAACTGGCCCGGAACCTGACCCCGCCCGGCGACACCGCCACCCTGGTCCGCCGGGAGACCGAACTCGCCGAGCGGCGCTACTTCGCCGGCGACCCGACGGGCGCACGCCACGAGCTGGAACGGTCCCTGGCCTCGCTTCCCGCGGGCGAGGACCGGGCCCGGGTGCTGCTCGAACTGGGCAGCCTGCTGTGGGTGCAGGGTGAGTCGGAGCAGGGGCTGGCGCTGCATGTCCCGGGCGCTCGGCGAGGCGCAGACCCGGGCGCTGCGCGCCAAGATCCATTCCCGGATCTCGGCGCAGGCCGACGACGCCGACATCTCCGTGGAGCACGGCGAGGCGGCGCCTGGCGCTGCTGGACGAGCACGAGGACCCGCATCCTGTACTGCTTCGCGCTGCACAACCTCGCGCTGTTCAAGCTGTATGCAGGGCACGGGGCCGACCACGCGGCGATCGAGAAGGGCATGGCGCTGCAGCGCGACGTGGCCGCCTGGGAGATGAGCACCGTTCCGGCGTTCTGGGCCCGGAACTTCGACGACTTCGACACGGCCAGGAAACGGTTCGAGGACATCCTCCGCGCGTTCCGCGAGCAGGGCGACGAGGCGACGGTCAGCGGCGTGCTGACCCACCTGGCCCGGCTCGAGGTGATGACCGGGCGGATGGACCGGGCCCGGGCTGCTGGCGGCCGAGGCGCTGGACCTCGCCGAGCAGACCGAGCAGGAGACCTACCTGCACATGGCGCTGTGCGCGAAGGGCCACGTGTGCGCCCAGGCGGGTGAGCTGGCCGAGGCCAGGACGGCGTGCCAGGAGATACTGCGACCGGCTCGGCACGCACCCGGACCTCATCCTGGAAGGCATGGCCAGGGCCGTGCTCGGCCTGGTGGAGCTGTCGGCAGGGGACCTCGCCGAGGCCGACCGGCAGCTTGTCCGGGCCGACGAGATCGAGGAGTGGGCGCACAACCGGGAGCCCGCGACCAACCGGTTCCACGGCGACCATGCCGAGGCGGTGATCGGGCTCGGCGACCTCGACCGCGCCGAGGCGCTGGTGCGGCGCATGGAACAGCGGGCGGAGGCGCTGCCCCGGCCGTGGATCCTGGCGGTCTCGGCCCGGTCCCGCGGGCTGCTCAGCGCCGCCAGGGGCGACCTCGACCAGGCTCTGGCCGACTACCAGCGCGCGCTGGCGGCGCACGAGACCCTGGACATGCCCGCCGAGCTCGGCCGCACCCTGCTCGCCCTGGGCCGGCTGCACCGCCGCCGCAACGAGCGCCAGCGCGCCCAGGAATGCCTGAGCCGGGCCGCCGAGGTGTTCGACGCGGCCGGGGCGCCGCGCTGGGCGGCGCTGGCCCGCGAGGAGCTCGGCCGCGCCCAGGGCCGCCGGGGCAGCGCCGACCGGCTCACCCCCACCGAGCTGCAGGTCGCCGAGCTGGCCGTGGCCGGGCTGCGGAACACCGAGATCGCCGCCCGGCTGTTCCTGTCCGGCAAGACCGTCGAGGCCAACCTGTCCCGCGATCTACCGCAAGCTCGGCGTCCGGTCCCGCACCGAACTCGCCGCGAAGATGCCCGCGCAGGGCACGGCGGAGGCGCCGCAACCGTAGGGGTTTCCCGACGCGACGGCCAGCTCGGCAACGGCAGCACCGCCAGCAGCACATCGCCGGTGCAGGTCAGCGGCCTGACGACCGGGGTCGAGGCGATCTCCGGCGGGACGACGCCGGGCGGTAACCCGGCGCTGCCCGCCGGGCCTGATCCCGGCGGGCAGCCAGGCCTATCCACCGCCCGGCTTGGGTAGGTATGGTGCCAGCACGCCTACGGTTCCCCCTTGCCCGGCCCGGATGTGGTCTGTGCTCGCCATCGCCACGCTCATCACCTGGCTCATCGCCGGCGCCGCCGGGATCTACATGTTCGGCACCTGGCTCTCCCACGGCGGCCCCGGCCACCAGCGCGCCCGCAGCGACGGGCTGCCCCCGGCGGTGATCTTCACCCATCTCGGCTTCGGCGCCCTCGGCTTCGCGGCGTGGGCCAGCTACGTGGTGACCGGCCGTGACTGGCTGGCGTGGACCGGGGTGGCGCTGCTGATGCCCGGCATCGGGCTCGGCATCTGCACCGTGACCCTCTGGGCGCCCTACCCTGCCCTGCCCGCGCATGGCGCGCCGGTCACCGGCGACGCGGGCCCGGGGGGCGCCGGCCCGGTCACCGGGATGCTCGCACGCACTGCCGGAGGACGCGATCGGCGGCAGGCTCACCGACGAGGGGCTCGCCAGGGCCCTCTCCAGCGAGGCGCTGGCCAGTCAGTTCATCAACGACGTGCTGGCCGGCTGCCCGGCGCAGCAGCCGCCCGCGCGGAAGTCCCGGCGGCACCTCGCACCGCTGATCCCGGCCGGCCACGGCATCGCCGCCGTGGCCACCTTCGTGCTCGCGGTGACCACCGCCATCAGCGCACGCTGACCTGCCGCTAGGACCGGGTCTCGGCGAGCGCCAGGTCAATGCTCAGGCTGTTCGCATAACTGCCCACCGCCGTGCACGGGCCCGCCGCGAGGCACGACACTCCCTCGAACCCCGCGCCCGCCAAGCCCGCCGCTGCCGGGACCGGAGCCAGCCGCGCCGACCACGTGGTGCCGTTCCACACCTCGGCCAGCGGCGCCCCGCACCGGAGGCCCCCGCCGCGGTGCAGGCACGGGCGGAGGTGCAGGACACGCTGTACAGCACGCTGCCGCCCGGGTTGGGGGAAGGGGTCTTCTGGATCGACCAGGACGTGCCGTTCCACGCCTCGGCCAGGGTGACGGAGGGGCCATCGGGCCGAAGTAGTAGCCCACGGCGGTGCAGGCACTGGCCGAGGTGCAGGACACGCCAGCCAGGACGAAGTAGTATCCGCTGGTGTGCGGGGGATTCGGGGTCTTCTGGATCGACCACGAGTGCCGTTCCACGCCTCCGCCAGGGTGTGAAACGGGGTGGAGTACCCCGATTGCCCGGTGGCGGTGCAGGCACTGGCCGAGGTGCACGACACGGCCTCCAGGACGCTGGCGGGCTGGGGATTGGGGGTGTGCCGGACCGTCCATGCGGTGCCGTCCCACGCCTCGGCAAGCGTCCTGCCGCGGGAGGACCCCACGGCGGTGCACACACTGGCCGAGGTGCAAGACACCCCGTTCAGGGCGTTGCCTTGGCCGACGGGCTGGGCGCAGCCCGGAACGACCATGCGGTCCCGTTCCACGCCTCGGCCAGGGTGTCCTGGCCGCCTGCGCTGTTCTTGTACCAGCCCACGGCCATGCACGCGCGGGGCGAGGTGCACGACACGCCGTTCAGTACGCCCGCGGAGGCGCCCGGGGGCAGCGGCGCGGGCTTGATGGACCAGCGAGTGCCGTTCCACTCCTCGGCCAGCGGAGTCTCCGCCCGAACTGCCGAAGTAGCTGCCCACGGCTGCGCAAGCGGCCGCCGCGGGGCACGACACGCCGGCCAGGACGGTGTCGCTCACCCCGGCGGGGTTGGGGGTGGGCTGGACCGACAGTGCGGTGCCGGTCAGGGCTTCGGCCAGGGTGACGATGCGGTGGCCGGGCGGGTTGTTGTACCCGGCGATGGCACACGCGCCGGCCGACGGGCAGGAGACTCCGGCAGGGTGGGCGCGGCCGGTGCCTGCCGGGTTCGGCAGCACCGACCAGGAGGTGCCGTTCCAGGCCGCGACGTCCTGGGTAGCGGCCACAGCGATGCAGGCGGTGGCCGAGGTGCACGACACGCCGGAGAAGGACACGCCGGTCAGCGGGACCGGCTCGATGGACCAGGCGGTGCCGTTCCACCTCTCGATGACACTCCCGGCGGCAGTGCAGGCGCTGGCCGAGGTACAGGACACGCCGGACAGGCTGGCGCCGCCCGCCTGGCTGGGCACGTGCTCGACGGACCAGGAGGAGCCATTCCACGCCTCGGCCAGCGGGACCTGCTTACCCTTAACGGTCCGGGTGCCCACCGCGGTGCAAGCACCAGGCGACGGGCAGGACACGCCGAACAGGCTGCTGCGGCCCGGCGTGAGGCGGGGCGTGGGCTGGATCGGACCACGAGGTGCCGTTCCACGCCTCGGCCAGCGTGACGTGCCTGCGCGATGCCGTCTCGTAACTCCCTGTTGCGGTGCAGGCCGTGGGCGAGGCGCAGGACACGGCCCAGAGATAGCTGCGCCGCGCCCCCGCCGGGCTGGGCGCGGGCTGGATCGACCATGCGGTGCCGTTCCATGTCTCCGCCAGGGTGACGTGCTTGCCCGCGGCATTCTGGTAACGCCCCACGGCGGCGCAGAACCCCGCCGCCGGGCATGACACGCCCTTCAGGACGCTGACCCCCGCCCCCGCCGGGTCGGGCGTGGCCTGCAGCGACCACGACGTGCCGTCCCAGTACTCGGCCAGCGTCCCGGTGCCCGGCACGTTGCCGTAGAACCCCACGGCGGTGCAGAGCTGGCCGAGGCACACGAGACCCCGGTCAGCCGCCCCCCGGCCGCTGTGGGGTCCGGAACATGCTGAATCTTCCAGGAGGCCGGGGCCGCCGCGCGCGCGCCCGGCCGGTGCGGCACTCACCGGCACCGCCACGGTGACCAGGGCAACCGCCAGACCGGCCAGCACACCGCCGCGTATCACGCCATCTTGCCGCCCATGCACCCGCCCCTCGTGTCCGGCCGCCCCGGCCTGCTGCACGATCGGTCCGCGCGCCCCCGCCATATGGCGCAAAACAACCCAGAGCGTAACAGCATCGCTACACGAGATAAAGAGACTCGGGGCCCATCCCGGGGGCGGGGCCATCCCGGCCGGCTATCGTCGCCGCCGTGGTGCAGGTGGAAGTGGCGGTGGTCGGGGCGGGCCTGCTCGGGTCCGCGACCGCCCGCGCGCTGGCCGCGCGCGGCGTGCCGGTCGTAGTGTTCGAGCAGTTCGGCCTGGGGCATGCCCGTGGCTCGTCGCACGGTGCCACGCGGATCTTCCGGTACTCCTACCCCGATCCGTGTTACGTCGAGATGGTGGTGCGCGCGGACGAGGCGTGGGCCCGGCTGACCGCCGACGCGGGCGAGGAACTGCTGGTGCGGACCGGCGGCCTGGACGCGGGCCCGGGAGCCGAGGACTGCGCCACGGCGCTGGCCGAGTGTGGCGTGGCGCATGCCTGGCTCACCGACGCACAGGTCCGGGACCAGTTTCCGGGCATCGGGGCCCGCCCCGGCGAGCGAATGCTGTTTCAGCCGGATTCCGGCGTGTCCCTGGCCGGGCGCACGGTCGCGGCGCTGCAGCGACTCGCCCAACGCGACGGTGCCGCGATCCGCGTGGGAACTCCGGTGCTCGGCATCGAGGCCAGCCACGACCAGGTGCTGCTGCGCACCGCTGCGGGGCAGGTCACCGCGCGGGCGGCGGTGATCACGGCCGGGCCCTGGGCACAGGGCCTGCTGGCGAGCGCGCTTCCCCAGGTCCCGAAGCTGACGGCCACGGTGCAGCAGGTGCGGTACTTCCTGCCGCGGGACCCGGCCGCCCTGTGGCCGACGCTGATCGAGTGGTCGCCGTCCGGGCCGTGCTGGTACGCGGTGCCGGCCGTCGGCGGCGCGCCCGGGGTGAAGGTCGCCGCCCATATCCCCGGCCGCCCGGTGGATCCCAGGGACGGCCCGTTCACCGGGATCGACCCGGCGCTGGAAGCGGAGGCGGCGGAATACGTGCGCGACCGCCTGCCGGGCCTGGAACCGGCCGGGCTGGCCGCGGAGACCTGCCTGTACACGATGACCGCGGACGAGGATTTCGTGCTCGACCGGGCCGGGCCGCTGGTGGTCGGTGGCGGCTGCTCCGGGCATGCCTTCAAATTCGGGCCGCTGCTCGGCGAGTTCCTTGCCGGCCTGGCGCTCGGCCAGGACATCCCGGTCCCGCGGGAGCGGTTCGCCCTGCGGCGCCCGTCCCTGGCCGCGTCCTGACCACGCCGCCTGCCTCGTTGGTCGTCGTTGTCACAGCGACGACATTCTTCCGTTATTGGTGCCACAACCATCGATGCTGGTCCAGCTGACCTCGTGGTTCTCATGGTGCATGGTTGTGGCAGTCACCTCTTCCCAGGTGTTGTGGCGAATGGGCCAAACGATCAGCGGCGGTCGCGGCTGTGGCAGCGAGCAGCATGGTTCCGCTTCGCGGCTTGATTCGTGCAGGGCTTGACCGTAGGTCCTGCCGGACAAGTGAACGAGCCAAGGCAAGCCGAAGACTTGTCCGAGCAAGTGGCAGCCTTATACGTGTGAAGCGTCGCGAGTTACTTACCCAGATGTCGAAGGATCGCCCGAACTACGGCGTTGACTTCGACAAGGACCATCCCGTACACGGCGGCAAGCACGACAAGTTCTTCGTCGGGGGCGCCCCGTGGAGGTTCCCCGCCACAGCGAGATCGCCGAGTTCACCGCGCGGGGGATCTTCACGGACATTCGAGCGGCTGTGCGCGGAAGCCGCCAAGGAGGAGCGCTGATGACGGCCAGGAACTTCAAGGCGATGGCGCATCGCAGCGAAGGCTGGTGGGCGCTGGAAGTCACCGGCGACATCTCCCCCTATCCCGCCTACACACAGGCCCGGCGCCTGGATCAGGCCGAGGAATCGTGCGGGACCTGCTGGCGCTGCACTTCGGGACAACCTGAAGGGCGCGGTAGGGCAGATAGGAGGTCGTGCCCGTGCTGGATGCTGCCGCTGGCCGACGAGGTGAGGCCAGACCCGGCACGCCCGCGAGCAGGCGGAAACGGCCAGCGGGCCGATGCCTCAGCCCAGACCCGCCGAACGGCTCAGCACCGCGTGGAGCAAGGGCATGGCCCAGCGCGACATCAGCGCCCTGCTCGGCATCTCGCACCAAGCTGTCAGCCAGCTCCTAGCAAGCTGAACAAGCACGGGCTCCAACCCCGCCGCTCGCGCGCCCGCCGGACGTCGGCGGCGACCTTCCCCAGAGGCAGCCGGTGGCACGCTCGCCGCGGGCGCTTGGCGCTGGGCGCCGCACCGCGATGACATGATTCTGGCCGTGGATACCGACACATTCTGGGACATCATCGCTACGGCAGGGCGTAAAGCGGACCCGGCCAGCCGTTTCATCAGGCCCTGACCGACTGCCTGGCTGCTGGCACCGAACAGGACATTCTCCAGTACCAGGATCGGTTCGACGACTTGCATGCGGCGCTGTACCGATGGGACGTGTGGGCAGCGGCCTACCTCATTGGGGGCGGCTGCTCAGACGATGGCTTCATCGACTTCAGGGCGGGGCTTATCGCCCAGGGCCGTGACTGGTACGAGAGGGCAGCAGCCTCCCCGGACAGCCTGGCCGGCCATCCCTGCAATTGCTGGTGCTGCGGGTCTCCCTCTCGCCACTGCCACCCTTGTTCGGACGAGAGAGAATGCGGTCAACTAATGACGCCGCAGCATGGGACTCGTTCATCGTAGCGGGGCTGGCACAGCGGCAAGCGACCTAAAAGGGTACTGGCTTATCTATGACCGCGCGGGACTGCATTATCAATTCGGGGCCCGGCGCGTGCACGGCGGGCCACCACGGTCCACCCGCAGGTGAGGCACCCTTCGACTTCGATGACGCCACGAGGAGATGCGCGGTCCGCCTATTGCTCCGCGGCCGTCTTACCGGTTATAATCTTTTCTTCCTGCCTCATAACAGGTCGGGCATTCGTCTGCAATAATGACCAGCCGATATGTTCTGATATGCGGCAATTGACGTCCTCATGCGGCCCCAGGAGTCGCAGCGGACGGGCGCCAGTCTCTTCCAGCAGCACACACACGGCGAACGGCGCGTCGTCCTGCTCTCCTTCAACCCCTTCAACCATGCCGCGGCTCCGGATCTCGCCCGCGTACCGCATGCCGATGCGCTCCATGACCGCGCGCGAGCGCACGTTGTGACGGGCCGTGCACGACACGACCGCTTGCACCCCGAGGACGTCGAATGCAAACGTCAGCCCGGCACGCCCGATCTCAGACGCTAGCCGCGCCCCCAGACTCGCGCCGTAGCGCCCATCCGATCTCGAGCCAGTTCGCGTGCGCAGTGAATGGGTGGCGAATCTCATGCGCGACGCGCACCCACGGCTCTGGCGGAAGGAACGCATAGATCTGACCCCAGTCGTCGTCGACCGGCGTGCGCGACAATCCGCCGCGGCCGACAACCTCCCCGTTCACGCGGTCGTAGGCGATCCACTTGTGGACGCCGTGGAAGCGCCACGAGTCGCCCATGAACTTCGCCCACTGCTCCGCCTGCTCGCGGCTCGGCTTCTCGTTGTCGTACGAAGGCCACACGTCGTCGTCGTTATGCACAAGCCACAGGTCAGGCGCGTTGGCCGGGCCGACCGGTTCAAGCCGCAGGCGCGCCGTGTACCGGGAGTCGGCGGCACCGGCCCGTGGGGGGTCTTCCAGGCGGCACAGCGTCCCAGGATGGTGACGCTGCTGCATCTGAGATTTGCAGCGGGGCCGGTGGGCCTCAGGCTCAGAGGCTGTCCAGGTCAGCGGTCCACTCAATGATCACGCGCCGGCCTTGATCAGCGAGGGCCCGGGTTGTCCCTGATCCACACCGACACATGGGCGGGTTCCAGCGCCGCATGCACCACGCCGGTCAGGTCGGTGTTGATCGTGTTCAGATCGACTGCGTCCCGTAGCCGCGCCGCGAACGCGGCGATCATCTGGTCGGCGTCGTAGCGGGCCCGGTTAAACCGGCGGTCGACCGCGTGCTGCACCCGGCGGCGGAGAGGGGTGAACAGCGCTGCCGCGGCCAGTGTGGCGGCCGCCACCGCCACCGGCGTCTTGATGGGGGAACACCTCGGTGGCCAGGATCACCAGCCCGGCGAACACCCCGGCGGAGCACGGCCGTGATGATGGCGTAGGAAATCACCCGGCTGATGATCCGGTCGATCGCAAACAGCCGGTACTTCAGGACCGCGACGCCGATACAGACCGGCAGGGCGGCCGCTCCGAGTGGGCCAATGAAGGTCGTTGCCTACCTGTCCCGGAAGGAAGACGGAGATCATGAAAACGATCGCGCCGGTATAGAGCCACTTGAGCTGCTGGCGGCGGTCGCCTGCGCTGAGAGCCGGTATCTGGGGACCTGGACGATGAGCCAGGTGAGCCCGCTCGCGACAGCGCCAACACCCACGAGGTGCGATGGAAATCTGCCACGGCCCGCTCTTATAGCCAATCAGCTTTCCACCCGTGTCGATCCGGATGTCATGCCCCGCGGCGGCCGCGACGCCCCTGGCCGAGGCCACCAGCCGGGGCCAGCACCCCGGCAACGACCAGCACTCGGGCCACACCCCCGCCAGCGGCCCGGCGGCAGCCGCCCATCGGGGAACAGCCACAGCAAGATCGCGACCAGAACCAGGAACATAGGCCAGGCAGCACCGAGCACAACCGCTGCCCCGCCAAGCGGCAGACTCCTGATGCACCCGGTAGTCCAAGATCGAGTAACCGGCGGTCGGCGCGGCAGCGAACAAAAAGATCGCCAAGCAGCATCCAGCCAATGGGATTGCCCGGCCTGCGGGCGGCTACCAGCGTGCCCACCGCTGCCACCGACACCATGGGCACCGCGGTAGTCAGCCAGTCAGCCACCGCCCCTCCGGGCCCGGACTGGTGCAATAAGCCGTCGATCGGCACGCTGGCCAGGCCGATCCCCAGCGTGACCACGCCGCACACGACCGCCGCGACCGCCGCCAGCCGCCGCGCCCACAAGATCACACCTGCCTGGATGACTGCCCCCTGCCTATCGATTCTGGGATGTGCTCAACGCTATGCCCGGACCGTTCCGGGAACGTTACCGCTCAGCACCCAGCTGCCGATCTGGCGCATTCCGCCGACGCGCGCAGCCGCCCCGCCCGGCGGGCGGGGCGGAACAACGCAGCACGATCAGGCATGAGCGCGTTCACGGTGCGACTACGCCGACGTGG
>CAWCKG010000004.1:0-141858 GCA_963795785.1 uncultured Actinomycetes bacterium
GCTGCGATAGCGTGGCAGGTCGGCGCCGGGGACCTGTTCGTCATCGAGACCCCCGGCGGGGGCGGCTCGGCACGCCGGGCGCGGGCCTGGGGGGGCCAGGCCCGGTGATCCAGGCTGGGTGCATGACAACCCAGACAGCCGCGGGCGCGGCCGGGGCGGTGATCGCGGGCCAGCGGGTGGAACTGCTGGACCGCGCCCGCGTCTACGCCTGCGGCATCACCCCTTACGACGTGACCCACTCGGTCATGCGGCCACGTTCGTGTGGATCGACACGCTCGGCCGGGTGCTGCGCCTGCTCGGCGCCCAGCCGGAGGTGTGCCGCAACGTCACCGACGTGGACGACGTGCTCGACGCGGCGGCGGGCCGGGCAGGCGCGGACTACGACGAGTTCGCCGCGATCCAGCAGTTCGGTTTCGACCGGGACATGGCCGCGATCGGGGTCCGCTCGCCGGAACACGAGCCGCGGGCGCACCGGTACGTGGCGCAGGTCATCCGGCTGGCCGCGGGACTGCTCGACGCCGGCGCCGCCTACCAGCGCGCGGGCGGCGTCTACTTCCGCGGCGCGGGCGTGGCCGAGCGGGCCGGGCTAGGCCGGGACGAGGCGCTGGCCCTGTCCGGGGAGTTCGGCGGGCGGCCCGGCGACCCGGCCAAGGACGACCCGCATGACGTGGCGGTGTGGCAGCCCGCCGAGCCCGGGCATCCGGCCTGGGACTCGCCCTGGGGACCCGGGCGCCCCCGGCTGGCACGCCGAGTGCGCGGCGATGGCCATGTCGGTGTTCGGCCCCGCGGTGGACGTGCACGCCGGCGGCGCCGAACTGCGCTTCCCGCACCACGCCTACCATGCCGCGATGGCCGAGGCGTTCACCGGCGTGCACCCGTACGCACGGGCCTGGTTCCACACCGGCGTGGTCACCGTCGACGGCGCCAAGATGGCCAAGTCGGCAGGCAACCTGGTGCTGGTCGGCGACCTGCTGGCGGAGCCATCCGGCGGGCGCGGTGCGGCTGATGATCCTGGACCGGCCCTGGGCACAGGGCTGGACTACCGGCCGGAACTGCTCGGGCCCGCCGCCGACCCGGCTGGAATCGCTGTACCGGGCGGCCGCGCGGCCGGTGCCGGACGACGCCGCAGCGGCGGCCGAACTGCGCGCCTGCTGGCCACCGACCTGGACGTCCCTGCCGCGCTCGACCTGGCCACCGAGGCGGGCGGCGCGGCCGCCCGCACCCTGGCCAGCGTGCTGGGCCTGACGTGAGAAAGGGGCTGGGGACGGGGCAGCGGAGTAGGTTTGCCTCGCGCCGGTCGACGAGGAGGAACAATGCAGTTGACCAAGCTGGGGCCGCGTGCGTGCGGCTGGAGAAGGATGGCGGGGTCCTGGTCATCGATCCCGGAGGCTTCAGTGGTGACAATGCCCTGGACGGCGCCGATGCGGTGCTGGTCACCCACGAGCACTTCGACCACGTGGTGCCGGACAGCCTGCGCGCCGCGCTGGCCGGGCGGCCGGGCCTGCGGGTGTGGGCCCCGGCGCCGGTGGCCGAGCAGTTCGCCGAGTTCGGCGACCGGGTCAAGCGCGGTCGCGCACGGCAACGACTTCACCGCCGCCGGGTTCGGGGTGAACGTCTACGGCGCCGAGCATGCGATGATCCACCCCGACATCCCCACGGTGCGCGAACGTGGGCTTCCTCGTCGACGGCGAGGTCTTCCACCCCGGCGACTCCTAGACCGTGCCCGAGGATCCGGCGGGCGACGCTGCTGCTGCCGGGCAGCGGGCCATGGCACAGCACCGCGGGGATGATCGACTACGCCCGCGCGGTGGCCCCGCGCCGCGGGTTCATGATCCACGAGGCGCTGCTGTCCGAGACCGGGCTGGCCGTGCTCGACATGTTCGTCGGCCTTGCCGCCGGACCTCACGACGCCGAGTACACCCGGCTGGAGCCGGGTACCTGGGTCGACCTCTGACCTGCCGATGAGGTAGCACAAACCGCCCGAAGAGCGGAGCAGCCCGCTGCCCTTCTCCCCGTAGCCTGCCGCAGTCTGGGCACGGCAACTGGGGGTCCACCATGGCAGTACGCACCGCGAAATTCGTCACCCGGCACGTCGGGTGGGGCGGCGGCATGATGCCTGCCGTCCTCATGTATCACTCGGTCAGTCCCTACTCCAGTGACCCCTACCTGGTCACCGTCAGCCCGGTCCGGTTCCGGCAGCAGATGGCCTGGCTGCAGGCTCGCGGGCTGCGCGGCGTCGGCGTCGCCGAACTGCTCGGCGCCCGCGCCGGCGGACGGCGCCGGCGGCCTCGTCGGCCTCACGTTCGACGACGGCTACGCGGATTTCATGCATTACGCGTTGCCGGTGCTGGCCAGGTACGGCTTCGGCGCGACCGTGTTCCCGCTGGCGGCCCGCCTCGGCGGGGTGAACACCTGGGATCCGGCTGGTCCCCGCAAGCCGTTGATGACCGCCCGCCAGGTGCGCCAGGCCGCGGAGGCGGGCATGGAGATCGGCTCGCACGGGCTGCGCCACATCTCGCTGCCCAGTGCCAGCGGGGCGGCGCTGACCGCCGAACTCGAAAACAGCCGCGCCGTGCTCCAGGCGGCCAGCGGCCAGCCGGTGGCCGGGTTCTGCTACCCGTTCGGGGACGCCGACAAGCGCGTGGTGGCGGCCGTGCGGCGGCCGGCTACTCCTACGGCTGCGCCATCTGGCGCGGCCCGCTCACCAGCCAGCACGCGCTGCCGCGGACCTACGTCGGGGATGTGGACTCCCCCTGGCGGCTCTGGGCGAAAGCGGTCAAGCACCGGTTGACCTGGGACTACGCCGTTCCCGCGGGATGGCCGGCGCACCCACCGGCACCCGCGCCGGCGAAGACGCCCACGGCGTCATCTTTCCCTCACTCTGCGTAGTCCATCTACCCCCGATGCCCGAGGCAGGCGGGGGATGCCGCTGGCAGAGTCAGGGCTCGCACCACTACCACAACGGGGTTAAAAGCCAGTTGGTCGAGGGGGAACGGCACCGTGACAGGAGATACGCTTTCACTGGCCATCAACGGCCGGGAGCGGAAGCTTTCCGGCGACCTGGTCGCCTACCAGCCGCCTGCCGCGCACAACGGCAACGGCAGGGGCACGGCAACGGGCACGGCGCCGGCATCGGGACCGTGGCGATCCTCGGGCTCGGCTACGTGGGCCTGCCGACCGCGCTGGCGCTGTACGGCCGGTGCCCGCGATCCTCGGCATCGACATCAGCGAGGAGCGCCTGGGCGTCATCGCCGCCCGAGACGCGGACCTCGCCGACACCGACCGGCCGGTGCTCGACGCGGCGCTGTCCAGCGGCACCCTGCAGCTCACCAGCGGCATCGGCGCGCTCAGCGCGGCGGACACGGTCATCATTTGCGTCCCCACTCCGGTGGACGGGCCTACGTTCCCGACCTCACCGCGCTGCGCGGTGCGTGCGCGTCCGTGGTCGCCGCGCGCGGCCCGGGCAGACCATCATCCTCACCTCCACCAGTTAGCCGGCACCACCCAGGAACTGCTGACCGAGCCGCTCGCGGCGCGCGGGCTCCAGGCGGGCCAGGACGTGTTCGTCGCGTTCAGCCCGGAGCGGATCGATCCGGGCAACCCCGACCACGAACACCGGGAGACGCCAAGGGTGGCCGGCGGCGTGACCGCGGCCTGCGCCGAGCGGGCGGCGCGGTGATCAGCCTGCTCACCGACCAGGTCTACGTGCTCAGCTCCCCCGAAGCGGCCGAGGCCACCAAGCTGTACGAGAACATCTTCCGCGCGGTCTCGCTGGCGCTGGCCAACGAGTTCGCCGACGCGTGCACCGCGCTCGGCCTCGACCCGATCGAGGTCACCCTCGCCGCGGGCACCAAGCCTTACGGCTTCCTCGGCGTGTTCCCCGGGCCCGGGGTGGGCGGTCACTGCATCCCGGTGACCCGTACTACCTGCTGTGGCAACTGGACAAGCGCGGCCACCGCTCGCCGCTGATCGAGCAGGCCATGCGCTCGATCGCGCTGCGCCCGGCCCGGGTCGTGGACCGCGCGGCCGAGATGGCCGCCGGGGGCAGCCTGGCCGGCGCGAAGGTGGTCGTCGTCGGTATCAGCTACAAGACCGGCGTGGGGGACGTACGGGAGTCGCCGGCCATCCCGATCATCACCGGGCTGATCGCGAGCGGCGCCGACGTGTCCTTCTACGACCCGCTGGTGCCCATCCTCCGGCTGCCTTCCGGCCAGGAGATGCGCACCGTCCAGGCGCCGCGCGGGGAGGACTACGACCTCGCCATCGTGCACACGGTGCACCCCGGCGCAGCTACGGCTGGGTCGCCGCTGCAAGCAGGTCCTCGACGGCACCTACCGGTTCGACGGCGCCCCGCACCGTGAAGTGGTGTGACCCGAGATGATCAGTGAGCTGACCGGGATCGAGACAGCACCCCCGCGGTGGTGCTGAAGTTCGACCCTAACGTGATGCACCACGGCGCGCTGGGCGCCATCCGCAGCCTCGGCCGCCGGGGCGTCCCGGTGTACGCGGTGGTGGAAAGGCCCTGGGCCCCCGCGGCGGGTCGCGCTACCTTGCCGGGCGGCTGGCCTGGCGGCCCGACCCGGACCAGGCGGAACGGACCCGCGCGGGGCTGATCCGGCTCGCCGAGCGGATCGGCCGCCCGGCGGTGCTCATCCCCACCGACGACGCGGGCGCCATCTTCCTCGCCGAGCAGGGCGACAGCCTGCGGGAGGCGTTCCTGTTCCCGGCCCAGCCTCCCGCGCTGCCCCGGCTGCTCGCGGGCAAGCACACGCTCGCCCAGCTCTGCGCCGAACTGGGCGTGGCCACGCCCGCGGTGCTGCTGACGGACTCCGCGGAGAAGGGCCGGAGCTTCGCCGCCGAGGTCGGGTACCCACTGATCGCCAAGCTCGCCACGCCATGGACCGCGGCCGGGGATGGCCTGCGGCCCACCTCGGTCATCCGGTCCGAGCAGGATCTGGCCAGGGCCTGGACGGCCGCCGAGCGCGCGGACGCGAGCCTGATGCTGCAGGAGTTCATTCCCGCCCAGCCGGGCGGGGACTGGTTCGTCCATGCCTACGGCGACGCGAACTGCGCGTCGCGGCCCCTGTTCACCGGGGTGAAGATCCGGTCCTACCCGGCACATGCGGGCCTGACCAGCTTCGGTCTCGCGGAGGCCAACCAGCCGCTGCGCGACGAGATCGCCCGGCTGTTCGTCCGGCTGGGCTACCGCGGTATCGCCGACCTCGACCTGCGCCAGGACCCCAGGGACGGCAGTTACAAGCTGCTGGACTTCAACCCCCGGCTCGGCGCGCAGTTCCGGCTGTTCCGGGACTGGCCGGCCTGGACATGGTGACCGCCGCCTACCTGGACCTGACCGGCCAGCAGTTCGCCGTCAAGGGGCAGGTGAGCGGGCGCCGTTTCCTGGTGGAGAACTACGACCCACTCGGCGCGCTTGGCTACTGGCGGGCCGGCGAACTTGGGCCGGTGTCGTGGCTCCGCTCCCTGTACGGCGCGGAGGAGACCGCCTGGTTCGCCTGGGACGACCTGCTCCCCTTCGGCCTGATGTGCGTGCATATGGCGGCGCGCGCAGGCCGCCTGTTCGCCCGCGCGCCGGGCCGGCGGTCTGCCGGCGCCCGCCGCCCCACCGAGCCGGCCGTCCGGCTGGCTCGCCCATTGCCGAAAGAGGAAACATCATGAATGAGGCCGTCGACGTCGCGATCGTGGGTGCGGGCCCGTACGGGCTCTCGCTCGCCGCGCATCTGCGTAAGGCCGGCGTGAGCATGCGCCAGTTCGGGCACGTCATGCAGCTGTGGCGGACCGCCATGCCGGCCGGCATGTTCCTGAAGTCGCAAGGCTTCGCGTCCAACCTCTCCGACCCGGACGGCACGCACACCCTCGCCGCGTTCTGCGCGGCGACCGGCCGTCCCTACGCCGACTACGGCCTGCCGGTCCCGCTGGACACCTTCATCGCCTACGGCCAGTGGTTCACCGGGCAGCTCGTGCCGGACGTGGAGGAGACCCTGGTCACCGGCATCACCGCGCAGCCCGGCTGCTTCGAGCTGACCCTGGCCACCGGGGAGCGGTGCCGGGCCCGCCGGGTGGTCGTCGCCGCCGGCGTCGAGCACTTCGCCGCGATGCCCGGTGAGCTGATCGGCCTGCCCGCCGATATCTGCACGCACGCCAGTGCGCACGTGGACCTGTCGGTGCTGCGCGGCAAGAAGGTCGTGGTGCTGGGCGCCGGGCAGTCCGCGCTGGAGACCGCCGCGCTGCTGCACGAGCAGGGCACCGAGGTCCAGATCGTGATGCGCAAGGAGCAGCCGGCCTGGAACGGGGCCCCGCTGGCCCCGGACCGGCCGCTGCCGCAGCGGCTGAAGGAGCCCGAGGCCGGGCTCGGGTCCGGCTGGAGCACCTGGTTCTACTCGCGGCACCCGCAGGTGTACCGGCACCTGCCCGAGGCCACCCGCATTTTCCGGGCGCGCACCGCGCTCGGCCCGGCCGGCGCGAGCTGGCTGCGGTCGCGGGTCGAGGGCGAGTTCCCGATCCGCAGCGGCCGCGAGGTGCGCTGGGCCAAGGGCACTCAGGACGGGATCACGCTGGGCCTGGCCTGCGCGGACGGGAGCCGCGAGGAGCTGGCCGCGGACCACGTCATCGCGGCCACCGGCTACCGGCCGAACGTGTCCCGGCTGACCTTCCTCGACGAGGGCCTGCGGGCCGGCCTCCGGACGGTGGCCAGCACGCCGGTGGTCGGCAAGGACTACCAGTCCTCGGTGCCCGGCCTGTACTTCATGGGCCCCGCCGTGGCGCCCACGTTCGGGCCGGTGATGCGCTTCGTCTACGGCGCGGACCACGCCGCCCGCGGCGCGGCTCCCGCGCTGATCGCGACCGCCTGGCGGCGGAGCGTCGTGCCGGCAGGCGCGGCACGATGAACAAGACTCCGGCCCTGGCCGGCCCGGAAAGGCCGGCCGCCAGGCCAGCCCGGGCCGGCCGGGCCGGGCTGGCCGCCAAGCGGGCCATCGACATCCTCGGTGCGCTGACCGGCCTGGCCGTGTTCGGCCTGCCGATGCTCCTGCTCGGCGCCTGCATGCGCGCGCAGCTCGCCTGCCCGGCCCTGTTCCGCCAGGTCCGGGTCACCGGGCCCGGCCGCAGGGCCGTGGTGCTGAAGCTGCGCACGCTGCGCGCCGACACCGACGCCGACGGCTGCTGGGTGCCGACACCCAGCCAGTCCACCAGGCTGGGCTGGCTGCTGCGGGCCAGCCATCTCGACGAACTGCCCCAGCTCATCAACGTGCTGCGCGGGGAGATGTCACTGGTCGGGCCGCGGCCCGAACGGCCGCACTTCGCCGCCCGGTTCACCGCCGAGGTCCCCGGCTACGCCGGCCGGGCCCGGATGAAGGCGGGCCTTACCGGCTGGGCCCAGGTGAACGGGCTCACCGGCGACACGTCGCTGACCGACCGGGCAGCGCTGGACAACAGCTACATCGACAACTGGTCGCTCTGGCTGGACATGGTCATCCTGGCCCGCACCGCATGGCTCACCGCCGCGGAACTGGCCGGCCACCTGCGCCGCCGTCCGGCGGCCGCCCATATCGCGGCGCCGCGCGCCCTGGTTCCCGTTTCATCGTCCATCCCTGGCCGAGGAGTTCAGCAATGAAAGTTCTTCACATCATCACCGGGCTCGGCGTCGGTGGCGCCGAACTACAGCTCCGGTCGATTCTGCAGCACACCAGGCACGACGCCGACGTCATCACCCTCTACAATCCCGGCCCGGTCGCCGACATGATCCGTTCCGACGGCCGCGAGGTCCGCAGCCTGGGCATGACCCGCAACACCCAGCTGGGCGCCCTGGTGCGGCTGCACCGCATGATCCGTGAGGGCGGCTACGACGTGGTGCACGCCCACCTGTACCGGTCGCAGATCTACGGCCGGCCCGCCGCCTGGCTCGCGGGGACCCCGGTCGTGGTGAGCACCGAGCACTCCATCGGCGAGACGCACCTGGAGCGGCGCGAGATGACCCTCGGGGTCCGCGCCCTGTACCTGCTCACCGAGCGGTTCTCCGACGCCACGATCGCGGTGTCCGGGACGGTACGGGACCGGATGGCGAAATGGGGGATCCGGCCGCGCCGGATGACCGTCATTCCCAACGGCGTGGACCTGGGCCGGGTGGCGTTCGACCCCGCCGCGCGAGCCAGCGTCCGGGCGGAGTTCGGGCTGGGCGAGAACGAGTACGTCATTGGCGTGCTGGGCCGGCTCGACCCGAACAAGCAGTTCGACATGGTGATCGAGGCGGCGGCCCCACTGCTCGACGCGTCCACCCGGCTGCTGATCGTCGGCAAGGGAGACGAGGGCGCGCACCTGGAGGAGGTCGCCCGGATGTGCGGCGTGTCCGACCGGGTCGTCTTCGCCGGCGAGCGCCATGACGTGGCCGCGCTGCTCTCGGCCATGGACATGTTCGTCGCCTCCTCGAAACAGGAGACGTTCGGCCTGTCCGTCCTCGAGGCACTCGCCAACGGGGCGCCGGTGCTCTACACGACCTGCCCGGCGCTGGATGGCCTGGACGTGGACCGGGCCCGCCAGGTGCCGTCCACGGTGACCGGCCTGCGCGAGGCCATGACAGCCGAGCGGCAGTCCGGGCCCCGGCAGCGGGTGACCGTTCCGGTCATCCGCGAGGCCTACGGGATCGACGGGGTCACCCGCCGCATCGACGACTTCTACGAGCGGCTCGCGTCCTCCCGCAGCCGGGTCTGGCGCGGCCGCCGGCAGGCGCGCGCGGCGGCGATCTGGGGCAGCCACGACACCGTGGCGGCGGCACCGCAACCAGTGCTGGAAGGAGAACCGTCATGAAGTATTTCGTCACTGGCGCCGCCGGGTTCATCGGCTCGCACCTGACCGAGGCCCTGCTGGACGCCGGTCACGAGGTGACCGGCCTGGACGATCTGAGCACGGGCCGGCTGGAGAACCTGGCCGCGGTCACGCCGCACCCGCGGTTCCGGCTGGTCCTCGGCTCGATCCTGGACGCCGACCTGGTGGACGACCTGTGCGACGGCGCGGACCGGGTGTTCCACCTGGCTGCCGCGGTCGGCGCCTTCGTCATCATGGACCGGACCCTGGAAAGCCTGCGCACCAACATCCACGGCACCGAGAACGTCGTCGATGCGGCGCACCGCAACGACGCGCGCATCCTCGTCGCCTCCACCAGCGAGATCTACGGCAAGAACACCAAGGTCGGCCTTCGCGAGGACGACGACAGGATCGCCGGCTCGCCGCTGAAGTCGCGGTGGAGCTACTCCGAGGCCAAGGCGATCGACGAGAGCCTGGTCTCCGCCTACGTCGCCGAGCGCGGCCTGTGGGCGGTCATGGCACGGCTGTTCAACACGGTCGGCCCGCGGCAGACCGGCCGCTATGGCATGGTGATACCGCGCTTCGTCCGGCAGGGTCTGAGCGGAGAGCCGCTGACCTTGTTCGGCACCGGGGACCAGGTGCGCTGCTTCTGCCACGTGCACGACGTGATCCCGGCCCTGATCGCGCTGCTGGAAACCCAGGACGCCCGCGGGCGCGCGGTGAACATCGGCAGCTCCGAGCAGGTGTCCATCGCCGGGCTCGCGGAGCGGGTCATCGCGGCGACCGGATCGGCCGGCGGCATCGTGCGCAGTTCCTACCTGGAGGCCTACGGGGCCGGCTATGAGGACATGGAGCGCCGGGTGCCCGACTGCACGCTGGCCCGCGGCCTGGTGGGCTTCGCGTCCGTCCGCACGCTCGACGACATCATCGGTGCGGTCATCGAAGATCAGCTGACGGCCGCTGCCGTCACCAGGTGACGGCGGGTTGCGCGACCATGCGAAACCAGACTCGGCAGCCCGGCGGCCCCACCCTGGCACCTCCCCGCAGGGTGGCCCCCGGGCTGCCGGAACACGCCGGTACTGGCCTGGCACCCGAGCGGGCCAGCACCGGCCGGCCCCGGCGGCGGGGGCTCGCCTGTTCGCCGGGGCGCCATGGCTGGTCGTGGTGCTGGCCGGCGCCGTGGTGGCCGGGCTGACGTTGCTGCCGTTCTCCGTCCCGGCCCGCCCGGCCCGGGCCGTGGTGGCCGCCCTGCCCTTCTGGGACATCAGGAACGGCACGCAAACGGTCCTGGCCCACCGCGGGGATTTCACCGAGGTCTCGCCGTGGATCTACGGGCTGGCTGCCAGCGGGCGGATCGACACGCAGTACGACCCGGCTCAGGCGGCCGCGATCAACGCCGACATCGCCCGGCTGCGGCAGGCCGGCCTGGCCGTCGTCCCGACTCTGGCCAACATCACCAAGGGCAATTGGTCCTACCCGCCGGTGGCACGCATGCTGCACCACCCGGCCCTGCTGAAGCAGCAGGTCTCGGCCATCGTGGCGCTGGTGCTGGCGCACCGTTACGCCGGCATCGACATCGACTACGAGAACCTGCGTACCGCGGACCGGCACGCCTTCACCGTGTTCATCACCGATCTGGCCGCCGCGCTGCACGCCCACGGCAAGACGCTCTCGGTCGCCGTGTTCGCCAAGACCTCCAACGCCGGCTACGGCGGGGCCAACCTGGCCCAGGACTACGCCGCCATCGGCCGCGCCGCCGACCAGGTGCGGGTCATGGCCTACAACTACCACTGGGCGGCGTCCCCGCCAGGGCCGGTGGCGCCGATCGGCTGGGTGCGCGCGGTGCTGCGCTACGCCAAGACCCAGATTCCGGCTAACAAGATCATCCTCGGGATCCCGCTCTACGGATTCGACTGGTCCGGTGGCCGGGGGAGCGCGGTGACCTGGCTGCGGGCCTTCCAGCTCGCCACCCGCTACCACGCCCGCCCGTCCTACGACACCGCCGCCCAGGAGCCGTGGTTCAGCTATACCGCGGCCGGCCACCGGCACGTCGTCTGGTTCGAGAACCAGGCCAGCTCGCGGGCGAAGTTCGAGGCGGCGTCCGGCTCGGGGGCAGGCGGGATCTTCCTGTGGATGTTCGGTTACGAGGACACCAGGACCTGGGGCGCGCTGCACGCCGCGCTGCCCGTGCCGGCCAGGGCACGATGATCCCCTGGTGGGGGCTGGCGGTGGGGGTCCTCGGCGTCAACTTCGCTGCTGTGGGGGTCGGCGAGCCTGTGCCGGCTGGCCGGGACCATGGTCCGGCCGGGCCGTGCCCGCAGCGCCCCGGCCGCGCTCCGTGCCCGCGGCGCCCCGGCCGCGCTTCGTGGCCGGCTGACGGTCAAGGACGTCGCGGTGCTCATTCCGGCGCACAACGAGGCCGTCGTGATCGGGGACACCCTGACCGCGATCATGGCGCTGGCGCCGCGGGCGAACGTGCACGTGGTGTCGGACGGGTCCACCGACGAGACGGTGCGGATCGCCCGCCGCACCGGGGCGAAGGTGATCGAGACGCGGGAGAACGTCGGTAAGGCGGGCGCCCTGGCCGAGGCGATCGAGCGGTTCGGCCTGATCACGCGGTTCCGCGTCATCATGCTGCTCGACGCGGACACCAGGGTGGAGCCCGGGTACTTCGAGGCCGGGCTGGCGATGTTCGACGACCCCGATGTGGTGGCCGTCGCCGGGTGCGTCCGGACGGCCCGCGGCCGCAAGCTGGGCTTCGCCGGGAACCTGCTGGTGAGCCACCGGCAGCGGATCTATGCCATCGGCCAGCGGGTGCTCAAGTTCGGGCAGACCTGGGCCCGCACCAACGCGACCCCCATCGTGCCCGGGTTCGCGAGCATGTACCGCACCGAGGTCCTGCCGTACATCGATATGAACCCGCCCGGCCTGGTGATCGAGGACTTCAACATGACGTTCGAGGTCTACCAGAAGAAGCTGGGCAAGGTCGGTTTCACCCTCGGGGCCGTGGCCGTGACCCAGGACCCGGACAACTTCGGTGACTACGTCCGGCAGACCAGAAGGTGGGCCGTGGGGCTGTGGCAGACCGTCCGCCGCCACCCGCCCCGGGCGAACCTGTTCACCGTCATGCTGACCGTGCTGCTCCTCGAACTGGTCACCTCCAGCATGCTGTTCCTCCTGCTGCCCCTGCTGCTCACCGTCCTGCTCATCCCGGACGTGGCCGGCGGCGCGCCCGCGTGGCCGATGTTCGCGCAGGTGTACGCCGTGGTCGCGGTGCATATCCGGCTCTCCAGCGTGCTGTTCGGCATCCTGATCCCTGACCTGGCGCTGACGTGCGTGGCGGCGGCCGCCGAGCGCCAGCCCCGGCTGCTGCTGTTCGCCCCGTTCTATCCCGTCATGCGGCTGGTGGACGCCGCGATCGGGCTGTCGGCGATCCCCGTCGCCTGGCTGACCCGCGCGAACGGGCGCTGGCGCAGCCCGGCACGGCGCGCGGTCTCGCCCGCCGCCGCACCCGGGCAGCGGAGCATCCCGGGCCGGCGAGCGGGACGGCCGCGGTCCAGGCGGCTCGTGCATTTGCAGGAGAGGGTGCTCATGCATCGGGATGACGACTTCGGGCTGGCGACCGGGCAGAGTTTGAACATGAGCCCAACCCGCCTGATGCTTGTTGATGACCACCTGATGATCACTGAGGCGCTGGCCTCGCGCCTGTCCGCCGCGATGGACCTGTGGGTGGCCGGCCGGTGCACCACGGCCGATCCCAACTTGATCGACATCGTCCGCGGGCTGCGCCCGGACGTCATCGTGATCGAGGTCGCGCCGTTCGGCCACGAGATCGCCGACGTCCTTGGCAAGCTGATGGCGGCCCGGCCGCAGGCCAGGGTGATGGTGCTGACCTCCGACCGCGATGTCGCCCACGCGGTCGAGGCCGCGCGCGCCGGGGTTGCCGCATGGGTGGCGAAAGAGCAGGGCGCCGCCGAATTCGAGGCGGCGCTGCGCGGGGTGATCAAGGGTGAATCCTGGTTCCCGCCGCACATGCTGGGCGAAATCCTGCGGGAACTGCGCGCGGACGCGGGCCGCGCCAGGCAGCCCGACTCGCTGGGCGTGCTCAGCAAGCGGGAGCGTGAGGTGCTGCTCGCCATGATGGACGGCAAGCCCGGTGGCCAGATCGCCACCGACCTCACCATCTCGGCCGACACCGTGCGCACCCACATCCGCAACATCTTCGCCAAGCTCGATGTGCATAGCCGCCTGGAGGCGGTGCGGGTGGCCCGGACGGCCGGGCTTCGCGCGCCGGCGCAGTTCGCATGAGGGAGCGGGCCACCGGCGGCGGCCCGGTCCGGGTAGCCGTCGTGATCACCCGGCTGGAGGGCGGTGCGGGCATCCTGGCCCTGCGCGGGGCGATGGCGCTGGATCCGGCGCGGTTCCAGGTGACGGTCATCACCGGCAGCGGCACCGCGCTGATCGCACGGGCCCGGGCCGCCGGGCTCGAGGTGGTGGTGGAGCCGTCGCTGCGCGCGCCGATCGACCCGGTCGCAGACCTCACCGCACTGCGGCGGCTGAGCGCGCTGCTGCGCCAGCGCCGGTTCGACGTGGTGCACACGCATACGGCCAAGGCGGGGGCGGTGGGCAGGCTCGCCGCCCGCCGGGCCGGGGCAGGCCGGATCGTCCACACCTATCACGGGTTTCCTTTTCACGAGTTCCAGTCCCCGGCCCGCCGGGGTGCCTACGTGGCGCTGGAACGGCGGCTGGGCAGGATCACCGACCTGGCGCTGTGCGTCGGGAGCGGGGTGGCGGTGGAGGCGGTCCGGCGCGGCCTCATCCCGCCCGACCGGATCCGGGTCATCGGCGTGGCGGTGGACGCTCCGCTGGCCGTGGCCGCCGACGCGAGTGCGCGCAAGCGCGCCCGCAGGCTACTGCGCCTGCCCGAACACGCAACGGTGGTGGGGGCGGTCGGGCGGCTGGCCTACCAGAAGGCGCCGGAGGACTTCCTTGCCGCCCTGCGCGTACTGCGCCGTCCCGGCGTGGTCGGCGTGTGGGTGGGCGGGGGCGAGCTCGCCGGGCGGGTGGCCCGCCTGGCCGCCGCGCAGCCGCAGGCTCCGGTGGTGCTCACCGGGGAGCGCAATGACGTGCCCGCGCTGCTGCCCGCGTTCGACGTGTTCACGCTGCCCAGCCGCTACGAGGGCCTGCCCACGGCGGTGGTCGAGGCCATGCTGTGCGGGGTGCCGGTGGTCGCGACGGCGGTCAACGCGGTCGGCGACCTGGTGGTGCCGGGGGAGACCGGCCTGCTGGTGCCGCCGCGGCGCCCCGACCTGCTGGCCGGCGCGATCCGCTCGCTGCTCGACTCGCCCGCCGACGCGGCCCGGATGGCCGCCGCGGCGCGCGCCCGGCTGGGCACCCGGTACACCGTGCCCGCCCTGCGGGACGCGCTGGAAGCCGCCTACGCCACTCCTGATAGCAATGACACGGATAGTAGTCGTTTGGTCGCCTGAGGTAATATCCATAACAAAGGCGCAGGTGGCGGGGGTTCCACTGGCGCCTTATGTGGCATGTTGCGCTGCAACTGCGGCCCGGACCGGGATGGGGGAAGCCGATGGGGTCGCCGCTGGAACGACGCCGGACCGGGGGCCGGCGGGTTTCGGACAACCGGGACGTGCGCGCCCTGCGCGGGCTGCTGCACGATCTCGGCCACGAGGTCACGACGCTGTCGTATCTGGTCGAGGCGGTCCGCGGGGATACCGCCCTGCCGTCCGACTCGGGATACCGGCTGGAGCTGCTTTCGCTGGAAATGTCCCGGATGCGCGACATCATCCGGCACGGGCTGGCCGGGGACGGGGCCGGCGACGCCGGCCCGTCAACGTGCAGGACCTGGCCGCCCAGCTCACCAAGCTGGCCCAGGCCGCCTATCCGGCGGACGTCACGCTGCTGCCGGGCGCTGCGGCGGTCGTCACGATCAGCCCGGTGCTGCTGTGGCGGGTGCTGTCCAACATCGTGGAGAACGCCGCCCGCGCGGCGGGCCGCACCGGCACGGTCACCGTGGCGGTCCGGCAGGCCGGGACCACGGTCATCGACGTGACCGACGACGGCCCCGGCTTCGGCGCGGGGCCGCCCGGGACCGCGTCCCTCGGCCTGGAGGTCGTCACGGCGCTGCTGGAGTCCTGCGGCGGCGCGCTGGCGGTCGAGGCGCCCCCGCAGGGCGGCACCAGCGTGCTGGTGGCGCTGCCCGCGGAGGTCACCACCGGCGCGACCCGGGCGCAGGCGGGCCGGTGACCAGCCTGGTCGTGGGCGACGACCACGTGGTGTTCCTGGACGCCCTGGCCACGGTGCTGGCCCAGCAGGACTACGCCATCACGATCGCCGGCACCGTGCCGGAGACCATGGCGGCGGTCGCCGCGAACCGGCCGGACCTGTGCCTGATCGACCGCCACTTCGCCGGGGTGGACAGCGTCGAGGCGATCGGCGAGATGCTCGCGTCCAGTCCGGACACCAAGGTGCTGGTGCTCAGCGCGGACCCGGACACCGACGGGCATCCTCGCGGCGCTGAACGCGGGCGCCTCCGGATATCTGCACAAGACCCGCGGCGTGACCGCCCTCACCGCGGCGATCACCCGGGTGCTGCGCGGCGAGGTCGTGGTGGACGTGCCGCGCGGCGGCGGCCTGCCGAGGCCGGCTGGCCACGACGACGCGCTCCGGCTCGCCTCGCACCTGACCGACCGGGAGCGCGAGTGCCTGGCGCTGCTGGTGGAGGGCCTCGACACGGCCGCGATAGCGCGCAAGCTGAGCGTGTCCCGCACCACGGTCCGGACCCATGTCCAGTCGGTGCTGACCAAGCTGGGGGTGCACTCGCGGCTGGAGGCCGCGTCGTTCGCCGTGCGCTACCGGCTGCTCGACGACCGGGCCGAGCGGTCCCGGGCCTGACGGCCCGCCGGTGCCGCCGGCCGCCCGGGGGCCGGTGGCCCGCCGCGCGGTGCGCCGCCGCCGGATCAGCCACCGCACGACCGCGGCGGCGATGACCAGCAGCACCGCCAGCAGTCGCCAGCCTGGCCATGGTGACCTGGGCGGTCTGCGCGGGCGCCGGCCCGAAGTGGTAGCCGTCGGTGATCAGGGTGCCGTTGGCGAACGCGGACAGCCCGTAGCTCAGCCCGGAGGTCCCGGCCGGCACCGGCGGGGTCCGCCAGCCCGCCGTTGGCCCACTGCGATGAGGCCGAGAAGTAGGGGCTGGAGGTCCAGTACTGCCAGCGGCCCGCCGCGTTCCGGCAGGTAGATGGCGAACTGCGTCGTGACCGTCCCCCGGTAGGAGGCGCTGAGCTCGTAGGACCGGCCCGGCCGCACCGGCAGCGGCGCACTCGCCGAGGTCGAACAGCTGGAGGAACTCCGCGCCGCCGCTGCGGTACCCGGTCACGGTCAGCCGTTCCGCCCAGTGCCCGGCGTCCCGGATCCGCTGCCAGCGGGCCTTGTTCTGCCCGTAGCCGCCCTCCATCCAGCAGAACGGGGCACCGGAGCGGTCCGGGGTCGCCATGTCGAGGTTGACCGCCGCCTTCGCCCCGGCCTTGGCCATGGACGCGTTCACGATGCCGTGCGGGCGCACGGCCGGCACCGCGACGGTCGGCCGGACCGGCCCGCCGAGCACCTGGTGCACGGTCTTGACGGCCACGCCGTGCGAGCGCTCCCCGGCCAGCCAGCGCACGAAGGCCGTGAACGTCGCGTCGCGGATGGACAGCACGCCGCAGGCCGACGGGCAGACGTGGTGGAACACCAGCGGCAGCCAGCCGCCGCCGGCCCGCTGCACCCGCAGCACCGACTGCTCCAGGTCCGCCAGCGTCGTGGTGGAATCCACCTGGCCGGGGGTGCGGACCGCGAACGGGTCCGCGGGCGGGATGGTCTCCGCCAGCGCGCAGCCCGGGCAGCCCGGGGCCGCCAGGCCGGTGGCGATCCGGGCGGCGTCGTAGCCGCAGCCCGCGACGATCGCCTCCACCTGGCGGCTGGCGGCACCGTCCGGGTAGGCGAACGAGGTGACCTGGAAACCCCACCGGGTGAGGATGTCCCGGCTCACGCAGGCCTGGCGGCGGGCCTCGGCCGCCGTGGTGGCGACCAGGTCGAGGTGGGAGACCGTGTGGGCGCCGATCTCGTCGCCGTACCCGGCGAGCCGGTGCAGTTCCGGCAGGGACATGTAGTTCGGGGCGCCCACCGCGCCGGTGATGATGAAGAAGGTCCCGGCGACGCCGTAGCGGTGCATCGCCTGGGCGGCCGCGAACTGGCCGGCGGTCCCGTCGTCGAAGGTGAGGGACACCACCGTCTGGTGGTGCGCCGGGGCGGCGGCCGACGTGGCGGTGGCTGGTGTGGCGGCCGCCGCGGGGCTGGTGGCCGCTGCCTGGGCGGTCGCCGGGAACCCGGCGAGCACCGTCATCAGCAGCGCCGTCAGCGCGCCGAAGCCCGCGCGCGCGGGCAACGGTGCGGTGCGCCTGCCGGTCCGGTTCTCCCCGCGCATGGTCCTCACGCCCTCCCTCCGTGGCCAGCCTGCTGGCCCAGGCACGACAGTAGGCGGGCGGCCCGGGCCCGGGGTCGGCCAGCCGGGGGAGCGGCGTTACGCCTTTCGCACGACCCGTGGAGGGGAGGCCCGGCCACGGCCGCCTCTGGTCTAATACCGCCATGACGGAACCCGGCGAGCGAGACGCGACCCTGCCGCCGCCAGCCGCAGCGCCGCAGCCGCCCCGGGCAGGGCGGGCCGCGCGGCCGCGCGGGCTGGGCGGCACGATCTGGGTGCTGGAGCACGCCCAGGACTACGTGGCGGCCGTGGTCGGGGTCGTGCTGATCCTGCTGGCCGCGGTGCTGATCGTGTCCGGGCTGGCCGGCTTCGTCCACGTCCTGGTCACCAGAAGGCCTGGCCACCAAGAACGTACTGGCCGCCGCGACAGGGCTGCTGGACCGGCTGCTGCTGGTGCTGATCGTGGCCGAGATCGTGCACACCGTGGTGCTGTCGCTGCGGGCGCACCGCCTCGTCGCGCAGCCGTTCATCGTCGTCGGGCTGGTCGCGGTGATCAGGAAGATCCTGCTGGTGCTGAGCAGCCAGGCCAGCGTGGACACCACCCAGCTGTGGCTGCTCATCGCCATGGTCGTCGCGTTCGTGGCCGGGCTCATCGCGGTCAGCCGGTTCGAGAAGAAGGAGGAGTAATGTGGGGAGACGGGCCGGTCTTGCCCGGAATGACCAGGCATGCGAACCTGCTGGCGTGGCTTCGACCCCGGTAACCTCCCCGCCTGACCCGGCCCCGCAGTTGCGCGGTGAGCCGGTCGCCCGTGCCGTGTTCATCGGCCTGCCCGGCCGTTACGACCGGCTTGCCTACCTGCTCTCGTTCGGCCAGGACCGGCGCTGGCGGCGTGCGGTCGTGGACCGCACCGCCGCGGCAGCACCGCGGCTGGTGCTCGACGTCGCGACCGGCCCCGCCGGGATCGCGCTGGCGGTTGCCGCCGCGACCGGCGCGAACGTGGCAGGGGTGGACCTCAACGAGCCCATGCTGCGGGCCGGCCTGCCGCGGATCCGGCGGCCGCTGCCGCGCGGCCGGGTCCGGGTCGCCGCGGGCCGCGCCGACCAGCTTCCGTTCGCCGACGCGACGTTCGACGCGGTGACGTTCTCCTACCTGCTGCGCTACGTGGACGACCCGGCGGCCACGGTCGCCGAGATGGCCCGCTGCCTGCGCCCCGGCGGCACCCTGGCCTGCCTGGAGTTCCACGTCCCGCCACAGCCGGCCTGGCGGGCCGCCTGGTGGTGCTACACCCGGCTGGCGCTGCCGGTGCTCGGCGGCCTCACCGGGGGCCCGGCCTGGTACCGGGTGGGCAGGTTCCTCGGCCCGAGCATCTCCGTGCACTACCGGCAGCACCCGCTGGCCTGGCACGTCGCCGCCTGGGAGGCGGCAGGCCTGACCGGGGTGCGGACCGAGCTGATGAGCCTGGGCGGCGGGCTGGTCATGTGGGGGCGCAAGGGACCTGCCTCATGAGGTCATCCGGGGAACGGTCGGCCTTTTACTCGGTCGGCCGGGGCACCGGCGGGCCCGGCGACTGGGTGACGCTGCTGCACCCGCCCTACACGCTGTGGCACCTGTCGTACGTGGCGATCGGTGCCGCGGTGATGCCGCCGCTGGTGGTGTGGCGGCTGGTCGGCACGCTGGTCGCGTTCTTCCTGGCGGTGGGCATCGGCGCGCACGCCCTGGACGAACTGCACGGCCGGCCGCTCGGCACCGGCATCAGCGCCACCCTGCTCATCGTCACGGCGGTCGTGTCGATCACCGCGGCGATGGTGCTCGGCCTGGTCGAGGGCGGCTGGAAGCTGCTGCCGTTCGTGATCGCCGGGGGGGTGCTGGTCTACGGGTACAACCTGGAGCTGTTCGGCGGGGTGCTGCACAGCGACGTCTGGTTCGCGGTGGCCTGGGGGGCGTTCCCCGTGCTGGTCGGGGCTTACGCACAGCACTGGACCCTGTCGGTGGCGGCGGGGGTGGCGGCGGTGGCCGCCTTCTTCCTGTCGCTGGGCCAGCGCGCGCTGAGCACGCCCGCCCGGACGCTGCGCCGCCGGGTCAGCGGGGTCACGGTGCGGCTGACGTTCAACGACGGGACCACGGCCGAACTCGGCCGCGCCGACCTGCTGGCCCCGATCGAGCGGGCGCTGCGCTACTTCGTCTGCGCGACGAGCGCCGTCGCGGTCGCCATGGTGCTGGCCCGGTGAGCGGGCCCCGCTTACGACGCCGTGGTGGTCGGCGCCGGGCCCGCGGGCAGCATCGCCGCCCTGGTGCTGGCGCGCGGCGGTGCCCGGGTCGCGCTGGCCGACAAGGCGGTCTTCCCGCGGGACAAGGCCTGCGGCGACCTGATCGGGCCGCGCGGCGTGCAGGTGCTGGCGGACCTCGGGCTGACCGTGCCGGACGTCGGCCACGGCTCCGACCTGCTCGCGGTCGGGCCGTCCGGCCGCCGCAGCCGGCTGCCCGCGTTCCCCGGGCGCGGCTACCCCGGCCACGGGATCGTGGTTCCCCGGGTGTCCTTCGACCATGCGCTGCGTGAGGCCGCGCTGGCCGCCGGGGCGGTCGGGGTACGGGCCCGCATCACGGCCGTGGACCAGGACCCGGATGGGACGGTGCGCGCGGTGCTCGCCGGCGGCCAGCGCCTGGCCGGGGACGTGATCATCGGCGCCGACGGGGCGCTGAGCCCGGTCGCCCGGCTGGCCGGGATGCTGGACCCGGGGGCGGCGCTGTGGGGGTTCGCGGTCCGGGCCTACGTGCCCGGCGAGGTGCCGCTGCCGCTGCTGGTCCTGCTGGAGTCGGCGCCGTGGCGGATCTACCCCGGCTACGGCTGGCTGTTCCCCGGCGCGGACGGGCAGGCCAACGTGGGCATCGGGATCGGCATGGGCGGCACCCGGCACTCCGCGCCGCTGCGCGGCGACCTGGACCGCTTCACCACGCTGCTGCGCTCGCGGGGGGATCTGCGGCAAGGCGCGGACATCGGGCCGGTCGTGGGCGGCTGGCTGCGCATGGGCGGGACCGGAACACCCCCGGCGGCGGGCAACGTGCTGCTGGTGGGGGACGCGGCCGGGCTGATCAACCCGCTGCAGGGGGAGGGCATCGCGCCCGCCATGATCAGCGCCCGGCTGGCGGCGGAGGCGGTGCTCGCCGATCCGTGCCTGGCCGGCCCCGCCTACACCCGCGCACTGGCGGAGACGTTCGGGCGCTACCTGCCCGGCGCCAGCGCGCTGCAGCGCGGGCTGCTGCGCCGGCCGTGGGTGGCGTCCGCCGGCATGCGGCTGGTCACCGCCCCGGTCGTCCGCCGCCTGGTGGCCAGCACCTGGTCGATCTACTGGAACGGCCTGTCCGACGGGGCGGCGCCGCGCCCCGCCGCGTGGGCCGCGCGGGGCCTGGAAACCACGGCGACCCGGCTCGCGTTGCGCGAGCCGGGCCGCCGGGACCGCTGAATCCTCAGCCGGGCCGGTCCCTCAGGCGTGGGCGCCGGCGTAGAAGTTGCCTCGCTTGGACCCGTGCAGCACGGAATTCGACGTGGGAGCGGGCAGCGTGTCTGGGTTGACGAAGGTGCTGCCCGTGGGGCCCACCTCCACGGCCTCGTGGGTGGCGCTGCCGCGCAGCAGTTGCTTCCAGGACTTGAACCACTCGGTGTAGCCGTCGTCCCACCTGCCCGCGACCGGGCTGCCCGTGATGGTGATCGGGTCACCCGGGTCCGACCGCTGGTAGTACCACTGGGAGTGCTGGGGGGACAGGTTCACGCAGCCGTGGCTGACGTTGGTGAAGCCCTGCTCGCCCAGCGACCACGGCGCGTCGTGGTAGTAGTTCCCGCTCCAGGTGAACCGCACCGACCAGTACACCGGGACGTTCTTGTAGCCGGGCCCGCTCATCAGCGTCGGGTTGGCCTTCTCGATGGTCAGGTAGGTGCCGTCGGCGGTGTCGTCACCCGGCTGGCCGCTGGAGTCCGTCCAGGTCTGGTAGTACTTGCCCTTCCAGTAGATGCGGGTGTGGTGCGTGACGGTGCTGGTCACGCCGATGAGCGAGTAGCCGATGGTGAACGACTGGCTCAGGTTGCTGGTCCCGTACACGCCCGGTGCTATCTCGGCCCCGTTGAAGTGCGCGTCGAAGCTGACCTTGGTGTGCTGCGGCCAGTAGTTCCTGGTCCGGAAGTAGAGGCACTGGCCGGTACCGCACTCGTTGTCCCAGTACCACGCGCCCACGACCGGCTTGGAGCTCTTGATGTTGATCGCCTTCTCGATCCCGGCCCGGAACCTGGGGTCCACCGCCTGGCTGAAGTCGATCATGATGGGGATGCCGACGCCGTAGGTCTCGTTGCCCCAGGATGGTGCTGGCGGTGAACGTCCCGGACGCGTGCGCGGTCCGGAACGAGCTTGTGACGGTCTTGGTCTTGCCGTCGGTGCCGACCGCGGTCACGGTCACCGTGTAATCGGCCCCGGTGCGCAGCGGCCACAGCGTGTGCCAGGCCGTGTTTGTCTGGTCGGTGAAGGCGCCGGGCGCCCCGCTATGGCCGTCGGACACCGTGACGTTCTGGATCTTGCCGTGCGCCACGGTCACCGAGATGCCCTTGCCGGTCTTGACGTCCCTGCTGCCGTTCGCCGGGGTGATGGACACCGCCGCGCCCTCGTTGGCCACGGTATGTGGTCCCGCCGCCGTGCGACCCGGTGTGGCCCTTGGCCGCGCCCGGTGACGACGAGCCCGAGCAGGCCGTCACAAGCAGGCACAGGGCACCCACCACCCCGGTGATCGCCAGCCCGGCCCGCCGGCTCCTGAGCAGTTGCCGGCCCGTCACTGTCCGCTCGTTATCCCGCACTCTGGTCCTCCTGTGGTACCAAATCCGTAGCCCGGGCCCGCGCCCACGGGCTACGGCCTCTTCTCAATGCGGTGTGCTGGGCCGCCGGAGCGGAAATCGCTGCCCTGCTCCCCGGGTGCTGGGGAGTCCGGTACCCGATCTCGGTCGATAGCCTCCGATAGAGAGACGGACGAGACGGGCCGGCGGTTGCCATCCACCATTATGCCTACCAGACGTTGCGGGCGATGCGTCCGGTTCAACCCGACGAGTGCAGCAAGGACACAGATCGCGATTGCCGCCCACGGGACGGTATCACCAAGGCGGTCAAACAGGGTGAGGTGTGACGGCGGAACCAGGGCAAGCCGGGCGAAGGCCACCCCACGGCGTGCCGAGCCGAGCCAGGCCAGCTGCCGGCCCTGGGCGTCGAAGGCGGCGCTGACCCCGGTCAGGGCCGCCTGCACCACCGGCCGGCCGGTCTCGGCCGCCCGCACCGCCGACAGCGAGGCGTGCTGGGCGAGCGCCCAGCTCCCCTGGAACGTCGAGTCCGAGGTCTGGTACACGATGAGCTGGGCCCCGTGCAGCGTGTCCACCCGGGACATGTCGGGGAAGGCGGCCTCGAAGCAGATCAGCACGCCGAGCCGCAGCGGCCGCCCGCCGGGCAGCGTCGCGGTCATCACCCGCGCCCCGTCACCGGGGATCATGTTGCTCGCCGCCGCCTTGCTGATCTTCGTCAGCCAGCCCAGTTGCTGACGGAACGGGATGTACTCCCCGAACGGGACAAGCCGGGTCTTGGTGTAGGTGGCCACGATCCCGCCGCTGTTGATCAGCACGGCGACCTTGGACTTCCCGGCGGGGGTGTAGGAGTCCTGGTCCACCAGGATCGGCGCGCCGGCGGTGCCGGACAGGCGCTCCAGCTGCGCCAGGAGCGCGTGATGGAACCGCAGGTCGAGGCCGATACTGCTTTCCCCCCACACGATCAGGTCCGGGTGCCGCGGGCCCAGCCCGGCGGTCAGTTGCTGGCTGGCCGTGCCCAGCACCGAGGGGTGCGCCTGGAAGCCGGGCTGGACCAGGGCCACGGTCACGTACCCCGCCGGGGGCACCGGCGGGGTGAGCGCGAACGCGACCGGGCCCGCCCCGGCCGCGACCGCCGCCGCCGCCGCACCCAGCGCCCGCAGGGCGGCCCGCGGCGCGGTGACCAGGATCACCACGCCGGTGTTGGCCGCCACCAGGGCGAAGCTGACCAGCCACACGCCGCCGACCGACGCCAGTGCGAGCATCGCCGGGTGCTGCCACTGGCTCGCGCCGAGCAGCGCCCACGGGCCGCCCAGCGCCTGCCAGGACCGGATCCACTCGACCAGCAGCCAGAAGCTCGGCACCACCACGAGCGCGGCCAGGCTGCGCCTGGCGGTCATCGGCGGCCGCAGCAGGGCCCAGGCGCTCACCCCGACCCCGGCCCAGCAGGCACCGAGGACGATGGCCACGAGCAGCAGGGCGGGCCCGATGCTGGGCAGCAGCCAGTAGTGCGCCGCCACGATGAACCCGGCGCCGAACCACCAGGCACGGACCGCGGCCTCGCGCGCCGACGGGGCGCCGCGCATCAGCAGCAGGCCGGGCACCAGGGCGAACCAGGCCAGGAACTCAAGGTTGGGCGCGGGGAAGGCGAGCACCGGCAGGGCTCCGGCCACGAGCGCACCCCAGCGGGCAGGCTTGGCGAGGCCATTGCCCAGCCGCCGCCAGAACGACATGCACCTATTGTGCTGCCGCGCGGGACTCCGCCGCGCCCGCGGCAGGTCACGCGTCAGTAGCGATTGGGCCGGCTTGCGGTGGTGCTGCCGGGCCGGGCCGCGCGGGCCCGCCGCCGCGCCGCCGCCCAGCACCACGCCGCCCAGCAGAACGCCGCGACCGTGAGCCCGGTGATCAGGTATTCCGGGACGGCGCCGAGGTGGTCGGCCAGGGTGACCGTGGACAGCAGCGGCACCCGCGACTCGAGGATGGCCTGGCGCCAGGTGCCGGTGCGGGCGACCAGGGTGCCGTCCGGTGCGATGATCGCGCTCACCCCGGTCGTCGAGGCCACCACCACGGCGCGGTCCGATTCCACCGCCCGGATCCGCGCCATGGCCAGTTGCTGCAGGCTCTCGCCGAGTTGCCCGTCCACCTCGAAGGTCGCGTCGTTGGTCTGTACGGCCAGCAGGTTCGCCCCGGCCGTGACCTCGGAGGAGACCAGCCCGTCGAAGCCGACCTCGTAGCAGATGACGTCGCCGAGGCGGATCCGGCCGACGCGGAAGACCACGGCGCGCCGCCCGGCGGTGAAGTTCTGCGGCTGCAGCGCCACCAGGGAGGTGATGTGCGACAGCAGCCCGCGGAACGGGATGTACTCCCCGAACGGGACGAGTTCCCGTTTCACGTAGACCGGGCCGGGCCCGTGATCCGGGGTCCACAGCTGCCCGGCGTTGCGCAGCGGGTTCCGCAGCACCTCGCCGACCAGCACCGGCCGGTCGATCGCGTGCACCGCGCCGGCGATCGACGCGTACACCGGGCGGATAGAGCCGGGGGTCGAGGTCGGTGGAGTTCTCCGGCCAGATGACCAGGTCAGGTGCGGGCCGGGTGCCCGCGCGGACCTCGGCGGCCAGCTTTTCCGTGGCCGCCGCGTGGTTGGCGGTCACGGTGGTGGCCCGCAGCAGGCTGGGCAGGTTCCTGGCGTGCGGCACGTCGCCCTGGATGGCGGCGACGGTGGCGGTGGGGCCGCCGGCCGGCACCGGGTCCACGGGCAGCAGGCCGCCCGCCAGCACCAGTCCCGCCGCCCCGGCGAAGGCCAGCCCGGGGACCAGCCGGCGGCGGATCCGGCCGGCCGGGCCGGGTGCCAGCAGCAACCAGGCGAACGTGCTGCCGGCCAGCGCGAGCAGGAAGGACAGCAGCGGCGCCCCGCCGATGGCGGTCCACGGCGCGGTCGGCGCGCCCGCCTGGCTCATGGCCAGCCTGCCCCACGGGAACGCGTACGGCCACCGGTCGCGCAGCGCCTCGGCGGCGACCCACCAGCCCGCGACCGCCACCGGCCAGGCCCGCAGCGTCAGCAGCACCCGCTGGCCCACGGTCAGCAGGGCGAAGATGACCGCCTCGGCGAGGGCCAGCGCGGCCCAGGCATACCAGGCGAGGTTGATCAGCCAGGAGAGCAGCGGGACGAACAGCGCGAGCCCGAACAGCAGCCCGACCGCGAAGCTGGCCCGCAGGCTCCGGCCCTGCAGCGCCAGCACCAGCAGCGCCGGGCCGAGCGGGGCCAGCGGCCACGCCCCGATCGGGGGAAAGGCGGCGGTGAGGGCCAGACCGCCGGCCACGGCGGCCAGCAGTGCCCAGCCGAGGGCGAGCCGCGGCTCGCCGGGCAGCCCCCGCGCACCAGCCGGGCGCCGCGCCGCGACGGGAGCGGCGCCGGCCCGCCCCGGCCGGCCCGCCCGGCGCCGGCGGGGCCGTGGGCAGGCCAGCGGGGGTACTGTCCTGGCCGGTCAGCGTGATCACCCTCCCCGCCTGCCGTGCGGCGGCCGCCACAACCATGCGTATCCGCGCGCTAGCTGAGCCTATCCGCGCGGCCTTGAGCGTAGCTGCGCCGCGTGCCGGGGGTCGCCCCCGGGCTAGCAGGGCCAAGGCCCCGTGACGAAGGAACGGGGCCTTGAGCCAGCGGGGGGTTCCGGGGGGTCGCCCCCCCGGGCTAGCAGAGCAGCTCCCAAGATGTGATCGTCCGTGATAATCTCGTCACCTTCTGTATTCAGGGGCGGGAAGGATGCCGCCGCGGGCGGCGTCCGCACAGGGACGGACATGATCACGATTCGGTATGCCGACCTGCCAGAGGGCTTACATGCGCAGGCGCAGGCGCACGGCAGGCGCACGGTCATCTACCTGCGCCCCGGGCTGACCGCCGAGCAGCGGCGGCTGAGCCTGCGCCGGGCCAGGCAGTCCGCCCGGATGGGTTACGGGCCCCGGCTGCCCGGGCCCGGCGTGGCCCTGGCCGTGGCCCGCCATGTCACCGCCGGGACGCTGTGGAACCTGGGCGCGGCGGTGCGCCGGCATCCGATCGGATTCCTGGTGCTGTCCGCGGGATTAGTCACGCTGATGGCCTGCTATGTGCTGTTCGTCACGGTGTCCGTCCGGCTGATGCTGGACCCGGCCCAGCTGCCGGCGGCACGCGGCGCGCTGCCGGCCTGGGTCATGCCCGCCGCCCGGTCCCCGCGCCCGGGCGGCGTCACGCAGCCCGGCCACGCGGCCCGCGCGCGGCGGGGATCGCGCGGCGCACGGGACGGCCCGCAGGCCTCCGGTGAACGGGACCGGCGTGCCCGGGACCCGGGCCCGGCCGGCCGGGCTTCGCCCTCCCCCGCGCCGTCCCGCCCGCCCTTCTCCTCCCCCTCGCCGGCGGCCACCCGGCCGCCCTCGCCGGCGGCCTCTCCCTCGCCCCGCTCCAGCGTCTGCGTCACGGTGGGCCCGATCGGGGTGTGCGTATAGCACCTCGTGCCGGTCCGCGCGGTGGGCCGGCGCCGCCCCGGTAGCCTGCAGCGGGGTACGCCGCAGGAAAGGGGATCGCCGGTGAGCCGCCGGGGCTGGGTGCTGTTCGCGTCGATGAGCGTCATCTGGGGTCTGCCCTACCTGCTCATCAAGGTGGCGGACGGTGGCGTGTCGGTCCCCGTGCTGGTGTTCGCCCGGGTCGCGATCGGCTCGGCGGTGCTGCTGCCCCTTGCCATCCGGCGCGGCCAGATCCGGGTGCTGGCCAGCCACTGGCGGTGGCTGGCGCTGTTCGCCGTCGTGGAGATCATGCTGCCCTGGGCGCTGCTGTCCGACGCGGAGCGGCAGCTGTCCAGTTCACTGACCGGCCTGCTGATCGCGGTGGTCCCCATCATCGGGCTGGTGCTGGCCCGGCTGGCCGGTGGCCAGGAGCGGCTCACCGCCGTCCGCTGGGCGGGGCTGCTGGCCGGGCTCGGCGGCGTCGCCCTGCTGGCCGGCCCGCACCTGGCGGGCGGCGGCGCCTGGCCGGTCGCCGAGGTGATGTTCGTCGCGCTGTGCTACGCCACCGGGCCGTTGATCGCCAACAGGAAGCTCGGTGAGCTGCCCGGCCTGGGCATGACGGCCGTCTGCCTGGCCGCCACGACCGTGGTGTACGCCCCGGCCGCGGCGCTGACCTGGCCGTCCCGGCTGCCCTCGGCCGCGGTGCTCGGCTCGCTGGCCGGGCTCGGCGTGCTCTGCACGGCCCTGGCGTTCGTCCTGTTCTTCCAGCTCATCGCCGAGGTGGGCCCGGCGAGGGCCACGGTGATCACCTATGTGAACCCGGCCGTCGCGGTGGCCCTGGGGGTGAGCGTGCTCGGCGAGCCGCTGACTCCGGCGATCGTGGCCTCGTTCGTGCTGATCCTGTCCGGCTCGGTGCTGGCAACCAGGTCCGGCCCGCCCAGGCCACAGCCCGCCCCGGGCCCCCCGCAGCCTGCCCAGGACGCCTCCGCGCCGCGGCTTCGATCGGCCGACCGGCCTGCCCTGCCCGACTAGGATTACGACGGTGATAGATCTCAAGGCTGCCCGGCAGGAGCCGGACCGCTACCGGGCCGCGCTGGACCGGCGCGGCGCCGCTGCCGACTTCGACGCACTGCTCGCCGCGGACGCCCGGTGGCGCGAGCTGACCGAGCGGGCCGAGTCCCTGCGCGCCGAGCAGAAGAGGTCGTCCAGGGCCGGGCCGCCAGGGCCCGGGCAGCTCGCCGAGCTGAAGCGGCTCGCCGCCGAGCTGAGCCAGGCCCAGGCCGAGCTTGGGCACGCCGACCACGAGCGGAACGCGCTGCTCGCCCGCATCCCGAACCTGCCCGACCCCACCGCGGCCGACGGCATGGCGGAGGAGGACTCGCAGGTCCTGCGCGAGGTCGGCGAGCGGCCCTCGTTCGGCTTCACGCCACGCGACGCGACCGAACTCGGCTCCAAGCGCGGCTGGATCGACATGAAGCGGGGCGCCCGGCTGTCCGGCTCCCGGTTCGCCTACCGGATCGGCGATGTGGCCATGGCCGAGCTGGCGCTGTACCGGTTCGTCCTGGACAAGCTGGCCGGGCTGGGCTTCCTGCCGGTGCTCCCGCCGGTGCTGGCGGGCGAGCAGGCCATGTACGGCACCGGGTTCCTGCCCACCGAGGAATCCAACCTCTACCACCTGGAAAAGGACGACCTGTACCTGACCGGCACGTCCGAGGTCGCCCTGGCCGGCATCCACGCCGACGAGCGCCTGGACGAGGCCGACCTGCCCTTGCGCTACGCCGGGTACACCACGAACTTCCGCCGCGAGGCCGGGGCCGCGGGCAAGGACACCAAGGGCATGTTCCGGGTGCACCAGTTCGACAAGGTGGAGATGTACGTCTACTGCCTGCCCGGGCAGTCCGCCGAGTTCCACGAACGGCTGCTCGGCTACGAGGAGGAGATCGCCCAGGCGCTCGGCCTGCCCTACCGGGTGATGAACATCGCCGTCGGCGACCTGGGCGCGCCCGCCGCGAAGAAGTACGACATCGAGGCGTGGTTCCCGGTGCAGCAGCGGTACCGGGAGATCACCTCCTGCTCGAACACCACGGACTACCAGGCACGGCGGCTGAACATCCGGTTCCGGCGCGAAGGCAGCCTGGAGTTCGTGCACACGCTGAACGGGACCGGGGCCACCGCCAGGGCGCTGCTCGCGATCATGGAGAACTTCCAGGACGAGGGGGGCACGGTCGCCGTGCCCGAGGTGCTGCGCCCGTTCGGCGCCCCGGCCACGCTCGGCGCAGGCGGGGCAGAATAGGCACCAGGAGTCGCCAGCTGCGGACCGGGAGGCCACAGTGACTCAGACGTCAGTGCCGCGCTCTGCTAGTTCTGACCCCACCGCCCCGCCCTACGCCAGCCCGGTGGACTACGACAGCTACGGCCTGTACGGGCCGGGCCGCGGGTTCAACAAGGGCACCTCGTTCCAGCGCCCGGTGTACCGGTTCCAGGGCCGGATCACCGCCGACGGCTCCAGCGGCTACCCGGCCGCCCCCGGCCGGTACCACCTCTACATCTCCTGGGGCTGCCCATGGGCCCAGCGCACCGCGATCGTGCGCAAGCTCAAGGGCCTGGAGGAGGTCGTCTCGCTGTCCTACGTGGACGACGTGCGGGACGGGCGCGGGTGGGCGTTCCGCGAGCACCGTGGCCCGGACCCGGTCAACGGCTTCACCCTGCTCGCGGAGGCCTACGAGGCGACCGAGCCCGGCTACGACGGGCACGTCTCGGTGCCCGCGCTCTGGGACCGCGGCACCGGCAGGCTCGTCAGCAACAACTTCCCGGACATCACGATCGACCTCGGCAGCCAGTTCGGCGCCTGGGCCGTGCCGTCGCCCGACCTGTACCCGCAGCCGCTGCGCGCCGAGATCGACGCGCTGAACGAGCGCGTGTACACCAACGTGAACAACGGCCCGTACCGGGTCGCCGGGGCCACCACCCAGGAGGACTACGAGCAGCTCAGGCAGGCGATGATCGCGCTGCTCGAGGAACTCGACGAGCGCCTGGCCGGCCGCAGGTACCTGTTCGGCGCCGAGGTCACCGAGGCCGACGTGCGGCTGTGGCCGACCCTGGCGCGCTTCGACACCGGGTACAACCCGCTGGCCGGGGTCACCGAGCGGCGGCTCACCGGGTTCGGCAACCTCTGGGCCTACGCCCGCGACCTGTACCGGCTGCCCGCCTTCCGGGAGACCACCGACTTCTCCTCGTTTGGCGGCCTGGTCCGCGGCCCGAAGCCGACCTTCGTCAACGACGGGTCGTGGCGGATCCGCATCGAGCCGCGCCTGGCCGACTGGGACGAGCCGCCCGGCCGCGACCACCTCGGCTGAGGGCCTGCTGGCCCGGGGGAGCGACCCCCCGCTCGGCGGCCAGGCGGCCCGGTCCGCCGCCGGTCAGCCCTGCAGCCGGGTCAGCAGGGCCTGGCCCGTCGGGCACGCCGAGGCCGGTGCACGCGGCTCCAGCCCGGGCCCGCTTGGTACGCCCCGTTGTTGCCCGGTCTGATGCCGCGGAAGCCGGCGCGGGGACCCCGGCGGTGACCCCCGCGTACAGGAGCCGCTGCATGAGCCCGAACGATTGGCCCGTGGCCTGCGCCAGCCGGCAGATGAGCGCCGCCCACAGCGGGGCAACCGCGCTGGTCCCGCCGACCACCTGGGCCTTGCCGTCCACGAGCACCTGGTAACCGGTCTCGGGATCGGCGTTGCCCGCTACGTCGGGCACGCCCCGGCCGGGCTGGCCGGTCCCGGACCGAGTCGGGCACCCCGGCGGATGCCTGCCACGAGGGCAGGCGAACGACGTCGCTGACCCCGCCACCGGTCGCCCCGCCGCCGGCCCCGTCGTTCCAGACGGTCTCGCGAGACGACGCGCCGGTCGCGGGGTTCAGCCGCAGGCTGGTGCCGCCGCAGGCGAGCGCGTGCGGGCTGGAGGCGGGGAAGTCGGCGTGCGGCTGGCCGTCGGTCCCCCGGTCGGCGCTGCCGTTGTCACCCGCGGCCACGGTCACCGTGACGCCGAGCGCGGCGGCGTCGGCGAAGGCCTGGTCCAGCGCGGTGCGTGCCTGGGCGGTCCAGGAATCCTCGGACTGGCCCCAGCTGATGCTCACCACCGTCGGGGTCGGGCTCGCGTGCACCGCCGTGGTGACCGCGTCCACGAAGCCGCGGTCGCTGTTCGGCGCGAAGTAGACCACCTGGCTGGCGCCCGGTGCCACCGCCCCGGCCACCTCGATGTCCAGCAGCACCTCCCCGTCGGCGCCCTGCGGGTCCTGCCCGGCCACGTTCGACGCGCCGTCGACCCCGACCGCGGTCACCGACGGCGGCGTGATTCCCAGGCCGGAGAAGTAGGTGTCGAGGTCGGTGCTGCCGAAGCCGCCGCCAAGCTCGATGATGGCGATGGTGTGCCCGGTCCCGTCGGTGCCGGCCGGGAAGGCGTAGGCCTGCGCCACCTGGACGGGCGTGTAGGAGGTCGGGGCCGCCGCCCCGGCCGCCTGGCCGCCGCGGCCGCGATGCCGGGGGCCCGCCTGATCTGCGGCGCGGCCTGCGGGCGGTCGTCCAGGCCCAGCACGGCGAGCACCACGCCGTCCAGTTCGGCGGGCACGTGCAGGCCGCCGACCCGGTAACGGTGCTGCGCCGTGCCACCGCGCGCCGCCGGGTGCGGAGTGCTGACCAGGCGCAGCGACGCGCCGAAGGCCGCCGAGAAGGCGGAGATCGGGCCGGCCACGGTGACCTGGCGGGCCCCGGGGCTGGTCCCGGTGACCTCCAGGCCGAACCGGCCGAGCACGTCGCCGATCAGCGCCAGGTCCGCCGGGTCGCTGCCGTACCGGGTTTCCAGCTCGTCGCGGCTGAGCGTCGCCGGGCCGGTGACGACGTCGGCCGGCAGCTCCTCCCGGCGGCGGGTGACCAGCGTCACCTCGATCCGTGCGGACTCGTCCAGATCACCGGCTGGCTGAGCGTTGGCGACAGGCCCCCGCTCGCTGCCGGGCAACGGCACGAAGGAATTCTCGGGCATGATTCGGCTCCCCTGGCTTATCCGGGCGGCCTGTCCCTGGCCGCCCGGTCCCCGTTAGCTCCGCAATTATGAGCCGTTTCACCGCGCTGTGATACAGCCCTGCGCGTACTTATCGATGTCAACCGGCCATCCTTTCGTGCCGTTTCCGCTCCGGCGGGCCGTGGTGGCTCTGGCACAGTAGGGGCGGGACTTCCGCCGTGCCGTGTCCCGCCGATCACCGGGAGCAGGCCATGACCGATGCGGTGCCAGGGTTCGACGTCACCACGTTCTCCCATGAGGGGCGCACGCACGAGGTGTACCGGGCGGGCGCCGGTCCCGCGGTGATCGTAGTGCACGAAATGCCGGGGCTGCATCCGGGCGTGACCGTGTTCGGCCAGCGGCTCGTCGACGCCGGCTACCGCGTCTACCTGCCGTCCCTTTTCGGCCGCCCGGGCAAGCCGTTCGGCGGCAGCGAAATGGTGCGGTCGTTGTCGCGGGTGTGCGTGTCGCGCGAGTTCTTCCTGCTGGCCGACCGGGCCAGCCCGGCGGTGACGTGGCTGCGGGCGCTCGCCGCCCAGGCGCACGCGGAGTGCGGCGGGCCCGGGGTCGGCGCGGTCGGCATGTGCTTCACCGGCGGGTACGCCCTGGCCATGGCGGTGGAGCCGGCCGTGCTGGCGCCGGTGCTCAGCCAGCCGGGGATGCCCGCGCCGCTGACCGCGCGCAAGCGGGCCGCGCTCGGCCTGGACCCGGGCGACCTGGCCACCGTGAAGGCGCGCACCAGCGACGGCCTGTGCGTGCTCGGCCTGCGCTTCTCCGCGGACAGCGGCTCCCCGCCGGAGCGGTTCGCCACGCTCCGCCGGGAACTGGGCGACAGCTTCGAGGCCATCGAGATCAACTCGGCGCCGGGTAACCCCGACGGCATCCGCAAGCGCGCGCACTCGGTGCTCACCGAGGACCTGGTGGACACGCCCGGTCACCCGACCCGGGCCGCGCTGGACCGGGTGATGGCGTTCCTCGCCGAGCGGCTGCGGTCCTGACTACCAGACGTCGCCGTCCCGCCAGTCGCAGGTGAGCTCGCCGTCCAGGTCCAGCGGGACGGCCAGCTCGAACACGTACAGGCAGCCGTCCTCGTCCGGGGTCGGCCGGATGCCCGCCGGGGTGAGCGCCGAGGCCGGCCCGCGCCACAGCTGCCAGCCGCGCGCCGCGTAGAAGCCCGCGCCCTCCTCGCTGGATCCGAGCGCGCCGAGGTCGTAGGCACCGCGCAGCACCCGTTCCAGCGCGCCCATCACCGCGGCGCCGTGTCCCTGCCCCTGCCGGTCGACGCGCACCGCGACCGCCTCGACGTAGCCGGCCCGCAGTGCCCGGCCCTGGTGCAGCAGGCGGCGCTGGATCACGCAGCCGTGCCCGATCAGCACGGGCCCGTCCCAGACCAGGGCGTGCACCCCGCCCAGGGCGTGCTCCCAGTCGGCCTCGGTCACCCCACCGGAGAAGACCTCGTCGAGGAGGGCGCGCGCCGCCGTGAGCGTGCCGGGGTCCAGGTCGGCCGTGTGTGCCGTGCGCAGCTCAGCCACGCAAGCCATCTTCGCCGGCCAGGCCCGCGGCCGGTCCGCGCCTACCCGGCCCGCTTAATTCTTACACCAGGTAATTAGACGACTACACATGGTAAGGTGCTCCCGGATCAGCGCCAGAGATCGCCTCCGGGGGGCCCGGCCCGGCGACATGAGGGAGGAATCCACCGATGCGCAGAGGCATCGTCACCATGCTCTCAGCCACCGCCGTGACCAGCGCGGTCATGGCCATCGCCGGCTTCGCGGCGCCCGCATACGCTGGACAACGGGCCGCCCCGCCGGGGAAGGCGCACGAGGCGCAGTCTCTGCCAGTGATCGCCACCAGCAGCTACGCAGGCTATGAGTTCAGCAGCCGCGACTTCAGGTACATCCATGCCGTGATCTCGGTACCTAACCAGGCAGCGCCGGTCCTCACGTCACCTGACCGGCGAGCGGGCTCCCCGCCAGCTGAGGTGCCGGCGGGCTTTCAGTACCCGCAGGCCTACATCCAGCTCTCCAACGGCTCGCTGGCCAGCGGCGACACCTATGCCAGGACCGGCGTCGAGAACTGCGCCGTGGCGGAGAACCTCGACCCGGGTTTCGTCTGCCCCACGGGAGTGCAGTGGGTGGCGTTCATCGAGACGTTCATCAACTCCACCACCCCGGTGTTCGCCCACTTCGTGCCGCTCGACGCGAACCCGGGCGACGGGATCGGTTTCAGCATCTACTACGCCCCGCAGGGCACCGCGGTGTGACGTTCACGCTGTACACCCCCTCGGGGGCCGTGTTCCAGTTCCAGGCCGCCATGCCCGGCGCGATCTTCGACCACGCCGCGGGCCTGGCGGACTACACCAACAGCACCGGGACCCCCATCCCGCTGCCCGTCGGCACCCAGCAGTTCCGGCTGACCCAGTTCCAGCAGGGCGCGGTGACCACCGACGCGGGTAACAAGGGCTCCTGGACCGGCCCCTGGGTCACCAGCCAGATCGAGGCCACCAGCAACGGGCTGGCCTTCCCGCTGGGCACCGTGGAGGCCTCACCCAGTTACCTGTGGACCGACGGGGCCGTCGCCAACGGCGCGGCGCGCAACAGCGACGCGTTTGGCGTGTGGGAGCGCGCCTGACCCCGGCGCCGTCACCCTGGTGTAACTCTCTGTTACTCTGTCTCTTGCTAAAAGTCACATACCGTTGACGCCGTGAGGCGAGCGAGGGGCGTTCATGAACCGGCTACTCACCAGAGTCACCGCGGCCGCTGGGTCGCTGGCCCTCGCGGGCGCCGCCGTTATGCTGGCCGCGGTGCCCGCCCTGGCGGCCGCAGCTCCACCGGCGGCAGCTCCTCCTATGGCGCCTCGGCGCCGGCCGGGCTCATCACCGCCGCCCCGCAAGGCCTCGCCGTGTCGACCGGCCCGGCCCTGGTGTTCCAGAGAAACGTCGACATCGGCGGGCTGCTCAGCACGGGCCTGACGCTCGACACGGCCAGTACCGTGGCCGCGTACTCGCGCGTCACCTCGGTTGATGCCCAGATGACGGGCGGCGGGCACTCGCTCGGCCTGGTTGCCAGCCAGGTCGCGTCGACCTGCAACTCCGGCACGCTGACCGCGAGCGCGAACCTCATCAAGCCGGTGCTGACGGTGGACGGCACGTCCTTCGCCCTGCCCGCGCACCCTTCGGTGGACCAGACGTTCACGGTCGCCGCGGGCACGGTGACCCTCAACGACCAGATCGCGGCCACCGGCGGCGGCATCGAGGACCAGGCCGTCCACATTCACTTCACCGGCACCAGCCCGGCCCAGGACCTGTACCTCGCGGTGACCGTCTGCAACGCCAGCTCGTCCTCGAACACGATCACGGTGACCAACCCTGGTGCCCAGACGAACACCGCGGGGACCGCGATCACGCCGCTGCAGATCGTCGCGACCGACACCGACACCAGCCAGGTGCTGACCTACTCCGCCACCGGCCTGCCGACGGGGCTGAGCATCAACCCCACCACGGGCGTGATCAGCGGCACGCCCACCACGACAACCGGCAGCCCGTTCTCGGTGACCGTGACCGTCACCGACACCAGCGGCGCGTCCGGGTCGGCCACCTTCACCTGGACGATCACCAACGTGGTGACCGTCACCAACCCCGGCACCCAGTCCATCCCGCCAGCTCGCCGTCAGCCTGACGATGTAGGCCACCGACTCCAACCCCAGCATCACCACGTTCACGTGGTCGGCCACCGGCCTGCCGCCGGGGCTGAGCATCAACACCGCCACCGGTGTGATCAGCGGCACGACCAGCACGAGCACCCGGCGCGTTCACCGCGCACGTGACCGCCACCGACAGCACCATGGCCTCGAACACGGCGATCTTCACCTGGTTCATCTCGGGGCCCTGATCCGGGAGGACCGCGAGCCCTTCGGGCGCTTAGTTCCAGCGCTCGAAGGGCTCGTCGATGGTCTCCCCGGCCAGGAACGCCGGCAGCAGTTCGGGCAGGCGGCCCGGGTAGAACCGCGCCCGGCTCCCGGTGATCTCGGGCACCCGCCACCAGCGGAACGTGACGAAGTCCTCGACCTCCTGCGGCGTCCGGCCGCCGTCCACGATCACCGGCTGGTCGGCCGCGATCCGGGCGCGCACCACCACCTCGTGCTGCAGCCGCCGCTTGCCGCGCGACAGCCAGGTGGTGTCCCGCCGCCACGACGGCGGGCTGACCTGGCCCGGGTCGAGGCGCAGGCCGGTCTCCTCGCGGATCTCCCTGACCGCGGCCTCCAGGTACGACTCGCCGGGGTCGATGCCCCCGCCGGGCAGCTCCCACCAGCCGTCCGGTGCCTGGTCCGGGGTCAGCACGTGGAACAGCAGGACCCGCCCGCCGCCGTCGGTGAGCACCACGCGCACCGCATCCCGCTCCAGGTCGTAGCGCAGTTCGTCCACCTGCCCGGCCTCAGACCGCGGTCAGCAGCAGCCGGCTGGCCAGCGCGGTGGCCTCGGCCAGCCCGTCCAGGAACAGCCCGCGGGCCAGCGGGTCGCCGCGCAGTTCCCACAGCACCAGGGCGTTGCGCCAGGCCAGGTCCCTGGCGGAGTTGATGGCCCAGCAGGCGACCAGGTTGTTCACCGCCCGCAGGTGGTCGTCCACGGCAAGCTCCGGCGCGGATTCGAAGGACATCCTGACGGCCTGCTCCGCCGCGTCGAGCAGCGCGTCCACCTTCTGGAAGTCGGCGAGGTGCGTCCCCGCCGACGGCGCGGTGCCCAGCTCGGCGCAGGTGCTGGCCACCGCCACCGGCAGGTCGTGGTTGATGTGCGCGTTCATGCCGGCCAGGGCGAACTGGATCGGCTCGATCCCGGCCGCGCCGCGCAGTTCCACCAGCGGGCGCCAGGCCGCGGGCACGGCCGCCGGGGTGCCCGCCGCCTGCGCCGCGGCGAAGTACAGGTTGGCGAACGTCACGTCGAGCGTGGTCATGAACGCCGGGTCGGCGAAGAAGCCCTGGCCCAGGTCCGAGTCCACGGTCTGGGTCACCGCGAGGTACATCCGGTTGAAGCAGGCCAGGCCGTCGCTGGCGGGCAGCCCGGCGCCGATCGCCTGCATGCGCGCGATCGCCTCGGCGACAGTGGTGACCGGTGCTTGGGGAGTCGGCGCACCAGCGGGCATGGGCGCCACTATACGGACGTCAGGTGGCCCGGCCGGATCGCCGGGCCACCTGAGGGTCCCGCGGGGGTGGGCTACGGGTTCGGGCAGGAGGTGAACTTCAGCGTGGCGGTCACCGGCAGGTGCGTCCCGCCCTTGGTGAACGTCACCGTGCCGGTGAGCGTGTGGGACGTGCCCGCCGTCAGCGTGGCGCCGTCGAGCGTGGTCCCGCTGAGCGCGTTGCCGTCGAGGGCCAGGCTGCTTGAGGTCACCGTCCAGCCCGCGGCGGGCGTGCCCGCGGCCTTGACCGCGATGCCGACCGGCGGCAGGCACGAGGCGGGCCCGGTCAGCTTGCGCCTGGTTGCCCTGCCCGGTCGCCTGCGCGGACACGTCGCGCCCGGGCAGCAGCACCGGCCCGGCCAGCAGGTTGTCGCCGGTGGTGGCCTCGATGGACCAGACGCCCAGCCGTGGCCGCGCGGCGCCGTGGCGAGCTGCGGGCTGGCGCCGGCGATCGTCCCCCCGCTGGGGAACCGGACGACGGCCGCGTGCAGCGTGTCGGTGAGGTTCGCCACCGCCAGGTCCTCGCACTCCTCGGAGATGTCGGCCATCCGGCCGCTCGCGTCGGCGACCGGGTCGTGGCTGGACGGGGCGCAGGAGTTCTTGTCCCCGGTGAGCTGCGGCGGCGAGAACGAGCTGCCGGTCCAGCGGGACACCACGGGCCAGTAGTCGGCGTTGTCCACGGTGGCCAGCACGCGGACCCCGGACGTGGTCTGCGCCAGCCCGAGGTTGGCGGCCCCGGTCCAGGTGTTGGCGAGCTGCTTGAAGCGCGGTCCACTTGCCGCCCTGCTCGGACGCGTAGGAGATCGGCTGGGTGATCGGCGCCGCCCTGCTGGATGGCCAGCACGGCGGTGGAGCCGGCGAAGGCGAGCTGCGCGGACCCGGGCATGTAGGCCGTCGCCAGGTTCACCTGCTTGCGCCGAGTCCCGGCGTGACCTGCAGGCTCTCCGCGCCGGGCGGCTGGTCCACGGTCCAGATGCTCCCGCCCGGCCGGTGCCGCGTCCATCGAGCGTGCCGAAGCTGGGCGCGGGCCCCTGGTCGTGCGCGGCCGACAGGGTGCCGTTCTGCACGGTGGCGGTCGCGATCTTGGCATTTTCCGGGCCGGACCCCGACTTCGCCGTGTCGTGGGACCAGACCAGCGTGACCTTGCCGGGGGTCAGGATCACGTGCATTCCGGCCGCGCTCGAGGTGCCCAGCGACGGCGTGCTCTGGACGCCGCCGGCACAGCCGGTCGCGCCGGCGCGGCAGGACGCACAGGTACACGGTCCGGCCGGTCGCCGTTCGTGTCTGCCGATCCAGCCGATGTAGGTGGTGCCGGCCGCGTCGGTGGCAGCGTCGTAGTCCCCCGGCCAGGGTCGGTGCTCGCTGGCCAGGGTGATCGGCGCGGCGGTGAGGCCGGGGCGCGGCGCGGCCCGCGGCGTGCGCGGCGGCGGTGGCTACCGCGCCGGAGAACGGTCACGGTCATCGCTGCGGCGGCGACGGCTGTCGCGGCCAGCATGCGGAACGAGACAGGCACGGCTTCTCCTCGGCTGAGGTGGTCCCGGGCCAGCCGCCTGCCCCCGAGCGGCGGCTCCCCCGGCTGCTGCCCGGAGTACATCGCGCGTGCGTAATGTCTGTGTAATGTCCTGTCAATGCCTGGGACGCAGCGGGGCGACGGCGCGGCGTCCAGGTCCTGGATGCCGTGCGGTGACGCACCGGGGCCTGAGCATGTCCGGCCAGGCGCTCGGCGGCCGCCGGGCCCGGGTCGCCCTGGTCGCGCTCGCGCTCGCCGACGGGCCCGGTGCCCGCCGACCGGCTGGCCGCCCTCATCTGGGCCGAGGACGTCCCGGCCACCTGGCCCGCCGCGCTGCGCGGGGTCGATCCGCGGGCCTGCGGGCCGCGCTGGCCGCGATCGGCGCGGGCGGCCAGCGGGTCATCGCGACCACCCGGCCGGGCTACCGCCTGGCGCCGGGCGACCGAGGTCGATGTGCGCGCCGCGGCGGCGGCGCTGGACTCGGCGGTGCGGCTGGCCGGGCAGGGCCGGCACCAGGCCGCGCTGGAGGCGGCCGGCCGGCCGCCGCGCTGTCCGGGGAGCGGCTGCTGCCCGGCGAGGACGCCGCCTGGCTGGAACCGCACCGCCGGGAGCTGGACGCGCTGGCGCTGCGGGCGCTCGAGCTGGTCGCCGGCGCGGCCGGCGCGGTGGGGGACCATCACCGGGCGGCCGCCGCGGCCCGCCGCGCGGTCGCCGCCTGCCCGCTGGACGAGCGGTCGCACCGGGCGCTGATCGGCGCGCTGCACCGGGCCGGCGACCGGGCCGGCGTGGTGCTGGCCTACGAGCAGTGCCGGGACGCTGCTCGCCGAGCAGCTCGGCGTGGACCCCGGGCCCGAGACGGCCGCCGCCTACCTGGCCGCGCTGGGGGAGCAGGGCACGCCGGGAAACGGCGCGGCTGCCCGCCGGCGACGTCGGCGTTCTTCGGCCGGGCCGCCGAGCTGGCGCGCGCTGGCGGACCTGATCGGCGAGCCCGGCCTGGTCACCGTGGCGGGCCTGGGCGGCATCGGCAAGTCGAGGCTGGCCATCCAGGCCGCGGCCGCGGCGGCGGCGTTCCCCGGCGGCCGGCTGTGGGTGCCGCTCGGCTGGTGGCGCAGGACGAGCTGGTCGCCTCGTCGGTGGCGCTGGCCCTCGGCATCCGGCCCGGTGCCGAGGATGCCACGGCGCAGCTCGCCGCCGCGCTCGCGCCGCTGGGCCGGGCGCTGCTGATCCTGGATGGTTGCGAGGCGGTCGTCGACGGCGTGGCGTCCGCTGGTGACCACGCTGGTCTCGTACTGCCCGCTGCTGTCGGTGGTGGTCACCAGCCGGGTCCCGCTGGCCGTGGAGGGCGAGCGGGTGATCGTCCTGGCGCCGCTGCCGGGCCCGGCCGGGCCGGCCGCACCGCGATGCTGGCCAGCCTGCCGTTGCGGCTGCTGGCCGACCGGGTGCGGGCGGGCGGCGGGCAGCTCGACATCGGCGAGGAGATGGCGCCCGTTCGTCGCCGAGCTGTGCCGCCGGTGCGGCGGCGTGCCGCTGGCGCTGGAACTGGTGGCCGCGCAGCTCGCCGCGATGTCGGTCGGCCGACCTGCTGGATCACCTGCCGGAGGTGATCGAGCGAAGGGGCGGGCAGGCTGCGGGCCATCGCCCGAGCAGCTACGAACTGCTGCATGACGACGAGGCCACGGTCTTCCGCCTGCTCGGCGTCCTGGACGGCCCGGTGGCCCTGCCGCTGGTGCGCGACATGGTGGCGGGCGGCCCGATCGCGCCGGTGCGGGTGGTGCGCATCCTGCGCGAGCTGACCGCGCGCGGGCTGCTGGCGGTGGACCGCTCCGGGCCCGCGCTGGCGTTACCACCAGGACGACGACCTGCACCGGTTCGCGCGCGAGCTGCTGGTCGCCACGGCGAGGAGCGGGCGGCCCTGGACCGCCTCGCCGGCGCCATCGGCGCGATCGTGCCCGCCGAGCCCAGGGCCGCGCCGGGGCCGTACCTCGACGCCGGTCGGACGAGGTGCTGCCCTCGCGTGCGGCTGCTGCTCGCGGCGGCACTCGACGGCCGCCTCGACCGCGACCGCGGCCTGGAGCTGTGCTTCCGGCTGCACCGCTACTGGGCGGCGACAACGTGACCGAGGGCCGGTTCTGGCTGTCCCGGCTGCTGGCCGACGGACCCGGTCGCCCTGGGCCGCCCATGCCAGGTACGCGCTCGGCTACCTGGGCTACTGGTCGGGAGACGCCGGCGCGGCGTCAGCGAACTGCAGGCGGCGGTGACCATGCTGCCCGGCCAGCCGGACGAGTACGCCGCGCGCGCGCTGATCTACCTGGGCGGCCTGGCCGACGACCATGGACCGGGGCGCGGAGGCGCTCGACTTCGTGGCCCGCGTCGATCAGCGCGGCGGCGCCATTCGGGTGCCGACCTGCAGGTCTCCGCGGCGATCGGCATGGGCTGCGTGCTGGCCGAGCGGGCCGACCCGGCGCCGCGGGCTACGCCGCCGAGGCGATCGAGCTGTGCCGCCGCGGCGGCTCCGCCGAGCAGCTCGCCGCGACGCTGCCGACCGCCGCGATGATCTGCTGGCAGGTCGGTGACCTGGCCGCGGCCCGGCCGTACATCGCCGAGGCCCAGCCGCTGCTCGCCGGGCACCCGCCGGATCGCCCGGGTGGTCCTGCTGTCGGCGGCGGCCGGGCGTCGCGCTGGCCGACGGGGACCCGGCCGCGGCCGTCGAGCTGGGCGCACCGCCGACCGGGAGGGGACCGACGCTCGGCATCGACCGGGAACTGCCGCTGGCGCGTGCCGTGCTGGCCCGTGCCTGGCTCGACCGGGGCGATGCGGCCGCCGCGGCGCGGCAGGCGGCCGCGGCGGTCCAGGCCGCCCGGTCGCTGTCGTTCACGTTCCCGCTGGCCGTGTGCCTGGAGACCGCCGCCCTGGTCTGCCTGGCCGGCGCGGCCGCGCCGCCGCCGGGGACGAGCGGCCGGTGCACGGACGGCGGCGGTGCTGCTGGCGGCGGCGGCGCGATCCGTGCCCGGGGCGACCGGCCGGGCATGCCTGCGCTGCGGGCCGCCGTCGAGGCGGCCAGGGCGTCGGTCGCGGGGCTGGTGACCGGCCCGCTGCCCGATCCCGCCGCCGCGGCGGTGCAGGCGATCGCGGCCCTGGGGGCGCGGTCGGGCGCGGATGCCGCCGTGCCGAACGACGGGCCGACGAGGGCCGGGCATAGCGGTGACATAACTAATAGGAAAGTTTCTTATTAGTTAGGACTCCTTACCCCCGCTGAAGGAGGATCCGTGCCTCACTCCCCATTCCGGGCGGCCCCCGCCACTGCCGCCGTATGCGCCGTGCTGCTGGCCGGCGGCGTCAGCGCGGCCGCGCTCGCCGCCGCGCCCACCGCCCAGGCCACCGCCACCGCCACCGCCGCGCTGCCGGTCAACTGGTACGAGTCGGCGCCGTACTACAGCACCCTGGATTCCAGCGCCCCCGACGTCGGCCAGGTCATGTCGGCCACCGGGCAGAAGGCCTTCGACATGGCCTTCATCCTGGCCAACGGAAGCTCCTGCGCGCCGTCCTGGGACGGCACCGACCCGGTCTCGTCGGACACCCAGGTGGCCGGCGTCATCGGCCAGATCCGCGCCGACGGCGGCGACGTCATCGTCTCGGCGGGCGGCTACAACGGCACCAAGCTCGGCCAGGTGTGCAGCTCGGCCGCGGCGACGGCGGCCGCCTACCAGCAGGTGATCACGACCTATGGCCTGCACGCCTTCGACTTCGACCTGGAGGAGCCGGAGATCGAGAACTCCACGGCGATCTCCTACGAACTGGGCGCCGCGCAGATCCTGCAGTAGGAGGACCCGGGCCTGTTCATCTCGATCACGATGCCGTCCACCACGACCGGGCGCGAACTACTTCGGGCAGCAGTTGCTGGACGAGGCCAAGAGCCTGGGGTTCACCCCGAACGACTAGACGATCATGCCGTTCGACGGTGGCTTCAGCGGCGGATCCTCGCAGGTCACCGCGCTCCAGGACTTCAACGCCCAGCTGATGAGCACTTTCGGCTGGTCCAGCGCGCAGGCCTACGCCCACGAGGGCTTCTCCGGGATGAACGGCCGGACCGACAGCGCCGAGTACTTCTACCAGAGCGACTTCCAGACGGTGCTGACCTTCGCGGAGAACTCGCGGCATGAGCCGGTACACGGTGTGGGCGGTGAACTGGGACCGTGAGTGCACCCTGGTCGACACCCGGCTACACCTCCAGCGAGTGTAGTAGCGTGGCGCCAGAACCGTGGGACATCACCGCGTGCACGGTGGCGTTCGCGGAACAGCACTCGCCGTCGCCGCCGCAGCCGCGAGGCCGAGTCGCAGAGCGTCGCAGTACACGCCGCCGTGTACCGACCCGCATCGGGTGGTAGTGGTACTTCGGCCGGGGTGTCGAACACCGCCTACGTCTCCGGCAGACGACCTGCCCTACGCGGCCTCCACGGGACGCCACCCAGCGGAACGCCGAGCGTCCCCGGCCGGGATCGCGGCGCGGGATCGAGACGGCCCGTGCTGAGTCAGCTGCCCGGAAGAACGAGATCCCGTCGAGTTCGCGCCGGCCGCGGCCGGCCGACGCCGCGGGGTCTGCCCACTCGTACGTGCGCCGCCTGCCGCCGGAATCGTTCACCCTGCCGTCCCTCCTGCGATCCCGGCAGCCACGGTTTCCTTTCCGGTTCCCGCCAGCCACGGCCCGGGATCTGGCCAGGCCGGCACCTCGGGCTGCAGCCGGGCGCTGATCGTGATGTAGGCACCGGAACGCTCCTGGGACGCCACCGGCCAATGGTCGGAGATCATGGTGAGGACCTGCCGGTTCTCGGCCAGCACCTCCATCACCAGGGCGGTGGCGCCGCGGCTACGGGCGCGCGCGAGCAGGCCGCGCACCAGCGCGGAACCCACGCCCGCGCCCCGGTGGGCATCCGCCACCACGACGCCGATCTCGGTCAGCCGGGTGCCGCCGGGCCCGGTGCGGTCCCCGGCCATGGCGTGCCCGATGATCACGTCGTTCTCGATGGCCACCAGCACGTCGGTATGCGCGGGCTCACCGGCCAGGATGCGCAGCATGGCCTGGCTGGTCGACGGGGCACCGGAGAAGAACCTCAGGTAGCGGGCCCGTGGCGACAGGCCGGTGAGGAACTCCCTGATCGCCTCGTGGTCGGCGATGCACGGCCTGCGTATGGCAAAGTTCCCGCTCTGCTGTGCACCTACCTGGGTCCGCCTCACGAACCCAGCCTTCACCAAAGTTGCTGAGTCTGTCAACTAGACCTAGCATGCAGTCATGGCGCGGCCCTGGATCCTTGAGTACGACACGGCCAACTGCACGATCGGCGCGGCGGTGAGGCGCGATCGGTGAGAAGTGGACCTTCCTGGTGCTGCGCGAGGCGTTCAACGGGGTGCGCCGGTTCGACGACATGCGGCGCCGTACCCAGGCACCGCGGCAGGTGCTCAGCGACCGGCTCGCCCGCCTGGTCGCCGACGGCATGCTGCGCCGGGTGCCCTATCAGGAGCACGGCCAGCGCGCCCGGCACGAGTACCGGCTGACCCAGAAGGGGCTGGACCTGTACCCGGTGCTCGTCGCGCTGATGGCGTGGGGGGACGAGTACGCGGCCGGCCCGGCCGGCCCGCAGGTGCGGCTCACCCACCGCGACTGCGGGGCCGGCGTCGGGCTCCAGCTCGCCTGCGCCGACGGGCACGTGCTGGAGTCACCGCGGGAGGTCACCCCGCACCCCGGCCCGGGCGCCCGCAAGATCGCCTGAAGCCTGCGACCCGGCGACCTCGGCGGCGCAGGCGGCGTGCACGTAACGCTGGAAGTCGGCGAGCAGCCGCTCCTGGGGCAGGATCCGCCCGCGGTCGATCCAGCTGCCCGCCACGCCGGCCTGGGCGGCGGCCACCAGGACGGCGTCCTGGTCACCGACCTCGGTGTCGAAGGCCATCATCTGCTCGATCCACGCCTCGTCGGCGTCCGCGCCGAAGTAGTAGTCGAGGAATCCCGCGGTCCGGCCCGTCCCGTCGGGATAGACCGGCCCGATGGACAGGTTCTGCCGGCCGGGATTGATGTTGATCTTCACGTTGGGCAGCAGCAGGTGGTAGCTGCCCGCGGTGACGCTGCCAGCCGCCAGGCCGGCGGCGCCCGCCGCGGGCGCCAGGCGCACCGGCGCCCGGTGGCTCAGCCGGTGCGCGGTCGCCGTCAGCTCGTACCGGCCGGGCCCGACGTCCATCACCGCCGAGAACCCCGGGTGCGCCACCGGGCAGTGGTAGCACTCCAGGTAGTTCTCCAGGTGGATCTTCCAGTTCGCCGCCAGCGCGTAGGAGAACCGCTGACGGCGGCGCAGGCCGCCCAGGTCAAGGCCGACTCCGGCGACCACCTCGGCCAGGTCGCCGATGACCGCGTCAAGCGGCGGGCCGTCGGCGGCGGCGCTGGCGAACACGAACGGCCCGAACGTCGCGACCCGTACCGGCAGCAGGCCGAGCGCCGGAAGCTCGGCCTCGATCTCGGGGCCGCACTGCGGCGCGGACCGGAGCGTCCCGTCCAGGTTGTAGGTCCAGGCGTGGTAGGGGCAGCGCAGCCGCGGCGCGTTGCCGTCGGCCGGGACGACCAGGCTGCCCCGGTGCCGGCAGACGTTGAGGAAGCCGCGCAGCTCACCGTCACCGCCCCGCACCACCACGACCGGGATCCGCGACAGCCGGCCGACCATCTGGTCACCGGGCTGCGCCACGCACTCCAGCGGCCCGACGTACTGCCAGCTCGGCCGGAACAGCCGCCGTTCCTCGACCTCAAGCACCCGCGGGTCGCGGTACCAGTCCCATCCGATCACGCTGCGCATGTCAGGTGCCGTTCCGTGGAAACTCCAGGTGCCACTGGCGGGAGTGCACCCGGTGGCCGTCCTCGCGGGCGTCCAGGGCGAGCGTCACCAGGAACGTCGCCGGGCCCGCCGTCATGTGCCCGGTCGCCTGGACGGCCACGTCGTGGTAGCGCCGAGCGCAGCGACGCGGACTGCTCGGTGCGCACCTCGGCGGAAAGCGGCTGGCCGGTCACGATCCGGTAGCTGGTCAGGTTGGACCCGTCCGCCTCGATCCCCGCGTCGGCCAGGCGGAAGTTCCCGCCGACGTCCCAGTCGAAGATCACCTCGGCGGACCCGTCGGTGAGGTCGTGCCTGATGGTCCGCTGGGTGGGCCGCCGGGCGAGCACCTCGGTCGCGATCCCGGCCGGATGTTCCGGTGGCCCGAACGGCGCCAGGGCGGCGTCCTGCGCCAGGGGCTGGCGCACCGGGAGGTCGAGGAAGCTGTCCGGCCCGCAGCTCAGGCCCAGCGTCACCGGCTCCGGATGCGGCCACATCCAGGGCCAGTAGGTGGTGGAGACGGACAGCCGGATCCGGTGACCGGTGCCGAACCGGTGCGCGATGACCTTCAGCGGGAACTCCGCGACGGCTGGCTCGCCGGGCACCAGGGGCAGCGCGCGGTCATGGCCCGCCCGGTGCGTGAGGTTGAACAGGTCCCGGGTGACCAGCAGCGATTCCCCGGTGGGCGCGACATCGCAGAGCCGGGCCACCAGGCCCGCGCCGGGGCGGTCGCTGGTGACCGTCAGCCGCACCCGCGCGGTTGCCGAGGATCTCGACGGGCGCGGTGAGCGGCTCGCGAGGTGAAGCTGAGCGAGCGCCCGTCTTCGCCGCGCTGGTCGCCGGGCCAGTCGCCGAAACCGCCGTCGGCGGTCAGCGCCCCGGCGTCGAGCCCGGCCGTCTGCTCGCCCCGGTGGATGCGGCGTTCCCCGGCGCCGGGGCTCTCGGCCAGTGCGCCGTTCCCGCTCGGCCCGAAGGTAGAGACGGCGCGCCCGGTCGCCGGCGTCGGCCGGGGGCCAGCACGGCTCGGCCACCCAGCGGCCCGGCCACTCCCGGTGGTGCGGCGCGGGCGGCGTGTACTCCTGCATCCAGGCCCGGAGCACCGGCTCGTCCATGATCCCGGTGTCGATCCCCTTGAGCCAGTGGTCCCACCACCGCAGCGACTCCTCGAGGAAGCCGATCTCCGGCCCGGGCACCGCGTCGTTGGGGAACGCGTGCGACCACGGCCCGATCAGGCCCTTGCGCGGGCCCGGCAGGCCGGCCAGCAGGCGCGGGATGGCGTCGGTGTAGCCGTCGGACCAGCCGCCGACGGCGTACACCGGCACCTCGATCGCGGCGTAGTCCTCGCGTACCGAGCCGTGGCGCCAGTAGTCGTCCCGCAGCTGGTGCGCCAGCCACGGCTCGATGAACGCCGGCGTCTGCGCCAGCCGCTCAAGCCACCGCTCGCGCCACGCGGCGCCCACGACCGCCGGATCCGGCGGCAGGGCGTTCCAGACCAGCATCGAGACCGCCCACTGCAGCATGTCGACGGCCAGCACGCAGCCGCCCGCGGTAGTGCACGTCGTCCGCGTAGCGGTCGTCGCTGGCGCACAGGGTAAGCACCGCCCGCAGGGCGGCCGGGCGCAGCGCCGCCACCTGGAGGCTGTTGAAGCCGCCCCAGGAGATGCCGGTCATGCCGACGTTCCCGTCGCACCACGGCTGTGCGGCCAGCCAGGCGATCACATCGCAGCCGTCCTGCAGCTCCTGGGGGGTGTACTCGTCATCGATGATGCCCTCGGAGTTGCCGGTGCCGCGGAGGTCCACCCGGGCGCAGGCGTAGCCGCGCGCGGCGAGGTAGGGGTAGATCGCCGCGTCCCGCGCGGCCATCAGGTCACCCTGCCGGTAGGGCAGGAAGTCCAGGATCGCCGGAACCGGCGCCGCGTCCTCCGGCAGCCAGATCCGGGCGGCCAGCCTGGTCCCGTCAGGCATCGGTATCCACGTGTGCTCGATCGTGCGCAACCTGGGCCCTATCTACACATCGATAACAATTTGTGATAATTCTCGCGTCAGACTTTATATGGCTGTTCAATAGGCTCACGCCAGCCCCCCAGCCAGGCCATACGCCTCGCTGCCGGGTCGTAGCGAGACATTGTCCACGATGGAAGGCGGCCGTATGACTCGCCTGCACACAGCCAAAGCAACCAAACCGGGGCACGGAACGGGAGCCGCCCGCAGGGCGGCACGACTGAGCGCCGCACGCCCGGTGACGCTGCTGGCGGTGGGCGCGGTTGCCGCGGCCATCGGCCTGGCCGCCTGCAGCAAGGCCCCCTCCAGCGGGTCGGTCACCTCCACGACCGGCGCGTTCGGCGCGGTGCCGGCGGCCAGTGGCACACCGCACGCCGGGACGCTCACCTGGGCAGAGTCACCCGGGTCCGCGCCCACCTGGATCTTCCCGGTGACCCCGGGCGCCAACTTCACGGTCACCACCGTCGACAGCTTCCAGTACGAGATGTGGCGGCCGCTGTACTGGTACGGCAACGGAGTCAAGCCGGTACGTGGTGCCGTCCATGAGCCTGGCCGACGCGCCCGCCTACACCAACGGCGACAAGACCGTGACGATCCACATGAAGCCGAACTACCGGTGGTCCGACGGCCAGCCGGTGACCTCCAAGGACGCGCTGTTCTTCCTCGACATATTGCGGGCCGCCGTGAAGGAGAGCGGGGCGAACTGGGGGCTCTACACCCCGCACCTCGGGATCCCGGACCAGGTGGTCAGCGCCAGCACCCCGAACGCCACCACGCTGGTGCTCCAGATGAACAAGCCGGTCAACCCCGTGTGGTTCACCGCCGACGGGCTGTACTACATCCAGCCGATACCTGTGCACGCCTGGGCGCGGGGCGCGGCAGGCGGCCCGCTGCTGGACTTCACCAACCCGGCGAACGCGAAGAAGATCTACGACTACCTGGCCAAGGCATCCGGCTCCACCAGCACCTACGCGACCAACCCGCTGTGGCAGGTCGTGGACGGGCCGTACCGGCTGACCCAGTTCAACAACACCACCGGTGGCTACACGCTGACGCCGAACCAGAAGTACGACGGCCCGCATTCGAAGATCTTCCCGAGCGTGCAGGCGATCCCGTACACCTCCGACACCGCCGAGTTCAACGCGGTCCTGTCGAAGAGCATCGACCTCGGCTACATGCCGCTGAACGACGTGCCGCAACTCAATGCGGTCAAGGCGGCCGGGTACCACGTGTTCGGCTATCCCGGCTGGGGATTCGCCTACGCGAACTACAACTTCGCCGACAAGACCGGCGACTTCAACAACATCATCAACCAGCTCTACATCCGGCAGGCCCTGGCGCACCTGGAAGACGAGGAGGGCTACATCAAGGCCTTCTTCCACGGTGCCGGCGGGCTCGCGTACGGGCCGGTCCCCTCCGTGCCTACCTCGCCGTACGCCCCCGAGAACGCGCTGAAGAACCCGTATCCGTACAGCGTCAGCGCGGCGGCCAGCCTGCTGAAGTCGCACGGCTGGAACGTGGTGCCCGGCGGCCAGAGCACCTGCGCGAAGCCGGGCACCGGCGCGGGTGAGTGCGGCGCCGGCATCCCGGCTGGCACCAAGCTGGCCTTCAACGTGCTCTACGCCAGCGACCCGGTGATCTTCGGCGAGCAGCTGACCGCGTGGGCGTCGGACGCGAAGAAGGTCGGCATCAACATCTCGCTGCAGAGCGGCACGTCCAACCACGTCATCACCGTCGCCGACGACCCGGGCTCGCCGAAGACCATCAACGACTGGGCGGTGGCGGTCTACGGTGGCTTCACCGACGCGTACTACCCGACGACTATGGGCATCTTCACCACCGGCGGGTCCTTCAACGGCGGGTTCTACGAGAACCCACAGGCGGACAAGCTGATCAACGCATCGGTCACCAGCAACAACGCCGACGCGGTGAAGGAGGAGGCGTCCTACCTCACCCAGCAGCAGCCCAGCCTGTTCCAGCCCAACTACGACTGGATCACCGTGTGGAAGAACAACGTCTCCGGCCAGCCGGCCGCGATCGAGGCGACGACCCAGTACTTCTTCAACCCGGAGCTGATGTACCTGACAAAGTAGCTTGGCTGCAGGTATGACGGCTTATCTGATCCGCCGCGCGGCGACGGCGATCGTGGTGCTCTTCGGCGTCTCGATCTTCATCTTCTTCATGCTGCACGTGATCTACCCGACGCCAGCCATCGACGTGCTCGGCGCGCACGCGAACAAGTTCTCCATCGCGCAGTGGAACCAGCAGCACGGCTTCGACGAGCCGTGGATCGTGCAGTACCTGCGCTATCTCAATCAGTTGCTGCACGGGAACCTGGGGTACTCCTACAAGCTGAACCAGAGCGTGGCCGCGCTGTTCGGCGAGCGCTGGATGCGCAGCGCGTACCTGTCCGGGATCACGCTGCTGCTGTCGGTGGTGATCGCCGTCCCGCTCGGTATCTACCAGGCGGTCCGGCGTAACACCCCCGGCGACGCCGTGGTGACCACGGGCGCGTTCGTGACCTACGCGATGCCGGACTTCTTCCTCTACCTGATCGCGATCCAGGTGTTCGCGATCACGATCCCGATATTCAGCTACGAGGGCCCGCAGACCACGTCGATGTGGTCGATCATCTTCGACTGGCGCGCGATGACCCTGCCGATCGTCTGCCTCACCCTGCTGGACCTGGCCGGGTACTCCCGGTACATGCGCTCGGCGGCGATCGACACGATGGCCCAGGACTACATCAAGGCGGCCAGGGCCAAGGGCCTGCCGGAACGGCTGGTCCTGTGGCGGCACCTGGTCCGCAACGCGTTCCTGCCGATGATCACCCTGATCGGCCTGTCCATCCCGGCGCTGCTGGCCGGCAACCTGGTCTGTGAGGCGGTGTTCAACTTCCCCGGGCTCGGGCTGCTGTTCTACGACGCCCTGGGCACCGCCGACTATCCCATCCTGCTCGCCTACACGCTGGTAGGCGCCGTCCTGGTCGTGGCCGGGAACTTCGTCGCGGACATCGCCCTGACGGTCGCCGACCCGCGGATCCGGCTCGTCTGATGGCCCGGGAGACCTCGTGAGTAATATCGCCCCCGAACTTCCGCCGCCGGGCCTGGAGCACGTCGCCGATGGTGGTGCCGTCGGCCCGGTGCAGAGCGGCTGGCGCCTGGCGGCGCGCGAGTTCGCCCAGAACAAGCTGGCCGTCCTCGGGCTCGGCGCACTGATCTTCTTCGTGGTCTTCTGCTACCTGGGGCCGCATGTTCTACCACGGCGGGCTCACCTCCGACCTCACCGCCACCAACGTGCCGCCGTCCATCGGGCACCCGCTTGGCACCGACAACCAGGGCTTCGACGTGCTCGAGGAACTGATGGTCGGGGGGCGTAACGCACTGGAGATCGGCTTCCTGTCCGCGCTTATCGGGATGGTCATCGGCGCGGTCTGGGGCGCGGTGGCTGGTCTGGCCGGGGGGCTGTTCGACGGGTTCCTGATGCGGATCGTGGACGTGCTGCTGTCGATCCCGTTCCTGTTCGTCGTGCTGATCGTCGCGGTCCGCTACGGCGCGACCGTCCTCGGGCTCAGCGTGATCATCGGGATCTTCACCTGGCAGGTCCCCGCGCGGCTGGTCCGCGGTGAGGTGCTCACGCTGCGGGTGCGGGACTTCGTCGCCGCGGCCCGCGCCGCGGGTGCTGGCCAGGCCCGGCTCATCAACCGGCACCTGCTGCCCAACTCGCTCGGGGTGATCATCGTCACCGCCACGTTCAGCGTGGCCGACGCGATCCTGGCCGTCGCCACCCTCGGCTTCCTCGGCTTCGGCCTGCAGTACCCCACCTTCGACTGGGGCGACATGCTCAACAACGGGATCACCTACCTGCAGGACGGTTACTGGTGGCAGGTCTACCCCGTCGGGATCTGCCATCATCGTGGTGGTGATGGCCTGCAACCTGCTTGGCGACGCGCTCCGCGACGCGCTGGACGTCAGGCTGCGCCGCCGGTGACCGCCCTTTTCATGCCCTACGATCCGCCCGCCAGGCCGCCGACCCAGGAGTAGCCCGGATGCCCCCAGTCCTCCAGATCAGCGACCTGTCCACGCACATCCAGCTCACCAAGTCGGTCGTGCACGCCGTCGGCAACGTCGATCTGTCCATCGAGCCGGGAGAGTCCCTCGGGCTGGTGGGCGAATCCGGGTGCGGGAAATCGATGACGGGCCTGTCCATCATGGGGCTGCTGCCACCGGGCGGGAAGATCGTCAGCGGCTCCATCAAGCTGGACGGCAGGGAACTGGTCGGCCTGAGCGACGCCGAGTTGCGCACGATCCGCGGCAACGACATCGCCATGATCTTCCAGGACCCGCTCACCTCGCTGGATCCCACGAAGACGATCGGCTACCAGGTGGCCGAACCGGTCCGGCTGCACAAGGGGGCGAGCAAGGCGGCGGCCATGGCCCGGGCGACCGAGGTGCTCGGCCTGGTCGGCCTGCCCCGGCCGGCCGAGCGGCTCGGCGACTACCCGCACCAGCTCTCCGGCGGCATGCGCCAGCGCGTGATGATCGCGATGGCGCTGACCTGTGAGCCCAAGCTGCTGATCGCCGACGAGCCCACGACCGCCCTGGACGTCACCATCCAGGCGCAGATCCTCACCCTGCTGCACGACCTCAAGGACCGCCTCGGCATGGCGATGCTGCTGATCACCCACGACATGGGCGTGATCGCCGGGCACGCGGACCGGGTCCAGGTGATGTACGCCGGCCGGATGGTCGAGGTCACCGGCACACCGAACCTGTTCCAGCACATGCGCCATCCCTACACCCGTGCGCTGCTGGCTTCCATTCCGCGGCTGAGCCAGGACAACAAGCGCAGGCTGCTCACGATCGGCGGGCTGCCGCCGGACCTGTCCGCAGCCGCCGGCCGGCTGCCGGTTCGCGCCGCGGTGCAGCCGGGCCACCGGCAAGTGCCGCGACGAGGAGCCGCCGCTGACCGGGGAGACCTCGGCGCACCTGTTCGCGTGCTGGCACCCTGTCGATGGTCCCGCCGACGCCAGCAGCCGGAAATGGCGGCGCTACGCTCCCCGGCGCCCACGTGGCCACCCCCGCCCGGCTGTGCCCGGGCTGGCCCGGCCGGGGACGGCGTGGCCGGGGCTGACGGCGCCGGAACGGAGCCGGGGCCCCTGCTGGAGGTGCGCGACCTGGTCAAGGAGTTCCCGGTCACCGCGGGAGCGATCCTGCAGCGCAAGGTCGCGGCCGTGCACGCGGTCTCCAGCGTCTCGTTCACCGTGGCCGCGGGGGAGACGTTCGGCCTGGTGGGCGAGTCGGGCTGCGGGAAGACCACGATCGGGCGGGTGGTCGTGGCGCTGGAGCGCCCGGACTCCGGCGCGGTGCTGCTGAACGGCCAGGACATCGCCGCGCTCAGCGGGGGCGAGCTCCGGCGGCAGCGGCGCGACCTGCAGCTGATGTTCCAGGACCCGTACTCGTCGCTGGACCCGAGGATGCGGGTCGGCTCGATCATCCGCGAGCCGCTCAGCATCCAGCGTGTCGGCACCCGCCAGGAGCAGCAGCAGCGCGTCTTCGAGTTGCTCGATGAGGTGGGCCTGCCGCGCAGCGCCGTCGAGCGCTACCCGCACGAGTTCTCCGGCGGGCAGCGCCAGCGGATCGGGCTTGCCCGGGCGCTCACCCTGAGCCCCAAGGTCATCGTCGCGGACGAACCGGTCAGCGCCCTGGACGTCTCCATCAGGGCCCAGGTGCTCAACCTGATGAAGCGGCTCCAGGCGGACCACGGCCTCACCTACATCGTCATCTCCCACGACCTCGCGGTGGTCAAGTACATGGCCGACCGGATCGGCGTCATGTACCTGGGCAAGCTGGTCGAGATGGGCTCGGCGGACGACATCTACCAGCGTGCGGCGCACCCCTACACGGCCGGGCTCATCGCGACCATCCCGGTCCCGGATCCGGCAGGAGGCGCGGGCCAGGGAGGGTGCCGGGATCAAGGGTGAGCTGCCCAGTGCGGTCACCCCGCCATCGGGCTGCCGGTTCCGGACCCGGTGCCCGTTCGCGCAGGACCTGTGTGCGCAGGAGGAGCCGCCGTTGCGCTCGTTCGGCCCCGGGCACGTGGCCGCCTGCCATTTCCCGCTGCAGGCATGAGCTGGCTCAGCGGTAGGTGTACTGGCCGCGGGCTGGTGCTGCTGACCCCTGGGTGGTGACCGTCACGTCCACGGGCAATGCGACGAGGGACACGTGATACTCTCAGTAATATTGATGTGACTTATAGTAACTAAGTTCACTGTGGCCGGATCGCCTGATGTTCCGCCGTGTGCGAAGTCGCCTGTACCGGGGCGCGGGTGACCGACGCTTCCCACGCAGATAGTGCAGCCGAGGAGACATCGCAGACCGAGAGGAGATCGTAAGTGACACCGACCGCGAAAGCCAAAGCCAGAGTTAGCCCGAACGGCAATTCCACGGCGACATCGTCCGAGACGCTGAAAGACGACTTGGTCGCGCGGCTACGCGAGGACCGTGGCGGAGTTGCTCCGGGAATGGGTGCTGGCCATGGCGGCCGATGACGGCCTGTGGACGGGGGCGACGACACCGGAACAGGAATTGGATTCAGAGACGATCTACGACGCCTGCGTCGATTGCCTCGACACCGGAAGCTACCGGGCTGCGGAGGAGTATGCAGAGCGGATGGCGCAGCGGGCGGTGCTGGGTGTGATGCACTACGAGCGAATCCTGAGCGGCGTGCTGACGTTGCGAGACGTGTACTGGCACAGCATGTCCCGGCACTACCTCACGGACCCCGATCGGCTCGCTGGCGCCCTCAAGGCGTTCGAGCCTGTCGCTAACAAGATCCTTCTTATTGTGGCGATGGCGTTCAACTCGGAGCGGGAGCGGGTGGTGCGCCAGCAGCAGGAGGCGATCCAGGAGCTTTCGACTCCGGTGCTGCAGGTTCGTGACCGGCTGCTTATCCTGCCGATCATCGGCCTGATCGATTCTGACCGGGCATTGCAGCTGACCGAGCAATTGCTTGGCGCGATCCGCGAGTTTCGCGCCCGGGTCGTGGTCATGGACGTCACCGGCGTCGCCGCGGTCGACTCGAAGGTCGCGAATCACCTGATTCAGACGGTAGACGCAGCGCGGCTGCTCGGCACGACCGTCATCGTGACGGGCATCTCCGCCTCCATCGCCCAGACCATCGTCACCATCGGAATCGACCTTTCCCGGATACAGACGGTCGGAGATTTGCAGGGCGGGCTCGAACTCGCCGACCGGATCCTCGGCTACCAGACGATCATGGCGAGAGCCCGTCGCGTCCCAGATCGTGCCAGCGACTGCGGTGTGACGCGGCAATGCCGGTACCGATCCTTGCGCAAGCGCCGTACCTCATCGCGTCCGTGCAGGACGCGCTGACCGACGCCGACCTTATCGGCCTCCAAGACAGCCTTCTCTCTGAGGCGCAGCGGCGACGCTGTCATGGGGTCGTCGTGGATGTGACCGCCCTCGACGTGATGGATTCGTTTTCAACGCAGACATTGCGGAGCCTGGCCGCCATGCTCCGGCTTCGCGGCGTGGAGATGGTCATCGTCGGGATCCAGCCCAGTGTGGCGATGGCCATGGTGCAACTTGGCCTGACCATGCTGGACGTCCGCACCGCGCTCGACCTCGAGGAGGGACTCGCCTGCCTGCGTGCGATGCCGCAAGGGAGAGCGGGCCGTGGACATTGAAACGCGGGTCCAGATCGATGACGAATCGGGCATCTTGCAGGCCCGTCGAAACGCGCGCGAACTCGCATCTGATCTGGGTTTTGACAGCACCAGCCAGACGCTGATCGCGACCGCTATCTCCGAGCTAGCGCGCAACATTCTCAAGTACGCGTGCCGCGGAGAGATCCTGTTGCGGCCGGTCGCCAGGAACGGCATCCGGGGCATCACCGTCGTGGCAGCCGACGAAGGGCCCGGCATCGCAGATCTGGCGCTGGCTATGACCGACGGATTCTCGACGGGCCGTAGCCTCGGGCTCGGCCTGCCGGGAACGAAACGGCTGATGGATGACTTCGACCTGATCTCCGAGGTCGGGAAGGGAACGGTGGTCACCACGACACGTTGGGTGCGCTCGAAATGACCCTTGACGCCGGCACGACCGACTGGGTCGTGTGGGCCGCGGCCGGTAACCCCTGCCCCGGCGAAACAAGCTCAGGCGACGGGCATCTCGTCGCCCGGCGGTCACTGCGGACCCTCATCGCCGTCATGGACGGCCTCGGGCACGGACCCGAGGCGCACAAGGCCGCCGCGACCGCCACCGCCGCCCTCACCGAGATCCCCGACGCGCCGCTCCGGTCATTGTTCGAGCATTGCGACGAGGCGCTGCGACGGACCAGGGGGGTAGTGATGACGATCGCGTCGATCGCCGCCGACGGCGAGATGGAGTGGATGAGCGTCGGCAACGTCGGGGGGATGGTAGTGCGCTCGGCCCCGCCATACCGTCACGAGAGCGTGGTGGCCCGCGCCGGCATCGTCGGATACCGGCTGCCATCTCTTTACCAGGGCAGCGCCCGCCTGGATGCCGGCGACCTGCTCGTCATGGCGACCGATGGGATCCGAAGCGACTTCGTCGGCTCCCTCGACCCGGCCCTGTCCCCCCAGATCATCGCCTCCCGCATACTCGAAGGGCATAGTCGCGGCTCCGACGATGCGCTCGTCGTGGTCGCCCGCTACGACGGCGGCCGGTGATGAGCTCCCAACCGCAGCCTGACCTGGACTATGCGGCCAGCCTCCGGGCCTACCTCGATGATCCCGACGAATCCGCGCTCGCGGCAGCCTACGCGCTCGGCCGCGCGGCCCTGGACAACGGCACAGGGATCACGCATGTCGTCGGCACCCACGCGGAAGCCCTCGGGTCCATACTCGGAATCAGCCCGGCCGCCGCCATGTCCATGCGTTCGATCTCGTTCCTGGCCGAGTGCCTCGCTCCGCTCGAGATGGCCTATCAAGGGTTCATGGACGCGAACCGGGCCCTCCAGAGCCTCAACGCGGACCTCGAGCAGCGCGTCCGGGAGCGGACACGCCAGCTCGAGGAGGCAAACGAGGAACTCGGATCGTTCGCCTACTCGGTGTCCCACGACCTCCGAGCGCCCGTGCGTGCGATCAGTGGGTACAGCCAGGTGGTCCTCGAGGACTACGCGCCGCTGCTCGACGACGCCGGCCGGCTGGCCCTCGAACGGCTTCAGGCCAACGCCATCCGCATGGGGCAGATGATCGCCGACATGCTCCACCTGGCACGGGTCTCCCGTGAGCAAGTGAGCCTCCGCCCAGTGGATCTCAGCGCCCTGGCCAAAGAGATCGTCGCCGAACTGCGCGAACAGCAGCCCGATCGCAACCTCGATATCCGCATCGCCGATCGTCTCGTCGCGGATGCCGATCCTGATCTCATGCGGATCGCACTTACCAACCTGTTGGGTAATGCCGTCAAGTTCACCGGCAACCAGCCGGCCCCGAAGATCGACTTCGCGAGCGAGACCCGAGGCGAGGAGATCGTGTACTACGTGCGCGACAACGGCGCCGGCTTCGACATGGCCTACGTCGACAACGTCTTTCGCCCATTCGAAAGGCTGCACTCCCAAAACGAGTTCCCCGGTACGGGCATCGGCCTGGCGACTGTCCACCGCGCCATACGCAGGCATGGTGGACGAATCTGGGCTGACGCCTCAGTCGGCCGCGGCGCGACCTTCTTCTTCACCCTCAAATAGCGACACCGCTGGGGCACTGTCATGGCGCTCGGTCGGGGGTCAGCTGGTCAGGTTGGCGTATCTGTGGCGGTGGCCTGCTGGCGGGCGGCGGCGAGCATCTGGCGTGTGCGGCCTACTGCCTGCTCGGCAGCGGCCAGCTGGCCGAGGCTCGCCAGGTGCTGGGCCCGGAGCAGCTGATCTTCGAACTGGGCTAGTTGTGCTCGTTGCTCGGCCTCGGCGAGAGCGCGGCGGATGGCTGACGGCAGGCGCGCGGGCCGGTCCTTCAGGATGTAGTCGGTGGCTCCTTGCTTGATGAGCTCGACCGCTGCCTCGTCTCCGAGGAATCCGGACCAGATGATGACGGGTACGCTCGGGCAGTGTTCCTGTGCGAGCTTGAGGGCGGCGGCTCCGGAGAAGCCGGGCAGCTGGAAATCGGACAGAATCAGCTGCGGCCGGAAGGCAGCTAGCTGTTCCAAAAACGATTCCTTGGTGTCTACGACGACGGCGGTGAACTCGATTTCCGCGCTGGTCATCAGGCGCTGTGCCAGCTCTGCATCCCAGGCCTCGTCCTCCAGGATCAGGATGCGAGCTGCGGCTGCGGGCGGGCTGTCCGGCTGCCCGGGCCCGGCGGTTGCCTGCGGCTCACCGCCTTGTGGCTCGCTGCGCCCATGCCCATCGCCCATCGATGTCATCCTCATTCCGGTACGGTTTCGTTCAGGAGCAGCCAGAACATCCCGAGCGTGTTAATGGCATCGGCGAATTCGCTGAAGTTTACTGGTTTTCGCACAAAGGCGTTGGCGCCGTCGCGGTAGCCGGCCGCAATATCTTCTTCCAGCCTGGAGCTGGTCAGGATGACAACGGGGGTGGTCTGGGTCTGTTCGTCGGCGCGCATCCTGCGCAGCACCTCCAGTCCGTCGACCTTCGGGAGCTTCAAATCGAGCAGGACGAGACCGTAAGAAGTGCGGCCGGCGCTATCTTCCTTGAAGAGATACTCGAGAGCCTCGGCGCCATCGTAAGCCACGGTGACGTCGTTCAGGATGTGGTTTTTTTTCAATGCCCGGAGCGTCAGCGACACATCGTCGGGGTTATCCTCGACCAGCAGGATAGGACGGTTTGTCATTTGGGCTCCTTAGCTCAAGGGTGAAGAAGAAGGTCGCACCTTCGCCGACGGCACCTTCGGCCCATGCGTGACCTCCGTGGCGATCTACGATGGCCTGCACGCTGGCCAGGCCGACGCCGGTGCCGGGGAACTCGCGGGTCGTGTGCAGTCGCTGGAACGGAGTGAACAGCTTGCCCACGTACTGGGGGTCGAAGCCGGCGCCGTTGTCCCGCACGTAGCAGCAGATGGTGCCATCCCCGGTCGGCCTGGTGCCGAATTCGATCGACGCCTCGTCCCGGCCAGAGGTGAACTTCCAGGCGTTGCCCAGCAGGTTCTGCAGGACCGTGCGGATGAGGGTGCGGTCGGCCCGCACCCGCACTGGACGCTCGATGGCGAAATGGACGTTGCGGTCCGGCTCGTGGTTCTGGAGTTCCTCGGCGATCCGGGCGGCCTCGGTGCCGAGATCCACCCACTGGGGGTGCAACTCGGCCCGTGCGACGCGCGAAAGGTGCAGCAGGTCATCGATGAGTGTCGCCATTTGCTCACTGGCGGCCCGGATTCGCCGGGCATATTCCTGGCCCTGCTCGTCGAGGACATCCCCGTAGTCTTCGAGCAGCGCCTCGCTGAAGCCGCTGAGCGCCCGCAGCGGAGCGCGCAGGTCGTGGGAAACCGAGTAGGTGAATGCCTCCAGGTTCTTGTTGGCCTCCAGCAGGTTCTTGTTGGCCTCCAGCAGCCGGTCGGCCCGCTTCCGCTGCTCGGTAATGTCCCGGGTTATTGACGACACTCCGATCAGCGTGCCGTCCTCGCTGCGGATAAGCGATACCGACACTGACGCGGGGAAAGTGGTGCCATCTTTGCGCCGCCGCATGGTCTCGCCTTGCGGGACACTCTCACCCCGGCTGATCCTGCCGACGATCCCAGTGAACTCGCCCACCAGGTCAGGGGGGCACAGGACAGTCTGCTTCTGGCCGATGATCTCCTGCTCCGTGTACCCGAAAATCCGCTCGGCGGCCGGGTTCCAGCTCGTGATCACCCCGTCGACTGTCTTTCCCACGATGGCATCCTCCGACGCGCTGACGACGATCGCCGCGAGGAATTGGAGGTGTGTCAAGGGACGGGCTGGCCTCAATATGCTTAGATGGCGCACGGGCCACGACGATGCCCCCGTTCGTCTGGATTTCGCTGAATCTACGATCCGTAAAGTTCCTGCAGTGCCCGCTTAGCGAGCGACACCGGCGGTCACCGCGAGCATGATGATCGTGATCACGACGAGGACGATGGTGACGACCATGTACTGCCCGACCCTGCGCAGGATGATCTTGGACCGGCCCTCGGCCTCCATCGATTAGACTGCTGCTTCCCACGCCGACTGCGCTGCGTGTACGGCGGCTTCAGCAGCAATTCCAGCCTTGGCCTGGAGGTCAGCCTGCGCACTGTAGGCAGCAGCGATGTCGGCCTCTATCTTCGCGGCGGCCAGCTCAATCCGGTCCAGCGCGGCAACGCTGGCGTCAGCCGCCCGCCACGCCACCGATTCGGCGGCGAGGCGGCTGGAGGCATCGCGCGCACCGTCGCCGACGGCATTTCCGGCCGCCGCGGTAATGGCGGCTTCAGCATCCGGCACGGCTGGGCCCGCTGGCACGGCTTCGGATTCTGCTGTGGCAAGAGTTGCGTCGTGCAGGACCCTGACCACGGCCTCCCTTGCCAGCACGCCCAGGTCAGGTGGCTCGTTCCGAGGGCGTGCGGACCGCCTTGGCCTGCGGTGGGACGGCACGGCGCCGGCCAGTTGCAAGTGCGGATCAGTTGTACCGTCGGCGCGGGTCGGTGTGCTGTCCTGGGCGTTGGCCTTAGCAGTCATGACTGCCCCTCTCAAACCCCCACTCTATCACTCTATGTACTTCTTTGATAACTATGCGTAACTCGAGTGGCACTGTCGGCTAGTGAGGGCGAGGTCGAGGTCCGGGGGCGCCAGGTTTAAGGACTGCGATCGCAGCCCAAGTCACGGCGCGACTCGGCAGGAACGGTGAAGCCCTGCCCCGGTTAGCCCCGGCTGGCGGACTTCCTGGACGGGTTACTCCGGCTCGTCTGCGGCCTGTGGTGATGACATCAGTGCGCGGACGGAGCGGTAGGACATGACCGCCGCGCAGGACCGTGCCGACAACAGGGAGAGGACCGAGAAGGCCGAGCCCGGCGGAGAACAGCGACGCGAAGGATCCGATGGAGCCCACGGACAAGGCGGAGCCCACCGATCCGATGGACAGTACCGAACCGCGCGACCCTATCGACAAGAACGAGTCCTGCGACCACAGCGACCACCGTGACGATGCCATGACCTCATGATGACGCACGAAGGCCCGCGCCTTCCGCCGCGCCCGCAACTGCCGCCACCGCGAGCCCGCCGAGCGAGGCCAGGTCGTAGCCGCCCTCCTGGATCAGGACCGTCGGCGCGAGGGCCGCTACCAGGCGGCCCGCGGCGCGATAGCCGGCCTCGGTGACGCGCAACGGGCTCTCCGGATCGGTGGCAGCCGCGTCCAGGCCGAGCGACACCACGACCGCGTCGGGACTCCAGGGCGCGTGCCTCGTCGCACAGGGCGCTCAGGGCGGCGAGCCAGTCATCGTCCCCGGTTCCGGGGGCCAGCGGCAGGTTGCGGTTGAAGCCCTCGCCCTGCGCCGCGGCCGCGTTCGGTCGCGTAACCGGCATAGTGCGGGAACCACCCCGCGCCCGGATCGACGTGGAGCGAGCCGTACCAGACGTCGGCCCGGTCATAGAAGATCATCTGGGTGCCGTTGCCGTGGTGGGCATCGATGTCGAGCACCGCGATCCGCCGTGCCCCGCGCGGCCAGCAGCGCCTGCGCGGCGATCGCGGCGTTGTTGAGGTAGCAGGACCCGCCGTACGCGCCGCGGGTCACGTGGTGACCCGGCGGCCGGCACAGCGCGTACGCGAGGCGCTCACCCGAGCCGACCAGGTCGGCGGCGGTCAGTGCGGCGTCCGCGGCGCCCCTGATCGCCGCCCAGCTACCGGGGCCCACCAGCGTCATCGTGTCGTAGCAGAACCGCCCCGCCCGGCCGTGCACCGCGGGCGGAGAGCGCTCCGGCAGCCCGGCCAGCATGCCCGCCGTCGGGAAGACGTAGGGGACCACCCGGTCGCGGCCGTACTTCGCGGGCAGCCCCGCCGCCGCCCAGTCCTGCCACACCCCGGCCAGGTGATCGACCAGTTCCGGGTCGTGGACCGTGCGCACGATCTCGTCACCGTGCGGACCGCGGGCACCACCGGCGCCCCGGCCGCGGCCAGCGCCTCGCGCAGGACCAGCGCCCGGGCGGGGAGTTCGGTGCCGTCATCCCGCACGCCCAGCCAGACCTCGCCGCCCGGTTCATGCCGCAGGCAGTCCTCGCTCCAGACCACCGGCACCGGCAGGCTCACCGGTTCACCCCCTTGGCGGCTTCCGCGCAGGTTGCGGACGTTAGCATCACGGGATGCCGCATCTCACCGATCCTGGCACGCCGCCACCCGTTGCGCCCCGGTTCCTGCCCGGCGGCCCGCCAGCCGTCCTGGGCGGCGGTGAACCGGATCCGTACGCGTGGATGCGCGACCGTGATCTGCCCGCCATGCGCGACTATCTCGCGGCCGAGCGCGCCTACTACGACCAGCAGATGGATGCCGGGCTGCTGCGAGGAACTGGCGGGGGAGCTGATCGCGAGGGTCGCCCCGGCGGAGGAATCGGTGAGCTGGCGCCGGGACGGTCACACCTACTTCACCAGGACGGTCCCGGGGCAGCAGTTCGAGCAGTTCTGCCGTGCCGGGGCCGGCGGCGCGCCCGCTCAGGTGCTCCTCGATGTCAACCTTCTGCTCGACGACCCGGCCTGCACCGGCGGCTACGTGGAGCTTGGCGTCCGCGAGGTCAGCCCGGACGGCCGGCTGCTCGCCTACTCGGTCGATTTCGACGGGAGCGAGATCTACCAGCTCCGGGTGCGCGACCTGGTCAGCGGCACCGACCTGGCGGACCGCATCGACGGCACCTACTACGAGCTGGCCTGGGCGGCCGACTCGCAATCGTTCCTCTACATCGTCCCCGACGCGCAAGCTACCGGCCGCACGAGGTCTGGCGGCACCGTGCTGGGAACCCCGGCCGGACCAGGACGTCCTGGTCTTCGGTGAGCGGGACGAGCGTTTCGATCTGACCGTGCGGTCCACCCGCAGCGGGGCGTACGTGCTGATCGAGTCGGCATCGCGGGACACCACGGAGACGCTCATCATCCCGGCGGCCGACGCGAGCGCGGCGCCAGCCGTCCTGGAACCGCGGCGGGCCGGTGTCGAATACCGCGCCGATCACGGCGACGGACCGGACGGCGGGGAGTTCTACCTGGTCACCAACGACCAGGCGGCGGAGTTCCGGTTGGTGCGGGCGCCGGCGCGAGCGCCCGGCCGCGCCGTCGTGGACCGAGGTCATCGCCGGGTCGCCGGACACGCGCCTGGTCTCGGCCGACGTGTTCGGGCGGTACCTGGTGGTGGAGCAGCGGCACGGTGCCGCGACCCAGTTGCGCATCCTGGACCGCCACACCGGAGAGCAGCGGCTCATCGAGGCCGGTGGCCCGCAGGTCTCGCTCGCCCTGGCGGCCAACGAGGACTACGCCGCCCCGGCGGTGACCGTGTGCACGCAGTCGCTCATCGACCCGCCGGCCTGGCACGACGTGGATCTGGCCAGCGGCCGCTGGGAGCTGCGCAAACGGCAGGACGTGCCGGGCCACGATCCGGCGAGGTACGTCACCGAGCGCATCACCGCGCCCGCGGCGGACGGCACGCAGGTCCCCGTCACGATCGCTTACCGCCACGGTGCCCGCCCGGACGGTACGGCGCCATGCCTGCTCTACGGCTACGGGGCTTATGAGGCATGCGACTGGCCGGAGTTCAGCGTGTCGACGCCAAGCCTGCTGGACCGGGGTTTCGTGTACGCGATGGCGCACGTCCGGGGCGGCGGTGAGGGCGGCCGCGCCTGGTGGCTGGACGGGCGGCTGGACCGCAAGCGCAACACCTTCACCGACTTCATCGCCGCCGCCGACATGCTCGCGGGCCGGGGCTGGGCGGCACCGGACCGGATCGTCTCGCGCGGGCTTTCCGCGGGCGGCCTGCTGCAGGGCGCGGTGTTCTCGATGGCGCCGCGGCGCTGGCGGGCGGTGGTGGCCGAGGTCCCGTTCGTGGACTGCGTGACCACCATGCTGGACCCGGATATCCCGCTCACCATCAACGAGTGGGACGAGTGGGGCGACCCCCGGGATCCCCGCATGCGCGCCTACATGGAGTCCTACAGCCCCTACGACAACGTGCCCGCGGGGCCGCGCCCGGACCTGCTGGTCACCGGGAGCCTGCACGACCCGCGGGTGCTGATCCACGAGCCGGCCAAGTGGGTCGCCAGGCTCAGGGCCACCAGCGACGGCGGCGACGGCGATGGCGATGGCGGCACCGGCGGCCGGCTGCTCTTCCGCCCGGAACTGGGCGCCGGGGCGCACGTCGGCCCGGCGGGACGCTACGACCGGCTGCGCTACGAGGCAGAGGTCCTGGCGTTCATCGTGGCCGCGGTGGGCTGACCGCCGCGCGAATCGAGATCATGGTCCGGGCGCAACAGTAATTTCTTGATCACGAATACGGACGGCGCCGCATTAACCCTGAATTCCGGAGCTTCTTTTCCCGGTTTTGCATTGTCCGGCCCGGTGGCGGTTACATCGCGTTGACACCTCGCAACAGGCCTGTGACCTTGACATATATCGAATTTATGTTCGATAGTGTCAAGGTGAAAGCGGGAATCACACAAGTCACACGGGTATCAGCAGGGGAAATGAGGGCGAGCGTTGCTGGCGGTCGGTAATCCAGCCGGCCGGCAATCTGCCGGACTGGGCCGGCCTGCTCTGCCCGCCGGGCCGTCCGCCGAGCCGGCCCGCGGAAGCTGCCGGCCGGGCAACCTGCCGGTGCTGCCCGCCCTGGGGGAACTGCTGCCGGGCGGGCTGGCCCGCGGTTCGGTGGTGGCGGCCGGGCGGTGGAGCCTGCTCTGCCTGGCCCTGGCCGCCGGTGCGTCGGTGGCCGGGGCCTGGTGCGCGGTGGCCGGGGTGCCGCAACTCGGGGTGAGTGCGGCGGCCGGCGTGGGCCTGGACCCGGCCCGGCTGCTGCTGGTCGCGGATCCGGGCACGGCCTGGCCGCAGGTGGTGGCCTCGCTGCTGGACGGTTGTGAACTGGTGCTGCTGCGCCCCCCTGGTCACGCGCCCGCCCAGGTGCGGCGGCGGCTGGAGGCCGTCCTGCGGCGCTGCGGCGGCGTGCTCGTCGTGGCCGGGGACTGGGACGGTGCCCAGGCCCGGCTGCTCGTCACCCGCCAGGAATGGGCCGGGATCGAGGCCGGTCACGGGCGGCTGCGTGCCCGGCGGGTGCTGGTGGTGGCGGACGGCCGGGGTGCCGCGGCGCGGCCGCGGACGCGGTGGCTGTGGCTGCCGGGGCCGGATGGCTCGGTGGGCCCGGCGGACCAGGTGATCGCGGAAATGCGAGACACCGGGTGACAACGGCGAGCCCCACTCGGGTGCTGGTGCTGCGGTGCCCGGAGTGGCCGGTGCCGCCGGACCCGGACGCCGGCCGCGCCTTCGAGCGGGTGGTGTCCCTGGTCGAGGAACTCTGCCCGCGGGTGGAGGTGCTGTGGCCGGGCGCCTGTGCGATCGGCGCCCGCGGCCCGGCCACGGTACTTCGGCGGGGAGGAGGCCCTCGCCGGGAAGATCATCGAGGCGGTCACCGGCGGCGGCTTCGCCTGCCAGGCCGGCATCGCCGATGGGCTGTTCGCCGCGCAACTCGCCGCCCGCGCGGCGGCGCCGGGCACGGTCACGATGGTCCCCCCTGGCCAGGCGCGGGAGTTCCTTGCCCCGTACCCGGTCGGCGTGCTGGACAGCGGGGAGATGGCGGAACTGCTGCCCCGGCTGGACAGCGAGGGCGTGACGGAACTGCTGCCCCGGCTGGGCATCCCGACGCTGGGGGACTTCGCCCGGCTGCCTGCCAGCCAGGCGGTGAACCGGTTCGGGGTGGCGGGAGGCATCGCGCACCGGCTGGCGCGTGGCCTGGACCCGCGCCCGCTGGCGGCCCGCCCGCCCGCGGCCGACCTGTCGGTCAGCGCCGAGTTCGACCCGCCCGCCCCGCTGGCCGAGCCCGTGGTGTTCGCCGCCAAGGCCCTCGCCGAGCGGATGCACGCCGGCCTCGCCGCCCGCGGCCTTGCCTGCGTGCGCGTTCAGGTGCAGGTGCTCAGCGAAGACGGGCAGGAACATGCGCGGCTGTGGCGGCACGACGGGCTGTTGTCCGCCCTGGCGGTGGCCGAGCGCGTCCGCTGGCAACTGGCCGGCTGGCAGCCAGGCGGGCCCCAGGCCGCGCCCGGCGGGCACGCCGGCGATGACGGGGTCCAGCCCAGCGGGATCGTCCTGCTCAGGCTGACTCCCGATCAGGTCGTCCGCGCCCACGGCCGCCAGCTGGGCCTGTGGGGCGACGCGATCGTCAGCGACCGGGTCGCCCGTGCCGCCCTGCGGGTGCAGGCCATGCTCGGCCACGGCGCGGTGACGCGCCCGGTGCTCTCCGGCGGCCGCGGCCCGGATGAGCAGGCGACGCTGGTCCCGTTCGGGGATACCCGCGATCCGGAACGGCCGCCGGACCGGCCGTGGCCAGGACGGATTCCCGTGCCGGTCCCGGCCACCGTGTGCCAGGACCCGCTGCCCGCCAGCGTCACCGACGCCACCGGGGCCCCGGTGACCGTCACCGGGCGCGCCCTCCTCTCCGCACCCCCGGCCCGGATGTCCGCCGCTGGCGGGCCGTGGCTGGCGATCACCGCCTGGGCCGGCCCCTGGCCCGTCGCCGAACGCTGGTGGCGGCCGCAGGCCGCGCGGCGGCGGGCCAGGTTCCAGCTCGTCACCGAGGACGGGGCCGCCTGGCTGGCCGCGGTCCAGGACGGCCGCTGGCAGATCGAGGCCAGGTATGACTGAAGCAGTCCCGTGCCGCCCTCGTGATCATGACTTTCGGGGGGTTATAGGCCCCTCAAAGTCATGATCACGGCGGGAGAGGCGCGCCATGGGCTGGGATAACCCGGCCGTCCCGTGGCGGGAGCTGGAGCGGCGGCTGTCCTGGGGCACGGGCGAGCCAGCGGAGGACGCCGCACCGGACCAGCCGCGCCGGGTCATCCGCCTGCCCGCCCCGGGCGATGGCCCCGGCGGCAACGCCCCACCCTGGGCCGAGCTGCACTGCCACTCGTCCTACAGCTTCCTCGACGGTGCCTCCAGCCCCGCCGAACTTGTCGCCGAGGCGGCCAGGCTCGGCCTCGAAGCGCTGGCCATCACCGACCACAACGGCATGTACGGGGTGCCCCAGTTCGCCCAGGCCGCCGCCAAGCTGACCGAGCAGACGGGCATCAAGCTCGGCACGGTCTTCGGCGCGGAACTGAGCTTGGCTGTGCTAGCCCGGGGGAGCACAGTGTCTCCGGGGGACACCCCCGGACCCCCGATGGCCCGGAACCCCCCGTGGCCTCAAGGCCCCGCTCCTTCGTCGCGGGGCCTGGCGCGCCGGTGCCGGGGCTCCCCGACCCGGAGGGCCGGCATCTGCTGGTGCTCGCCAGGGATCCGGACGGGTACCGGCGGCTGTGCTGGGCGATCAGCGTCGCCCAGCTCGCCGGGGGCGAGAAGGGCCGCCCGGTCTACGACCTGGAGCAGCTCGCCGGAAGCCATGACGGGCACTGGGTGATCCTCACCGGCTGCCGTAAGGGCGCGGTCCGCGCCGCGCTCGCCGCCCAGGGCCCCGAAGCGGCCAGGCAGGAACTCGGGAAACTCCGCGACGCCTTCGGCCGCGACAACGTCGTGGTCGAGCTGACCAGCCACGACCTGCCCGAGGACGACGAGCGCAACGACGTACTGTACGAACTGGCGCGGGCCACCGGCACGACGGCGATCGCCACCGGCAACGTGCACTACGCCGCCCCCGGCGGACGCCCGGCTGGCCGAGGCGCTGGCCGCCGTCCGGGCCCGGCGCAGCCTGGACGAGATGGACGGCTGGCTGGCCGCCTCCGGGCGGCGCCTACCTCAGATCCGGCGCGGAGATGGCCCACCGGCTGCGCCGCTACCCCGGCGCAGTCGAGAACACCGCACAGGCTGGCCCGCGACTGCGCGTTCGAGCTTCGGCGTGATCGCGCCCAAGCTCCCCGACTTCCCCGTCCCCGGCCGCCACACCGAGGGGACCTGGCTGCGCGCGCTGGTCGCCAGGAAGGCCCCGCACCGCTACGGCCCGGAGCACGCCGAACGGGTGAACGGCGCCTACGCCCAGATCGCCCGCGAGCTCAAGGTGATCGAGGACCTGGGATTCCCCGGTTACTTCCTGATCGTCCACGACATCGTCAGGTTCTGCGAGGAAGCGGGCATCCTGTGCCAGGGCCGTGGCTCGGCCGCGAACTCAGCCGTCTGTTACGCGCTGGGGATCACCAGCGTCGATCCCGTATTGCATGAACTGCTTTTCGAGCGGTTCCTCTCGGCGGGCCGGGACGGGCCGCCGGACATCGACCTGGACATCGAGCATCGCCGCCGCGAGGAGGTGATCCAGTACGTCTACGGCAAGTACGGCAGGGACAAGGCGGCCCAGGTGGCCAACGTGATCACCTACCGGCCGCGGATGGCGCTGCGGGACGCGGGCCGCGCCCTCGGCTATGACAGCGCGCAGCAGGACCGGTGGGCGAAACAGGTCGGGCCGCGTGAGTACGGGCCGGGCCAGCCGATCCCGCCGGACGCGGAGGTCCCCGAGCCGGTCGTCGCGCTCGCCGCGCGGATGCAGCGGCTGCCCCGGCACCTGGGCATCCACTCGGGCGGCATGGTGATCTGCGACCGGCCGGTGGGGGAGGTGTGCCCGGTGGAGTGGGCGCGGATGCCGGGCCGGTCGGTGCTGCAGTGGGACAAGGACGACTGCGCGTTCGCCGGGCTGGTCAAGTTCGACCTGCTGGGCCTGGGCATGCTGACCGCGCTGCGGGACTGTTTCGAGCTGGTCGCGGCGCATCACGGGGTGCGCTGGAACCTGCACTCGCTGCCGCAGGAGGACCCCGGCGTCTACGACATGCTGTGCGCGGCGGACACCGTCGGGGTGTTCCAGGTCGAGTCCCGCGCCCAGATGGCGACGCTGCCGCGGCTGCGGCCGCGGAAGTTCTACGACCTGGTGGTGGAGGTCGCGCTGATCCGGCCGGGCCCGATCCAGGGCGGCTCGGTGCACCCGTACATGCGCCGTAAAAGCGGAGCCGAGGAAGCCACGCTGCCGCATCCGTCGATGCGCCGCGCCCTGGGCAAGACGCTCGGGGTCCCGCTGTTCCAGGAACAGATGATGCAGCTCGCGATCGACTGCGCCGGGTTCAGCCCGGCCGACGCCGACCGGCTGCGCCAGGCGATGAGCTCCAAGCGCGGCCCGGAGCGGATCGAGGAACTGCGCGAGGCGATGCTGACCGGGATGGCGGCCCGGGGCATCCCCGGCGAGGTCGCCAGGGACATCTACGCCAAGGTCCTGGCCTTCTCCAGCTACGGCTTCCCGGAGTCGCACGCGATCAGCTTCGCCTACCTGGTCTACGCGAGCGCGTGGCTGAAGTGCTACTACCCGGCGGCGTTCACCGCCGCGCTGCTGCGTGCCCAGCCGATGGGCTTCTACTCGCCGGCCAGCCTGATCGGCGATGTGCGCAGGCATGGCGTGCAGGTGCGCGGCGTGGACGTGAACGCCAGCGGGATCCTCGCCACTCTGGAGGCGACCCCGGTGCCTGGGCAGCCCGCGATCCGGCTCGGCCTGGCCGCGGTCAGGAACCTGGGCACCGAGCCGGCCGCCCGCATCGTGTCCGGCCAGCCGTACACCGGGCTTGAGGACTTCGCCCGCCGCGCCGGCCTGCCGGCCAGGGCGCTGGAAGCGCTGGCCATGGCGGGCGCGTTCGGCTGCTTCGGGGTGCCGCGGCGGGAGGCGCTGTGGGCGGCGGGGGCGGCCGCCACCATCCGGGCCGGCCAGTTGCCCGGCACCACCGTCGGCCTGGGCGCGCCGCCGCTGCCCGCGATGACCGCGGCCCAGGAGACCTTCGCCGACCTGTGGGCCACCGGGACCTACGGCACCCACCCGCTGGCGCACGTCCGGCAGCGGCTCACGCAGGACGGGGTGATCCCCGCCGCCGCGCTGCGGACCGCCCGGCCGGGCGCGGCCGTGGTGGTGGCCGGGCTGGTCACGCACCGGCAGCAGCCGGGGACGGCGCGCGGCGTGGTGTTCCTGAGCCTGGAGGACGAGACCGGGATGGCGAACGTGATCTGCCCGCCGGGGGTGTGGCAGCGCTACCGCCGGATCGCCATGAACGCCAGCGCGCTGCTGGTCTACGGCCGGGTGGAACGCCTGGACGGCTCGGTCAGCCTGCTCGCCACCAGGCTGCGGCGGATGCGGGTGGCCGCCGCCGCCCCCAGCCGCGACTTCCGCTGAACCCCAGCGAGATCAGCGGAGGGGAGCGCGGGGCGCGGCTTCGGGCGGCGCAGCAGCCACTGCCAGAAGGTCCGCCGGGGCGGCCGTGGCGGCCGCGCCGTGACGCTGCCGCTGCCGACCTTTCCCGACACCTGGATGTTCAGCAGGGCCGGCGCTCCGGGGTCCTCGGGCGGCCGGATCCTGACAGAACCACTGCCGACCGAGACGTCGTCGGTGTCGACCACGATGCCGGGCCTGGTGATCAGGGTCAGCGATCCGCTGTTCACCTCGGCGTCGATCTGGAGCGTGGCCTGGGTGATCACCGCCGCGGTGAAGTCGAGCCGGACGGAACCGCTGCCGACCCGGATCTCCATCCGCTTGGGCACCACCCAGCGGCCGTCCCGCCTGGCGCTGCCGCTGCGGGCCTCGATGCGGATCAGGTCCTTCGGCTCCGCCGCCGCCGGTGCGGCCCGGGAGCGGCCGGCAGGTCCCTGGTCAGTGCCGCAAGCTCGCCGTACGTGCGCGCGGTCAGCGCCACCTCGAGCCGCTGGTCAAGCTCGTCGGCGCTCAGCCGCCCGTCACCCGCGGCCAGCCGGAGCAGTTCGACGGCCCGGTCCCTGTCCTCGTGCGACGCGCGCAACTCGCGCGCCGGCAGCCGCTCATCGCCGCTCTCGCGCGGCGCCACCTCGCCCGACATGGCACACACTGTACGGCTGCGGCAGCGGGGTGCCCACGGCCCTGGGTGCTTTGGCCCTTACTGGATCGATCTGAGCGTTCACGAGCCGTTCCAAGGCAGGACAGAAACTACCGGCGCCGGTGATTGGCATCTCCGCGGCCAGCTAACCGGGCTGGCCGCCTCCGGCCTGCTCGCGGGCCAGGTCTTGCCAGGTCCGGCCGCTGCGGACGCTCGCGGGGCGCTCGGCGGCGATGTCCGAGCCTTCCCGCGCGTGCTCGTCGCGGACCTTGACCAGCACCCAGCGCCGTGGCCCGGTACGGGTCAGCGCGAACCCGCCGGCCAGCTTGCTGCCGTGCGCCACGAAGGACAGGTGGCCCGGCTCGTCCCTGGTGATGTCGGCCGGGCCCTCATCCCAGATGATCACCGCCCCGGTGCCGCGCCGGGCATCGGGGTACACGCCCTCGAACTCGCCGGCCTCCAGCGAGTGGTCCTCGACCGGCACGGCCAGCCGCCGGACCGCCGGGTCGAGTGACGGGCCCTTGGGCACCGCCCACGAGCGCAGCACGGCGCCCGCCTGGACCCGCAGGTCGAAGTGCAGCGTGGTCGCGTCGTGCAAGCTGCACGACGAACCGGGATGCGGTCACGGCCACCTGCCCGACCCTACCGGCCGCGCGTGACCCGGACCTGGCCCAGTCCTGGGCCGCTCCGGCCGAGGATCGGCGTCCCGCATAACCTCCGGCCCGCCAGGTGATCAGATAGTCGGCGTCCTGGCTAACCTCCCGGCCCGCTCCGGCGTCTTAGTCGGCAGACGGGTTGCAGTTCCTACGAATCCGATGGCGGTGGCACATGGCGTTGAGCGCGGTGCGGGGGCGGGCCACGGCCCGGTGGGCAGGCGTATCGGCCCTGATACTGGGCCTGGCCGTGGCGGCTGCCACCCGCGGCAGCGGCGGGCCGGCCGGCCCCGGCAACGCCGGCGGCCCTGCCGCACGCGCCGGGCCTGGCCAGCCCGGCGTTCCCGGCCGGCCTGTGGCGGCCGGCCGACGGGCCCGGCACCTGGGGGCCGCTCAAGGCGGCCAGGCCGCGCCGGCCCGCCCGCACCGGTGGCAGGCCCGGCGGCGCCGGGCAGCCCGTGGCAGCTCCAGCGCAGCCCCAACCCGGTCATTCCCAACGGCATGCTGGTGGCCGACTCCTGCACCGGCCGGGGTGCCTGCGTCGCGGTGGGCGGCTACGAGAACCGCTCCGGCACCCAGGTCGCCCTGGCGGAGGCCCGGACCGGCACCGGCTGGCGGATCAAGGCCACGCCCGCTCCCGCCGGGGCGATCTTCAGCAACCTGTTCGGGGTGTCCTGCACCGCGGCGGACGCCTGCACCGCGGCGGGCTACTACACCGACGCTGCCCGGCAGATCCACCCGCTGGCGGAGCGGTGGAACGGCACGAACTGGAGCATCCAGGCCGTGCCCAGCCCGGCGGGCCACCCCGAGAGCGGGTTCTTCGCGGTCTCGTGCACCGCGGCGAATGCCTGCACCGCGGTGGGCGCCCAGACCGGCAGCACCGGCGTCACCACGTCGCTGGCCGAGCGGTGGAACGGCACGAGCTGGAGCATCCAGGCCGGTCTCCGGCCCCGCCGGGTCGCTGGCCAGCGAACTCCTCGCGGTGTCGTGCTCCGCGGCGACCGCCTGCACGGCCGCGGGCAGCGAGATCGACAGCTCCCAGGCTTCCGTGCCGCTCGCGGCGGGCTGGAACGGCACGAAGTGGAGCATCCAGGCCGTGCCGAGCCCGGCGGGATCGCCTGGCTCGGGGCTCAGCGGGGTGTCCTGCAGTTCGCCGGCCGCCTGCACCGCCGCGGGCAGCTACGACACGCCCGGCGGCAGCACGGCGCTGCTGGCCGAGGCGTGGAACGGCACGAGCTGGCACATCCAGGCCACGCCCGGCCCGGCCGGATCCACCGGCAGCGAGTTCCTCGCGGTGTCCTGTTCCGCGGCGGCCGCCTGCACCGCGGTCGGCGCCACCACGATCAGCACGCCCGGCGGCCGGGGCGCATCCGGCGGCAGCAGCATGACCGTGTCGCTGGCGGAGCGGTGGAACGGCACGAGCTGGCGGATCCAGGCCACCCCCAACCCGGGCCGGTCCGTCGGCACCGGGCTCGCGGCGGTGTCCTGCAGTGCGGCGACGGCCTGCACGGCCGCCGGAAGCTACGACACGACCAGCCACCTCACCCGGACGACGGCCGCGGCCTGGGGCGGCAGGAGCTGGCACCGCCAGGCCACGCCCAGCCCGGCCGGCGCCTCGGTCAGCAGCGGCCTGGTCGGGGTGTCGTGCGCATCCGCCCGCGCCTGCACCGCCGCGGGGTTCGGCACGAACAACGCGGGTGAGGGCACGACGCTGGCCGAGCGCTGGGACGGTACCCGCTGGCGGATCCAGCGCTCCCCGGTCCCGGCCGGCGCGGTGTCGGCCACCTTGAACGGTGTCTCGTGCTCCGCGCCGCGCACCTGCACCGCGGTCGGCGAATACTTCAGCGCCGGCCAGCGGGATCTGGCACTGGCCGAGCGGTGGAGCGGCGGGCAGTGGCGGCTGCAGCAGTTCCCCCGTCCCCCGGCTACCGCGCATGGCAGCGAGCTGTCCGGGGTGTCGTGCCCCGCGGCGGGCAGTTGCTTCGCGACCGGCTGGTACTTCACCAAGGCCGGCTCGGCGGCGTTCACCGCGGCCTGGGACGGCACCCGCTGGCGGGTCCGGCCGGTGCCCGGCCCGGCCCGCGCCGGCCACCTGTTCGGGGTGTCGTGCTCCTCGCCGAGCGCCTGTGTCGCCGTCGGCGACCACGGCACCGAGGTCTGGAACGGCACAAGCTGGCGTTACGTGGCCATGGCCGCGCCCGCCGGTGCGCAGGCCCCCGCGCTCAACGGGGTGTCCTGCACCTCGGCCGGCGCGTGCGCCGCGGTCGGCTCCTACTTCAGCACGGCCGGCGGCCCGCTGACGCTGGCCGAGACATGGAACGGCACCGCCTGGCGGGTCCAGGCCAGCCCTAACCCCGTTGCCCAGGGCCGCAACCAGCTCAACACGGTGTCGTGTACCGCAGCGTCGGCCTGCACCGCGGTCGGCGTCGACGCGGCCAGCGACTTCGCTCCCCCGGGGGCGTTCGCCGAGACCTGGGACGGCACCCGCTGGCGGCTGCAGCCGGTCCCGGCCCCGGCCGGCGCCGTGCTGGCCGAGTTGTTCGGCGTGTCCTGCCCGGCGCCCGGCTCCTGCACCGCGGTGGGCGACACGGCCGGGCAGTCGGACATCGGCGTGACCCTGGCAATGACGACCGCGCGACGGTGACGCTCAGGCCGGGCCGGGACCGGGGGGAAAGCCCTCGGTCCCGGCGTCCCTGGCCACCCGCGCCGCGTTGAGCAGCCCGGCGAGCATGACGTAGTGCCCGGCCAGCATGGTGAACTCGATCAGCGCGGCGTCGTCGTAGGTCTCCGCCAGCGCGTCCCAGGTGGCCTGGCTCACCGTGTGGTCGCGCGACCAGTTCCCCGGTGGCGCGCAGCACCGCGGCGTCGTGCCCGCTCCACCGGGCGCGCCGCCGGGTCGCGCACGTCGGCCACCTCGTCTCGCTCAGGCCGGCCCGGGCGCCGATCCGCACATGATGCGCCCCACTCGTACTCGCAGCCGCACAGCCAGGCGGTTCGCAGGATCACCAGTTCCCGGTCCCGCGGCGGCAGCGTCCCGCCGAGCAGCAGCCGGGAGCCCAGCGGCAGCCAGTCGCGCAGCAGCACCGGGTGGCGGGCGAGGGTCAGGAACAGGTTCGCCGCTGGCCTGGGCGGCCGGCCCAGCGAGTCCAGCAGCGACTGGAGTTCTTCGGGGTTGCCTTGCGCCGCGGCGGGCGCGATGCGCGGCGCGCTCGTCCGCGCGGTCTATTGGCATCGTCACGCCTGGGGAGAATACCGAGTCCGCCGTGCCTGCTCACGGCTGGCCGCCCGCTGCGACCTGTTGCTACTCGCGAGTAACGTGGGATCCGCCCTCAATTACCGCGCAGTAGGGCGGTGCGGAAGGGGCCTGGCAGCTACCACGGAGAAGCCCATGAGCGAGGCGGGGAAGCCGTTCGGAAACAAGCTGGTCGTGGTGACCGGTGCCGGGAGCGGGATCGGCCGGGCGACCGCGCTGGGGTTCGCCGCCAACGGCGCCCGGGTCGTCGCCGCCGACCTGGACCTGGCCACCGCCACCTCGGTCAGCGAGCTGATCGCCGGGCGCGGCGGTGCGGCGCACGCGCGGCAGGTGGATGTCGTCGGCCGCGGCCGACATGGAGCGGTTCGCCAACTGGGTGCGCACCGAGGTCGGCGTCCCCGACGTGGTGGTGAACAACGCGGGGATCGCGGTGGTGGGCCCGTTGCTCGCGCACACCGAGGAGGACTGGCAGCGGATCGTCGGCGTCAACCTGCTCGGCGTGGCCCGTGGCTGCCGGCTCTTCGGCGCGCAGATGGCCGAGCGGGGGACCGGCGGTCACCTGGTGAACATCGCCTCGGCCGCCGCGTTCGCGCCGTCGGCCTCGCTGCCGGCGTACGCGACCACCAAGGCGGCGGTGCGGATGCTCAGCGAGTGCCTGCGCGCCGAACTGGCCAGGGCCGGCATCGGGGTGACCGCGATCTGCCCCGGGTTCACCAGCACGCCCATCGCCCGGTCCGCCCGCTATGTGGGCGTTGCCCCCGGCGCGGAAGACCAGGTGCGCGAGAACATCATCCGGGCCCTGAGCCGCCGCCGCTTCCCGCCGGAGAAGGTCGCCCTGGCGGTGATGCGTGCCGTGCTGCGCGACCAGCCGGTGGTGCCGGTGAACGCCGAGGCGCGGATCCTCTACGCGCTGTCCCGGCTCGCTCCCGGCTCGCTGCGCGCGCTGGCCAGGCCCGAGGCGAGGCGGTCGCCGTTGCGGCCCGGCCGGGCTAGCGGTTGAGCGAGCGCACTGGCCGCTGACCTCCCGCACCCGGCCGCTGCCGGTGTCGGCGATGAGCAGGTTGCCGGAACCGTCCACCCCGGTCGCCTGCGGGTTGTCCAGCTGGGCGGAGGTGGCCGGGTGGCTGTCGCCGTAGAAGCCCGCCAGGCCGTTCCCGGCCACGGTGACGATGTCGCCCGCGGTCACGGCCTGGCCGTAGTACGTCCCCGAGGTGGCCGCGACCAGCCGGACCCGCTCGTTGCCGGTGTCGGTGATGAGCAGGTTCCCGGAGCCGTCGAGCGAGACTCCCAGCGGATCGCGCAGCTCGGCCGAGGCCGCCGGGCCGCCGTCCCCGGCGAAGCCGTACGCTGCCGTTTCCCGCCACCGTGTAGATGTCGCCGGCGGTCATCGCCTGCGCCGTAGAAGGTGCCCGAGGTGGCGGCCACGACCCGGATCCGGTTGTTCGCGGAGTCGGCGATCACCAGGTTCCCCGCTGCGTCGGTCACCACCGAGGCCGGCGTCTGGAGCATGGCGGCGGTGGCGGGGCCGCCGTCGCCGGAGTAGCCGGCGCGTGCCGTTGCCCGCCACCGTGTAGATGTGCCCGGCGGTCATGGCGACGCCGTAGAAGGTGCCCGAGGTGGCGGCGACCACCCGGGATCCGGTTGTTGCCGGTGTCGGCGATCACCAGGTTCCCGTGGGCGTCGGCCGTCACCGCGTCGGGACTGTTCAGTTCCGCGGCCGCGGCGGGGCCGCCGTCGCCGCCGAAGCCGGCCGTGCCGTCGCCGGCCACCGTGTAGATGTGCGCCATGGTCATGGCCTGGCCATAGAAGGAGCCGGAGCCGGCGGCGACCACCCGGATCCGGTTGTTGCTGGCGTCGGCGAGCAGCAGGTTCCCTGATCCGTCGAAGCCCACCCCGCCGGGCGGCGGCCCGACCCTGGCCGCGGTCGCCGGGCCGCCGTCGCCGAGTGTATCCCGGCCGGCCGTTCCCGGCGATGCCGTAGATGCGGCCGGCCGACATGGCCTGGCCGAAGAACGTGCCGGAACTCGCCGGCACCAGCCGCACCTCGCCGTAGTCGAGCAGTGCGTAGTTGCCGGCGCCGCTGCCCGAGCGGTCCACCGCGATCGCGCTGGGACTGGAAAGCTCGGCGTTGCGCGCCTTGCCGGTGTTGCCCGATTCGAAGATCAGGCCGTTGCCGGCCACGGTGTAGATGTCGCCGGCGGTCATGGCCTGGTCGTAGAAGGTGCCGGACTTGACCGCCACCACCCGCACCCGCCCGGTGTAGGGCAGGCTGATGACCAGGTTCCCGGAGTGGTCCACCGCGACCGACGAGGGGAAGCCCAGGTTCGCGGCGGTGGCCGGGCCGCCGTCGCCGGAGAAGCCGGGGGTGCCGGTGCCGGCCACGGTGTAGATGTCGCCGGCGGTCATGGCCTGGCCGTAGAAGGTCCCGAGGTGGCCGCGACCACCCGGATCCGGTTGTTGTAGAAGTCGGCGATGACGAGGTTCCCCGCGCCGTCCACGGTGGCCGTGTTCGGCAGTTGCAGCTCGGCGGCGGTGGCCGGGCCGCCGTCGCCGGAGAAGCCGGGGCTGCCGGTGCCGGCCACGGTGTAGATGTCGCCGGCCGTCATGGCCTGGCCGTAGAAGGTCCCGGTCTTGGCCGCGACCACCCGGATCCGGTTGTTGAAGCTGTCCGCGATGATCATGTTCCCGGCGCCGTCGACGGTCACGCCCTGGGGATCGCGCCAGTGTGGCGGCGGTGGCCGGGCCGCCGTCGCCGCCGAAGCCGAAGCTGCCGTTGCCGGCCACGGTGTAGATGTCGCCGGCGGTCATGGCCGTGCCGTAGAAGGTGCCCGAGGTGGCCGCGACCACCCGGATCCGCTCGTTGCCGCTGTCGGAGATCAGCAGGTTCCCGGCGCCGTCGACCGTCACCGCCTCGGGGCCGCCCAGCTCCGCCGAGGTGGCCGGGCCGCCGTCGCCGCCGAAGCCGAAGCTGCCGTTGCCGGCCACGGTGTAGATGTCGCCGGCGGTCATGGCGATGCCGTAGAAGGTGCCCGGGCGTGGCCGCGATCATCCGGATCCGGTTGTTGCCGTTGTCCGCGACGATGACGTTCTGGTGCTGGTCCAGGGCCAGCCCGCCGAGGAGGCCCAGCCGGGCTCTGGTGGCCTTGCCGCCGTCGCCGCCGTAACCGGTGACCATGCCCACCCCGGCGATGGCCTTCTCCCAGGTCGAGGTGTCGTTGAACTGCCGGACGACGCCCTGGACGTCGCTCACGTAGACCGAGCCGTCCGGTGCCGTGGCCACCCAGTTCGCTTCCTGTGCCACGTTGTGGACCAGCCCCCGGCCGGGGCCGCCCGCCTGGGTGGAGATGATCCCGGGCGAGGCCGCCGCCCCGGCCGGTGGCGTTCCCGGCACGATCGCCGCCATGGCCACCACAGCGGGCAGCATCCCTGCGAACAGGCCGCGCGCACGCGCTCTCATCTCGGCCCCCGCCCCTTACGCAGTGTGACTCTTCTGCCTCCATATTGTTATACAGCGTTGCCGGAAGGTCGGCAGGTTCTCTGGCGCTTCTCTGCCGCCGGGCCGATCGGTGACTACTTGATCAGGGTCAGGTAGGCCAGGGCAGCCAGGCCGGCCACGATGCAGTAGATGCCGAACGGGGTGAGCGTGCGGGTGCGCAGGTACCGGACCAGGAACCGGACCGACAGGTAGGCACCCAGGCCGGCCAGCAGGCTGCCGAGCAGGATCTGGCCGCCGATCCCGGCGCCGGCCGGGCCGAACAGCTCGGGCAGCTTCAGCAGCCCCGGCGGCGAGGATGGCCGGCGTGGCGAGCAGGAAGGCGAACCGGCGCGGCGTCCTCACGGGACAGCCCGCGCGCATGCCCGCGACCATGGTGACCCCGTCCCTGCTGATGCCGGCCATCAGGGCGAGGACCTGGGCCGAGCCGATGAGGACGGCCTGGGGGTAGCTGAGGCTGGCCAGCCGCCCGTCGGACATGGCGACCGCGGCGTGCTCCCGCTGGCGGTCGGCGCGGGACCGGCCGAGTGCCGGCCCACGGCGGCCAGCTCGGCGTACTCCCGCTGCCGGGCGGTCTCCTCGTCGGCCTCGCGGGAGGAGTGCCGCCGGAAGCGCTCCCCGGCAATCAGGATGATGCCGTTGACGGTCAGGAACACCGCCGCGAGCCGGGGCTGGCCGAACACGGTCTGGAAGGTCTTCTGCAGCGCCACGCCCGCGATGCCGACGGGTATCGTGGCCAGCACGATCATCCAGGCGAGCCTCTCGTCGGCGGTGTAGACCTCGCGGTAGCGGATCGAGGTGACCAGGCCGCCGATGATCCTGACCCAGTCCCGCCAGAAAAAGATGAGCAGGGCGGCCGCGGTGGCCACGTGCAGCCCGACGATGAAGGCCAGGTAGGGCGAGGACGCCGCGGCGACGTTCAGGTTCGCGCCCACTGCCCGCCGATCAGCGCGGGGATCAGCACGGCATGGCCGAGGCTGGAGACCGGGAACAGCTCGGAAACGCCCTGGACCAGGCCGACGACCGCGGCTTGCAGGTAGGTCAGGTGTGTCATGCCAGGCCCTTCGCCGTGAGCTGGGGAGCCGCCTCCGGCGAGCCGCCCGGATGCGCTGCGCCCGGCGGGCGCGGGTGGCATACTCGGACCCGGTCTGTGTTCTACAGGCACTGTAGAATATTTACAGGACTTGTAGATGCTAATCGGGCAAGGAGGCGCACCGGGTGCACGATGCAGCGGCCCGGCCACCCGCCCGGGGAGCCTGCGGAGGCGCCGCGGCGGCCCGCCGGGGCACTGGAGGCCGAGGTGCTGGCCGTGCTGCGGGCGGCGCAGGCGCCGCTGAGCCCTGGCCAGGTCCGCGAGCGCCTCGCCATCCGGCCGCAGGGTGAGCTGTCCTACAGCACGGTGGTCACCATCGTGTCCCGGCTGCACGCCAAGGGCCTGCTGGCCAGCGAGCGCGCCGGGCGCGGGTTCGCCTACACGCCGGTGGACCCGGCCAGCCTGGCCGCCGGCCAGATGAGCCGGGCGCTGGACGCCGGCGCGGACCACGGCGCCGTGCTGACCAGCTTCGTGTCCGGGCTGTCCGGCCGGGACGCGCGGCTGCTGCGCCGGCTGCTGGCCGACGGCGAGGGCGCCGGACAGGACCGGGGGTAGCCAGGTGCGGCTGCTGGTCTATCTGCCTTTGCTGATCCCCGTGCTCGCGGCGGCCGCGGCCCGGCCGCTCGCCGCCCGGCTGGAACCCCGGGAAGCCACCTGGCTGCTCACCGTGGCCACGGTGGCGCTGGCCGGGTGCAGCACGGTGGCGCTGGCACTGCTCGCCGCCTCCGCGGCCGCCCGCGTGCCGGCCCTGGCCGCGCTGGGGGACTACTCGCAGAGCGTGGTGCACCGCGCCGATCCCACCTCCGCCGTCACCGGCGCCGTGGCCGCCGTCGTGCTGACCGGGGTCGCGGTGGCCGTCGCGGTCGCGTTCCGGCACCGCGCCCGTGCCCTGGCCGAGTCCTACCGGCGCGCCGCGCGGCTGCACGACGACGGCACCGTCGTGGTCGTCCGCGGCACCGCGGTCGAGGCGTACGCACTGCCCGGCTGGCCGGGCAGGATCGTGGTCTCCGGCCGCCTGCTCGAGGCACTGGACGAGCCGGGCCGCGCGGCGCTGCTCGCGCACGAGCGCGCCCACCTCGCGGGCAGGCATCACCTCTTCACCACCGTGGCGCACCTGGCCGCCGCGGCCAACCCGGTGCTTGTCCCGCTCGCCCGCACGGTGGACTACACCGTGGAGCGCTGGGCCGACGAGCATGCCGCCCGGGTCACCGGCGACCGCCGCCTGGTGGCCGTCACCATCGGCCGGGTGGCCATGCTGGCCACCCCGTGCACGCTGGCCAGCGGCCACCCTCGGCATGGTCCGGGCGCGCTCCCGCCGGATCTCGCTGGCCTGGGCCGGGCCGGTGCCCCGCCGGGTGGCCGCCCTGCTCGGCCCGCCGCCACGCTCGCGGGTCCTGCTGATGGCCGTCGCCGTGCTGATCGTCGCGCTCACCGGCGCCTCGCGCTGGAGGCCGCCAGGGACCTGCACGCACTGCTTGAGCTTGCCCGCGCCGGCCACTGAGCCCGCGCGGTCAGCGTCCGGCGGCCTGGGAGTGCGCCAGCCCGGCCTGGCGGGGCCGCGGCTGCTCGGCGCCGGAGGCCGGCCGGCCTGCCGGAGTTCGCGCGAGCCGGACCATGACCACGCCGGCCAGGATGAACCCGCCGCCCAGGAACTGCACCGGGGTGGGCAGCTGGCCGAGCAGCAGCCAGGCGAACAGGATCGCGAAAAGGACCTCGGCCATGCCGATGAACGACGCGAGCCTGGCGCCCAGCCGGCGCGCGGCGCCGATGCCCGCGACATACGAGATCACCGCGGCCACCAGCGACAGCCCCAGCACCGGCACGATCCAGCTCACCTGGTGGCCGAGGACGTGCACGTCACCCAGGCTGGCGGTGACCGGCAGCAGCCCGGCCCCGGCCGCCGCGGCCAGCGCGGCCGCGCCGGTGCACATCCCGGCCCACGCCATCACCAGCGGCGGCAGCGGTTCCTCGTCGCCGCCGGCCGAGAGCACGAAGAAGGTCGCCAGGCCCACGGCGGCCAGCAGCGCCCAGATCACCCCGGCCGGGTTGAGCCGCGCCGGGCCGGCCAGGTTGAGCACCATCACCAGCCCGGCGATCGCCACGGCCCCGCCGGCGACGGTCAGCCGCCGCGGGCGCTGGCCGTGCCGCAGCCACAGCCAGCCCACCACCAGCACCACGCCGAGGTACTCCAGCAGCAGCGCGACGCCCACCGGTATCCGGGCCACGGCGTTGAAGTAGCACAACTGCGGCGCGGCGACCGCGAGCAGGCCGTAGGCGGCCACCCGGCCCGCGCTGCGGCGCAGCAGGGCCCACTGGCCGCGCAACCGCGGCCACCGCGGGCGACGGTGAGGATCAGTGCCGCCACGGCCATCCGGGCGAGCACGGCCGCGCCCGGGCTCCAGCCGGAGCCGATCAGGGCCGAGGCGAACGTCCCCGAGGTGCCGAAGGCGGCCGCGGACAGCACGGCGAGAGCCAGCCCCGCGCCGCCCTGGGCACGCTGGCCGGCCTGGGTCCCCATGGCGCTCCCTCCCTGTAAGTGGCAAAAGTGAGTTACGCTAGTGACGCTATCGAGGAGGCGGTGAAAGGGGTCAAGGTGATTTTTGCCCATGACACCGAGGTGGCGCTGGCCTCCGCCGCCGCCCTCGTCAACACCGGCCGCGGCGGCAAGGAACTGCTGCCGGACACCGGTGCGCTGGACCGTTTCGTCGCGGACTGGGGCTGGACCGGGGGGCGCGCGCACGACCAGGCCGAGCTGGACGCGGTCCGGCGGCTGCGGCCCCGGCTGGAGCGGCTGTGGGACATGGCCGAAGACGCCGCCGCCGGGCTGGTCAACACGCTGCTGCGGGAGGCGAGCGCGCTGCCGCAACTGGTCAAGCACGACCAGTGGGACTACCACCTGCACGCCACGCCGCCCGACGCGCCGCTGGCCGACCGGATGGCCGTCGAGGCGGCGATGGCGTTCACCGACGTCATCCGGTCCGGGCAGCTTGACCGGCTCCGGGTATGCGCCGCGGACCACTGTGCGGACGTGCACGTGGACCTGTCGAAGAACCGGTCGCGGCGGTTCTGCAGCGTGGCCTGCGCCAACCGCACCAACGTCGCCGCCTACCGGGTACGCCAGGCCAGCCGGTGAGGCGCCCCCCGGCCGGCTGTTGCGGGCCGGAACATCCCTCCCCGGTGCCCGGCCCGTCAACAGCCAGCCCTGAGGACCTCGCCCGCGCGCGCTAATGGCACGTCCGCGTGGTCCTGGATTCTGGGCTGCCCTTGCTGCCCGACATTCTAGAAACGGCCCGGCAAAGGGCAGCAGGTATTGGATGCACATGGCTCCGCCAGGCGCTGTGCGGAATGCACACTGCCGCTCGGGAGTGGTGTGCCATGTGGTGCGGGAAAGACGGATGTGAAAACTGATAAAGCTAGGTGCTGCGCCCACCCGCGGGGCTCGCGCAGCCGGACCCGTGGCGCATCACACCGCCGTCAGGTGACCGTCCACCCGGCGCAGCCGTCCCGCGCGGACGAGGTCGTCGATAAGCGTGCCGGTCCAGTACCACTCCAGGAGAACCAGCGCCGCGGCTCCGCCTCGGGCGCCACGACGGCGGCACGCACGGCCGCGGCGACGAGTCCCCGAGCGCGCGGCCGGGGTCGGCGGCGGTGCCGCCGCCGGCCGGGTAGGCCTGGTCCCAGCGGGCCAGCACGCTCGACCGCTCCTCCCCGGCTCCGCCGGTGACCTCCATCGAGCGGGACACGATCACGCCGCAGCGCTCCAGCGGCGAGCGCAGCGCCTTCAGCTCCTGCCGCTTCAGCCTGAGTTCGGTGCGCAGGTCCTCGACGCTGGACGGGCCGACGGCCGCCAGATGGTCGAGCAGGCGGCGCCAGTCGCCGTCGGCGGCGCGCATCCGCTCGGTCTCCGCCCGGCAGATCGGGTCGAGCAGCGCCGCCGCCTCGAGGCTCACCAGCAGGTTCTTGCCGCGGTGCACCGCGGTGATGAGATGGCCGCGCCCGGCCAGTTCGCCGAACCACGGCCATTTCTGGCGGGCCAGGTGGCGAAGCCCGGGCGGCCGGGGCGGTACGGGTCCTCATGGCATGCCTCGTACAGGCTCGGCAGCGCACAGTCGGTGGTGCGGGTCAGCAGCCCGCGGTCGCGCAGGAAGGCATCCGCCTCGTCCAGGGTGCGCAGCGCCCGGGCGGGTACCAGCCGGCACTCGAAGGCCCGCCGTTCCCGCAGTCCGGCCAGGGATTCCACACCGCCATCCTGCCCGGGCGGCACCGCTGGGTCACCGGGTTTTCCGCGCGGCCAAGCCGGGCGGCGCCTGCACCGGGACCAAGCTCCGCTCTGCCTGGCCGCCTTGGCGGTCGCGGCGTTCCAGGGCTAAGGACGCGCGAATGTCCTGGTCTGTGGCATGCTCGGCTTCCGTGGCAGCTGCGGGCCCCCGGGCGTTCGTCCTCGTCGCGGCGGTCGCCGTCGCCGGCGCGCTGCCGGCCGCCGTGCTGCCCGCCGCCGGGGCGGCGGCGCCGCGGAGCGCCCGCGCCGGCCGGGCCTTGCCTGCCGCCGACCCGAGTTCCAGCTACAACGCGCTCACCAGCGTGAGCGCCGACTCGGCCAGCGACGCCTGGGCGGTCGGCGCCTACCGCAACAACACCACGGGTGTCCGCGACACGCTGATCCTGCACTGGAACGGCACGGCCTGGTCGCGGGTGGCCAGCCCCAGCCCGGGCACGCGGTTCAACACGCTCACCGGGGTCAGCGCGGCCAGCGCCAGCAACGCCTGGGCGGTCGGCTTCTACCGCGGCCAGGCCGCCGGCACCCTGCCGCTGATCCTGCACTGGAACGGCACGGCCTGGTCCCAGGTGGCCGCCCCGGCCTCGGGCCTGCCGGAAACCGAGCTGAACGGCGTGAGCACCGTGTCGGACCGGGAAGCCTGGGCGGCCGGCTTCGCCGGGACGCCCGCCACCGGCCGTTCGGCACGCTGATCCTGCGCTGGAACGGCACGTCCTGGTCGCGGATGACGAGCCCGGATCCGGGCAAGAAGGACAGTTTCCTCCAGGGTGTGAGCGCCACCCAGGGCGGCGGCGCCTGGGCGGTGGGCAGCTACGCCCGGGGCAAGACGCTGCGGACGCTGGTGCTGAAGTGGAGCGCCCCGGCCTGGACGCAGGTGAAGAGCGCCAGCCCGGCGCCGGCAGGCCGGTACAACCTGCTGTCCGGGGTCAGCGCGGGCGGGCAGGGCCACGCCTGGGCGGTCGGCAACAACCCGGACCTGTCCACCGGCCCGGGCCAGACGCTGGTGCTGCAGTGGAACGGCACCTCGTGGCCGCGGGTGCCCAGCCCGGATCCGGGCGCGGGCGCCAACGAGCTACCGCGGTGAGCGCCGTCTCGGGCACGCAGGCCTGGGCGGTCGGCGAGTCCGCGCTGAACCTCAGCGGCGGCCCGGTGGACACGCTGATCCTGGGCTGGAACGGCACGGCCTGGTCGCAGGTGAGCAGCCCCAGCCCGGGCCCGGCCAGCAACGTGCTGACCGGGGTGAGCGCCGACTCGGCCACCGACGCCTGGGCGGTCGGGTCCTACCTCAGCAAGTCCGTGCGCGACACGCTGATCCTGCACTGGAACGGCACGGCCTGGGCGGTGCGGTAGGCCAGGCCCCGGCCGGGGGATGATGCCGTCCGTGGAGAAGGCGGCGATCACGGCGGAACTGGCGGCGCGGCTGGTCGCGGCCCAGTTCCCGCAGTGGGCGGATCTTCCGGTGCGGCGGGTCGAGCCGGGCGGGTGGGACAACGTCACGTTCCGCCTCGGCGCGGGCCTGTCGGTGCGGCTGCCCAGCGGGCCCGGCTACGCCCAGCAGGTGGACAAGGAGCACCGGTGGCTGCCGCTGCTGGCCGGCCGGCTGCCGCTGCCGATCCCGCAGCCGCTGGCCAGGGGCGTCCCCGGGTGCGGTTTCCCGTGGCCGTGGTCGGTCTACCGGTGGCTGCCCGGCACCCCGCTGGCCACGAGCCACGTCGCGGACCGGACCGCTCTCGCGGCCGGGCTGGCTGGCTTCCTGGCCGCGCTGCAGCGGGTCGATCCGGCCGGCGGCCCGCCGCCAGGGGCGCACAGCTGCAACCGCGGCGGCCCGCTGACCGGCTTCGACGGCGAGGTCGCCGGCGCGCTCAAGGCACTCGCCGGCGAGATCGACACGGCGGCGGCGGCGCAGGTGTGGCAGCGAGGCCCTCGCCGCGGCCGGGCACGGCCCGCCGGTGTGGGTGCACGGCGACATCGCCGACGGCAACCTGCTGGTCGACCACGGCCGGCTGAGCGCCGTCATCGACTTCGGCTGCTGCGCCGTCGGGGATCCCGCCTGTGACACGGTCATCGCCTGGACGTACTTCTCCGGCGCCAGCCGCAGGATGTTCCAGGCGCAGCTGCCGGCCACCCGGGCGACCTGGGCCCGTGGCCGCGGCTGGGCGCTGTGGAAAGCCATGATTGTGCTGGTCAGCGCGCTGCAGGACGATCCAGAGGACGCCCGCGCGACCAAGCGCGTCATCGCCGAGGTGCTCTGCCGCCGATCCAGGTACATAAGGTGACAAACCCTCGCCCGGGCAAAGGGCGCGCGAAGCGCCCCGCCGAAGTATGATCCGTGCAAAGCGGCCGAGCGTAACGGGGGTCGCCCAATAACGTCAGGAGCGGTTCCATGGGCCTTCTCAACGAAGCTCGCCGCGAGTTCATCGCAGCACCGGACAGCTCGAAGGGCCAGATCGTCTACAAATGGCCCGACCAGAACATCCGCAAGTTCGCCAGGGCCATCGTGGAGCCCGATGCCGTCGCCGTCTTCATGAACCAGGGCCAGGTCATGGGCGTCCTCTCGCCGGGCCAGCACACCCTGGACGCCTCGGAGATCCCGTTCCTGGGGATGTTCGTGGACTGGGCGAGCAACAGCAACGCCTTCAAGGCCGAGATCTACTTCGTCGGCGCGCGGGAATACCCGCACTGCCGCTTCGGCGGCCGGCTCGACGAGGTCCAGGACCCGCAGACCGGCCTGATCGTCACGCTCCGGGCGTTCGGGGAATACGCCCTGCGCGTGGTCGATCCCACCAAGCTGATCCTCAACCTCGTCGGCACCGTGGACGTGACGAACAACGAGGCCATCACCGGCTGGGTCGCGCAGCAACTGCTGAAGGTCACCAGGACCTCGATCACCACCCAGCTCATGACCGGCGCCTGGCCGATCCTCGGCATGTCCATGCACAGCCCGGACATCGAGGCGGCCACCATGCCCGCGGCCAACGAGCAGCTGGCGGACTACGGGCTGACCATCGCCCGGTTCGGGAACCTCGACGTCAACCTCGACGACGACGACAACGCCCGGCTGAAGAAGCTGGCCGGCGACACCGCCTACAGCCGGCTGGCCGGCGGCTTCCTCCAGGCGGCGCAGGCCGAGGCGCTGCAGGGGGCCGGCGAGGGCATGGCGCAGGGCGGCGGCGCGGTGACCCCGATGTTCCTGGGCGCCGGGCATGGGCATGGCCGGCCAGATGATGCAGGCGCCGCCGCAGGCCCCGCCCGCACCGCCGCCCGGCCCCGGTTTCGCCGGAGGCGGCCAGGGCTTCGTGCAGCAGCCGCCGCCCAGGCCCCGCCGCCAGCCCCGGCGCCCGCGGCCCCGGCGGCCGCCCCGGCAGCCGAGGCGACGATGGAGTGCCCGCAGTGCCACAGCGCGGTGCGCGTCGGCTCGAAGTTCTGCGGGGAGTGCGGCACGCCGATGGCCAAGCACTGCACCAACTGCAATGCCGACCTGAGTGCCACCGCGAAGTTCTGCGGGGAGTGCGGCACCCCGGTCAGCCCGCCGCCGGCGTAACCGGCGCCGGACCGCACGCCCGGCTCGGACGCGAGCCCAGCGCGGCCGGCCACGGGCCGGCCCGCCCTGCACACCCATGCGCCCCGGGGGGCGTATGGCATGAAACTACTGAAGGGCTGTCCTCATGGTCATGGACCGTATCGAATGCCAGTGGTGCAAGGCCCAGAACGAGACGGGCCGCACCAACTGCACGACCTGCGGCGCGCCGCTGGATAAGAAGGACCTCGTCACCGACTCGGGCTGGGCCGAGGCGCCGCGGCTGCGGGACATGACGGAGTTCCGGTTCTCCAACTCCACCTGCCAGATCGAGGGCGAGATCGTCCCGGTGGCCGAGATCGCGCTCGCCCAGGGCGACTCGGTGTTCTTCGAGCACCACGTGATGCTCTGGAAGGAACCCCAGGTGCCGATGTCGGCGCTGAACACCGGCGGCGGCATGAAGCGCATGCTCGGCGGCATGCCGCACATCCTGAGCGTGGCGCACGGGCCGGGCCGGGTCGCCTTCTCCCGCGACGCCACCGGCGAGGTGGTCGTGCTGCCGCTGCACCCGTCGATGGAACTGGACGTGCGCGAGCACGCCTTCCTCGCCGGGACGCACTCGCTGACCTACTCGTTCGTCCGGATCAAGGGCCTGGTGAACGTGCTGCACGGTGGCGGCGGCATGTACATGGACCGGTTCGTCACCCAGCGCGAGTCCGGGCTGCTGCTCCTGCACGGGTACGGCAACGTGTTCCAGCGGACCCTGCAGCAGGGCGAGAAGATCCTGGTCGAGCCGGGCGGCTTCCTGTACAAGGACTCGTCGGTGACCATGAACGTGGTCAAGCAGAACGTCAAGACCGGGATGATGGGCGGCCACAGCATGTACCTGGCCGAGATGACCGGGCCCGGCCGGGTGGGCATCCAGTCCATGTACGTCCACCACGGCTCCGAGTAGGGGCACCGACATGACGATGCCACCTGCCCAGGGGGCCTACACCTGCCCGTACTGCCGGATGGCCAGCGACGGCGGCGGGGGCACCTGCCCGGCCTGCGGCGCGCCGGTCGACGTCCGGCTCAAGGTCTCCGACTCCGGCTGGATCGAGCAGCCGCCGATCCGCGACATGGCCCACATCCGGTTCGGCCACTCCACCTGCCAGGTCAGCGGCATGTACGTGCCGGTGGCCGAGATGGCGCTGCACGACGAGGACTCGGTCTACTTCTCCCACCACGTGCTGCTGCACACCGACCCGAACGTCCGCCTCGGCAACCTGCCCATGAAGGGCGGCTGGAAGCGGATGCGGGCCGGGATGCCGCTGATCATGATGACGGCGCAGGGCCCCGGGCACATCGCGTTCAGCGCCGACGAGCCGGGGGAGACCCTGGCCGTGCCGCTCGCCCCGGGCCGCGCCGTCGACGTGGTGGAGCACCGCTTCCTCGTCGCCACCGGGAACGTCAACTACGGCTGGCAGAACGCCAGCGTCTGGTTCACCACCCAGGACGGCGACGACGAGGAGTGGCACTACCCGCTGGGCAAGACCATGGACACCTTCCACGCGACCGGCGGCAACGGCCTGCTGCTGCTGCACGCCCCGGGCAACACGTTCATCCGCGACCTGGCCGAGGGCCAGCGCATCCTGGTGCAGCCGGGCGGGCTGATCTGGAAGGACCAGTCGGTCCGGATGTTCCTGCACTTCGAGTACCCGCACGGCCAGTACTGGTTCAGCTCGACGCGCTATCAGGCCAAGTCGACCTGGCTGACGCTGCAGGGCCCGGGCCGGATAGCCGTCCAGTCGGTGTTCGAGCGGCCCGAGGGCACGGGTTCGGTGCGCCGCAGTTCCGGCGCCACCACCCAGTACTGGTAACCGCTTTCGCTGCGTTACGCTGCCCGGGCCGGAAGTGGTTTCGCCCGCCCGGGCAGGTGACCTGCTTGACGAAGTCGGAATGGGCGAACAGCGACGGCTACCCGGCCGGACCCATGGAGGCGTGATGAGTGAGCAGGACCCGGAAGAGCCGGCCGAGGAGTTCCACCGTGACCGCCGTGAGCACGGCGGCATTCCCGGGCACCTCGATGACGACCGGCTTGCCCGGCTGACCGAGGAGGAACGGGTCGCGGCCGGGCTCGACGACTACGACCGGGACGAGGTTCCCCCGGCGACCGATGCGCCACCGGAGCCGGACCTCACCCGGTCAGACACCTACCAGGAGGCGCGCGCCGAGATCCGCCGCGAGTACGACAAGGACGAGCTCACGGTCGAAGGGCAGCGGGACCCGTACCCGCCCTCGCGCTACGACGAGTGAGATGCCAGGCGGTGGCCACCCGGGCTGGTTGAATGCAGTGTGCGAGCGTGGCGGCGGCGCGGGCGCCGGCGGGGAACCAGGTTCCTGGCCCGCGGCCTGATCCTGCTGCCCGTGCTGGCGGCGGCCGTGCTGGTGGCGTCTCCCGCCACGGCGCTACTGGTGCCGTCACCGGGGCTTGCGGCCGCCCCCGCCGCGGATGCCGGACGCCGGGGCGCCGCGGGTGGACGCCTGGGGCGGGGGGCTGGTGGATGCCGGCACCGGCGTGGAACTGTGGGGCCGGGACTTCACCGTCGCCCGGCCGATGGGCAGCATCACCAAGGTGATGACCGCGCTGCTGGTGATCAGGGCCGGTGACCTGGGCCGGGAGATCAAGGTCAGCCGGGGCGCCATCCGGTACGTGCACAAGCGCGGTGCCAGCAGCGCCGGCCTGATCGCCGGGGATGTGCTGACCGCGCGCCAGCTGCTGGAGGCGATGCTGCTGCCCTCCGGCTGCGACGCGGCCTACCTGCTGGCCACCAGCTACGGCCCCGGCCGGAACGCGTTCATCGCGAAGATGAACGCGGCGGCCAGCGCGATGGGCCTGGCGTCGACCCGCTTCTCGCACTTCGACGGCATGCCCTACCCGACCGAGCACTCCACCTACTCCTCGCCGGCCGATCTCATCCGGCTGGGGGAGCAGGCGATGCGCCTGCCGCTGTTCCGCCGGATCGTCGCCCAGCGCAGCTACCATCTGGCCGCCGCGGCCGGGCCACCACAGCTATCTGTGGCAGACCACCAACGGGCTGCTCGGGTCCTACCGCGGCATGCTCGGCATCAAGACCGGCAACACCAACGTCGCGGGCAACTGCTTCCTGTTCGAGGCGCGCCGCGACGGACGCACCCTGATCGGCGTGCTCCTGCACGTGGATCCGACGAGGAACGGTGCCGCGCTGTTCACCGCGGCCCGGCGGCTGCTGAACTGGGGCTTCCACCGCGTCTAGCGGGGCCAAGGCCCCGTGACGAAGGAACGGGGCCTTGAGCCAGCGGGGGTTCCGGGGGTCGCCCCCCGGGCTAGCACTGCTAGGGCTTGCGCGCGACGCCGGCCCACAGGGCCGCCGGGCTGGCCGCCTCGGTCTCACTGACCGGCCGCCACTTCGACGCCTGGACCATCCCCGGCTCGGCCAGTTCCAGCCCGTCGAAGAACCGGGCCACGGCCGCGTTGTCCCGGAAGGTGACCTTCTCGGCCATCATCCTGTTGAGGCTTTCCGCCATCCTGGCCATGGCCTCGGCGTTGATGTCCTTGGCGGGATGGGACAGGGCCAGGTAACTGCCCGGCGGCAGGGGCTCCAGCAGCGTCTCGACAACCCGGTACGGGTCGTCCTCGTCGTCGAGGTGCTGCAGTACGGCCATCAGCATCACCGCGACCGGGCGGCTGAAGTCCAGCAGCGGCACCGCGCTGGCCAGGATCCCCCGGGGATCGCGCAGGTCGGCGTCGATGTAGTCGGTGGCGCCCGCCGGGTCGCTGGTCAGCAATGCGCGGGCGTGGGTGAGCACGACGGGGTCGTTGTCCACGTAGACGATCCGGGCGGCCGGCGCTGCCGACTGGGCGACCTCGTGGGTGTTGTTCGCCGACGGAATCCCGGTCCCGATGTCCAGGAACTGGCGGATTTCGCACTCTCCGGCCAGGAAGCGCACCGCCCGCGCCAGGAACGCCCGGTTGGACCGCGCGGACAGCCCGATCTCCGGGAAGGCCCTGATCGCCTGCTCGCCCGCGGCCCGGTCGGCGGCGAAGTTGTCCTTGCCGCCGAGCCAGTAGTTGTACACCCGGGCGACGTGCGCCACGCTCGTGTCGAAGGGCAACGGAGGGCTGCCGTTGGCCATCACCCCGTTGCTTTCACCAGCCATTGACCGCCTGCCTTCGGCACCGTCCCATGTGCCTGCCTAGCGTACCGCCGCCGGCAGGCAGCAGCGGCAATCACCCGCCGAGGGGGATGCCCGCCACCCGGGCGCGAACGACAGTAACCGTCATCGGCCTGCGCTGAGGTTGGCGCAGCCGCCGATTGATCAAGGGAGTCCCCCAGGCTCATCCGCCGCGGGTGAGGCAGGCTGAGGGCCCGCTGGCCACATTGTCACCAGAGTTCAGGGGGCCTGTGCGCCCCCCCGATGGAGGGCAGGCAGATGGCACAGTACCCGTTGCTCAATGCGTTCTTGACCATGATGTTCTTCTTCATCTGGCTGCTCTGGCTGTACCTGCTCGTGTGGATCATCATCGACATCTTCCGCAGCCACGACCTCAGCGGGTGGGCCAAGGGCGGCTGGCTGGTCCTGGTGGTGGTGCTCCCGTACATCGGCGTGTTCGCGTATGTGATCGCGCGGGGCGGCAGCATGCACGAGCGCCTGGCGCCACCGTTCCGGTACCTGACTCCGCTGTCCCAGCGCCGGCCCGGCGGCCCGCAGGCCGCCTGGCGGCGCGCTGACCTGTGCGGTCCCGCGGCAGGCCGGTGGTATCTCGCGGGCAGCGGCGGGCCCTCAGGCGTCGTCCTGGAGGCGGCGCACCTCGATCACCTGGACACCGAAGGTCTCCAGCCTGGCCAGGAGCCCATGCAGGGCCGCCTGGTCCTGGAGCGGGCCGTGCACGACCGTTTCGACCTGATGCACCGATGCGCTGAGCCTCTCGAAGTCGAGCAGCGCTTCGGCGGGGAGGACTCCGGCTATGCGGATCTCGTAATACACGGACGGCACCGCAGGCCCCCAAGGTTTGTGGGAAAAGCCACAGTCATCTCACCCTGCTCCGGCCGGGCCGGTGGCACCCCACTCGGGACGGGTGATCCGGCGCCGCGCCGCAATCCGGGCGCGCCTCACCCTGGTGAGATCGCCAGGGGGTGATGACCGGTCACCCGTGTCCGTGCGAAAACGGGTATCAGGCGGGTTAGCCCGCCTGGGCGAAGGGGCAGGCCGGCGACCGCCGCTCGCCGACGTGCTGAGGCGGTGTCGATGGTGACCAGTGTGGCCCTAACTGTGACCGCCGGCTCCGGCCGGCAGGCAGCGGGGCCTGGTGATCCGCTCCTGGCATCCAAGGTCACCGTGCCCGGCGTGCCCGAATGGCTCATACCGCGGCCCCGCATCGAGGCGCTCATCGCCCAGGGCGCCCGCGGCCCGGTGACGACGGTCACCGGGCCGCCCGGGGCGGGCAAGACGATGGCCCTTGCCCTGTGGGCCGCGGGCGGCAGCTGCGCCGGGGCCACCGCCTGGGTCACCATCGACGACCACGACAACCAGCCGAGGGTGTTCTGGTCCTACCTCCTGGAGGCGCTGCGGCGGGCCGGCGTGCCGGTCTCCAGGGCGATGTCCGCGGCGGTGCGCCGGTACCCGGTCGACCACGAGTTCCTGCTCCGGTTCGCCTCGCTGATGGCGGCCCAGGATCCCCCGGTCACCCTGGTCCTCGACGATGTCCACCTGCTGACCAGCGCCAAGGTGCTGGACGGGCTGGCCTATGTGCTCAGGAACGCCGCCCCGGGACTGCGGCTGGTGGTCGCCTCGCGGATCGATCCGCTGCTGCCGCTGCACCGGTACCGGCTCACCGGGGAACTCACCGAGATCCGGGCGGGCGACCTCGCCTTCACCACGCCCGAAGCCTGCCTGCTCATGGCCCAGCACGGCATCGAACTGTCGGCGGACCTGCTGGACCGGCTCACCCGGCGGGCCGAAGGCTGGGCGGCGATCCTGCGTCTCGCCGCCATCTCGATGGACGGGCACGCCGACCCCGGTCAGTTCGTCAAGGAACTGGTCGCGGAGGACAGCGCCGTCGCCGGCTACCTGGTGGAGGAGGTGCTCAACGCCCAGCCGCCGCATGTCAGGAGCTTCCTGCTGCGCACCAGCATCCTCGACCGGATCAACGAGGAGCTTGCCAGCGAGGTCGCCGGCCGGGACCGGGACGCGGCCATGCTCCCCGACCTGGCGCACGTGAACGCGCTCGTCCAGCGGGACGACAGCGGCTGGTACCGCTACCACTCACTGTTCGCGGCGGTCCTCCGGCTCAAGCTGCGGCGCGACGACCCCGGCGGGATGCAGGACCTGCACCTGCGCGCGGCGCGGTGGTTCCGCCGGAACGGATACCTCGCCGAGGCGGTCCGGCACGCCGCCGACGCCGGTGACTGGCAGTTCGCGGCCAGCAGCGTGGTGGACGAGCTTGCCGTGGGCGAGCTCATCGAACCGCAGGGTAACGAGGTGCTGGCCGACGGCTTCCGGCAGATGCCGCGCGACCTGCGATGGAGCGGCGCCACAGCCGTTGCTCGTCGCCGCGGCGATCGACCTGTCCTGCGGCGAGAGTGCCACGAGCGGTGTCTTCGCCCGCGCCGCCGAAGAGCTGCTCGCCGGGCTTCCCGCGGAGGCGGAAACGCCGTCCCGTCTCGCCGCCGCGCTGATCCGCATCGTCCTGGCCCGGAGCGCCAGTGACGTCGGGGCGGCGGCGGCCGCCGCCGACAGCGCGCAACTGCTGGTCGACGCGCTTCCCCGGCACCAGCTCGCCCGGCATCCCTGGAACCAGGCGCAGGTGCTCGCCGGCCGCGGTGCCGTGGCACTGTGGTCGGGCCGTTTCGACGAGGCCGCCACCGTGTTCTCGTCGGGCGCGATCACCGCCCAGGCCACGGAGAGCGCGATCGGGCGGGCCGACTTCCTCGGCCACCTCGCGCTGATCGAGGCGCTGCAGGGCAGGCTGAACCATGCCGAGGAGCTCACCGCCGAGGCGGCCAGCAGGCCGGGGGACGACGCCGACCGGCCGGTGCGCGCCTGGGGCGCCGCGGCCGAGGTGGCGCTCTCCTGCGTGCATCTGGACCGGAACGAGCTGCCTGCCGCCCGCCGCTGGCGCAAGCGGGCCGAGGGCGCCCTGCGGGCCCAGCCGGACAAGCTGATCGACGTGGTGGCCAGCCTCGTCGCGGCCAGGCACAGCCTGGCGGAGGGCCGCGCCAGGGCAGCGCTGGAGACCGTGAGCCGGGCCCGGCAGGGCTGGTCGCCGCCGGCCTGGATCGAGCGCCGGATGCTGCTGATCGATTCGTGGGCGCACACCGCCACCGGTGACCGCCAGCTGGCCGTCGACACGGCTATGCGGGCGGGACCGGAATCCTCGCTCGGCGCTACGGTCGCGCTGGCGCGTGCGCTGCTGGCCAGCGGGGACCGGCAGGCCGCCGCGCGGGCGCTCGCCGCCGCGCCGCCCGGCAACGAGGCGCCCGCCGACGTGCGCATGGCGGCATGGCTGGCGGACGCCCGGCTGAACTACGGCACCGGGGATGCCGTGCGCGGCCGGCGGTCACTGGAGCACGCGCTGCGGCTCGGCGAGCCTGAGCTGTGCCGGCTGCCCTTCGTGATGGAGCGCGACTGGCTCCAGCCGGTGCTGCAGCGGGATCCCGAGCTGGCTCAGGCCTACCGGCGGCTGCTCGAGCCGGATCTGGTCCGGCCCGGCTGGATGGAGCTCAGAGAGCCACGGGCGCAGGACGCGCCGGTGATCGTGGAGACGCTGAGCGAACGCGAGCGCGAGGTGCTGGAGCACGTGTCGGCGATGGAGAGCACCGCCGAGATCGCCACCGGGATGTACATCTCGGTGAACACCGTCAAGACGCATCTCAAGAGCATCTACCGCAAGCTCGCGGTGACGCACCGCGGCGAGGCCGTCCGCCGGGCCAAGCGGCTCGGCCTGCTCTGACTGGATCGGCTCCCGCGCCGTACGGGCGCCGGCGCGGGGCCGGACGGCTGAGGCCGCGGTGCCGCCTTACTGGCTGCCCAGGGCGGCCCGCGGCTGCAGCCGCCTCGGTGTCCAGTTCGGTCAGGCTGACAATATGCAGTGCAAATTCCTGAAACCGGTCCAGCAGGCCATATAGTTCGGACTCATCGCGCACCGCGGCCATAATGCAGGTCCAGCCCTGGCCGGACTCGACCGTGAACCCGTCCAGCAGGCCCGTCAGCAACTGCTGGCATTCACCCCGGAGGACGATCCGGTACCGCTGGCGGTGGTTCGCGGACCCGCTCATGGCGTGTTCCTCCGATGGCGCGAAGGGGTGCGGCTGTTTGCCCGCGCTTCCCCGGGCGACTGAATTTACACCTTTGCACACAAAGACTGGGTGAGAAAGTCCACCCGGTCATTGTGTTCACCCGGGTGATCTGGCGCTTTTAGATCCCGAGCCGTTTACCGCGCGCCACGGCGTCGTGCCGCGAGGAGACGCCGAGTTTGCGGTAGATGGCCTGGGTGTGCGTCTTGACCGTGTTCGCCGACACGTACATCTCCTGCCCGATCTCGCGGAGCGAGAGCGTGCCGCCGAGCATGCGCAGGACCGCCACCTCACGCTCGGTCAGCGGTTCGGCGGTGTCCGCCTCGCGAGCCGGGCGGGCGATCCGCCGGTCGAGATCGGCCAGGCGCGCCTGGAGCGCCTCGGTGCCGTCCGGCAGCGCGGTCAGCACCTCGCGCGCCTCGTCGGCCAGTTCCGCGGCGCCGGCGGCGTCGCCGAGGGCGAGCCGGATCCGGGCCAGGACGAAGGTCGGCACGATGGTGCTCCACGGCCCGAGGCCGGAGTTGCTGCCTGCGCAGGTCCAGCACCGGCTCAAGCTCCCGCCGGGCCTGCTCGAACCGGCCCTGGGCGGCATGGACCGCCGCGCTCGCCGCGTAGGCCATGACGGTCTGCGGCATCCGGCCGAGGTCGCCGCCGATGACGAGGTCGCGGGCGGCGTCCGCGCACTCCTGCGCCCTCGGCAGCCTGCCCAGCCCGACCATGACCATGGCCAGCACGGCCTGGGCGAACATGCGCACCAGCCGCAGGGACGCCTCGCTGTGCACCGCCTCCTCCAGGGGCCGCACCGCGGCGTGCAGGTCGCCGGACAGGAAGTGGCTGAAGCCCAGCGCCCCCCGCGCCAGGGCGAAGTACGGGGACGACGGATCCCGTTCGATCGCGGCGGCCGTCCGCGCCGCGGCGCGCATCGCCGGGAGCCCGTCGAACCCGAACGAGGCGCGCAGCAGCGCCGCGGAGGATTCCAGCGACCGCATGCCGTCGGGCAGCGGGCCGTCGTGGTGGCCCTTGTCGATGACCGGCAGCCAGTGCCGCACACCCTTCTGGTCACCGGACAGGGCCGCCGCCCAGGCCGCGCAGTGCGCGGCGAGGGGATGGCTGGCGATCCGGTCGTCGCCCAGCGCCCGCATCCAGCCCCGGACCGTCGCCGTTCTGCCCTTGTCCACGTAGGCATGCCAGTAGCGGGCGATAAGCGCCACGGCATGGGTGGCGTCGCCGGCGGCGAGCGCGTGGTGGACCGCCTCCTCCGCCGACCCGGCCCCCTCGTGCCAGTCACTGGCCCGCTCGTGCAGGGCGGTCACCAGGCCCGGCTCCGTCCTGGCCAGCCGGCTTCGCAGGAGTTGCCCGAACAGGTGGTGGTAGCGGTACCACTGCCGGTTCTCGTCGAGCGGCACCAGGAAGAGGTTCTCCCGTTCCAGCATCTCGATGATCCCCGCGGCGCCCGATGCGCCGGTGACGGCGTCGCAGAGCGGCGCGCAGAACCGGGCCAGGATGGAGGTGCGGGCCAGGAACTGCTGGATCTCGGCCGGCTGGCGGCTGAGCACCTCCTCGGCCAGGAAGTCCACGATGAACCGGTTGTTGCCGGTGAACTGCCGGATGAAGGCGTGCGGCGAGGGATGCCCGCGCAGCGAGATCGCGGCCAGGTACACCCCGGCGGGCCATCCCTCGGTCCGGTCCATGAGCTGGCGCAGGTCGGCATCGCCGAGCTGGAGGCCGGCCACGGCGGACAGCAGCCCGGCCGCCTCCTCCGGGGTGAAGCGCAGTTCGCGGGCCCGGATCTCGGCCATCTCCCCGGCCGCCCGCAGGCGGGCCAGCGGCAGCGGCGGATCCGCCCTCGTGATGAGCACGACCTGTGCGGTCGGCGGCAGGTGGAGCAGCAGGAACTCGATCTGGTCGTGACAGCTGCGGTCCCGGATCAGGTGGTAGTCGTCGAGTACCAGGACCACCGGCGCCGGGAGCGCGGCCAGCTCGTTGGCCAGCATCGGCAGGACAGAGCCGGAGAACTCCGGGGATTGCACCCGCAGCTCGGTGAGGATCGCCTCCCCGTCGATTTCCGGGCAGGCCCTGGTCAGCGCGCTGACGATGTACCACCACAGCCTGCCCGGGTCACCGTCGCCGCGGTCGAGCGATACCCAGGCAAAAGGCCTGGTCTCCGCCCGGCTGGCGTGCCATTGCGCGACGAGCGTGGTCTTGCCGAACCCGGCTGGCGCGTCCACGAGCACGAGCTTCGCGGCGGTGTGCGTCAGTTCGGCGATGAGTGCCGACCGTGCCACCCACTCGGCCCGCGCGCCCGGCGGGTGGAGCTTGGTCTCGATCGGCGCGTCGAGCCCCGGCAGGGCAGCGGGCATCGCAGGGACAGCGGCTGGCCTAGCCCCGGTTGCCCTCGTGTGCCGAGTCGACCGCCATGGTGCACTCCGTCGAGCCTAATAAACAAACCGATGTTTGGCTAGGAATGATGTTCCGTGTCCGTTCTCCGCCATTTCCGTAGCGGCGCGGCGCGGCCGCGAGACGCTAAAACTGGTACCTTATATAACGGATTGTCAAAGTCTCGTCGCTTTCAGTCACCCGCCTGGCGGTCCCGGATCACCCGTGCCGGGCGAGGCGTTCCGCCGATTGCGCGGCCACAGTGGAGAGTGGTGAGGAGGTGGCAATTGCGGTGACGATCGGTGCCAGCGTCGCACTCATCGTTGTCGGCGCGATTCTCCGCTTCGGCGTGACCTGGAAGCCCGCCCACGTGGATCTCCAAGTCATCGGCGTGATTCTCATGGTCGCCGGAGTGCTCGGCCTGATCATCTCGGTGATCTTCATGGTGATGAAGCGCAACGACCGCCGTCCGGCGCAGGTGTACGAGGAGCGCCGCTACACCGAGCCCCCGGCGTGACCGGATCGTGGCCCGGCGGCGCCAGCCGGCCTGGTGCCGCCGCCCGCCCCGGTATCACCCGCCGGGGGTGGAGCAGCTGCCGCGCCTGAGTTGATGAACTGGGCCGGGTTCCATCCAAGGAGAAGGAGAAAGAGGCGCTATGGCTGACTTGATTGCCATCGGCTACCCCGATGAGGCCACGGCCGAGGCGGCCGCCGAGGAGGCACGGGGGCTCGCGCGGGATCTCATCATCGAGCCCGACGCGATCGCGGCGATCGTGCGGGACAAGGAGGGCAAGTTCCACGTCCACACCAGTCACCACCCGGTGAGCGCCGGTGCGACGTGGGGCATGTTCTGGGGCGTGCTGTTCGGCCTGCTGTTCTTCATCCCGGTATTCGGCCTGGCCGTGGGCGCGGGCCTCGGCGCCCTCATGGGCAAGATCACCAAGACGGGAATCGACAAGGCGTTCCAGGACCAGGTGCGCGACATGCTGCAGCCGGGAACCTCGGCGCTGTTCCTGATGGTGGAGAAGGTCACCCCGGACAAGGCCGTCGACGCGCTGTCCAAGTACGGCGGCACCGTACTGAAGACCTCGCTGTCCAAGGATGACGAGAAGGAGCTCCAGGAAGCCCTGCACGGCGGGGGCGCTGGGTAATCACCTGGGCCGGCTGGCCCGCCCGGCGTGCGGGCGGCGGATTTCGCGCCGCCACCGGGGCGGGCAGCTGGTACCAGCATTCCGCGAGCCCATTGCCCGTATTCCGCAGGCCATGGTTCCTGAAATCTGCCCGCCGCGGTGAAACGTGCCGCGGTGCACAAGACCGGTCCTGAAAATTAGTGATCCGCCGCCTGAAATGGGCGGCCAGAATCCGGACGGATGTGGACGATAAATGAACGGCTGGTTCTGGGGTCTCGGGATCCTCTACCTAGTTTTGATAGCCACCCTGGCCGTCATGACCTTCCGCAAGGGGCACTGGGTCCTCGGCCTGATCGGCTTTATCTTCCCGGTCCTCTGGCTCATTGGCGCGATCCTGCCGAACCGGTACCGGCACGCCCGGCACTGACCCAGCGCCCTTGGCCGGCGCGGTGCCGGGGAAAGCCATGCCGACGTCACATAGGCCACCACGACCGCGACGATCACGACCGGCATGACGGCCAGGCCGTCCGAGGTGAGCAGCACGGTGGCCAGCAGCACCGACGTCATCGGCAGCCGGAGCATCACCGCGCACATGGCACCGATCCCCATCGCCGCGCCCGCTACCGGCGGCAGCCCGGGCAGATGCGACAGCGCGAGCCCGCCGACGGCCCCGGCGAACATGGCGGGGAAGACCGGGCCGCCGCGGAACCCGCTCATCGACACCGCGTAGGCGGCCGCCTTGCATACCAGCAGCAGCAGGAGCGCGCCCGCGGTGTAGCTGGCGCTGTGGTCCGAGCAGCGGGCCGAGCGCGTTCTGCCCGGAGAACAGGACGTCACTGAAGCCCTTGCCGGTGCCCGCCGCGTACGCGATGGCCAGCCCCGCGACGGCCAGGCCGGCGATCGGCGTGGCGAGCAGGATCCGGCGCTCCACGTGCGGCCGCAGCAGCAGGGCGAGCCACCGGATCGCGGACCCGAGCACGGCGGCGGCCACCCCGATGACCAGCGCCCAGCCGAATTCGCCGACGGTCAGCGTCCCGACCTGGGGCAGGCCGGGTATCGCCAGCGAGAAGGCGCCGAGCCCGGTCCAGTGGCCCAGGCCGATGAAGATGAGCGAGCCGATCCCCGCGGCGAGCAGGCCCGGGCACCAGCACCAGTTCCAGCGTTGCCCCGGCGATCCCGGCCGCCTCCATCAACAGGAACGCGCCGAGCAACGGCGAGCCGAACAGCGTGCTGATGGCGGTGAAGCTGCCGGCGGCGGCCATCATGGTGGCGACCTGCGGCGGGGCGTCCTTTCTCGCGAGCCGGACCGCGCATGCGCCCAGCCCGCCGCCGAGGGCGATCAGCGGCGCCTCCGGCCCCAGCACCGCGCCGAGGCTCAGGGTGGCCAGCGCCGCCAGGGCGACGCCGGGGAGGTCGATCGCCGCCGGGGGCGGCCCGCCCGCCTGGAGCCCGTCGGCCGGGGAATGACCGCCGGTTCCCGGCAGGTACCGCAGGGTGAGCGCGACCAGCAGCCCGGCCAGGGCCAGCGCCGGGAGCGGCCACCACAGCGGCGTCCCGTGGAAGCCCAGGCCCTTGGGGAGGTCGGTGAAGATCCACTGCTGCAGCTTGCTGACCAGCGCGAGGAACCCGTAGGCCACCGCGGAGATCGGCACGCCGATGATCGCCGCGAGCGCGAGCAGGGCGAGGTAGGGCCGGGAACGCAGCAGCGCGGCGGGATCGGGCGGCGAGGTCACTGTTCCTCCCGGGCGGGCGTCACAGGCCGTGCTCGGCGGTGATCCGTCCTGATGCGGCGGCGTCGGCCAGGGCCTGGTGGTCCCGCTCGTTCTGGTCGGCGTACACGGTGGCGAACTGCGCGACGGCCCTGTCGAAGACATCCGAGCCGCCGAGGTAGGCGGCGATGGCGATGCGGTCACCGGAGCGGGCGTGCGCCCGGGCCAGCGTCCAGCCGCACACCTCGCCGTAGGCCCGCAGCCCGGCGGGCAGCATCGTCGCGATGTCCAGGGAGAACTTCCAGTCCCTGAGCTGGCGCACGTAGAAGTCGCGGGCCTTGCCGTCCAGCCCGGCCTGGGTCCGCTGCCAGCCCAGGAAGATGTCGCTGGTGGCCTGCATCAGCCGCTGGCCCGCGACCACCCGCTGGCCCTGGTTGGTGTACTTGCTGGCGCCCACGAACCGGCTGAGCACCGACCGCTCGGCCTCCTTCACCTGGAGGAACAGCGGGTCGCCGATGTCCCGGCCGAGCATCAGGACGATCCAGCACCGGGTGCCGACGCTGCCCACGCCGACGACCTTGCGGGCCATGTCGCAGACCTCGAACTGCTCCAGCAGGAACCGGCGGTCGGTTTCCAGCGTGCGCCGGTACTGCGCGACGAGGCCGGCCAGGTCGGACACGAAGGCCGCCCGGTCGGCGTCGCCGGGAATCAGTTCGGTGACCGGCACCAGCAGCGGCGGGTCGGACAGTGATCCGCGGCTGCCCGTCCACGACACGGGTGAGCTTGGCCACCGTCTGCATGCTGTCCCGGGTCCGCGCCTTGGCGATGCCCTGGTCCAGCCTCTTGCGCTGCCGCGCGGTGAGCTGGGCATCGAGGTCGGCCCGCAACTGCTCCACATCGGTGCGCGCGTACCAGACCGCCAGGTTCGTCTGTCCCGCGAAGCCGCGCATGGCCAGCCGGTAGCTGGCGACCGCCGCCATGACGATGTCACGCCGCTGCTTGACGGGGAACCCGTTCTCCCGGCCCGCCACCTCCAGGCTGGCGGCCAGCCGCTTGACATCCCACTCCCACGGGCCGGGCAGGGTCTCGTCGAAGTCGTTGACGTCGAACACCAGGCGGCGCTCGGCGGAGCCGAAGATGCCGAAGTTGGACAGGTGCGCATCGCCGCACGCCTGCACCGCCAGCCCGGAGACCGGCGTGGTGGCCAGGTCGCTGGCCATCGGCAGGGCCGCCCCACGGTAGTAGGTGAACGGGGAGACGAGCATCCGGCCCCAGCGGACCGGCACCAGTTCGGGCACCCGGGTGACCGCCTGCTCCGCCAGCAGCGCGACCGGGTCGGGCCGGTCCGGGGCCGCCTCGAACTCCGCGTGCCGGGCGCGGGGGACCGCGGCCCGGGCCGCCTTGCCCTTGGCCGCGCTCTCCGGCGGGGTCAGCCGCCCCAGGGTGGTGTCCAGCTGATACCGCAGCGTGGGCCGGGAGCGGAGCCTCGGCCGTCAGCTCAGGCATCGTCGGCTCCTCCGCGGTGCTGTGCCTGCTTATGCGTGTGACATCTCCCTGGCCCGGAGCGCATGCCGGAGCAGCAGCCCGCCGATGACCTCGAAGACGCCCATCACCATGAACCAGATACCCAGCAGTGTGGCCAGCACATCCAGCGACGAGGAGGGCGTGGCCGCCACGGCGATCCCCGCGATGAGGCTCGCCGCGCCGAAGATGATCCACCACGCGCGGCCCTCGCGCACGCCGCCGGAGATTCCCCCGATGAGCGCGGTGAGCCCCTGGACTATCCAGGTGATGCCGATGACCAGGCCGATGAACGACCGGGTGAGGTGCAGGTGCCGGATCAGGATGACCCCGATGACGATGAACAGCAGCCCGGTGATGCCCAGCCAGACCCGGTGCGGCTCGGCCAGGTCGAAGACCCGGATCAGGTGGAAGATGCCCGAGAGGATCATCAGGATGCCGAGCAGCACCGCGATCACGTTCACCGAGCCGCTCGGGTGCAGCGTCACGATGAGCCCGAAGATCAGGGTCGCCGCACCGAGGAACAGCGCGGCCTGCCAGGAACCGGCCAGTGCTCCCGGAGGTGCAGGCTGGGTACCGTCACTGTCGGCCATGGCCGTCTCCTTCCGTCCCAGGCTCCTCATCGATGCTGTCCGGGTGCCCCGGGCCTGTCGTCACCCGCCCTGGGTGAGAGCGATCTTCCGGCGGTGCGGCCGCTCCGGTCTCACCCCCGCAGGGTGGTGCCGGACCCGTGGACAGATCCCTAATGTCACGGTCAGGGCGCGAGAACCGGGAGCATGCGCGGCATGTCTGCGACACGGCACCAGCTTCGGCAGATGCAGTGGGTTCCGGCCGGCACGTTCGCGATGGGCTCGGCCGACTTCTATCCGGAGGAGCGGCCGGTACACCAGGTCACCGTGGACGGCTTCTGGATGGACGCGCATCCGGTGACGGTGGCCGAATACCGGCGCTTCGTGGCCGCCACCAGGTACGTGACCGTCGCGCAGCGCCCGCTCGACCCGGCCGCCTACCCCGATGCCGATCCCGCCCTGCTGGTGCCCGGTGCGCTGGTCTTCCACCGCACCGCCAGGCCCGGTCGATCTGCGCGACTACCGCAACTGGTGGGCCTACGTGCCCGGCGCGGACTGGCGGCATCCGGGCGGGCCCGGCAGCGACGGCCGCGGCCGCGAGCGGCACCCGGTGACCCAGGTCGCCTACGAGGACGCCGAGGCCTACGCGGCATGGGCCGGCAAGGAACTGCCCACCGAGGCGGAATGGGAGTACGCCGCCCGCGGCGGCCTCGACCGGGCGGTCTTCGCGTGGGGCGATGAGTTCGCGCCGGGCGGCCGGATGATGGCCAACACCTGGCAGGGCCAGTTCCCCTGGCAGAACCTGCTGATCGACGGGTACGAGGGGACCTCCCCGGTCGGCTCCTTCCCCGCCAACGGTTATGGCCTGTTCGACATGACGGGCAACGTCTGGGAATGGACGTGTGACTACTTCACCCCGCGCCACCCGCGCGCGGCCGCGGCGGCCTGCTGCGCGCCGCGTGACCCGCGGGTGGACTCGCCCGCGGCCAGCGGCAGCTTCGCCGGGCCGGGGGCCCAGCTGCCACGCCGGGTCATCAAGGGCGGCTCGCACCTGTGTGCGCCCAGCTACTGCCTGCGCTACCGGCCCGCGGCCCGGCAGGGCGAAGCGATCGACACCGCCACCTGTCACCTGGGCTTCCGGTGCGTCGTCCGGGGCACCTCACCGGCCGGCCGGTGAGCCCTGCGGGCGGCAGCCCGGTCAGGGCGGCGGGCGACGGCACCGTCACGGGGACGGGTGCGGGCCCGGCCGGCACGGGCCACCTGCGCGCGGTGTTCCTCGGCCCGCGGGGCGGTGGCACGCTGCGGCGGCGCGCGTCCGATGCGTTCCGGCTCGGCTTCGCCATCGCGGTGGTGGCGGTGTCCATCCCGGTCATGCGGGCCAACTCGGCCGCCGAACTTGCCCTCGTGCATTTCCTGAACCCGCCACCCGACGGGGTCCGCTGGCTGGTCACCACGTTGTTCTGGGTCGGCTCGGCCGGGGTGGTGGCCGGCCTGGTCGTGCTCGCCCTGCTGGTGCCCCGGCTGGCCGCGGTCCGCCGGATCATCGTGGCCGGGCTCGCCGCCTGGGCCGCCTGCGCGCTGCTCGGCGCGGCCCTCGGGCCCGCCGCGGGCAGGCCCGCCAGTCCCGCACTGGCCGGGGTGAACACCGGCTATCCCGTGGTGGCACTCGCGGTCGTCATCGCCGTGGCCACGACCGCGCTGCCCTACCTGCGCCGTGCCCTGCACCGCCTGGTGTCGCTCCTGATCGCGGTCGCGGTCCTCGCCAGCGTCGTGGCCGGCCTGGCGCTCCCGGTCAACGCCGTGTCCAGCATGGCCATCGGCTGGGGCGTCGCCGCGGCGCTGCACCTGGCCCTCGGGTCTCCGCTCGGGCTGCCCGCCGCGGCGGAGGTGGCCGGCGGGATCGCCGATCTTGGCGTGACCGTCACCGCCCTGGCCCGGGCACCGCGCCAGGCCTGGGGGCTGGAGAAGTTCACCGGCCAGGACGGCACCGGCGGCACGGTCGAATTGTCGGTCTACGGCCGCGACGCCACCGATGCCCGGGTGCTGGCCAAGCTCTGGCGATTCTGCTTCTACCGTGACTCCGGGCCGACCCTCATCCTCAACCGTGACCTGCTGGTCGAGCACGAGGCCTACCTGACGCTCACGGCCGGCCGGGCCGGTGTGCTGGTGCCCGAGGTGCTGGCGGTGGGCCGGTTCGGGGCCAGCGGGGACACCGCGATCGTCACCAGGCTGCCCAGCGGCACGCTCCTCGCCGACGCCGACCTGTCCACCGTTCCCGACGGCATGCTCGACGAGATCCTGGCTGCCGCGCTCCGGCTGCGCATGGCAGGCATCGCCCACGGTGCGCTCGGGCAGGACACGATCCTGCTGTCCGGCCAGGGCGTCTGCATCAGGGCGTTCCGCTCGGCGTCGGCGTCGGCACCGGTCGGCCGCCTCGATGCCGACCTCGCCGCGGTGCTGGCCGCCATGGCGGTGCGCGCCGGGGTGGACCGCACCGCCGCCGCGGCCGCCCGGGTGCTCGACAGCGGCACCGCACGCGGCGCCCTCGTCCACCTGCAGCGCGCGGCGCTGGATCCGGTCACGGTCGGCGCCCTCAAGGAGCACAAGGGCCTGCTCTCCGAACTGCGGACCGCGGTGGCCGCCGCGGCCGGCATCGAGGTGCCCAAGCTCGCCGAGCTGAAAAGGATCAGCTGGGTCAACCTGGTCTTCGGCGTCGGGTCGCTGATCGGCCTGTGGGCGATCATCGGGGTGCTCTCCGATGCCTCCGGGTCCCTCGACGTCATCAAGGGGGCAAGCTGGGGCTGGGTCACGCTGGCGTTCGTGCTCGCCCAGCTCCCTATCGTGGGCCAGGCCTGGGTGATCATCGGGGCCGTACCCGGGCAGCTCCCCTTCGGCCGGTGCCTCGCGCTGGAGACGGCGGACGAGTTCGTCGCGCTGGTCGGTGGTGACGTTGCCGTGTTCGCGGTCCGGGTGCGGTTCTTCCAGCGCCAGGGCTACGACGCGGCCACGGCGCTCAGTTCCGGGGCGATCGCCACCACGGCCGGCTGGCTGGCCAAGGGGCTGCTGCTCGCCGTCTCGCTAATCTTCGCCGCCGGGTCCTTCCACGTGCCCGAGGCCTCGGGTGACCGCCAGACGGCCGTATGGATCATCATCGCCGTGGTGGTCGCGGCAGGGGTCGCGGCCATGCTGCTCACCGTGGTCCCACGGCTGCGGCGGCTGGCCAGTGCCCGCGTCCGCCCGCACCTGGTACAGATCTGGGCCGACCTCAAGACCATCGCCACCGAGCCACGGAAGATCTTCTATGTGCTCGCTGGTTCGGTGCTGAGCCAGCTTGTCATCGTGCTGGCCCTCGGGGCGTCCCTGCACGCGGTGGACGAGCACGTGAGCCTCGCCACGCTGTTCGTGGTCAACATGGCGGCCGGGCTGATCGGCGCTGCGATCCCGGTCCCCGGCGGCGCCGGGGTCGTGGAGGCCGGCCTCATCGCCGGGCTGACCAGCGCGGGCGTGCCGCAGAGCCAGGCCGTCGCCGCGGTGTTCATCCAGCGGCTGTTCGCCGCCTACCTGCCGCCGATCTGGGGATGGGTGACCCTCGCCTGGATGCGGCGCCGCGAGTACGTATGACCGCGCCGCAGGTGGGCTGGGCCGAGCGGCAGATCCGCCGCGCCGACCGGTTCCAGCAGCGCCATGCCGTGCTCGCGTTCCCGTGGGCGGTGATGCAGAAGTTCGGCAACGACCAGGCGGGGGGCAAGGCCGCGCTGATGGCCTACTACGGGCTGTTCGCGCTGTTCCCGCTGCTGTTGCTGCTGGCCACCATCCTCGGCTTCGCGCTGGCCGGCAATGCCGGCGCTGCGCGAGCAGGTGATCGACTCCGCGGTGGGGAGCATCCCGGTGATCGGCGATCAGATCCGTTCCGAGGTGCATCCGCTGGAAGGCAACTCGGTCGCCCTGGTCGTCGGCATCGTCGGCACCATCTACGGCAGCCTCGGCATCGGCTTCGCCGCGCAGAACGCGATGAACACCGTGTGGAACATTCCCTACGTCCGGTGGCCGAACATCTGGGTGCGGTACCTGCGCACGTTCGGCGTGATCGGCCTGCTCGGCCTCGGGGTGGTCTCGTCCACCGCGCTCGCCGCGTTCGCCACCGCCATCGCCAACGGGGTGGCCGCCACGGTGTTCGGCGTGGCGGCCGGCGTGCTGGTCAACCTGGGGCTGTTCCTGCTCGCGTTCATGGTGCTCACCGCCGAGCCGCTGCGGCCCCGCGACGTGGCGGTCGGCGTGGTCTGTGCCGCGGTCTTCTGGGAGACGCTGCAGCTCATCGGCACCTGGTACGTCAGCCGCGGGCTGGCGCAGTCCAGCGCCACCTACGGCGTCTTCGCCATCGTCATCACCCTGCTGTCCTGGCTGTACCTGGGCGCCCAGCTCACCTTGCTGGCCGCGGAGATCAACGTGGTGCTGCGGTACCGGCTGTGGCCCCGCTCGGTGACCCAGCCCCCGCTGACCAGGGCCGACCGGCTCACGCTGACCCGGCTCGCCCAGATGGAAACCCGCCGGCCCGAGCAGGTGGTCACCGCGTCGTTCACCGGCGAGGCCGACCGGGACCCGCTGGACGGCCTGCCCTGAGCGGGCACCGGCCGTGCCCAGATCCCCCGTGACGGGTGACGTCCGCCGGTGACGCCCGGGCGATGCTTGCGCCGTGTTCACTGGTGCATTTCATGCAGAACGATCCCCGGGCGGCCGTGGCCCGCGCCGCTGGGCGCAGGCGCGTGGTTCCCCAGGCGGCTGCCCTCGTCGGCCGGCTTGCTGGTCACGGGATGCGCGGGAACCATCAGTGGTGTCTCGACCACCAGCCGGACGCCCATCAGCCTGCCGAGCCGAAGCCCCCAGGAAACCCCAGCCGCCGCGGCGTCGTCCCCGGCAGCGAGCAGCAGCTCAGGTTCTGACCTCATCTGGCTGTGGGTGGTGCTCGGTGCGATCGTACTGATCGTCGTGATCGTGCTGATCGCCCGCTCGGGCCGCCGCGGGCCCAAGCCCGCCGACGTCTGGCAGGTCCCGCGCCCGTCGACGCCTACGCCCAGGGGTCGGCGCTGTATGACGCGATGCGGATGGCGGAGGCACCCGGGGCGCTCATCGCCGCGGACGCCGCCGCCCGCTGGGCCGACATCCAGCGCCGCGCGGACGACCTGGGGCAGGTGCTGTACGCGATGCGTGAGGCCGCGCCCGACGAGGACAAGCGCATGCGCAGCCGCCGACGTGCTCGCCGCGCTGCAGGCGGTGCGCTCGGCGATGGCCGCCGAGCGCGGCCCGGACGTCACCCGCGTGCCACCGCCGGAGCAGGTCCGCAGCCGGCTCATGGCCTTCGGGGCGGCCCTGCAGGGGCTGCGCGAGCCGGACGAGCGCACGCCCTACTGACCGCCGCGGCCGGGCCGCAGCCCGGTAACGCCGGCGGGCGGCCGCACCCATCCGGTCGAGGTCGGCGTCTCGTGGCCCGCCGTAGCAGTTCAGGGCGGAGAGCCCAACGTCGCCGAGCACGATGTAGACGACGCCGGCCGGAGCCTTGGGGTCGATGCCAGGGCCCAGGTGCCCGGCTCAGCCGAGCAGCTTGGCCTTGGCGGCGGTGAACTCCTCGTCGCTCAGCGCGCCCTGCGTGTGCAGGTCGGTGAGCTGGTTGAGCTGGTCGAGCATGGATGGCTGCGCCGCCGGGGCAGGCGCGGCAGGCGCTGGTGGCGGTGGTGGCGCGCTGCTGCTGCTGCTGCTCCAGGTCTGCGATGCGCTGGTCCTGGTCGGCCTCGGCGTTCGCCTGCTCTTCCCGCTGCCGGCCCGAGCGCCGGCCCACCGCGTAGGCGGTGCCGCCGACCGCGGCCGCGCGCAGCAATGGGCGCCGTCGTCTCAACATGACTTGCCTCCTTCGTCGTTGTGCCGCTGGGGCCGGGTCTACTCCCGTCGGGCAGGGAAAGGCCGAGGGCAACCATGAGTTCCGGCGCGGCCGCGACGATCTTCGGGCCACCGACCTGCGGTGCGATGGCGGTCAGCACGCCGAGGAGATCCGCGGGGGTGCAGCCGGCGTCCATCGCGTTGGCCACCTGCCAGAGGTAGGAGGACGGCGGCGCGTCCAGCGCGACCAGGGCGGCGATCTTGACGAGCGCGAAGGTGCGCGCGTCCAGGCCGCTGCGCGCCTGCCAGTCGGCCCGCAGTTCCAGGCCCGCCAGCAGCAGTTCTGGGTCGCTCAGGGCCAGGCCGGCCAGCGAGTCCCTGGTGGCGGCATCGACATCGATCTTGCTGGGCATGTTCATGGACGGGTTCCTCCCGGGTCGATCCGATGGGCGGGCCCGTGCCTGGCCTGCCCTGGCGGTCCACAGTTACCGCTCGGCGGCGGCCTCGGCGTCACCCGCCAGGGGGGATGCTGGGCCCGGCAGGGCGCCGCACTTCGGCCTCGCGGGCCAGGAACCTGAGCCGGGCGGCCCGCGCGTCCCACGAGTAGACCACCGCGGTGCCGGCGATGAGGTCGTGCAGGGCGCGGTGTTCCCGTTGCACGAGGATGCCGAGGAAGCCCAGGCCGAACAGCAGGAAGCTGAGCGGGAACACCAGCGCGCGCACCACACCGCGCCACGGGTCGATGGCCTTCCCGTCCGCACGGACCACCCGCACGCCGAGCACCGCCATGCCGGGCGTCCGGCCGCTCATCGCCCAGGAGTAGCCGAAGTAGAAGAACTCCCAGGCGACGAAGATGACCGTGACCGCGATGTCCTGCCGGTTCCAGGAGACGTGCTTGCCGGTCACGATCTGCACCGCGTAGGAGACCCCGGCGAGGGCCAGGGTGAACGCCCCGGTGCTGACAGCCAGGTCGATGGCGATAGGCGAGGAAGCGGGACACCGAGCCCGCGTAGTGGCCTTGCGCACCCACCGAATGGGCAGGCGTGGGGGGGCTCACTGGCCGGCCTCGCCGTCCAGCAGCGCGCGCGGCGCCACGGGAGCGGGCTGCTTGCGCCGCAGGGCGCGCTGCACCCAGCGGTCGATGAACTGGTCAAGTCCCACGGCCTCGCTGCGCGCCGCGTCCAGCGCCTCAGTCGCGGCGCCGCCGGAGGACCTGGCGATCACCGCGCCGAGGTCGGTCTGCTCGACCAGGGCGTCCATGTCGATACGGCTCAGCATCGCGTTGATGTCGATCCGGTCGAGCAGGGCACCGGTGTCGATCCGCGCGAGCACCGCGTTCAGGTCGACGTGATCGAGCAGCGCGGTCACGTCGACCCGGGCCAGCAACGCGTTCAGATCCACCTGCGCCATCAGGCCGTTCAGGTCGACCCGCTGGATGATGGCATTCAGGTCCACCACGTCCAGCACGAGGTCCACTACCCGCTCGGCGACCCGCTGGGCCATCGCCTCGACCGGGTCGGTGATCCGGCGGTGCGCGGTCATCGGACGACCGTGAGCCCGTAGATCCCGTTGACGACCATGATCCCTCCCACCGCGACGAGTACGCAGACGAGGATGACTTTGCCATGCGCTCGCAGCCAGCCGTTGAACGCGGTCAGATAACGTGTCGTGGCGCCCGGGAAGACCAGGTGCAGCACGATGGGCAGCCACACCAGCAGCACGTTGATGACCACGACGATGACCAGGGCGAGCACCGTGAGGTCCAAGCTCGCCCGCGCCGTCGCGATCACCTGCACCGCGGCGAGAAAAGTGACCCCCGGGGCGAAGATCAGGATGCCGACCAGGAACGCGCTCAGCGGTGCCGGGTCGGCGACCATCCGCGACACGATCCCCTGATGCGGCTTGAGCGGGTCGGGCGGCTTCGGCTTGCGCCTGGCGGCCACCGCGGCCGCCGCGAGCAGCAGGATGCCCAGGCCGAGCCGCAGGCCGTACCGGGGCGTATGCTCCCCGGGACGTTGCAGGTTGACACCGCGCAGGATCTCCAGGATCACCACGGCCATGATCAGGCTCATGACGAACGCCCCGGCGAGGTAGAACGTCCCGATCAGCCGGGGCCGCGCGGAGCCGAGGTAGACGGCGGCGACCAGCAGCGCCGTCGGTGACAGCGCTGCCAGCAGCGCCAGCCCGGCCGCCTGTACCAGCATTCCCCCGCTACCGCTGGGCACGGCGGTGCCCGCGGGACAGTGCGGGGATCAAGGCTGCCCAGCGATCTGCGGCCGGCCGGGCGGCCTGCCGATCAGCTCGATCAGCCCCAGGACCACCAGCAGGACGATGACCAGCACGATGACGCTCGCGGCGGTGGGGCGGCCCTGGAACACGAAGATCACGGCGGCCAGGCCCACCGCGCAGATGCGCAGCGCGTGCCGGTGTGCGTAGGTCCACCGGCCCGCGGGCCCGGTGGTCAGCCCCTTGCGCTCGCCGCTGGACCGCAGCCAGCCAAAGGCCGAGGTGAACGCGCCGCGGGTCCGTACCGCGGTCACCGACGGCCCGGTCAGGAACGCGCCGATCGCCACGATCAGGCCGAGGACGAGCAGCACGCGCAGCGCCTCCTTGATGAACCGGACCAGCGTGTCGAACATGGCGGCGGCGGCGTCGCTGGGCAGCACCGAGTTGGGCACGCTGTTGAGGTAGACGCCGCGGAAGATCAGCAGGGCGGCGCCGAGTACCAGCATGGACGCGGCGAACCCCAGCCCGGCGCCGACCAGCGCGCGCCGGTGGCCCCTGGCGATGTACACGCCCGCGCCGATAAGCAGCAGCGACAGGATCGGCAGCGCGATCTTCAGGTCGTTGATCAGCCGGTAGAGGGTCTGCGCCTCGACCAGGGTGCGGGAGGAGAACAGGGCGAGCGTGGGGTGGATCGGCGGCAGGCTGTTCACCAGCGTGAACCCGCGCTTGACCAGGTCCTGCTTGACGATCGCGATGAACGGCGCGAGGTCGATGGTGACCTTGCCGTTGCTGACGGTGATCGACCCGCCCTGCCCGGAAAGAGCCTTCACCAGCTGCTCGTGGGCCACGGTGTTGACCTGGATCCAGGCGTTGGCGAACTGGGGACTGGTCACGACCTTGTGCACGGTGCTGTGGATGAACCCGGCGACCGCGTTGCTGATCGCCGGGGCGAACGTCCTGAGCAGGGTGCCCACCCGGGGCAGGCCCTTGCTGGTCAGCAGGGCGGCGGCCTGGGTGGCGTAGCCGGTCACGTTGAGGTGGCTGGTGATCGCGGTGGTGACCTTGTCGGTCAGTGCGTTCTGCACCGCCGGCTGGTGGATCAGCGGCTCGATGTTCGCGATGTAGCGGCTGGTGTCGGAGACCTGGTTGGCGGTCCAGACCGCCACCACCGACACCGGGGCGAGCACGCAGCCGATCACGATGAGCAGCGCGGCGACGGGGGCCCGCCACCCGGTATGGCGCCGCGGCTGGGTGCGCCGCAGCTTGGTCACCTCGGCGCGAAGGCGCTCCAGCTCGGCCCGCTCGTCCTGGCTGAGCCCGGCGGCCTGCACCGTGCCGTCCGGTTCGTTGGTCGCAGCCAAGGGTCCTCTCCTTCCGGCCGGCGGCCGGGCGGTGGCGCTGCTATGTGGCGGGGCCGCCATGAAGGTGTGGCCTCGTATCCGTTCAGGCTGTTCCTGACGGCCGGTTGGTACCTCACCCTGGCCGGGTGAATGCGCCGCGGCGAATTGGTGGGAGAACGCTGTCATGACCATTGGCGGGAGCATCGCACTGATCGTCATCGGCGCCGTGCTGCGTTTCGCGGTGACCTGGAAGCCCAAGTACCTCAACCTCGAAGCGATCGGCGTGATCCTGATGGTCGCCGGGGTGGCCAGGCCTCATCGTGTCCGTCGCGGTGCTGATCTCCCGGCGGCGCGCCCGCGCCGGGACTCAGGTGTACGAGCAGCGCCGCTACACCGAGCCGCCGGTTTGACGGCTGCGGCCCTCAGCCCTGCCGGTCCGCTGGGGCACGGAACGCCGCGACCAGCCGGGCCACCAGCGTGGCCAGGAAGATCTGGCCGGTCAGCGCCTCCAGGACGGCCACGGACCGGCCGGAACTGGATGCGGCGGTGAAGTCGCCGTAGCCCAGGGTGGTCAGCGTGGTGAAGCTGAAGTACTGGAACGTCTGCGTTTTGGCCGCCTCACCGGGGACGAAGAACTGGTCGCCGCTCAGGTGGTAGATCGCCGCGAAGACGGCGGCGAACATGAAGCCGAGGACGAGATACGCGCTGATCGCGCCGTAGATGCTCTGCAGGGTCACCGTGCCGAAGGCCAGCACCCGGCGGACGATGAGTACGGCCGCGGCAAGCAGCACCAGGGCGGTCCAGATGTCGGCGATCCCGGCGCCGACGTCACCGGTTGCCGTGCTGAACGAGAGGCCGAACATGACCGGCATGCCGATGACCGCGGCGGCGATCACGAGGCGCACCGCCCGGCGCGATATCGAAGCATTCCGCAGTGCCAGCAGCACCGCGAAGGTGAACAGCACCACCTGCACCGCCTCGATCCAGTGCGCCTGGTGATGAACGCGGACAGCAGATAGCTGGCGATCAGCAGGATCAGCAGCGCGCCGTACCGGCCGGGGATGGGGGTGGCCGAGGGCGCTGGCTCACCGGGCGCCATGCCGTCAGATCCCCGGCAGGGTCAGCACGGCGGCCAGCCCCGCGGTCCTCCGGATGGTGGCATGCAAGAAGGTTCGCGTCGTGGCGCGACTGCCGGTTCACCCGGCACGGGTGACGTGCCGGCCGCTGGCCGCCGGTGCTTCCGTTCGAGGTCAGCGAGCAGTCAGCCAGTAGCAAGAAAACATCCGGCTCAGCATCAGCATCCTTGGAGCTTTCGTTCAGATCCAGAGGTGATCCTCAATGTCAGCGGACTAGGGGATCGAGGCATATGTTGGCCAGGCAGACGACTCTGACCCTGCCCGCGACGGGGCGCGCGGCGGGGCTGGCGCGGCAGGCGACCCGCGACACGCTCGTGGCGTGGCAGCTCGCGTATCTGGAGGAGACCGCTGTCCTGCTCGTCTCCGAACTGGTCACGAACGTGGTGCGGCACGCGCGGTCGCATGCGCTCGGCATGGCGCTGCGCCTGGAACCGGCGGGGGCGTCGCTGGTGATCGAGGTGCACGACGGCGACCCGCACGAACCGCGGCCGCGCATGCCCGGCGGGCTCGACGAATCCGGGTTCGGGTTCGTGCTCATCGAGGCGCTGGCGGGCAAGTGGGGAGTCCGCCAGACCGCCACGGGCAAGGCCGTCTGGGTGGAACTCGACGCACGGCAGGCCGCTAACCACCCGTAACAGGGGATGCCGGCCGGGCCCGCTGCCGGAAGCATGCCGGGTATGCCGTTGCATGAGCGTGACATCGTCCGGGATCAGATGGCGGACTGCGTGTTCGTCGGGCGCGACCTGACCAGGCCGGTGCCGAAGTACAAGTTCCCCCGCAACGAGGCCGCGCCCGCCGAGGCGTTCCAGGTGGTGTCGGATGAGCTGATGCTCGACGGCAACGCGCGGCAGAACCTGGCCACGTTCTGCCAGACGTGGGAGGAACCGGAGGTTCTTGCCCTGATGGCGCTGTCGGTCAACAAGAACATGATCGACAGGGACGAGTATCCGCAGACCGCCGAGATAGAACGGCGATGCGTGCACATGATGGCCGACCTGTGGAATGCGCCCGAGGCGGCCAACACCATCGGCGCCTCGGCCATCGGCTCGTCGGAGGCGTGCATGCTGGCCGGGCTGGCGGCCAAGTGGCGGTGGCGGGCCAAGCGGCGGGCCGCGGGCAAGAGCACGGACAACCCGAACATGGTGTGCGGCCCGGTGCAGGTGGTGTGGCACAAGTTCGCGCGCTACTGGGACATCGAGATGCGCGAGGTCCCGATGGCGCACGGCCGGTACGCCATGGACGCCGACACCATGCTGGAACGGGTGGACGAGAACACGATCATGGTGGTGCCGACGCTCGGCGTCACCTACACCGGCGCCTACGAGCCGGTGGCGGAGATGGCGGCCGCCCTCGACAAGCTGCAGGCCGACACCGGCCTGGACATCGACATCCACGTGGACGCGGCCAGCGGTGGCTTCCTCGCCCCGTTCTGCGCACCCGAGGTGGCCTTCGACTTCCGCCTGCCGCGGGTCAAGTCGATCAGCGCCTCGGGGCACAAGTTCGGCCTGGCCCCGCTGGGCGCTGGCTGGGTCGTCTTCAGGGACGCCGGCGAACTGCCCGACGACCTGGTGTTCCACGTCAACTACCTGGGCGGGGACATGCCGGTGTTCCAGATCAACTTCTCCCGCCCGGCCGGCCAGATCATCGCCAGCTACTACAACTTCCTGCGCCTGGGCTTCGACGGCTACCGGCGCATCCACCAGGCCTCCTACGAGATAGGCCAGTACCTGGCCGGCGAGATCGCCAAGCTGGGCCCGTTCGAGCTGCTCTGCGACAGCAATCCCAGGACCGGGATACCGACGGTCACCTGGCGCATCGCCGAGGGCGAGGACCCCGGGTACAACCTGTTCGACCTGGCCGACCGGCTGCAAGGCCGCGGCTGGCAGGTGCCCGCCTACACTCTTACTGGGGCTGCGGCCGACATCGCGGTGCAGCGCATTCTGGTCCGACTGGGGGTGAGCCGGGACATGGCGTCGCTGCTTCTCGAAGATTTCCGCGACGCGGTGGCTCACTTCCGCAAGCATCCGGTGACCGTGCCCATGTCCAAGGAGGAGTCCAGCGGGTTCAACCACCTCTGACACCGCGCCGAACGGGCGCGGCCGGGGCCTGATCGGTCTCCTGGCCGCCTCGCTGGCCCTCGCGGCCTGCGTCAACTTCTGGGTCGCCATCTACTTGATCGCCCGCGCCGCCAGCTACGCGGTCACCCCCCGCTACGTCTTCGGCGACCTGCGGACCTGGGGATTCGTCACACTGCTCATCGCGATCTCGCAGTTCGGCGTGGCCGTGGGCGTATACACCGGCAGCCAGCGGGCCCGCTGGATCGGCGCGGGGCTCGCGCTGGTGAACGGGTTCGGGCAGATATCCGGGCTCCCCGGGTACCCGTTCTGGTTCCTGGTGGTCACCGCCGTGGACATGGTCGTGCTCTTCGGGCTCGCCATCTATGGCGAGCGCAGCAAAAGCAGATCAGCTGTCCAGGAGCGCAAGCTCGCGTGACCGGGTGACCGCCTGGCCGCGGGAGGTCGCCATGAGCTTGCGGTAGACCGACGCCGTCTGGGACTTGACGGTGTTGCGGGACAGGGCCAGTTCGTCAGCGATCTCCGCGAGCGACAGATGCGTGGCGAGCAGCGGCAGCAGGCGCAACTCGGCGGCGGTCAGCGCGGAGGCGCCGGGGGCGGCCGGGCCCCGCGTGCCTGGCAGCCGCCCGCGCAGCGACCGGGCCTGATCGGTCAGGGTGCCCAGGCCGGGGCGCCGCCGGAGCACCTCGTCGATCTCCCGCAGCAGCGTCCGGGCACCGGCCACGTCGGCGAGGTCGAGGTGAACGCGAGCAAGTTCGATGCGGGCCTGCACCGCGATATGCGGCACCGTGTAGGTCAGCAATGGCCGCGCACGCTGTGCATGAACCAGTTCCCGGCGTGCTTCCGCGATGTCTCCCCGGTGCAGGGCGGCCCGGGCCTGCGTGGCGCAGACCAGCGGGGTCACGTAGCTTTCGTTGACTCCTGCCTGGCGCAGCACGGCATGGGCCTGCCCGGCCAGCGCATCGGCTCTGGTCCAGTGCCCCTGTGCCGCCGCCAGCAGGGACCGCTCGCTCAGCGCCGCCGCGGTAACCTCGTGCGCGCCGGTGCCCGCGCCAATCCGGGCCGCGTCCGCCAGGCTCGCGTCGCCGGATTCGAGGTCGCCGGAAAGTACCTGCGCAATCCCCAGCAGCAGGGCAGCACCGGGCGTGACGATGCCTTCCGCGGCGAATCGCCGCGCGGCTTCCTGCGCGTCGGCCTGCATCTGAGCCACTCCGTGCCGGCACATGAAGGCCCCGAGCAGGGCGGCCCAGGCCCCGGCCCGGTCGCCTGGACGGGCTGGGGCCTGGTCCGGCCGTCGCTCGACCACGTCGGCCCACCTGTCCGCCTCGGCCGGCCGCCCCGTCCACGAGAAGATGAGCGCGCCCAGCGCGGCCACCGCCGGGTAGTTTTCGATTCCGCCGTGGCCGTCCAGCCACCGCAGCCACCGTTGCAGGGTCACGGCCCGGCCCCGGCGCCGGGCGGGCACGGCGAGTTCCTCTATCAGGCGGGCGGCAGTATCTGCGTCACCAGCCGCGATCGAGTACTCCAGGGCCTCTTCGGGCAGGCCGTTATGCACGCACCAGTGCGCCGCCCTGCGGCGCAGGACCGGGACCAGTCCTGGTTCGGTGCGCTGCAGGCTGGCCAGGAGCATGTCGCGGAACAGGTGGTGGTAGCGGTACCAGCCGTCCTGGCCGCCGAGCGGCACGAGCAGCAGGTTCGACCGGGCAAGCTCGGCCAGCGTGGCACCGGCACCGGGTGCATCGAGCACCGCCTCGCACAGCGCTGCGGACAGCCGCTCCAGCACCGCCGTCCTGGTCAGGAACAGCCGCTGCCGCGGGTGAGAGCCCCGGACAGCAACTCCGCCTCCAGGTAGTCGCTCACCTGCCGGTTGGCGCCGCCGAAGGTCGCCGCGGCGCGCGGCAGCGAGCCACCTGCCCGCAGGTGCAGCGCGGCGAGGTACAGCGCGGCCGGCCATCCCTCGGTGTGCCGGTGCAACTCTGCCGCCTCGTCCTCGCCGAGGGTGACGCCGGCCTCGCGCAGCAGCGACGCCGCCTCGCCGGCGCTGAGCACGAGGTCCCCGGGGCCGATCTCGGTGATCCTGCCCTCGGCGCGCAGCCGCGCGTACCGCAGCGGCGGCCGGGCCCGGCCCGCCAGCACCAGCTGCGAGCCGGCCGGGACCTGTTCGGCCAGCGCCGCCACCGCCGCCTGGCATTCCCGGTTGTGCAGCAGGTGCACGTCGTCCAGGACCAGCACCACCGGCGAGGTCATCGCGGTGAACGCCGCCCCGAGCCGCGGCACGACCGACCCGGGGACCGAGCTTCCCGGCGAGGCAAGCGCGCCGAACACCCGCTCGCTGATCGGCTGCACCGCGTCGAGGGCCGCGGCGATGTAGCTGAGCAGCACCTTCGGGTCGTTGTCCGGCTCCTCGACCGACACCCAGGCGAACGCCCGGCGGCTCTGCTGGGCCCACTGCGCCAGCAGCGTTGTCTTCCCGAAACCGGGTGGCGCGACCACCGAGACGACCGGGCGCGGGCTGGGCTGGGCAAGCCGGTCGATCAGCCGCGGCCGGCCGACCGTCCCGGGCCGCAGCACCGGGTGCCGGAGCTTGGTGGCGACCAGCACGAAGCCCGGCCCGCTGGCGCGCCGCTGGCGGTCGCGTGGCTGGCTGTCCGGTGCCTGGCGGTCCGCGTCGCCCATGCCGCTGTGGCCTCCTCGAATCACCCGCCGGCCAGGGTCTCTTCGAAGGCGTGGAACCGGTCAGCCGCGCCAGCGCGCCAGCCTCACGATGTGCGCATGCTGACCAGCGTGCCCAGATTACGCCCAGCTGCCGTGCAGCGGGCGGTCAGCGCGCCGGGCGGATGCAGGCGATTGAACCCCGGAGCTTCAGGACGGCCCGCAGGACTCAGCGCCGCTGCTAGCCGGCCGCGATGGCGAATATGTGCAGCGCCGGGTTGTAACCGGCCACGTCACCGAGGGAGGGCAGGGTGACCGCCGCCACGGTCTTGCTGGGGTCGATCGGCACCGACTGCTCGAACACGTACACCTGGTGGCCCGAGGAGCCGGTCGGGTAGTTGGCGTAGTTCACGGCCGCCACCTGGGTGTTCGGCGGGTTGCCGCTCTGCCCGGACGGATACCAGAAGTTGCCCACGTTCAGCGTGAACGGCTGCGTGCTGCCGTCGGTGTAGTAGATGAGCCCGGTGCCGGACTCCGCCGAGTTGTTGGCCGCGGCCAGGAAGCCGAGGTTGGACCCGGAGCCGGAGAGCGCGATCGTCTGGCCCTCCGCCATCGTGTTGTCGGGCTGAGCGGACGGCACGTTCGGCCAGGTGAACGTCAGGCCGCCAGCGGTCACCGAACCGCCCGGTGCCAGGCCGGCCGCGGCCAGGCCCTGCGCGGAGAACGTCGTGCCCTCCCCGTCGAAGCCCTCGAACCCGGGCGCGGGATTCGTGTCGCCGTCGTCGGTGATGCCGGTGTTGTCGAACGCGGCGGCCAGGTTCGGCGCGGGCACGTTGACCTGCGCGGTGTTGATGAGCGTCTGGGCCTGCCCGCCCGCGCCAGCACCGAACGTTGCGGTGGCCAGCAGGCTGGCGAGGCCAGGGCTCAGCCCGGACGACGGGGCGGTCACGGTGAAGGTGGCCGACGCCGACGCGCCGGGCGCGACAGTGCCCAGTGACACGCCGCCGGACGGCGAGACGGTCCAGGCCGCGGACGGGGGCGTCAGCGACACCGAGGCACCGCCGAGCGGCCCGAGCCCGGATTGGCCAGCGTCGCCTTCACCGTGAACGTGCCCTCGGCGAGCGCGGTGGACGGAATCGCGGCCAGGGTCGGCTGCGGAGCCGCGGGCGGCCCGTACACCTGCGGCGAGTAGCCGGGGCTGGCCACCGGGAAGACCGGGACGCCGCCGGCCTGGTTGCCCTCGGCGACGAGCTGCACCTGGTCGAGGCCGCTGCTGGTGGCGTCCAGGCCCCAGACCGCGATCGCCAGCGTGTTCGGGCCGTGGTCGTTGAGGATCCCGGCGGGCACGTAGAACTGGTGCTGCGGGCCCACGTTGTTGACGTAGCGGCCGATCAGCCAGCCGTTGACGAAGATGAACGCGCGGTAGTCGGCGGTGCCCGCGCCGGGCCCGGCCCCGCCGATCTGCACGGCGATGGGCGTGTAGCCGCGGGCTGGCAGGTTCAGGTCGAACTGGGTCCGGTACCAGCCGATGCCCGGCGGCACGCCGCGCGCGGCCCAGCTGTCCGGCAGCGTGACCTGCTGCCAGTTCTGGTCCGGGGTAGCCGGGCAGGTCCCAGCCGTTGCCGGTGCCGAACAGGCCGGTGGCGTTCATCACCCCGCGGACCGGATCCTGCAGCGTGCTGCCGCCGGGGCTGCCCATCATCCGCCAGGTGATCGTGGCCGCGGAGCCGTCCAGGCTGGCGCTGTACAGGCCGGTCTTCTCGCCGCTCGGGCCCTCGGGGTTGCCGGTGTTCTCCACCAGGACGGCGATGACGTTGTCCTGGCCGGTGCTGACCGCGCCGGGCGGGAAGCCGAACGTGGCCTGCTGCGCGCCCGCGGCGGAGTGCGAGCCGAGGAACGCGCCGTTGAGCCAGACGGAGAACGCGCCGGTCGGGGAGATGCCGTCGGCCTTGAGCGTGACCCCGGTCTCGGTGCCGGTGGCGGTGAAGTGCCCGCGGTACCAGGTGAAGCCGTGGTCGTAGCCGTAGTCGGAGGCGTACAGCGCCGGGGTGCTCGCCGCGGTCCCGTTCGTGGTGACCGGGTGGTCGGCGAGCGTCCAGGAACTGTCGTTGAAGCCCGGCTGCGCCTCGGGCGTCTCGTAGGCGAACCGCCAGTTGGTCAGGCTCGGCAGGGTTACCTGGCCCGGGCCGGGCAGGCTGCCCTGGCAGCGAGCCGTCCTGGCCGGTGGTGACGCTGGACCGGCTGGCCGTTCCAGGTGACGTACCTGATGCCGGACGGCGCCCAGACGGTGAGCGGGCCTGCCTGCGAGGTGTCGCCGGTGAGCGCGAGCACGGGCCCGAACGTGCTGGCCGTCCTGACCAGGTAGCCGCCGCTGACCAGGACCGGCCCGGCCTGCGTGGACTCGGGCCAGAAGCCCTCCGCGGTGTTGGTGTCGGCGATCAGCAGCAGCAGCGGCGTGGTGCCGCCGCCGGAGATCTGCACCTCGGCCAGGCCCTGGTGGGTGTAGTCAAGGCGCAGGTCACCCCGGCCGGATCCCAGGTGGACTGCACCGTTCCGGAGAGCACGTTCACGGTGGGCTGGCTGGTGTAGCGCAGCACGGTCTCCCCGTCGGTGCCGGCGTCGCCGTAGAGCAGCGCGACCGCGTGCCGCCGATGGTCGCTGGGTCATCAGCTGGGAGGTGGAGTACATGAGCTGCTGGCCGTCGAAGGAGTAGTTGGCGAGCAGCAGGTCGGCCTCGCGGCCCTGCAGCGTGAGCGAGCCCTGCTGCGGCACGACCGGGTAGTAGCCGGCCTGCTGTGCCGCGGTCGGCACGTTGATCGCGTCGATCACCACGGTGTCGGCGGAGGAGGCCGGGTTCTGCTGGCCGGTGACGTCGATGGTGAGCGTGTGGCTGCCCGGCGCCAGCCCGGTCTGCGGAGAACAGGAACTGCTGGAACTGCTTGCCGGACGACGGCGTAGGTGTCCACCGTGCCGGCCTGGCTGCCGTCGATGTAGACGTCGGCGATGCCGCCGTTGGTGTTCTTCGGGCCGATCCACTGCACGCCGTGCCGGTGAAGGTGACCGACATGGCTCGCCCCGGTCTCCTGGCTCCACGACTCGGTGCTGTCCCAGTCGCCGGTGGTGTAGCCGGAACTCGGCCCGGCGTGGGTCCAGGTGCCGGTGTAGGTGAGCGCCGGGTCGGCGTCGTCGTAGGTGTAGCCGGTGGTCTGGCCGGCGTTCAGCGCCAGGTGCGTGCTCACCGTGGCGGTCGAGGTCGCGTCGGCCTGGCGCACGTAGACGAACTGGGTGCCGTCGTCGGGGTTGGCGCGGGCCATCGTGGTGACCGCCGGGTTGTCGGCGCGGGCGGCGCGACCTGCGTGGTCTTGGTGAGCGGCGCGACCGAGGTCTCGAAGTCGTTGATGAGCTTGTTCTCGCCGAACTTGGACCCGGTGATGTCGTTGGGGTTGGCCGGGGTGCCGATCTCGCCGGTCTCCCTGATGCCCGCGCCGTAGTCGTAGGACGTGTACACCTGCGGGGCGGGCAGCCAGCCCCAGTTCGTCCCGCCGACGCCCATGTAGTAGCTCTGCATGGTGGCGCCCTGGGCGATGTTGTTCTTGTAGTAGACGTTCTCGAAGTCCGGCCCGGTCATCGTGTAGCAGTTGTCGTAGCCGCTGCCGCCCCAGCCGTCGAACGAGCCGCCCTGGAACTCGGGCAGGTACAGCGGCTCACCGGGCTGGGTGGGGTAGCCGAACGGCTGGCCGAAGTGGCTGGTGTCGGCGCAGTTGAAGCCGAGCGGGTAGTTGTCCGGGCCGCTGATGTTCACCGCGCCGGTGCCGCTGGTGTAGAACGGGCCGCCGCAGCACTGGTTGAACGTGAACGGGACGTCGATCCCGTCGGAGGTGGCCTGCTGCTCCAGGTTGGCCAGGTACTGCAGGTCGGCGGCGCTGCGCCCGGTGTACTCGTTCTCGATCTGGTAGGCGATCACGTCCCCGCCGTTGGTGATCTGGTGCGGGGCGATGATCGAGTCGATCTCCGAGAGCCACTGCAGTTCCGCGGACTCGAACGGCCTGGCGTCGGTGCGGTAGCCGCCCGGGGAGGGCAGTGCCCAGGCGGCGATCCCGCCCGCGTCGGTCTCGGCGTTGATGTACGGGCCGGGCCGGGCGATCACGTACAGGCCCGCCTGCTGGGCCATGTTCAGGAACAGGTTCATGTCCCTGACGCCGGTGAAGTCGTAGACGCCCGGTGCCGGGGAGGAGTAGTCCCAGTCGAAGTAGACGGTGACCGCGTTGTAGCCGTCCGCCTTCATCTTCTGCAGGTCATCGAGCCACAGCGACGGGGACGGGGTGCGCCACGGGTCGAACTCCCCGGCGGTGATGTACACCCGCTGGCCGCCGATGGACATCGAGTACTGGTCGTAGCTGACCTGCTGCGGCTGGCCGTGCAGGACCGGGCGGGGCGCGGGCAGCGGGGCCGGGGTCACCGGGGCCGAGGTGGCGGCCGGGCTGGCCTGCCCCGAGGCGGTGTTGGCCGTGACCGTGAAGGTGTAACTGGTCCCGTCGGTCAGGCCGTCCGCGATCGTCCAGAGGTTGGGCACGTTCGCGGTGAGCTGCTGGCCGGACGACGAGGTGATGGTGTAGCTGACCACCGAGCCGGCCCCGCTGGCCGGCGGGCACCACACCACGGTCGCCGAGCCGTCCCCGCCGATCGCGCGGACCCCGGTGGGCGCGGTGAGCGTGGCCGATCCCGCCGCGGCGGGCGTCGTCGCCGGGCAGGAGGCGTCGGTCCCGGACGGGGTTCCGGGGCCGTTCCCCTGATCGTGCGCGGCCTTCGGGGCTAACGGCGTGGCCGCGCCGGTGCCGCTGACGGTACTGACGAGATGGCGGAGCGCCGCCGTGCGGGCGCTTGCCGCGGCCGCGCCGGCCGGGGTGGCCGCCGTCGCCGCGATCGTGACGGTGGTCAGGGTAACGATGCCTGCAGAACGCGCCAGCTTGCCAGCCCAGCGCTGACTCATCAGACTCACCCACGATTCAACGTTGTCAAACATCCTTTCTCTGCTACCGCAAACTAAATGGCGCAGAATGTCAAGCCTGAACGGCACGCCGTGGTCCCGGCCGTCGCCCGGAGATGGGGGGCCCGCGCCTGTTTCGCCAGGCCGGGACGGGCGAGAGCGCCCAGAATACTACGCCGGGCTTGCCGTGGCGCGAGTGCGGCCCTTACCCCTGGGCGGACTTGGCGTCGGCCTCGATCTCGGCGGTGTCCGCCTTCAGTTCCTTGGCCTCCACCTTGCGGGCCTTCCGCATCGACCGCTCGATCTTCGCTCCCATGTCGGACACACCGACCACCACCAGGCCGGCCTGCCCGGTGTCGAGGTGTTCGCCCAGTTCCTTGAGATCGTGGCGGCTCATCCCGGCGGCCGCGTGACCGGCCACCGCGCCGAGCACCGCGCCGCCGGCGGTCGTGGCGAGCAGCAGGCCACCGCCGATGGCCGCGAACGGGAACAACACCACCACCAGGCCGGTCGCCAGGCCTACCCCGCCGCCGAGCACGCCACCGACCCGGGTCGGCGTCTCGTGCTTCTTGGTGATCTTGACCTTCCCGTCGGCGCGCCGCTCGACCACCGCGGCGTCATAGGCGTCGATCAGGCCCTCCTTGGTGTGCAGGTCCTTGACCACCTGATAGTCGTCGTCCGCGTCGGCTGCGTTGTTGTACACGCCGACATAGGCGATGAACGTGTCGATAGCCATCGCGGTACCTCCAGTGCCGGCCGGGCATGCCTGCCAGATTGCCTGTAACCCGGGACGCTACGGGCCGGCGCATACCGGTGGATCACCCGTCCTGGGGGAGGCATCGGCACCGGCCTGCTCCCGGCCGCCGGGGTCACTCCGGGAGGGCCGGCAACTCGGCGACGGTGCGCAGGTCGTCGGCTTCCGGGACGCCCAGGCTGGTGTAGCCGGCCAGGGCCTGTTCCCAGTGCGTCGCGCCCGGCCTCGTGCTGGCCGGCGGCGTGGCAGGCGTTGGCCAGGCCCGTGGTGGGCGCGGGCCTGCTCGAAGCGGTCCCCGGTCTGGCCGGCCAGGGTCAGCGCGGCGTGATGGCGGCTGAGCGCCTCGCCGGGCTGGCCGGTGGCCAGCAAGATCTCGCCGGACCCGTTGAGCGCGGCGGCCTGCCCGCCGGGGTCGCCGATCTCCCGGTAGAGGGCCAGCGCATCCTGATGGAAGCCGGCCGCCCGGTCAAGCTGGCCCTGCCGGTAACAGATCGCGCCGAGCCCGGTCAGCGCGCGGGCCTGTTCCCGCTTGCCGCCGGTCTGGCGGGTGAGGGTGAGCGCGTTCAGGTGGAAGCGGCGGGCCTTGTCGTGCTGGCCGACGGCGAGCATGGTCTCCCCGGAGCCGTTGAGCGCCTCGGCTTCGCCATCGCGGTCGGCCGCCTCCTGGAACAGTTCCAGCGCCTGCTGGTAGCTGCTGACCGCCTGGTCATACCGGCCACGGCGGCTGCTGACCGCGCCGAGCCTGGCCAGCGCCCAGGCCTCGACCCGCCGGCTGCCGAGTTCCCGCGACAGGGCGAGCGCCTGCTCCTGGTAGCCGGCGGCCCGCTCGTAGTCGCCCTGCCGGTAGCACACGTCACCCAGGTTGGTCAGCGCGATGACCTCGCCGAACCGGTGACCGACCGTGCGGTAGACGCCGATGGCCTGGCGCATGTGGCTGGCCGCCCGCTGGTAGCGGCCCTGCCTGAGATAGACGAGGCCCAGGTTCGACAGGGCGATCGCCTCGCCGGTGACGTCACCGAGTTCCCGGCACAAGGCGAGGGCCTGGCGGTGGCACCTGGCCGCCTGCGGATAACGGCCCTGCTGGTCGTGGATGAGCGCGAGGTTGCCCAGCGCCCATCCCTCGGTGAGCCGGTCGCCGGCGCCGCGGGCCAGGCCGATGGCCTGCTGCTGGCATTCGGCGGCCTCGGCATACCGGCCCTGGCGGCCGTAGATGACGCCCAGCGTGGTGAGCGTGCGGGCCTGGGCGCCGAGGTCGCCGCTGCTGGCGGGCGGCATCCAGGGCGTGCTGGCAGATGGTCATTCCCGCGGCGTCGTGCACGCCGTCGAAATAACGGTGCAGCGTCTGGGCCAGGCCGATGGCGTATTGCGGCCAGCCATGGCTGGCGGCCTGGCCGGCGACCGCCACGATGGTGGCCAGCTCGGCATCCAGCCAGGATCTGGCGGCGTCCGGGTCGTCGAAGCGGGGGACAGGTGTGCCGGTCGGCGGCGGATCTGGCCGGTGATGCTGCTCGGCCAGCGCCAGGCTGTCCATCGCCGCGGCGCAGGCGGCCAGGTAATAGCCGTAAAGCCTGGCCAGGGCATCGTGCCGCGCCTGGTCATCATCGAGGCTGGCGGCCTGGCGCGTGGCATAGGCGCGCAGCAGGTCATGCATGCCATGGCGGCCCGCGCCTGCGGGCTGGATCAGGTGGCCCCGGGCCAGCACGCCGAGGAACTGGCCCGCCTGGGTCACGGTGGTGCCGCCCAGCGCGGCGGCCGCATGAGCATCCCAGTCCTGGCCCGGGTGCAGCCCCAGCAACCGGAACATCCGGGCGGCATCGTCCGGCAGGTGGCGGTAGGACCAGGAAAGAACGCTGGCCACGGCGCTCCGCGAATCCCCGCCCGCGTCCAGGAGCTCCAGCCGGTCCCGCTCGCCGGCCAGTTCGGCGGCCAGCGCGTCCAGTGGCATGCCCGGGCGGGCCACCGCCAGCTCGGCCGCGACCCGCAACGCCAGCGGCAGCCGCGCGCACAGGCTGGCCAGCGCCAGCGCCGCCGCCGGGTCGGCGTCCACCCGCTCTCCGATCAGCGTGCGCAGCAGCGCCACCGCGTCCTCGGCCGGCAGCAGGTCCAGGTCCAGGCGGTGCGCGCCGTCGCGTGCCACCAGGCCGGGCAGTGCGGTGCGGCTGGTCACCAGCACCATCGCCGATGCGCTGCCCGGCAGCAGCGGCCGGACATGTTCCGCGGACGCGGCGTTGTCCAGCACGATCAGCAGCCGCTTGCCGGCCAGCAGCGACCGGTACCGCGCGGCCCGCGCGGCCTCACCGGGCGGAATGGTGGCACCCGCGCCCAGCGCGGCCAGCAACCCGGCCAGCGCCTCCTGCGCCGTCACCGGTTGCTCGGGGTCGAAGCCCCGCAGGTTGACATAGAGCTGGCCGTCGGGGAAGTGCCCGGCCACCCGGTGCGCCCAGTGCACCGCCAGTGCGGTCTTGCCCGCTCCGGCGGTTCCCGAGATGGCCGAGATCACCACCGCGTGCGGCGTCCCGCCCGGCTCCGGGGCCGCGGGCAGCAGGGCATCCAGCTCCGCCAGTTCGCCGGCCCGGCCGGTGAAGGCGCTGACGTCGGCCGGCAGCTCCCGCGGCACCGGCGCGGCGGCCTGCGCGCCGGGGCCCGCCGCGGCGGTGAGCGCGGCGGCGCCATCCGTCCCGGCAGCGGCCAGGACCTCCGCGGCGGCCGCCCGCCCCGCGGCGGCCTTGATGAAGATGGCGCGCGCCGGCCCGGTCAGGTTCAGCGCGCCCGCCAGCCGTTCCGCGGTGGGCTTGTGCGCGGTCCGGTGGCGGCGGCCCTCCAGGTCCTGGATCGCCCGCAGGCTCACCGCGGCGTCCTCGGCCAGTTCCTCCTGGGTGAGCCGGGCATCCTTCCGCAACTGCCGCAGCAGGTCGGCGAAATCCGCTGGAGGCCGCCCGGTCACTGTCCCACCGCTCCTCACCGCTCCGGGGCCGCCCCCCGGGAGGGTGTCCCGTCTCCGCAAGAGTACGCACGCGGTGTGCGGGTGCCCGGGCGATTTCCGGGCGAGCCTCGCGGATGGCCGGATCCCGCCCGAAGCGGCTCCGGGGTCCCTTGTCTTCGCCATGGTTTCGAGAGACGGTGGGGGATGCGCCTAACCAGTAAGTTGCTGGCCGGCGGTGCCGCCTTCGCCCTGATCGCGATGGCCGCCGCACCGGCTTCGGCCGACCCGCCCACAGGGGTTGTCCCGCGCGCGGCCGACGCGGTGGGCGTCGGCTCGGACACCATCGGGTTCCTGCTCGACCAGATCTCCCACGACTACAACAAGGCCAACCCGAAGGCAGCGACGCTGCTGTACAGCTGGGACGCCGTGGACCCGGCCACGGGCAAGGCGGGCGGCCCGATCGTGACGAAGGCCACCTGCGCCAGCATCGCCCGCCCGGACGGCTCCTCGGCGGGCATCTCGGCGCTGGAGGCCAACACCACCGACCCGTCCAGCCCCGGCGACTTCTGCATCGACTACGCCGGCTCGTCGCGGGCGGCACAGGCCAGCGACCCGGGGTGCGTCCCCGGCGGCATCTGCTTCATCGCGCCTGGCCGGCGACGCGGACACCTGGGCCGCCCGCGATACCGCGAGCGGCGGCACCGACGCCCCGGCGAGCCTGACCATGACCCAGCTCAAGAACATCTACCTGTGCAAGATCACCAACTGGGCCAAGGTCGGCGGCAAGAAGGGAGCCATCAAGCCGTTCCTGCCGCAGCCGTCCTCGGGCCTCGACGGCCTCCTGGCTCACCGCGCTCGGCGGCGGCAAGACCCCGATCACCCCCGGTGCCTGCGTCAGCGACGACGGCGGCGCGCTGCAGGACAACCAGGGCATCAGCGCCGTGCTCGACAGCCCCGGCGCGATCGTCCCCTACTCCGTCGCCGGCTACATCGCGCAGGTCTACCACGATGCGCCGTGCACCAAGGCCTCGTGCACCGGCTCACCGGCCTGCAAGCCCACCGGCTCGCAGAACCTGTTCGGCTGCGACGAGCATGGCGTGCTCGGCCTCGGCGAGATCGACGGCGACGCGCCGGTGCAGCCCTGGCCGGCGCCGCCGCCCCCCTGCGCCACCTGCGTGATCAGCTCGAAGTTCCCGCCACTGTTCCAGCACGACGTCTTCGTGGTGGTCCGTTACGCCGCCACCGCCACGCACATTCCTGGCTACCTGGAGCCGTTCTTCAACCCCGCCACGGCCAGTCCTCCCGGGATCATCTGTGGCCCGGTCGGCGGAAAGGACATCAAGAGCTACGGGTTCCAGACGCTGCCCTGGCCGCCGGAAGTCACGCCGTTCCCCGTTGCGGGCCTGTGCGGCACCCCGCAGCACACCCCTCCGCCCTGACGGGCAGGCATGGCCGTGGGCCGCCGTTCCCCCCTCGCGAACGGCGGCCCCGGCTGCCCGGGCGGGACCAGGCCCGGGCGGGTGATCGTTATGTCGTGCTTCAGGGGCTGGTGCTGACCGGCAGCGGGCGCAGCGGGTAGCCGGCTGCCTCGACTCTGGTCCCGGAGCGTGCCGGTCACCACACGCGATCGGCCACGCAGTTGGCCACGCAACCGGCGGGCGTTCGCCACAATTGGGCCATGGTTTCTGAGATCTTTGACCCCGAGCGCTGGCGCCCCGTCGAGGGGTTCGCCTTCACCGACATCACCTACCACCGCGCGGTTGACTCGGGCACGGTCCGCGTCGCCTTCGACCGGCCCGAGGTCAGGAACGCCTTCCGGCCGCGCACGGTGGACGAGCTGTACCGTCGCGCTTGACCACGCGCGGATGTCGGGCGACGTGGGATGCGTGCTGCTCACCGGCAACGGCCCATCGCCGAAGGACGGCGGGTGGGCCTTCTGCTCCGGGGGCGACCAGCGGATCCGCGGGCGCGACGGATACCGGTACGCCGCCGGCGATACGGCCGAGACCATCGACCCGGCACGCGCAGGCCGGCTGCACATCATGGAGGTGCACCGGCTGATCCGGTTCATGCCGAAGGTCGTCATCTGCGTGGTGCCCGGGTGGGCCGCCGGCGGCGGCCACAGCCTGCACGTCGTCTGTGATCTCACCCTCGCCAGCCGCGAGCACGCCCGGTTCAAGCAGACCGACGCCGACGTGGGCAGCTTCGACGGGGGCTTCGGCTCGGCCTACCTGGCCCGCCAGGTGGGCCAGAAGTTCGCCCGGGAGATCTTCTTCCTCGGCAGCACCTACGACGCGGCGGCCGCCCACCGGATGGGCATGGTCAACGCGGTGGTGCCGCACGCGGACCTGGAGCGCACCGCGCTGGAGTGGGCCGCCGCGATCAACGCCAAGAGCCCGACCTCGCAGCGGATGCTGAAGTTCGCGTTCAACCTCATCGACGACGGGCTCGTCGGCCAGCAGGTGTTCTCGACCGAGGCCACCCGGCTCGCCTACATGACCGACGAGGCCGCCGAGGGCAGGGACGCCTTCCTGGAGAAGCGCCCGCCGGACTGGACCTCGTTCCCGCACTACTACTGACGATCACGGCGAGGCTGCCCGGGCCGTTGCCTCGCCCCGTGGCATCAGGGCAGCATGATCCCGGCGAGCGTAAGGCCGCTGGCAAGGAGGAAGAGCGCCGCTTCCGCGCCCAGGAACAGTGCATAACGCCGGCCCGGCAGCACGCGCGCCCAGACGATCACGGCGGGGAAGGCGATCAGCAGCATCCGGGCGTTGGTCAGCGACATCACCGACCACACGGTCATCACGCCCACCCCGCAGGTCCAGAGCAAGACGCCGGGGGTGAGTTCATCGCGCACGCGCCGCAGCGCCACCAGCGCGGCGACCAGGAACACCGAGCCCAGCAGGCCGTTCCAGAGGCTGAGGTTCCGCAGGTAGCCGAACACCATTCCCGGCGTATCGGTCAACTGCTCCGCGGTCGGCTGGCTGAGCAGCGCGAGCGGGTCGCCCTGATGCCACCCGTAGTGCTGGGCTTCGTAGGACGCCAATGGCGTGCCTGTGTGGATCCAGAGGTACACCGCGAAGATGGCCAGCCCGGACGGCGCCAGCAGCGGCGCCAGCAGGCTGCGGCGCGCCGCCGGGTCGCGCCAGGAGGTGGCCCTGACCTGGCGCCACGCCACGACCAGGCAGACCGGGAACAAGATCACCGCGGCGGGCTCGACCGCGCTGGCGAGACCGGCCAGCAGTCCTGCCACCAGCCATCGTTGGGACCGGAGCGCCAGCAGGCAGCCCAGTACCAGGGGCAGCGTCAGGCATTCGGAGTAGACCATCGAGAAGACAACCGAGCCGGGAAACAGGCAGAACAGCAGCACCGCCCGGCGGGCCGTCGCCTCGCCCCACCAGATGGCGGCCAGCCGCCGCACCAGCACGGCCGCCACCAGCCCGCCGGTGAACGAGATCAGCAGCGCCGCCGCCACCGGCGGCCAGGAGCGCACGCCGGCCAGGCCGCGTATGGCCAGCGGGTACAGCGGCAGGAACCCCAGCGTCGATTTGGCGTGCAGCGCCTGGGCCGGGTACCCGTGGCTGGCTACCCTCAGGTACCACTGGCCGTCGAACAGCGAGAGTTCCGCGCCGAAGGAGCGGTGGGTGATGAGGCCGTCGAGCCCCGCCACCAGCAGCAAGGCCAGCCGCGAGCAGCAGTAGACGACGACCGGCCACCGGATGGACCTGAGCCAGGTGATCGCCCGGCTTGTGGCTGCCGGGCCGGACAGCGGCGCCGCGACGACCACCGTGCCCAGCACGACCAGGAACAAGGTGGTCTCGGCACCGTGCACGTAGCTGACCTCGCCAGTTCGTACGACAAAGGCTTCCCCGGCCCTTACCTGGTAACGGCCGTCCTCACCTGGTAGTGCCCACCGTTAGTCGGCGTCCGGCCGGACGTAGCCGAAGAATGCGCGGCGCTTGATGAGTTCGGCGACCTCAGGGGGGACCATGCTTTCCCAGGAGTCGTCGTTTGCCGCTATCCGGCGCAGCACGTCGCGGCTGAAGATTGGCAGGAACTCGGGCCGGTAGTTGTCGAGGTGAACGAAACTGCCCCGCCCGGCGAGATAGTCGTAGAGCGGCTGCAACTCTGGCCGGACCTTGATGTCGTTGACGGTCTTAAGCTCATCGTCTGGCGATGGCTGCACGGGATAGACATACAGCCTCAGGTCGTTCTTGAACAGCCGCCCGAAGCTTTCCAGGATCCCGCCGTGTAGCTGTGCGTGGTTCTTCTCGTCGAACAGGTCAATCAGGCTCGGCACGCCCATCACGATGCCGATGCGTTCCCTGGTCCGTTCGCCGAGGTAAGCGGCGAGGCGGTAGTAGTCGAAGTAGTCGGTGATAAGCACGGTCATTCCGCATGCGGCGAGCAGTTCCGCGCGGGCGAGGAAGTCTCGCCTGTCCACCTGGGGTCCTCCGGCGAGCAGGTTGCGCATCGTGATCTCGGTGAGTTCCAGCACCGGCTTGCCAGCCACGGCCGGGTCGGCTTGGAACTTGGCCTTTGCCGTCCTGAGCATGTCGATGTTCACGTGCGTCGGTGGCCGGAAGCTGCCCCGCTCCACCAGGATCGCCTTCTTGCGCAGCATCTCGCTTGGCTGCAGCACCTCACGGTCCGGGCCGAACATCGCCACGCCGCTCAGCCCGACCTGCACGAGCTTGAGCGCCATCAGCCTGTTGTCCACGCCGCGGAACTCGATGCCGCGGAACTGGATCATGTCAATCTCGATGCGGCCCGTGGTCAGCCGGTCGAGGAGGCTCTCGATGAGCTTGTCCGGTTCGTGGTGCTGGAAGAACGCCCCATACAGCAGGTTCACCCCGACGATCCCAAGCGCCTCCTGCTGCAGCCAGGCCTCGACGTCGAGCATCCGCACGTGCATGACGATCTGGCTCGGCTCATCGTGCGGCTGGGCCTGGAACTTCACGCCCATCCAGCCGTGGCACTCATTGCCGCCCTGGAAGCTGCGCGCCACCACCGTGTCGGCAAACGCGAAGAAGCAGCTTTCGTCACCGCGCTTCTGGCCGAGCCGCTCCACGTTCAGCTGGAACTCCGTGTCGAGCATGCCCTGGAGCCGCCCGGCGGACACGTACCTTTCGGCCTTGCCGTATTCGGCGTCGCTCACGGCCATGTCGTAAGCGGAGATCGACTTCGCGACGGTGCCCGCGGCGCCGCCCACCGGAAAAGCCAGCGCACGACCTCCTGGCCGGCCCCGATCTCGGCGATCGTCCCGTACCAGCGCGGATCAAGGTTGACGCGCAGGGCCTTCTGATGCGTGTCGGATTCGTGAGTGCCGACGATGAGCTCGGTCATCCGTCTCCCTGCCTGCTCACCCGGCCCGCGGCTACGGTCTGCGACCTTTGTCAAAGGCCCGGTTCCGACACGTCCGGCGCCGAAAGTGTACTAATTTCGCCGCGACCGGCGCCAGCCCATGCTCGCGGGCCGCCCCTGCAGGGTCCCATGCCCGGGCGGTGCGGGCCGGATGGCTGGCGGTGTCAGCTGATGATCGAGTGGATCACGATCGGCTGAACGTCCTGTCCGTTGAGGCTGTCGAAGATGCCGGGGGCGTTCTGGAACTGGCCGCTCGGGTTGTCGCCCAGGACCGAGTACTCGATCTTCAGGAAGCCCTGGTCGTTGTCCACGACACAGAAAATGCCGCCGCCGCCCTCGCGGGCGCTGTTGCCACGCATCGCCGTGCCATCGAGGATCAGGTCATAGCTGTCCCCGTCGGTGTAGATGGCGCCGCCGCTGCCGCCGCCCGGGGTGCCGGGCTGTGCCGGGTTCTGGCCCCACCCGATCGCCTTGTTGCCGGTCAGCAGACTGTTGATCACCACGAAGTTGGCATACAGGCCGCTCAGCGCGCCGCCATTGGAGCACGGTTGCCGTCGAAGGTGTCGTTGGTGATGTAGACCGGGACGCTCATGTCCATGCCGTAGGCACGGATAGCCCCACCGCCGAGGTCGGGACCGTAGCGGTAGCAGCGGTTGCCGGTGAACGCGGAGTTGACCACGGTGAGCTGGCCGCCCTCGCGAAGATGGCACCGCCGCCGTAGTCCGCTGTGCTGGCCTGATGGGTGCCCGAGTAGCCGTCCGCAAACCTCATGTTCTGCACGATGAGCCGCGGCCCTGCCTGCTCCCAGCAGCCACTGCAGGTGTTCATCTCCAGGATGCGGATCTTGCCGCCGCCGCTCAGGGTGACCTTGCCGCCGCCATCGATGACAATCCGGTGACCGTGCACGATCTGCGCGGTGGCCGTCATCATGATCGTGACCGGCCCGGGGCCACAACTGAAGGTGATGATGCCGCCCTCGGCCACTGCCCGGACCACGGCGGCCGAGGTGCAGCTCGCGGGCGTGCCGTGCCCGATGACGTGGTCCGGGTGGGCGGTGCTGACAGCCCGGCCCGCGGCCGGAACGTAGCGGTGGCCAGCAGGGTTGCCATACCTGCGCAGCTGCGGAGTGGCCGTCACCGGTGAGATCGCGGCCGGGCCCGCGGTGATGCCGCCACCGCTTCCCGCGCTGCTGGCTCGCCGGCCCCGGCGCGTGCAGTCATCCGCGCGGCATGTCGCCGGGCCTGCTCCGGCTGCCTGGTGGGCGGCCGGGCCGCAACCAGCCACGGCAAGCCCGGCGGGGGATGGCCAGGAATCGGCCGAAACCGCCCATGGACCGGGTGTGCTTCAGCGGGCATCATGGCACCGTTTGCCTAGCTGTCGAGCCCCAGGGTAAAGGTGGGCTTCGGCGAGGTCTCCGGGAGGCGGTGCTCCTCGCCGAGGCGGCGGATGGCGGTTCCGGTGGCGAGGAATTCGGTAGCGTGCTCGCCCCAGACGTGATTGTTGACCTCGACAGTCACGCCGACGATGCCCGAGGACCGCGCCTCCGCTGCCTCTGCCTGCATCCGGGCGAGCGCGAGCTCCCGGGCCTCGTAAATGCCCTGGGTGAAGACCACCATCTCCTGGTTCCGGCCGACCTGCCGCAGTGACTGCATCGCCGACTGATGGGCGATGTGGTAGACGCAGACTCCGAGCACGAACGCCACCGGCACCGCGCGGGCCGCGAGCAGCCGGAAGAAGTCCTGAGCCGACAGGTCCGAGGTGAACACCCGGCCGTCCGGGGCCCGATGGGCGCCCGCGGTGCCGGTGCCGCCGCTGCCGAGCGCACGCACGGCCGTCCCGGTGGCGATGAACTCCAGGACGCCCTGCCCCCACACGTAGTTCTGCATCCGCAACTGCACGCCGACGATGCCGTCGGCGTCCAGATGATCGGCCTCGGCCCGCATCCTGGCCATGGCCAGTTCCCTGGCGTTGTACATCGCCTGGGTCAGGACCTGCAGTTCCTGATTCTGCGACCATCTTCCGGCCTGCAGGCCAATGTGATAGATCGACGATCCGACCACGAAGCCAAGCGGCTCGAACCCGGCCTCGCCGAGCAGCACATACTCCGAGACCGACAGATCGGATGTGAAGACGCCCGACGGATCAGCGCCGGCGGTGTGGGCCAGCCTGCCGTCCGCGGCCGCCGGCTCCCAGTTGGCGTCACCGGCGGGCTTGTTGGCGAAAAGTGGCATGTGACGGTCCTCCAGCCAGATCACTGGGTACTCGATAGCACGCGAAGCCTATCGGCGGGCGCTCTCACTGCGCGCGACTAGATGGGACCTGCCAGGTGCTGCGTCTTCTGGACCGGGGTCAGCCGCCCGCTACCTGGCCCTGCATGTCCGGCGCCTGACCCATGCTGGCCAGGGCGGCCAGGGACGATGAGGAGTTGTTGATCTCGTAGTTGCAGTGCGGCACCTTGCTGTCCCAGTACAGTGCGGCGGCGATCAGCGGGTTGGCGTCGACGAACGCCTGCATCTGGCGGATGAAGTTGACCTGCACGCTCGGTGACGGATTCGCGACGCTTCCCCACTCGGCGATGAACACCGGTATCCCCCCGTGGGCCGTCGCGAAGCTGACCACGTCGGAGAACAGCGACGTGGGGCTCACCGGCGGGTCCTGCCTGCCGCGGTTCTGGTGCCGGCAGCCGCCGGTGTTGTAGCCGTCGGCCGCGATGATGTCGACCTCGTCCGCTCCCGGCCAGTAGGACGAGGCGGAGTTGTTGATGTAGCCCCAGTGGGTCAGGATGAACACCCAGTCAGGGCCACCCTGATTCCAGTCCAGGTGCGCGTCCACGGCCAGCTGGTGCACGTGATCCCAGGCGCGGACGAACTCGGCCGGGCTGCCGAGCCCGGCGTGCAGCGACACGTTGTTCGCCTCGTGCTCGAACGTCACGTAGATGGCCCTGAGCCGGTACTGCACCGCGGCCTGCTCAACCGAGTCGAGGAACGCCCTGATCGTGCCGTCCTCGCGCCCGGCCGCGATGGACGCGTAGCTGGGCCCGCGCCGCGGGTAGGTGTCGAAGCTCACCAGGATGGTGCTGCCCTGGGACATGAGGGCGGCATCGTGCCGGTTGGGGAAGTGCTGGCCGATGAGGTCGTAGACGCGGACGATCGCCAGTCTGCGGCCGAGTTGCGGCTCCTCCTTGGCAAGCGGGACGTCGCCGCCGAACAGAACGGCCCGCCCCGTGCCGGAGGCGCCGCCCGGTGACGTACCCGACGCCCCGCCGGGGACGTTAGCCGACGAACCACCCGGGCCCACACCGGAACCGCCGCCGCGGCCCGCCGTGTCGCCACTGGCCTTACCACCGTGGCCACCTCCCGGCGCGGTGGTCCCGCCCGGGCTGGCCGCGCCCGCCGATCCAGGCGCGGGCGAGACGCCGTGGGGCTGCGGCACCCACCCAGAGCGGCCCGGCCGAACAGCCCGATCCGCCAGCACCACCAGGCTCGCCAGCACCACCAGGCTCGTGCGCCAGCGGCGAGCCCCCGCGCGGGCAAGCCCGCCGACGTGCACAAACCTCCCCACGATGCCTAACAGTAGGGCATGTCGGCGTCTGGCGCATCGATGAGTTGGTTGCGCTTGGGTGGCCGCCCACTGAACAGACAGCGACTTCTCGGCCGAGAAGTCCGGTTAGGACTGTATGAAGGCCAGCAGGTCAGCGTTGATCGTCGGGGCCTGGCTGCTCGCAGTCTCTCCCATCACACTGCCCATCCCCGGCACCGCAACATCCGCGCATCTCGAAGACAACCTCGCAGCGGGCACGCTCCAGCTCGAACGAGACGAGATTCACGCGATCACCGCGGCGGCATCGGGGGCGACGCAGTTCGGCGCGACTGGCCTGACTACTCGATCCTGGTGGTGATGGGTGTGCCGGGTCTCTATGGTGCGCCCGACCGTGCAGAGCCGGTCATGCGATTGGCGACCACATCCGGCAAGATGGCCCGCGCCTGGTCGCCGTGCCGCGCCGCCGGGAAACGCGAGCTCGAAAGTGACCTCAATGCCGGTCAGCCGGTTGCCGCTGAGCATCGCGGATCTTGTCCGCCTCGGCCCGCACCCCGAAGCTGTCCGGTTCGGCCCGGCGCGAGGTGAGGATGTCGACGTCGATCGCGGTGCAGCCCGCGATGGCGGCCAGCAGCAGTTCGGTGGGGGTGAAGTCGGTATCGCTGCCGGTGCCAAACCTGAGCTGGCCGCCGCGGGTGTTGGTTGCCGCGAACACGCCCTGGGCGATGCGCTCGACGGTCACGGCACGGTGCACAGAACCATCAGCCATGCCCCTACCTTGCCAGGCAACTGGATGGCCAGCCCGGGCGCCGATGCCCGCTGGGTGCTCTCGATTGGTGCCGATGGCCGGGATGGCATCGGCATGGGTGGCCGTTGTAACCCGGGGACGGCGGGGCCGGTTGACGGCCGGCTGACAGCCGGCGGCTGCTGGGGGAGCGATGGAAGGGATGTGTATGGGTACCGGGTTGCCTGTGGCTGCGGGGCGGCGGATCGCGCTGATCGCGCACGATCACAAGAAGCAGGACATGCTGGAGTGGGCGGAGTACAACATGGGCCTGCTGGCTGGGCATGAGCTGTTCGCGACCGCGACGACCGGGCGTCTGCTGCAGGAGCGGCTGGGGCTGGCGGTGACGTGTTTCCGCAGTGGCCCGTTCGGCGGTGATCAGCAGATCGGGGCACGGATCGCGGAGGGCGAGATCGATCTGCTGGTGTTTTTGTGGGATCCGCTGGAGCCTCAGCCGCATGATCCTGATGTCAAGGCGCTGCTTCGGGTGGCGGTGGTGTGCAACATCCCGGTCGCCTGCAACCGGGCTACGGCCGACTTTCTGGTTTCCTCGCCGCTGATGGGCCGGGTTCACCAGCCGTGGGATCCCGCGGCCGATCCGGGCCCGCCGCCGGTGGGCCACGGCCGGTGACCCGGATCGCCTGACCGCCGCCGCGTGGCTCGGCCGGTGCTGCTGCCATCCCCGGTGTGTTGGAGATCATTAGCTTGGACCTTCGAGCGCCCGGGCAGTGGCCGGATCGGCTGGATAGAAGGCCTCGATAACAAGCTCTGCGGCGGTCACGTCGAGAGCCGTTCCGAACGTTGCGACCATGTTCAGCAGCCGGAGCTCACGAGAGCCGTTCATGAGATGCAGGGGAACAAACACCCGGTCGACAGGATTGGCTGTTTCTTGACGCGGCTCGGCTACCCCCGGATAGCTGCGCGCTTCGTCGGCAAGCTTTGCCAGTCCGGCATCTCCGGCGGCGAGCATCTGGTGATCGATGCGCCGCAGCAGGTAGGCGCTCCACTCGGCGAGATTCACGATTCGTGGAGCCAGCCCGGCCGGATGAAGGGCAAGGCGCAACGCGTTGACAGGCGGGACGAGGAGTTCCAGCGCCACGTCCTTGAGAAACACGGCGGTACTCGCGTTGCGTGCGACAACGTCCCACTGGCGGTCGATCACGAAGGCGGGATAGGGATCATGGCTGGCGAGCAGGCGCTCAACAGCCTCCCGGACGTATCTCATGTCCGAGCCGTCATCATCTAGCGCCCGATGCGAGTAACGCGGCGCGTACCCAGATGCGAGCAAGAGCGCGTTGCGTTCACGAAGCGGAATGTTGAGGTGCTCCGCGAGGTAAAGGACCATCTGCGGCTCGGCCTCGACCGGCCCGTTTCCATATAACTGAGATGCCGGCTGGAGACTCCCGTCCTGGCTGACAGCTCCAGTTGCGAGATGCCGGCGCTGACGCCATCCGCGCAGCATGTCCCCGACGACGGGCTGCATGCTCGGGGACGCTACCGGAGACCACGGCCACGGTCCATGACGTCACAGGTTATCGACTAGCGGCTCGCGGACACGCAAGCTCAGCCACATGACCAAGTCAGCGCTCACTGCAACCGACATCCTGGCCGCCCACCGCACCGCCGGTAAGACCTTCACCGCCGGCGGCGTGCAGAGCTTCCTGCGTATGGAAGGCGATGGCGAACCCGTTGTGTGCATTCACGGGATGCTGGGCTCGTCGTTCGGCTACCGCAAGGTTCTCCGCGAACTCGCCGCGCGCGGGCTTCGCGGAATCGCCTGGGATCTTCCCGGCTTCGGACTGGCGGAACGCCCGCCACGTCACGACTACAGCTGGACGGGCCTTGGGCAGTTTTGCATCGATGCCGTAAATGCGCTCAACCTTGATCGCTTCCATCTCGTCGTGCACGATATCGGGGGGCCGGTTGGATTCGAGCTCGCTGCCGCCCACGCGGAGCGGATAGCCTCGCTGACCATCCTCAACACGGTGGTCGATGTGGTCGGGTGGGCCCCGCCATGGACCATGAGACCGTTCCGCTGGCCCGTGGCGGGCGAGCTCTGGGCTGCGGCCATGGCGCCGCCGGCATTCCGGTTCCTTATGAAGCTGCAAGGGATCGGCGATGCCAGCCAGGTGAGCAAGGCTGAACTCAACACCTATCTCGCGCTCATGAAGGGAGATGACCGAGGCCGCGCATTCCTGAAGGTCTCGCGCAGCGCCCAGACAACGCCGGAAAAACAGGAACTATACCGCCTGGTCGTAGGGAGCCGCTCCTACCCGGTGCAAGTCCTCTGGGCCGCTCAAGACCCGGCGATGCCGGTCGGCACGTACGGCGAGAAGGCGCGAGCCGCTGCCGGGCTGCCCGCCATTGATCGCATTCCCGGTAAGCACTTTCCGCAAGAGGACCAGGCACCGGCGATCGCCGCTCACGTCGCCGCCATCGCCGCCCGGTGCTGCGCCAAAGGTGGCGTTCAGATGAGTTAGTCTGCCGCGCCCATCAAGTGGCGGGCGTGCCCGGGACTGCGGATGTTTGCGCCGGGGGCTATGCGGTTGCGGTCAGGCTGGCGCTGACCTGCCAGAGTTGGGCGGCGGCCGTGGTGTCGTAGGAGGCGTGGCTGGAGGTCTTGGGTTTGCGGTCGGCATAGTAGCGGCCGGTGACGCCCTCCATCTCGGGTGCGGAAGCGAGGTAGACCGGGGTGAGCGCGCCCTGGGCCGGGGTCTTCATGAACAGGCGTGCCACGCGGATCATGACGGCGAAGTAGGCCGCTTGGTCTTCGGCGCCGAAGCCGGTGCGCACCACGCCGGGGTGGCACACCGTGGCGGTCACGCCGGTGCCCTCCAGGCGGCGGGCCAGCTCGTAGGTGAACAGCACGTTGGCCAGCTTCGACTGGCTGTATGCGCGCTGCCCGGAGTAGTTCCGCTCGCCCTGCAGGTCGCCGAAGTCGATGCGGCCCCTGGCGTGGACGCCAGAGGAGACGGTGACAATCCGGGCGGGCGCGCTGGCGGTGAGGCGGTCCAGCAGCAGGCCGGTCAGCAAGAACGGCGCGAGATGGTTGAGCGCGAAGGTGCGCTCCAGGCCATCGGCGGTGACGTGCCGGTGAGCCCAGAACCCGCCGACGTTGTTGACCAGCACGTCCAGCCGCGGGTAGGCGTCAGCCACCTGAGCGGCCAGATGGCGCACCCCGGCCTGGGCGGACATGTCCGCGGCAAAAGCATCCACCGCTGGGCTGCCCGTCGCGGCGCGGATGCCGGCCGCAGCTGCCTCGGTGCGGGCCTGATCACGGCCGGTGATGCCGACCCGGGCGCCTAGCGCGGCAAGCCCGGTGGCGGTGGCCCTGCCAATGCCACTGGTGCCTCCGGTCACCAAAACGGACTTCCCGGCCATCAGGTCGGCGTCACCCATGGTTCGGCGCGATCCGTGCGTGGTTGCGATGTGTGGCTGCGTCATGATCGACATCCCTGCCCGCAACCAAGCGCAACGAAGCCATCTCCGGTAGGCCCATCAATGAGTACCGGGTGCTCATCCCTGGCGGGCGCCGCCCCTACCAGGGCCAATAGCTATCCGCGGAGGAGGCCGAGCGAGCGGGCCCGGCTGACCGCCTCGTCCCGGCTGTGGACGCCGAGCCTCTTGTACAGGCGTGTCGCTCGCTCCTTGGCTGCCGACCGGGAGATGCCCAGCTTGTCGGCGATGACGGAGAACGGGAGTGGCTGGGGGAGGTAGCGCAGCACCTGGGCCTCTGCCATGGTGATCGAGGCGGCCCTGACCCGTTCCCCCGCTTCGCCGGCCGCTTCGACAGCGACCTCGTCGGCGGCGGCGATGGTGGCGAGCGACTGCGCGAGGGACGCGGCGGTCACCTCGTCGGCGGCCTCCACGATGGCGGCGTCTTCGGCTACGGCGGCAGCGGCGGCCTGGTCGGCGGCGGCCACGATGAGGCCAGCCGCGGTCAGCGCCGTGACCGCCTCATGGGCGGCCGCCTCCTCCACCAGCCCGGCCGCGATCAGCGCCCGGACGGCGTCGGCGGCAGCGGCGGACTGGATACGCTCCGATTCGGCCACTGCCTCGGCCGCTTCGGCTGCTGGCCGCTGCCGCCGTGAGCAAGGCGTCGGCCTCAATAGCCTGGGCCTGGGCGATCACCTCGGATGCTTCCTCCATGGCGGCCACCTCGGCGCCCACCACCAGCCCCGTCTCGGCTGTCAGGAAGCCCTCGCCGATCAGCGTGCCGCCGGTCTCGGCGATGGCGTCGAAAAGCGGGGCGGCCCAGTGGTGCTCGACGAGCAGAAAGGCCACAGCGGTCCCTGGCTCGAAGAGAATCGGCCAGAGCCCACGCACCGGCCCGGTCAAAGGCCGCCGGATCGCCGGTTGGCGCCGGCACTGCCGGACCGCCGTTCGCAACGGGCACGACTGCCGCCAGGAGCGAGCCGAAGTCCTCGTCATCACCAATGGTCAGCCGTTCGACGGTTCCGTCTTGGCCTTTGCCGACGAAAAGCATGTCGAGCAGGCGAAGAACTCCCCGGCCGCGGAGGCGGTCGACCTCTGCCAGGATCCGGTCCTCAGCCCCCGCGCCACGACTGAAGCTCAACGCGATCACCTGCAGCGGTGCGGTCATCGATGCCCTCCTTGTTCCGGCCCGTAATGCCGCTGACGGTACCACCGAGCGGTCCCCCGCCAGCTGGTGCATCCGCCCCCTGGCAGGAGCTGGACCAGCCCCCGGAGGCGCTACACCGCCCAACGCGTTGATGTGCCGCTGTGGCGGCGACGATGCTGCGATCGGGAATCCCGCCGGCTGAGCGGCTGCACCGGCAGTCTGCGGGATGGCGCGGCGGCTGATGCTCGCGCACGATGACCCGGCCGGCCGTCGGCCGTGCACGGTTGCGATGAGCGTGATCGGCACGACGGGGCGATGATCCGGTGATCGCCGGCTGGTCGGCGACGGAGCATAGCGGATGAAGCCCGCGTGACGCCGGTCTACAGCGCCGTTCGCCTGGTGCTGGCCGAGTCATCACCGCGGGGAGCCGGCCGCTGCCGCGAGAAACATCCCGGAAGCAGGCGATCCTCGGCCGCGGGCAGGGACACCCTCTTCTTCCTCGGCTGACATCCAGGAAACCAGAGCACCATGTCCCGGCTGCCCCCATCCTGGGGCTAGGTGCTGTGGCCAACCGGGGTCTTGACCGGTTCACCGCGGACGCGGCTGGGACCAGGTCACCGGCTGGGGCGGCCCGAACGCCCAGTACCTCGTTCCCGTCCTGTCGCGTACCGCGGGCCAGGGCGGCGAACGGGGCTGACACGCCGAGCCGGCGCCCGGTCGCCGGACATGCGACGCACCGCCGCCCCCGCAGCCGGACTGATGGCGCCGGCATCCCGGGCCAGGCTCGGCTGAGCCCGGCCCGGGGTGGCAGGGAGAGGATGATATCAAATTCCCCAGCCAGGCAGAAAGGCCGGCGAAGGTCACCGGCGGGTCATCAGGATTGGTGCATCTTGTATCCCGGGCCAGGTTGCTCGTTCAGCTAATGCGACGCCACTGCGCCGACTCGGCGCGCCAGGTTCACGATCGCATCCGGGCATGTGACACGTCTCCAGAACGCCATATTCTGTCTGCCCTCCTCTCCCCCTCCCCCCCGGCCTCGGCCCTGACCTGTCTGCCGAGGTCGAGGCCGTCCTCGCTGTCCGCCACGGACCAGATCAATCGATATAACGCATTATAGATCATCGGGAAATAAGAACAGCGTTACTGAAACGCGGTCGCAGGCAATGCAGGCTTCTAGTAGCGTATGAGCTTCGTCCAGTGGGGCAGCAGAAAATAGGTATGGATACTGGTTTGGCAGCTCGCGTTCCTCGCCTGCAGGCTGTGTCCACAGCCTTAGGGGTTACCCGGGTGGGTGATTTCCCTGAGCGTTTGCCGGGCCGAGCCATGATTTGTGAGGAGTTAAGCCGCGAATGACGAATGTCCCAGCAGACAATCGGCAGAATATTACCGGGCCAACCGCGGCCGGGCGGTTCGGCCGGCGCCGGTTCCTGGTTGGCGGGGGCGCGGCCGCTGCGCTGATGGGCGGCCGCTTGGCGCGGCCCCTGATCGGCGGACCCGCGCGGCACAGCGGCCGCTTACGGCGGCCCCGCGAAATGGCCGCCAATCCTACGGCCAGCGGGTCGTGGACCGCGCCGTTCAACCTGAC
>CAWCKG010000005.1:0-240739 GCA_963795785.1 uncultured Actinomycetes bacterium
AGACGAGTGATTCCCAATTGATCATGGGGTGTGTCGTTACGTGACGAAGCGAGCGAGGGTGCCCAAGATCGGCGTTGCTACCCAAACGTCGAGCCTGGAGGCCCTCGTGGACGCTGATCTGGACACCCTCGTCACGGCACTGTACGTCAAGATCGACGACATGCTGGTGAAAGACCGCCGGCCGGGCCACCCGGCCCGGCTGAGCCAGTCCGAGCTGGTCTGCCTGGCGGTCGCCCAGGCGCTGCTGGGCTTTCACAGCGAGCACCGGTGGATCCGGTTCGCCCTCTGCCACCTGCGCGGCTGCTTCCCCTACCTGCCGCACCAGCCCGGTTACAACAAGCGGCTGCGCGCCGCGCTGCCGCTGGTCAAGCAGGTGATCCGGGACCTGGCCGCCGACAGCGACTTCTGGTTCGACAACGTCTGGATCGCCGACTCCACCCCGGTGGAATGCGGCCGCTCGCGGCCCGCGGTCAAGCGCTCTGACATGGCCGGCTGGGCGAACTACGGGTATTGCGCCTCGCATTCCCGCTGGTTCTGGGGGCTGCGGCTGTACTTGATCTGCACCCCGGCCGGGATGCCCGTCCTGTGGGCGCTGGCCGACCCGAAGATCGGCGAGCGTGAGGTGCTGGCCGCCATGCTCGACGTCGAGCCCGAGCTCGCCGCCGCCCGGCCCGGCCTGACCCTGATCACCGACAAGGGCTTCGCCGGCCGCCAGACCGAGACCGACCTGGCCGCCAGCGGCATCACGCTGCTGCGGCCCTCGCGCAAAGACGAGGCCGCCCGGTACGGCGAGCCGCTGCTCAAGACGGTCCGCCAGCTCATCGAATCGGTTAACGACACCCTCAAGGGCCAGCTCGACCTCGAAGCCCACGGCGGGCGGACCTTCGAAGGCGTCGCCATCCGCGCCGCCCAGCGCGTCCTGGCCATGGCCGCCGCCATCTGGCACAACAACAAGACCGGCGCGCCGGTCACCCGGTCGCTGATCGCCTACGACCACTGAACATCCATAAGGAATTGACCAGCAATTCCAGGGCGCCCGCGACCACGGCGGCGGCCAGCGGCCAGGCGGCCAGTGCCCCGGTAGCGCCGAGCGTCAGCGAATCACGGAGCCGGGCACCGGCCGGCAGCGTGGCGAGCAGGTGCTGGAACGTGGCGAGCCCGGAGTGCTCCCCGACCCAGCGGGCCACGTAGGCGGCGGCGAGTGCCCCGACGATCAGCCCGGCCATCGCCAGCGGCCCGCGCCTGCGCACGGCGAACAGGTAGCCGAGCACGCCGGACACCACGCCCCCGGCCAGGCACACCAGGCAGAACGCGGCGTCGGCCGCGATGAAGGCGTTCGTCTCGGTGTTGACCAGGGCGGCCGCTCCAGGCGAGGTCATCACCAGCAGCGGCCGCGGTGCCACCGCCGCCCAGCCGAGCCCGGCAAGCACGCCGAGCGCCGCGGTGCCCACGGCGACCGCCAGCGCCGCGGCAACGGCGCGCACCCCATCGCGGAACCGCCAGGAAGCGCACGGCCTCATCCGGCCGGGCCGGGTCGGGGAAGGGGATTGGCACAGACATGGTCGGCAGCAGCGTACGCGACGCGCGTAACGGCCGGCGCGCCAGGCGTTTGGTTGCCGGTCAGCAAACCTTGCTACGGTGAGGGACGCGATTGTGTACCGCTCGTCCGATTCGGCGTGCACGGGCCAGCGAGGGGGGCGTGCACCACCCGGCAAGCTAGGGAAACCACGTGATCGAGGCACAGGATCTCACCAAGCGCTACGGGGACAAGCTCGCGGTCGACCACCTGTCCTTCAAGGTCGAGCCGGGCCGGGTGACCGGGTTCCTGGGACCGAACGGCGCAGGCAAGTCGACGACGATGCGGCTGGTGCTCGGCCTGGACCGGCCGAACGCGGGCGGCGCCACCATCAACGGCAGGCCGTACACCGAGCTCGCCCAGCCGCTGCGCACGGTCGGCGCGCTGCTCGAAGCCAAGGCGATGCATCCGGGCCGGAGCGCGCGCAACCACCTGCTGTTCCTGGCCCAGACCCAGGGCGTGCCCAGCCGCCGGGTGGACGAGGTGCTCGAACTGGTGGGGCTGCGCGATGTGGCGCGCCAGCGCGTCCGCGGCTACTCGCTGGGCATGAGCCAGCGGGTGGGCATCGCGGCGGCGATGCTCGGCAACCCGTCCGTGCTGCTGCTGGACGAGCCGGTCAACGGGCTGGACCCGGAAGGGATCCTGTGGATCAGGAACCTGATGAAGCACCTGGCCTCGGAGCAGCGCACGATCTTCGTGTCCAGCCACCTGATGAACGAGATGGCGGTGACCGCGGACCACCTGATCGTGATCGGCAAGGGGAAGCTGCTCGCGGAAAGCACGACACAGGAGTTCATCGAGCGGAGCGCGGAGAAGTCCGTGCTGGTGCGCTCGCCGGACGCCGGCGCCCTCGCCGGCCTGATCGCCGCCGAGGGCGGCAAGGCCATGGCGCAGGATCCGGCCGAGGGCCGGGCGGCGGCGCTGAGCGTGACCGGCCTGGACGCGCCCCGGATCGGGGAGATCGCCGCCGCGAACCGGATCGTCCTGCACGAGCTCGCCCCGCAGCTTGGCTCGCTGGAGGAGGCATTCATGGAGATGACGGCCGAGCAGCGTCGAGTACGGCGGCGACACACCCGCGGTGCCCCCACCCGCCTCCCCATCCCCCTCCCTGCGGCCAGCACGACTTCACCGGGGAGCAGCCAATGACCTCCGTCAGCCCCCCCGCACCGGCCACCGCGCTCCCGGCTCCGCTCCCGGCCCGCCGGGCGGGCTTCGGCGGCCTGCTGCTTGCCGAGTGGACGAAGATCCGTTCGGTCCGGTCCACGGTGTGGACGCTGATCATCTTCGCCGTGGTCAGCCTGGGGCTCACCGGCCTGCTCACCTGGCTGACGCTGAACGCGCTGAACAACGGCAGGCGCCGTGCGAGCGCGGGCGGCATCATCACCGACCCGGTCAACTTCATCCTCGGCACCGGCCTGGGGCTGGGCCAGCTCGCCATCTGCGTGCTGGGCGTGCTGGTGATCACCAGCGAGTACTCGACCGGCGCGATCCGGTCCTCGCTGCTCGCCGTGCCGCGCCGCTACCCGGTGATACTGGCCAAGGGCCTGGTGTTCGCGGCGCTGGTGATCGTCGTGGGCGAGATCGTCGCGTTCGCGTCGTTCTTCATCGGCAAGGCGCTCGTGAACGGGCACGTCGTGACGCTCCATGGGGTGCAAGCGGGCCATGTCATCAGCGTGAACCACACGATCACGGTGGCGCTGAGCCAGCCGGGCGTGACTCGGGCCGTGGTCGGGTCCGGCCTGTACCTGACGGTGCTGGGGCTGTTCGCGCTGGCCATCGGGGGCCTGATCCGGCACACCGCGGGGGCCATCACCGCGGTGATCGGCATGGTCCTGGTCATCTTCCCGCTGGCCGGGCTGCTGCCGGACAGCTGGGGCGCGCACGTCCACGCCTACCTGCCGACCGTGGCGGGCCAGCTGATCACCGCGGACAAGCCCACCGGCCGGTCAGCTGCTGTCGCCGTGGCAGGGGTTCGGCGTGTTCTGCGCCTGGACCGTGCTGCTCCTGGCCGGAGCGATCGTCCTGCTCCAGCGCCGCGACGCCTGAGACCGGCAGCGCGGCCGCGGTGCAGCCGCAGGGCTCCTCAGCCGACGCAGGCCGGGCCGAGCAGTTGTTTCAGGTCGGCGACCAGGCTGGGTGACGGCTTCACCCGGAGCTTGGCATCGAGCTGCACCACGGTGGTGCGGCGCCCGTTGAGCAGCCGCAGGTGCACCTCATTCAGCCCGGGGTGGCTCCCCAGCACCTCGGACAGCCGCTCCACCACGGCGGGCACGCACCGCTGCACCGGGAGGGACACGACGAAAGGGCCGGTGCCGGTCACCGACAGATCCGGCACGCTCACCTCCATCGCGATGAGCTTCGGTGACTCCTCGCGGCGGTCGAGCCGCCCCTTCACCAGCAGGATCGCGTCGTCGGCGAGCTGGGTGGCGCAGCCGGCATAGGTGGCGGGGAAGAACAGCACCTCGATCGCGCCTTCGAGGTCCTCCAGCGTGGCCGCCGCCCACGGGCTGCCCTGCCGGGTGACCTTGCGCTGCACCCCGGACAGGATCCCGCCGACGGTGACGGGCACGCTGTCGCCGCGGCCGCCCCGCGCGCCCCGCTCGGCCGCACCGCGCTCGGCCTCGTCGGCGGCGGAGGACAGCAGTTGCGCGACCGAGCAGTCGGTGCTGCTGGCGATGATGTGCTCGACCCCGAGGAGCGGGTGGTCGGAGACGTACAGGCCGAGCATCTCCCGCTCGAACCCGAGCAGGGTGGCCTTGTCCCATTCGCCGTCGGGCACCGGGACCTCGAAGGTCGCCTCGGTCTCGGTGTCGGGCCCGAAGAGCGAGTCCTGGCCCATCGCCTCGTTGCGCTTGACGTCGATCACCGTGTCGATCGCCTGCTCGTGAATGAGCACCAGGCCCTTGCGCGGGTGCCCGAGCGAGTCGAAGGCACCGGCCTTGACCAGTGACTCGATGACCCGCTTGTTGCACACGTTGACCGGCACCTTGTTCAGGAAGTCGGAGAAGCTGGTGAACGCGCCCTCGGTGGTGCGCGCCGCGACGATGGCGTCCACCACCGCGGTGCCGACGTTGCGCACGGCGGCCAGCCCGAACCGGATGTCCCCGCCGACCGGGGTGAACGTGGCGGCCGAGGCGTTCACGTCCGGCGGCAGCACGGTGATGCCCATCCGGCGGCACTCGTTCAGGTAGAGGGCGCTCTTGTCCTTGTCCCCGGCGACCGAGGTGAGCAGGCCCGCCATGTACTCGGCGGGGTAGTTGGCCTTGAGGTAGGCGGTCCAGTAGGACACCAGCCCGTAGGCGGCGCTGTGCGCCTTGTTGAAGGCGTAGTCGGAGAACGGGACCAGGATGTCCCACAGCGTCTTGATCGCCGAGTCCGAGTACCCGTTCGCCCGCATCCCCGCGGCGAACGGCTCGAACTCCTTGTCCAGGATCTCCTTCTTCTTCTTGCCCATGGCCCGCCGGAGCAGGTCGGCCTTGCCGGGCGAGTAGCCGGCCAGCTTCTGGGCGATCGCCATCACCTGCTCCTGGTAGACGATCAGCCCGTAGGTGTCGCCCAGGATGTCGGCGAGTGGCTCGGCCAGTTCGGGGTGCAGCGGCACCACCGGCTTGCGCGCGTTCTTCCGGTCGGCGTACTCGTTGTGCGCGTTGGCGCCCATCGGGCCGGGCCGGTAGAGCGCGCCGACCGCCGAGATGTCCTCGAAGTTGTCGGGCCGCATGCTGCGCAGCAGGGCCCGCATCGGGCCGCCGTCGAACTGGAAGATGCCGAGGGTGTCGCCCCGTGCCAGCAGCTCATAGGTGAGCTTGTCGTCCAGCGGCAGGGTCTCCAGGCTGACCTCGGTGCCGCGGTTGGCCTTGATCCCCGCCAGCGCGTCGTCCAGCACGGTGAGGTTCCGCAGGCCCAGGAAGTCCATCTTGAGCAGGCCCAGGTCCTCGCACGCGGGGTAGTCGAACTGGGTGATGACCGCGCCGTCGGCCTCCCGCTTCCAGATCGGGACGTGGTCGACGATCGGCTCGCTGCTCATGATGACGCCGGCCGCGTGCACGCCCGCCTGGCGGATCAGCCCCTCGAGCCCGCGCGCGGTGTCGATGACCTGGCGGACCTCCTGCTCCGCCTCGTACAGGCTGCGGATCTCGCCGGCCTCGCCGTGGCGGGGGTGATCGGCATCGAAGATGCCGGCCAGCGGGATGTCCTTGCCCATCACCGCGGGCGGGAACGCCTTGGTGATCCGGTCCCCGAGCGCGTAGGGGAAGCCGAGCACCCGGGTGGAGTCCTTCACCGCGGCCTTGGCCTTGATGGTGCCGTAGGTGATGATCTGGGCAACCCGGTCATCGCCGTACTTCTCGGTCACGTACCGGATGACGTCACCGCGCCGGCGCTCGTCGAAGTCGATGTCGATGTCGGGCATGGACACGCGCTCGGGGTTGAGGAACCGCTCGAAGACCAGCCCGTGGTCGAGGGGGTCAAGATCGGTGATGCCCAGCGCGTAGGACACCAGGCTGCCGGCCGCCGAGCCGCGCCCGGGGCCGACCCGGATCCCGTTGCGCTTGGCCCACATGATGAAGTCGGCGACCACCAGGAAGTAGGAGCAGAACCCCATGGACACCATGATGTCCATCTCGAAGCTGGCCTGCTCACGGCGCCGGTCCTCGTAACCGTCCGGGTAGCGGCGGTCCATGCCGCGCCAGACCTCTTTGCGGAACCAGCTCTCGTCGGTCTCGCCGGCCGGCACGGGGAAGTTGGGCATGAGGTTGGACTTGGCGAACGAGACCTCCGCCCGCGCGGCGATCTCCAGGGTGGCGTCGCAGCCTGCTTGCCACTCCTCGTCGGTACTGACCGCGCGCATCTCCTGCGGGCTCTTGAGGTAGTAGCCCGAGCCCTCGAACCGGAACCGGTTCGGGTCGGCCAGCGTGGTAGCGGTCTGCACCGCGAGCAGCACCTCGTGCGAGGTGGCGTCGTCCGGCCTGGTGTAGTGCGAGTCGTTGGTGACCAGGTACGGCAGCGACAGGTCCCGCGCGACGCGGCGCAGGCCGTCCCGGACCCGGGTCTCGATCTCCAGCCCGTGATCCATGATCTCGCAGAAGAAGTTGCCGGGCCCGAAGATGTCGCGGTAGGCAGCCGCCGCCGCGAGCGCCTCGCGGTACTGGCCGAGCCGCAGCCTGGTCTGCACCTCGCCGGAGACGCAGCCGGTGGTGGCGATGATCCCCCGGGCGTACCTGGCCAGCAGTTCGCGGTCCATCCGGGGCTTGCGGAAAAAGCCTTCGAGCGAGGCCAGCGAGGAGAGCCGGAACAGGTTGTGCATGCCCTCGGTGGTCTCGGCGAGCAGCGTCATGTGGGTGTATGCCCCGGCGCCGGACACGTCGTCGTCCTTCTGCGCCGGGGTTCCCCAGCGCACCGGCTGCCGGAACCGCCGGTGCTCGGGGGCCACGTAGGCCTCGATCCCGATGATCGGCTTGACGCCGGCGGCGGTCGCCTTGGACCAGAAGTCGTAGGCGCCGTAGACGTTGCCGTGGTCGGTGATGGCCACGGCCGGCATGCCCGCGTCCCGGCAGGCGGCGAACATGTCCTTGAGCCGGGCGGCGCCGTCCAGCATGGAGTACTCGGTGTGCACATGAAGGTGCACGAATGCCGTCTCCCTGCTCCGGTTCCGCCCGCCGTCACGAGTAACCGCCTCCTTCGGGCATGCGCCAAGACGCCCTCGCGGGCGCATCTGAACCAGGGCCGGGGGGAAGTAGCCAGTGCTCCCGCCGAAGGCCGCACTGGTCCGGCAGGACGACTCTAACCGAGCTTCACGGACAGTCCGTGGTTCCGCACTCCGTCCGGGGATGCCGGGTTCGCGTCAACTGTCCGAGCGGAGGACGTCGAGCGCGTGCGCCAGGTCCGCCGGGTAGGCGCTGTGGAACTCGGCCCACCGGCCGTCGGCAGGGTGGGCGAAGCCCAGCTGGACGGCGTGCAGCCATTGCCGGGTCAGGCCCAGCCGCTCGGCGAGGACCGGGTCGGCGCCGTAGAGCCGGTCCCCCGCGCAGGGATGGCGCAGGGCCGCCATGTGCACCCGGATCTGGTGCGTCCGCCCCGTTTCCAGCTTGACCTCGATCAGGCTGGCGGCCCGGAACGCTTCGATCGTGTCGTAGTGGGTCACGCTGGGGCGGCCGCCGTTGATCACCGCGAACCGCCCGTCCCCGGAGGGGTGCCTGCCGATCGGCGCATCCACGGTGCCGCGCAGCGGGTCGGGATGGCCCTGGACCAGGGCGTGGTAGCGCTTGTCCACCGTGCGCTCGCGGAACGCGCGCTTCAGCGCGGCGTAGGCGGGCTCGCTCTTGGCCACCACCATCAGCCCGGAGGTGCCGGCGTCCAGCCGGTGCACGATCCCCTGGCGCTCGGCGGCCCCGGAACTGGCGATGGTGTGCCCGCTGGCCCGCAGGCCCGTCCAGCACGGTGGGCCCGGACCAGCCCGGCGTCGGGTGCGCCGCGACCCCGGCGGGCTTGTCCACCACGATGATGTCCTCGTCCTCGGCGACGATGGCCAGGCCGGGTACCGGCTCCTGCGCGCAAGGCGCAGCGGAGGCGGGCGGGGGCGGCAGGGTCACCTCCAGCCACTCGCCGGCGGGCACCCGCTGGGACTTCGCCGCCGGGCGCCCGTCAACCAGGACGTTCCCGCTCGTCACGAGGTCCGCCGCGGTGTCACGGGACAGGCCGAACATGCGCGCCAGCGCGGCGTCGAGCCGCTCCCCGTCCAGCCCCTCGGGAACAGCTCACCCGGCGCGGGCCGCCGGCCGTCACGTCTGGCTGTCCCCCGGCTGGGCTCCTCCGGCGGATCCGCGGGCGTTGTCCTCACCGCCGGCGGCCCGGACGTCCCTGCTGCCGTCCAGCCCGATGCCCCGGGCGGCCAGCACCACGGCGAGGAACCCGCCGCAGACGATGCACGAGTCGGCCACGTTGAAGACCGGCCAGTGCGGCAGTTGTATCCAGTCCACCACCGCGCCGCGGAACACCCCCGGCGAGCGCAGCAGCCGGTCGGTGAGGTTCCCGGCCGCGCCGCCGAGCAGCAGGCCGAGCGTCACCGCCCAGGCCATGCTGTACAGCCGCCGTGAGGTGCGCACGATGAAGAAGATCACGCCCACGGCGATGAGGGTGAACACGATGGTGAGGCCGGGGCCGAAGCTGAACGCGGCCCCGCTGTTGCGGACCAGGTCCAGGGTGAGCAGGGTGCCGATGACCCGGACCGGGTGGTAGGGGGTGAGCGTGGCGACCACGATGATCTTCGTGATCACGTCCACGACGAGGACGGCCGCGGCGATACCGAACAGCAGTCCCACGCGGCGCGGGCGGCGCGCCTGCTGCGGGCCTGGTTCCTGCACTTTCAGCGCCTTTCCTCGCGCTGCTTGCAGGTCACGCACAAGGTGGCACGTGGAAACGCCTGCAGGCGCGCTTTCCCGATCGGCTGACCGCACGAATCACACACGCCAAAGGTACCGTCATCCATCCGGGCGAGCGCACGCTCGCTGAGCGCCAGCAGTTCACGCGCGTTCTCGGTGAGCGCGAGTTCGTGCTCGCGCTCGTATGTCTTCGCCCCGGCGTCGGCAGGATCATCGCCGGCGTCCACGGCCGCGTCGCCGAGCCGCGCGGCGATCGCCGACTCGGCCTCGCTGATGTCGGCGGTTAGCCCGGCGATGTCCGATTGGAGCTGCTGGCGCACCTTCTTCAGCTCCGCTTCGGTCCAGGGCTTTTCCCCCGGGCGCACGGGAAGCGCCGCGGCGCTGGCGCCAGCGGCTGCGGCCATGATCTGCCTCCCTTTGCGGAACGGTGCCGGGGCCGGCGTGAATCGATCTTGAATGCGGGCAGTCACCGGAGGATATTTCGCCATGGCGGGGCTCCGCAAACGCGAGTGACCCCGGCGCGGCGCATCGGATATCGTGTCAGTCGCGAAGGCGTTGATGGGGACAGCTGCCGCCGGTAGCGGCCAGGAGCGACCCGGGGATGGTGCGAGCCCGGGGGTGCGCCCAGTGGACCAGATCACCCCGGAGCCGCCGGAAGAACGGCCCTCCTGCCGGCTGGCGGGAGCGGCTCAGTAGAACCGGCCGCGAGCTAATTGAGCGGGCCGCGATCCGCCCTGCCGGGCAGATCGTGGTCAAGGAGGGTGGTACCGCGGGACCGCCGTCGGCTGTGTCCCGTCCCTCCAGCGATCCGAGCACCAGCCAGTCACCCGGGCGGTGCCACGACCGTTGGAGGAGTCCGATGGCCCAGTCAGGCGCTCACGACGCTGCCTACTTCCCGGCCGTGCCCGCGGCGATCGACCTGCCCGCGATGGAGCACGAGATCCTGCAGCGCTGGCGGGACGGCAAGATCTTCGACCGCTCCCTGGACCGGACGGCCACCGGGCAGATCTGGACCTTCTACGAAGGCCCGCCGACCGCCAACGGCATGCCTGGCGTGCATCACATCGAGGCCCGGGTGTTCAAGGACGTCTTCCCCCGGTTCAAGACCATGCAGGGATTCCATGTGCCCCGCCAGGCCGGCTGGGACTGTCATGGCCTGCCGGTAGAGGTGGCGGTCGAGAAGGAACTTGGGCTGTCGGGGAAGAAGGACATCGAGGCGTACGGCATCGCCGCGTTCAACCAGCGCTGCCGGGAGTCCGTGCTGCTGCACGTGGACGCCTTCGAGGAACTCACCGACCGGCTCGGCTACTGGATCGACCTGTCCAGCGCGTACCGCACGATGGACGCCAGGTATGTCGAGTCGGTGTGGTGGTCGCTCAAGGAGATCTTCCGCAAGGGCCTGCTGGTCAAGGACTACCGGATCAGCCCGTACTGCCCGCGCTGCGAGACCGCCCTGTCCGACCACGAGATGGGCCAGCCGGACGTCTACCGCATGGTGACCGACCCGGCCGTGACGGTGCGGTTCCCGCTGCTGACCGTGCCCGGCGGCGCCACCCCGCTGCTGGCCGGGGCGGACCTGCTGGTGTGGACGACCACGCCGTGGACGCTGGTCTCCAACACCGCCGTGGCCGTGCACCCCGGCGAAAGCTATGTGGTGGCCCGCCGGTCGGGCGGCCAGGAGGCCGTTGTGGTGGCCGAGCAGCTGATGACCCGGGTGCTCGGCGAAGGCTGGCACGTCGCGGCCAGGCTGCGCGGATCCGACCTGGTCGGGGCGACCTACCGGCCGCCGTTCTCCCTGGTAGACATCCCCGGCGCGCACCGGGTAGTGCCCGGGACGTTCGTGACCACCGAAGACGGCACAGGCCTGGTGCACATGTCACCCGCGTTCGGTGCGGACGACATGGAGACCTCCCGGGCGCACGGGCTGCCGGTGGTCAACCCGGTCCGCCCGGACGGGCGGTTCGAGCGAATCGGTGCCGATGGTCGGCGGCATGTTCTTCAAGGACGCCGACGAGCCCCTGGTCCGGGACCTGTCCGAGCGCGGCCTGCTCTTCCACAGCGAGCCGTACCAGCACAGCTACCCGCACTGCTGGCGGTGCCACACGCCGCTCCTCTATTACGCGCTGCCGTCCTGGTTCATCCGGACCACCCAGATCAAGGACCGGCTGCTGGCCGAGAACGAGCGGACCAACTGGCAGCCGCCCACGATCAAGGAAGGCCGGTACGGGGAGTGGCTGCGCAACAACGTGGACTGGGCGCTGTCCCGCACCAGGTACTGGGGCACGCCGCTGCCGTTGTGGGAGTGCGGCGAGCACCATCTGACCTGCGCCGGTTCGCTGGCCGAGCTGAGCGAACTGGCCGGGCGCAACCTGTCGGACCTGGACCCGCACCGGCCCTACGTGGACGCCGTGGTGATCGCCTGCCCGGACTGCGGCGGGCCGGCGCAGCGCGTGCCTGAGGTCATCGACGCCTGGTACGACTCGGGCTCGATGCCGTTCGCCCGGCTCGGCGCGCCATGGCGCAACGAGGAGGAGTTCCGCCGCGCCTACCCCGCGCAGTTCATCTGCGAGGCGATCGACCAGACCCGCGGCTGGTTCTACTCGCTGATGGCGGTCGGCACGCTGGTCTTCGACCGGTCGTCCTACGAGAACGTGGTGTGCCTCGGCCTGGTGGTGGACGAGCGGGGCCGCAAGATGAGCAAGCACCTCGGCAACGTGCTGGAGCCGATCCCGCTGATGGAGGCGCACGGCGCCGACGCCGTCCGGTGGTTCTTCGCCGCCTCCGGCTCACCCTGGTCGACCAGGCGGATCGGGGCGGCCACGCTGGACGAGATCGTCCGCAAGGTCCTGCTGACGTACTGGAACACGGTCTCGTTCCTGGCCCTGTACGCCAACGCCGGTGCCGCGCAGGGAGCGGCGTGGCAGCCGGCGATGCTGGCCAGTGCCCCGCCGCCCGCCGGCAGGCCGCTGCTGGACCGGTGGGTGCTGAGCGAACTGGCACTCGTGACGTCCGAGGTCACGGCCGCGCTGGAGGAGTTCGACACCGCCGCCGCCGGGCGCCGCCTCGCCGCGTTCGTGGACGACCTGTCCAACTGGTACGTGCGCCGGTCCCGGCGGCGGTTCTGGGACGGGCCGGGCACGCCCGACGGTGCCGCCGCCTTCGCCACCCTGTACCAGTGCCTGCAGACCCTCACCAGGCTGATGGCGCCGATGGTGCCGTTCCTCACCGACTACGTCTGGGGGATCCTGCGCGGCCCCGAGGACCCCGACTCGGTCCACCTCACCACCTGGCCGGATGCCGGCCCCGGCCTGGTGGACCGGCAGCTCTCCGAGCAGATGGGCCTCGCCCGGCGCCTCGTGGAGCTGGGCAGGTCGGCCCGCGCCGCGGCATCCCTGGGCATCCGCCAGCCGCTCCCGCGCGCGCTCGTCGGCGCGGCCGGGTTCGCCGGCCTGCCCGCCGAACTCCGCGACCAGGTGGCCGGTGAGCTGAACGTCCGGGCGCTGGATGCGCTCAGCACGGTCGCCGATGACCTGGTGGACCACGTCGTGAAGCCGAACTTCCGCACGCTCGGCCGCCGGTTCGGCAACCGCACCCAGGCGGTCGCGGCGGCGATCACCGGGACGGACCCGGCCACGCTGGCCGGTCAGCTCCAGGGCACGGGCGAGGCATCCGTCCTGGTGGACGGGGAACCGGTGGCACTGGGCCCGGATGACGTGATCGTGACCCAGACCCCGCGGGCGGGGTGGTCGGTGGCCAGCGACGCCGGCGAGACGGTGGCACTGGAACTGGACATCACGCCGGAACTGCGCCGCGAAGGGCTGGCCAGGGAGGTGATCCGGCTGGTGCAGGACGCCCGCAAGGCGGACGGCCTGGAGGTCAGCGACCGGATCACGCTGCGCTGGTCGGCACCGGGCCCGGAACTGGCCGCGGCGCTGACCGAGCACGGGCAGCTCATCGCGGCCGAGGTCCTGGCCACCGAGTTCGGCCCCGGTGCGCCGGACGCGGGGGCGGCCGAGGCAGCGGGCACCGGGCACAGCGACGCCGACCTGGGCCTGACCTTCTGGATCCGGCGGTCCTGAGGGCCGGGGCCCGGGATTCCGCCTGCCGCCCACTCCCACTGGCCCCTCCCACTGGCTCAGTCCCGCTGGCTGGCGCGCGCATGAGTGCCGGGCGCGGTCCGGGTGACGGCGCGGGTCAGGCGGATGGGTCCGGCTTGTCCGGCTGACAGGCCTTGCAGGGCACCGAACCGGCCGCCTCGGCCTCCCGGCGGGTCATGGTCTCCAGGTCGCCATCGCTGAGGAAGCGGATCAGGATGCAGTCCCTGCGGTGATACCTGGCCACCCCCGGCACCACGGTCACCTCGTCGTCCAGTGGGCTGTGCCCGGCATCGCCGGCGCCCTCGCCGCGACCGGCGCCTTCGGCGTCGTCGGGAGCCATGCCAGGATCCGGCCGCCGCGGCGTCATCGGCCCCGCCACGCTTCGGCGCCGCCGCGCCGCTGGCGCCGCGGCGCTGGCGTGGTCCCGCGCCGCGGATCCCCGCTGCCCGGATCGCCGCTGTCGGCGATCCGTGTCGTCCGCGGTCCCGGCGCCGGCCGCCTCGGCGCCCGGGCTGTGTCTTCCAGCGCTCCCGGTCTCGCCGGTGCCCTTGGCCTCGATCGCGGAGGCGCCGTCGGCCTCGGTGTCACCGGGGGCGCTTGACTCTTCCGGCGGGGCGGCGCGGGCTGCCCCCGCCGCCGGGACGTCCGCCCCGGTCGCGCCGTCCTCGCCCCGTCCGCGCCGTCGTCCGCCGCGGCACCGGCCGGGAGCGCATCCTCGTCCTGCCGGTCGCCTGGTCCGGACGTCCGGGCTCGGCTGGCCTCGCCGCAGCGTCTGCCTCGCCCGCCGGCGCCTCGTGCCTCCCGCGCCTCGGCCTCGGCGTCCAGCCCCCGCGCGGCATCCGCCCGCGTCGCCGTCGCCGCGCCGGTGCCGCGGGCCCGCGGGTGCCTGCGCGGCGATGTCATCCTGGCCGGTCTCGCCGCCCGGAGCGCCGCCGCCGATCAGGCGCGTCCGCTGTGGCCCCGGTCTCGGCCAGGTCGTCCTCGGGCACCCCGCGGCCCGCGAGCCCACTCCCGGATTCGGCTCCTGTCCCGCGCCCCGCTCGTCCCGGCCGCGGTCGTCGTCCCGCCCGCGGCGTCGCCCGCCGCGGTCGTCGTCCCGCCCGTGCGGGCCGCCGCGGCCCGTGCCGCTCGCGGCCTGCTCCTCCGTGCGGGTGGCGCGGGCGGCGGACCATGCGCTCCACCCGCTGCCCGCGTCCTGACCGGCCGTGCCCGTGCTCCCGGCCGCACCGCCTTCCCCGGCGGCGCCGGGCCCGTGGCTGGCCCCCGGCGGTTCGCGGTCCCTGCCTGGCCCTGGACAGGTCATCCACATACCGGGGGACCATCCGGCTCCATCGGGACTCGTCGTCCGCGGCCGCCTGCTCCTCGTCCCGTTCGTCGTCCTCATCCGGCCTGCCCGGTGGCCGCGAGGTCTCGCCACGGTCCCATGCGGCGGGTACCTGCCTGCCGGGCCCCGGCGGCCAGGCCGGTTCCGGCTCGTCGGCTCCCGGCTCGGCGGCGCCATGCTGGGCGCCGGCTCCGGCGCCCATGGCCCGTGGGCCCGCGGTGGCCGGCCAGGCGGGCCGGGCCGGGCCCTGGCTTCCGCTGTCCGCAAGCTCTTCGCTGACCTGGTCCCAGAACTCGCCGGCCTGACCGTGGCGTGCCGCGTCACCCCGGCCCCGGGCGGCCCGCTCATCGGGTGAGGGCAGCCGGAATGCGCCGGCGTGCTGGTCGGCGGTTGCCTCGTCCCGGCCACGTGCCGCCGGGCTGCGGTCCGCGCGGGCGGCCGCTCCCGCGCCCGTTCCCGCGTGCCCGCGGTCGGCCCGGGTGGCCGGGTCCCGGTCACTGTCGTGGTCGCGCCCGCCGTCCGCGGGATCGCGGTCCGCCCACGCTGCCGCCTGCTCGCGGTCCCGGCCGGGCCACTTCCGCTCGCGTTCCCCGCCGGATCCGGCCCGCTCACGCCCAGCCGGGCCACGTCCCGCCCGGTCACGCCCAGCCCGGTCACGGCCGACCGCGGCTCACGCTCCGCCGGTCCGCGCCGACCGGCCCGTCCCGCTCGCGGTCACGTCCCGGTCACGGCCCGGACGCCGCGGCTCACGCTCGCCGGCTCACGCCCGGCCCGGTCACGGCCGCCGCGCTGACGGTCCCGCCCGGAACCCGACTGGTCCGCGCCCTGCACGCCGGCGGTCACCCCAGTCACGGCCGGCCGGCTCGCGGTCACCCGCTTGCCGCGCGGCGGTGCCTCCTCGCGGCCCGGGCGTCACGGTCCGGCGCTGGCCCAGTCTCCGCGCACCGGCTCACGTGGGGCCGGGAGCACGGGCGCCCTGGTCGCCGGGTGGCTGGTCGCGCCTCCGGCGGTGGACTTCGCGGAACGCCCCCGGCCGGCCGCATGACCCGCCGCGTGCCCGCCGCCTCGGCGGCGCCGTCGCCGGGCCGCCCTTGGCCGCTATCGCGCCTGGCCACCGCCCGGATCCCTGGCCTGCCCCGCGGTCGCCTTCCGCAGCCGCTCGGCGAGCCCGCCGTCGTGCTCGCCGCCACTCTGGCCGTCGTCACCCGTGCCGCCACGGCCGGCCGCGCCCGGTCACCTGCCGCCTGACCGGCACCGGGCTGCCCGGCAGCGGCCGGCCTGGTCCGGAGGCCCGGAGCCCGGACGGCTGCGCGGCATCAGCGGCCGCCCAGCCGGGCCGGGCGTCTGCCGCCTCGGCTTCCCCGAAAAGCTCTCGGCGCCGGAGCAGAACTCCGGCGCCGAGAGTGAGCGCCGCGAGGATGCTCACGGCGATCGAAGCGTAAACCAGTCCCAGGCTGGCCGAGGAAGCCCCGGCCACGAGCAGTGCCATCGCCGCAACGGTGAGGAGGGCACTGGACCGGATCACGTGCGCCCTCCTGCGCCCCGGCGCGGCTCGCCGGGTGGCTGGTTACCGGCGGTCGTGCGAAGGGCCGTCAGAGGGGTGGAAGCCCCCGTTGTGCCCCCCGGGCTCCGGCGAGCCGACGTAGGCGCCGGTAACCGCTGGCTGGCCATTGCGGGATTCCATCCGGGACGGCATGCCGCTGCCAACCGACGACTGCGGCCCGGCGACCGCGGGGAAGGTACCGCTGTCCGCGGCGCCTGCCTCCAAGTCGCGGAGCTGGCCTTCCAGGTATGCCTTGAGCCTGCTGCGGTACTCGCGCTCGAACGCACGCAGGTCGTCGACCCGGCGCTCCAGCTCTTCCCGCTGCTGGACCAGGGAACCCATGGCCTGACGGTGCCGCTCCTGAGCGTCGCGCTCCAGGCTCTCCGCCCGGGCCCGCGCGTCGCTGGTGATCTGCTCCGCCTGCCGCCTGGCCTTGCCGAGGATGTCGTCAGCCTCGCGGCGGGCCCGGCCCAGGGTCTCATCGGCCTCGCGGCGTGCGTCGGCGATGGCCTGGTCGGCGGTCTGCTGGGCGAGGGCAAGGACGCGGGCTGCCGTGTCCATGTTGTCCTCGCTCGGCATGCTCACCATGACCGGCTCGGGCCGGCGCTCCGGCTCGGGCATCATCGGCTCCGGTGCCAGCATGTCCGGCTCGGGATCGGCCAGCGGGGAACTGAGCGCGGACACGGCCGACTTGCCCCCGCGCAAGCACTCAGCCAGCTTGGACCGGAGTTCCTCGTTCTCCTGGATCAGCCGGTCCAGCTCGACCTCGACCTCATCGAGGAAGGCATCTACTTCTTCCTCGTCGTAGCCGGGGCGGAGCCTGGTGGTACTGAACTGCTTGTTCCGCACGTCTGCGGGCGTCAGCGGCATCTCGTCTCCTTGGTGCGCTGAGAGAACCTCTCCCAATGGGACCGTACCTGATCAGAGCAGCGGCACGACGTAGATCAGGAGAAGCCATACCGCGAAGAACAGGACCAGGTAGCTCAGGTCCAAGGCCACACTACCGAGTCTCACCGGAGGGAGGAGCTTGCTTAGAAACTTCAACGGCGGATCGGTCGGTGTGTAGACCGCCTCAGCGACGACAAGCAGTGGGCCACGGGGCCGCCAGCGTTCTTCGCCGGGGGCCGGCCGCGAGAGGGCCTGTATCCAGCTGAAGATCAGCCTTCCGATCAAGAGCAGCAAGTAAAGCGTCAGGACATAAGTCAAGACAATCTTTACGATCTCCACAGCCCTGTCCTGCTCTCACCACGACACGCCAGCCAACCGGTGCGGGGCCGTCCAGCCAGCGCCGGGGCCGCCTGATCCTGGCCGCCTAGCTCTGGTTGAAGAAGCCCCGCTCGGCTATCCGGGCCTTGTCTTCAGCCGTCACTTCTATGGACGCGGGTGACAGCAGGAAGACCCTGTTGGTCACCCGGTCGATGCTTCCGCGAAGTCCGAATATCAGCCCTGCAGCGAAGTCAACAAGTCGCTTAGCGTCACTGTCGACCATTTCTGACAGGTTCATGATGACCGGGGTGCCTTCGCGGAAGTGCTCACCGATCGTCCGGGCTTCATTGTATGTGCGCGGATGCAGCGTCGTGATCCGGGTGAGATCGGCGGTCTGCCGCACGGGGGCGGGACGCGGGACGTCGGCGGAGTCGGCCTCGAAAGCCGCACGGCCCGCGGCAGCAGGCTGCCGGGCCGAACCGTTTGCCGCGACGCCGTTTGCCGCGACAGCGCTTGCCGCGAGTTCCTCGTCCTCGTATCCGGCGTAGTCCTCCTCGAAGGAGTCATAGCCGTCTTCGTAGGCCACCTCGTCCTCGACAAGGCCGAGATAGACCGCCATCTTGTGGATCGCGCCGGCCATCCGTCAGCCCTCCGTCGTCCCTGGCCTGCCGTTCGATGCGACGGACATTACCCGACGAAGCCCGGCCTGCCGCCGAGCAACGCCGTACCGACACGAACGTGTGTCGCGCCGGCCGCAATGGCGTCTTCCAAATCGCCGCTCATTCCCGCCGACACTATGACGGCTTCCGGATAAGCCGCACGCACCGCGCCGGCGATTCGCGGAAGTCGCGCGAATGCCTGGGCAGGGGGCACGCCAAGCGGCGCCATCGCCATCACCCCGCCGAGCAGCAGGCCCTCCTCCCCGGCCACGGCGCCGGCGAGGGCGACCGCACCGGACTCGGGCACGCCGCCACGGGCCTCGTCCTGGTCCAGGCTGACCTGGACCAGGCAGGTGACGACCCGGCCGGCCTTACGGGCCGCCGCGCCCAGCGCGCGCACCAGCCTGAGCCCGGTCCACCGAGTGCACCACCCCGGCGTAACGGACCACGCTCGCGGCCTTGTTGGTCTGAAGCTGCCCGATGAAATGCCAGGTGAGCACCGAGGCGAGGGCCGCGCACTCGGCGGCCTTGGGCGCCGCCTCCTGGTCCCGGTTCTCGCCCACGTCCCGCACGCCAAGCTCGCTCAGCAGCCGCACATCCGATGCCGGAAACGTCTTGGTCACCGCGATCAGCGTCACCTCGGCCGGATCGCGGCCCGCCGCCACGCAGGCATCCCCGATCCGCCCCCGGACAGCCGTCAGGCGCGCGCCCAGCTCCCCCAGCCGGTCATGGTCGGTCATCACTTCAGGAAATCAGGCACGTCCAGTTCGTCGTCCTCTTCGAACACGACGCTACGGACGCCGCGTGGTGGCCGCGTCGAACATGCGGGCCGCGGCCCCGGGGTCGGCCCGGTGCCGGGCGGGCACCGCCGCGGTGGCCGCCGGAACCGGCACCGCCGCCGCGTCGTCGTGGTCCCCGGTACCGGAGTCGCTGGCGGAGCCGGCGGGCCAGGCGCTGTCCCCGTCCGTGGCACCGGCGGGCGCCGGCTCGGGCTCTGCCGTGACCGGCGCGGACGCCGCCGGTCCTGTCACGCTGACGGCCGGCTCCATAGCCACGCTCTCCGCCACCAGCCGATCATCCGCTGCAGCATCGAGGGCATGGCCACTCGCGGAGTGACCATTGCTGGTGCCGTACCCGCCGCTACCGGAAAAGGAGGCGGCTCCGGCGACCGGGCTGCGGGCGTCCAGCCCCGGGCGGGCCGCCACCGGCTGTGCGGGCGGCACGTGGCGCGTGCCCGCCTCGTCGAACCCGGCCGCGATGACGGTGACCCGCACCTCGTCGCCGAGTGCGTCGTCGATCACCGCGCCGAAGATGATGTTGGCATCCGGCGCCGCCGAGTTGGCGACAAGCTGGGCTGCCTCGTTGATCTCGAACAGCCCGAGGTCCGAGCCGCCCTGGATGGACAGCAGGACGCCGTGCGCGCCGTCGATGCTCGCCTCAAGGAGCGGGCTGGAGATGGCCATCTCCGCGGCGGCCACGGAGCGGTCATCGCCGCGGGCGGAACCGATCCCCATCAGCGCGGAGCCCGCACCGGACATGACCGACTTCACGTCGGCGAAGTCCAGGTTGATGAGGCCCGGGGTGGTGATCAGGTCGGTGATGCCCTGGACACCGGAGAGCAGCACCTGGTCGGCGGCCTTGAAGGCGTCGAGCACGCTGACGTGCCGGTCGGAGATGGACAGCAGCCGGTCGTTGGGGATCACGATGAGCGTGTCCACCTCACTGCGCAGCCGCTCGATGCCGATCTCCGCCTGGGATGCCCTGCGCTTGCCCTCGAAGCCGAACGGCCGGGTCACCACGCCGATCGTGAGCGCGCCGAGGGAACGGGCCACGTTGGCCACGACGGGGGCACCGCCGGTGCCCGTGCCGCCGCCCTCGCCCGCGGTGACGAAGACCATGTCCGCGCCCTTGAGGACTTCCTCGATCTCCTCGCGGTGGTCCTCGGCGGCCCTGGTCCCGACGTCGGGGTTGGCACCGGCACCGAGTCCGCGGGTCAGTTCACGGCCGACGTCCAGTTTGACGTCGGCATCGCTCATGAGGAGCGCCTGCGCGTCCGTATTGATCGCGATGAACTCAACGCCCTTGAGCCCCTCTTCGATCATCCGGTTTACGGCATTGACGCCGCCCCCACCGATACCGACGACCTTGATGACCGCCAAATAGTTCTGCGGTGCTGCCACGAGGAGGGCCCTTTCCGCTTGTCTGCCGCTATCGTGTTCCTGCCCTGCTACCGGTACGGCCGGTGAATCCGCTCACACCGGGAATCGGCCGCGTGCGCAGTCCGCCGAAGTGCGCCCCCGCAGTGGCGGCCAGGCAATTCCACGATTTCCCGTGAGTCAAAACCCTCACTCTCAACCTGAGATTTAGAGTTATGCTATGGTGCCGATTGATACGGACAGTAGGGTTGCCCAGATCCCGGGTCAACTCGCCACGCCCGTGGCACCTCACCCTGCTCGCTGATCTTTTAAATCAGCTTCGCCATGGCCCGCCGTATTTGCCCGGGGGCCGGGCCCCAGGACTCCACGGCCCCGGCTAGCGTCTGCGATCCACGGTCCGGGTTCGCGTCAGCCCCTCGTCATAGCCGTGCCGACCCCGCTCACGTCATACACCCGGGCATGCCGCCGCAGCAGCACCCGCAGTTCCTTGGCCTTGATCCGCCCCCGCTCAGCCCCGCCCCAGATGACGACAGAGCCGTTGGCCAGCTGCACCGACACGTCGTTCGGCCCGCCGGTCGTCACCCCGCGCACGTGCTTCGCGAGCTGCCGGGGCAGTTCGGCCAGGACCGCGGCGGCCGCGTGCACCGCCGGGCTCCCGCGCAGGCTCCGGCTGGTGATGTTCACGGTCAGCTCGGGGAGGCCGGGCGGCCGGGCGGTGACGTCGCGGACGCTCACGCCGAACGCGTCCACCAGGGCGTAGCCGCCGTGCACGGGCAGCGCGAATACCGGCTTGCGCAGCCGGACCGTGATCACCAGCGTGGTCGGCCAGTCCTTGCTGACCTGGGCGGACTGCACCTGCCTGAGCTGGCCGACCCGGCGGGCGATGGCACCGGTATCGACCCAGATGAGCGGCTGCCCGTGGGTGACGCGGGCGGCACCGAGCACCTGCCCGGCCGAGAGCGCCCGGCCCGTGCCGGCGACCCGGACCGAGCGCACCACCAGCAGCGTGGAGCCGAGCAGCGCCCAGGCCATCACGCCCACGATCACCACCGCGGTCAGCGCGAAGAGCACCGCCTTCCAGTGCGGCCTGGGCAGGCCGCGGCCCCCGCCGCGCCGGGGCCACCTGAGGCCAGTCAGGCGCCGGGGACCGCGCGGCTTGCGCGGCCCGGGACGGGTGCCCGGCCCGGCGCCGGGGCCTGGTCCGCCGGGCCGCCGCGGCGGCCCGGTCACTCTGCTAGCCATCTGGCGGTTCCCCCCGTTGCCGCAGTTCCGTCACGATCAGCGGGCCCAGGGCGGTCACGTCCCCGGCGCCCATGGTGAGGACAAGGTCCCCGGGCCGGGCGGCCGCCGCCACGGCCGCGGGCAGGTCGCCGCGATCCGGGATGAAGTGCGCCCGGCCGCCCGGCACCGCCTCGGCGACGAGCAGCCCGGTGACCCCCGGCTCCGGGTCCTCGCGGGCCGGGTACACGTCGAGCACGAACGCCTCGTCGGCCAGGCCGAGCGCGGCGCCGAAGTCCGCCGCGAAGATCCGGGTCCGGCTGAACAGGTGCGGCTGGAAGGCGGCGAGGACCCGCCCGGCGGGCCTGATCTCGCGGGCCGTACGGAGGTCGGCGGCAAGCTCGGTCGGGTGGTGCGCGTAACTGTCGAGCACCAGCACCCCGGCGGCCTCCCCCTTCGGCTCCATCCGGCGGCGCACGCCACGGTAGGCGGCCAGCCCCGCGGCGGCCTGCCCGGCGCTCAGACCGAGTTCGCGGGCGGCGGCATAGGCGGCCGTTGCGTTCAGCGCGTTGTGCCGTCCGGGGACGCCGACCTCCAGCTGGGCCGGTGCCGGCGCGCCGGGGCCTGCCTGGCGGCCCGGTCACGCTGAAGCGCACGGTCATGCCGCTCGAGCTGCACGCCGGTGAGCCGGTAGCCGGCCCGCGGGTCCGCGCCGTAGGTGCGCACCCGCACCCCGGCCTGCGCCGCCGCCGCGGCGAGGGCCCTGGCGCCGGGGTCGTCGGCACAGGCAACCAGCAGGCCGCCCGGCGCGATCTGCCGGGCGAACTCCGCGAACGCCGCCTGGATCTGGCCGAGGTCGGCGTAGTTGTCCAGGTGGTCGGCTTCCACGCAGGTGACGATGGCCAGTTCGGGGGCGAGCATCAGGAAGGAGCCGTCGCTCTCGTCGGCCTCGGCCACGAACTCCGCCCCGCTGCCGTCGCCGGCACCCAGGCCGGTCTCGGCGAGGATCCCGCCGATCACGTACCCGGGGTCGGCGCCGCTGTGCCGCAGGATCGTGGTGAGCATGCTGGTGGTGGTGGTCTTGCCGTGGGTGCCCGCCACCGCGATCCCGCGCCGGCCCAGCATCACGCTGGCGAGGGCGGCCGCCCGGTGCAGCACGCGCAGCCCCCGGCGGCGCGCCTCGGCCAGTTCCGGGTTGTCCTCGCGGATCGCGGTGGACACCACGAGCGTGTCCGCGCCGTCGATGTTCTCCGCGGCGTGGCCGACGTGCACCTCCGCGCCCTCGCTGCGCAGGGCGGCGAGCAGGTCACTGGCCACGGCGTCACTGCCGGAGACCTTCACCCCGCGGGCGATCATGATCCGGGCGATGCCGGACATGCCCGCGCCGCCGATGCCGGTGAAGTGCACCCGGCCCAGTTCCGCGAGGGGCACCGGGGCCGTCCGGCGGACCAGCCTTCCCATGTCAGCTCACCGCCCGCGGGCCGCGTGGCCGCGGGCTGGCCGGCCCGCGATGATGTTCATGACCTCGGCGGCCAGCCGGTCGTCGGTGTCGCGGCTGCCCAGCCGCGACGCCGCCGCCGACATCCCGGCCACGAGCGGGGTGTCCAGCATGACCGGCAGCAGCACCTCGCAGATCCATTGCGGGGACAGCGCGGCGTCATCGACGATGAGCCCGCCGCCGGCTCGCTCGATGGGCAGCGCGTTCAGCCGCTGCTCGCCGTTGCCGTGCGGCAGCGGGACATACGCGGCGGGCAGTCCCACCGTGGTGAGCTCGGCGCAGGTCAGTGCGCCGCTACGGCACAGCGCGAAGTCGGCCGCGGCATAGGCGAGGTCCATCCGGTCCACGTAGGGCAGCATGACGTAGGGCGGCCCGGCCGGGGGCAGGTGCACGTCCAGGCCGCTGCGCGGGCCGAGCAGGTGCAGCACCTGGATCCCGGCGGCGCGGATCTCGGCGGCGGCGTCGAGCACCGCGAGGTTGACTGACCTGGCGCCCTGCGAGCCGCCGGTGACCAGCAGCACCGGCAGGTCTGGCCGCAGCCCGAAATGCTCGCGCGCCTTGTCCGCCATGGCCAGCCGGTTCAGCCCGGAGATCTCCTTGCGGATCGGGATGCCGATGCACATGGCGTGCGGCAGCTTGGTGCCGGGGTGGGCGGTGAACACGTGCCGGGTGAACAGCGCGCCGATCCGGTTCGCCAGGCCCGCCCGGACGTTCGCGTCGTGGACCACGATGGGCACGCGGCGGCGCCTGGCCGCCAGGTACGCCGGGGTGGCGACGTAACCGCCGAAGCCGACGACCACCTGGGCGCGGGTCCGGTCCAGCACGTCCCCGGCGGCGCGCACCGCCTGGGACAGCCGCCCCGGGACGCTCAGCAGTTCCATGCTCGGCTTGCGGGGCAGCGGGACCGGCGGTATCAGCGCGAGGTCATAGCCCCGCAGCGGGACCAGCCTGGTTTCCAGGCCGCGCTCGGTGCCGAGGCAGGTGAGCGGGATCCGCGGATCCAGCCGGCGGAGCGCGTCCGCGACCGCCAGGGCAGGCTCGATATGACCGGCTGTGCCCCCTCCGGCGAGTACCACGCTCATCGCCAGGCCCTCCTCTTCGCGGCTGCCCATTCCCGGGGGCTCCGGGGGGTCGTCCCCCCGGACCATACTGCGGGCTTCGGCGAAGGTGGCCTAAGTCCACCGAGCAGCCTCGGCCGCCTCGGCCTGGCCATTGAGCTCATTCCCGGCTACGGTCCAGACCCAGCCAGCTTAGGACGCGGCGCGCCGGGCCGGGGCCGGCCTCGGCAAGCGCCTGCGCGGCGCCTGGTTCCCGCCGGGCGAACGACATCAGCATGCCGAGCGCGATCATGGTTATCACCAGCGACGAGAGGCCGGAGGAGACCAGCGGCAGCGGCACTCCGGTGATCGGGATCAGCCCGATCACCGCGCCGATGTTCACGATCGCCTGGCCGACGATCCAGATGGTGGCACCGGCCGCCGCGAGCCGGACGAAGGTGTCCTCCACCCGCCGGGCGATGCGCAGGCCCGCGAACGCGAGGCCGCCGTAGAGCACGGCCACGCACAGCGTCCCGACCAGCCCGAGTTCCTCGCCCAGGATGGCGAAGATGAAGTCGGTCGTGTCGTCGGGCACCCAGCCCCACTTCTGGCTGCTGGCGCCGAGCCCCACGCCGAACCAGCCGCCGGAGCCGACCGCCCACTTGCCCTGGATCGGCTGCTGGTCCGGGCCGACCGGGCCGCCCTGCGGGTTGAAGAACTCGCTGAGCCGGTCGGAGCGGTACTTGGCGACCACCGCCAGCATCAGCAGCGCCAGCAGGATCAGCCCGAGTATCCCCAGGTACAGGCGCAGCGGGGTGCCGACCACCCACAGCAGCGCCAGGAAGATCAGCAGCAGGATGAACGTGGTGCCGAGGTCGTCGCCGAGCATCACCAGCATGCACAGGATGCCGGCCCCGGGCAGCAGCGGGATCAGCAGGTACCGCCAGTCATCCAGGTGCGAGAGCCGGTCCTTGCGGGCCAGCAGGTCCGCGCCCCACAGCAGGAACGCCAGCTTGGCCAGCTCGGACGCCTGGAACACGATCGGGCCGAAGACCAGCTCACGGGTGGCGCCCTGGTAGGTCTCGCCGATCACCGGGGTGAGCAGCAGGCCCAGGATCGCGATGAACATGAGCGGGTAGGCCAGCGCACGGAAGACCGTCGGCCCGCACCGGGCCGCCAGCCACATGCACGGCAGGCCGAGGATGACGCCGAGCAACTGGTGCTGGAACCCGGAGTACGGTGAACCGCCCTGGCCCAGGTTCTGCACCGACGAGGTGGACAGCACCATGACCAGGCCCAGGGCCAGCAGCAGCGTGGTGATGCCGAGGATCAGGTAGTAGGAGGTGAGCGGCCGGTCGAGCAGCGCGAACAGCATCGCGCGCCGCGAGGCTGGGGCCGGTGCGCCGGGCACGAGACCGGGCGGGTCGGCCTCAGCCATCCCGCCCGGTTCGCGCGCACCCGGCCTGGAAGCAACCTGAACTCGCTCCATCATCCCAGTCTCGGCGGTGAACCGGGGTATCAGCGGGAAATCCGCCCGCGTGTCGCGCACCGGCATGCCGGAGACGACGGCCCCACCTGGGCATCCGCTCTGCCCCGGCGGCCTGGGGCGGCCGCCTACCTGGGCAGCCACTCCACGTAGAAGATGACCAGGCCCAGGGCCACGAACAGGCCGCTGATCAGCCAGAACCTGATCACGATGGTGGTCTCGGCCCAGCCCATCAGCTCGAAATGATGCTGCAGCGGCGCCATCCGGAAGACCCGGCGGCCGGTCATCTTGAACGAGCCCACCTGGATGATCACCGACAGCGCGATCACCACGAACAGCCCGCCCAGGATCGCCAGCAGCAACTGGGTCTTCGTGCACACGGCCAGCCCGGCCAGCACCCCGCCGAGGGCGAGCGACCCGGTGTCCCCCATGAAGATGCGGGCCGGCGGGGCGTTCCACCACAGGAACCCGAAACAGGCGGCGAGCACGGCGGCGGCCACCACCGCCAGGTCCAGCGGGTCGCGCACCGGGTAGCAGCGCGGGGCCAGGTTGAGTGTGCAGTCGTTGCGCTCCTGCCAGACGCCGATCAGCACGTAGGCGGCCAGGACCAGGCAGGCGCACCCGGTCGCCAGGCCGTCCAGCCCGTCGGTGAGGTTCACCGCGTTGGAGGTGCCGGCGATGAGGAAGACGATCCACAGCACGAACGGCGCCAGCCCCAGGGCGGGCCCGAAATCGCGCAGGAACGACAGGTGCGCATCGGCAGGGGTGAGGTCGTACCCGTCGGCGAACCGCTGCTGCAGCACCAGCAGGGCGAACACCGCGCCCACCACGGCCTGCCCGGCCAGCTTCGCGCTGCTGCGCAGGCCCAGGCTCCGCTGCTTGTAGATCTTGATGAAGTCGTCGATGAAGCCGACCAGGCCCAGGCCCGCCATCAGCATCATCACCAGCAGCCCGGACGCCTGGGGGGTCTGGCCGGTGGCCAGGTTGCCGACGAAGTACCCGACCACCGACGCGATGACGATGACGGTCCCGCCCATGGTGGGCGTGCCGCGCTTGGTGACGTGAGCCGCCGGGCCCTCTTCCCTGATGAGCTGCCCGTACCCGCGCCGGGTGAACACCCTGATCGCCAGGGGCGTGCCGAGCAGCGCCAGCAGCAGCGAGACCCCGCCAGCCACCAGGATGGTCTTCACTGTGCTGCCTCCCCGGTCAGGGCAAGGGCGACATGTTCCAGCCCCGCCGCCCGCGAGGCTTTGACCAGTACCACGTCTCCGGGGCGCAGGAGGTTCCCCAGCGCGGCCAGCGCGCTGCCCGCGTCCGGCACGCCGACCAGCTCGCCGTGCCAGGACCGCTCGGCCTTGGCGCCGGACAGCATGGCGGCGGCATCCTCGCCGACCACGATGAGCCCCGCCACGCCCGCCCGCGCGGCGAGGCCGCCGCCTGCTCGTGCCACTGCCTGGACTCATCGCCCAGCTCGTTCATGGGGCCGAGCACCGCGAATGCCCGCCGCCCCCGGGCCACGGTGGCGAGGGTGTCCAGCGCGGCCGCCATTCCCTCGGGGTTGGCGTTGTAGGCGTCGTTGATGACGGTGACCCCGTCCGGGCGCTCGGTCACCTCCATCCGCCACTTGCTGCGGTTGGTGGCGGCGGACAGGCCGTCGGCCACGTTCCGTGACGCTCAGCCCGAGTTCGGCGGCGAGCGCGGCGGCGGCCAGCGCGTTCACCACGTTGTGCGCGCCCAGCAGCCGCAGCTGCACCGGCGCGGAGCCCTGCCGGGGTCACCAGGGTGAAGCTGGCGCGGCCATCGCTGCCCAGCGGTGACGCCTTCCGCGCGCACCGTGGCCTGCTCGGGCCCGTGCCGAACGTGACCACCCGGGCCGCGGTCCGCTCCGCCATCGCCAGCACCAGCGGGTCGTCGGCGTTCAGCAGCGCGACCCCGTCCGGGTGGCAGGGCGGCGGGCAGTTCTCCCTTGGCCCTGGCCACCGCCGCCAGGCCGCCGAACTCGCCGGTGTGGGCGTGCCCCACGCACAGCACGGCGCCGAGCCGGGGCGGCGCGATCTCACAGAGCTGGGCGATGTGCCCGGCCCCGCGGGCGGACAGTTCCAGCACCAGGTACCGGGTGTCCGCGGTGACCCGCAGCACCGTCAGCGGGTGGCCGATCTCGTTGTTGAAGGACCCGTACGGCGCGACCGTCGGCCCGAGCCGCTCGATGAGCTGTGCGGCCAGGTCCTTGGTGGTGGTCTTGCCCACCGACCCGGTGATGCCGGCGATGGTGAGGCCGGGCAGGGCGTCGATGACCGCACGGGCCAGGGCGGCCAGCGCACCGGGCACGTCGGGGGTGATCAGCGCGGGCACGCCGACCGGCCGGCTGGCGAGCACCGCGACCGCGCCGCTTCTCGACCGCGGCGACCGCGAAGTCGTGCCCGTCCGCGCGCTCGCCGGGCAGGGCGGCGAACAGGGCGCCCGGGCCGGCCTGCCGCGAGTCGATGACGACCGAGCGGGCCACGGCGGCCGGGCCGGTGAGCGGGCCCAGGCTCGCCCCGGTGATCTCCGCGATGGCGGCCAGGGACAGCGGGATCACGGCGCCCCCTCGCCCGCGCACGCCGGACCGGCGGCGGGCGAGCGCCTCCGCGGCGACCTCGCGGTCGTCGAACGGGATCACCTTCTGCCCGACGTACTGCCCGCGCTCATGACCCTTGCCTGCCACCACAATGACGTCTCCCTTGTCGGCCATGGCAACGGCCAGGCCGATGGCGGCGGCCCGGTCGGGCTCCACGATGATCCGCGCCCGCTCCTGCTCGCCGACGGTGATTACCCCCTCCAGCATTTCCGCGAGTATTGCCAGGGGATTCCTCCGAGCGGGGATTGTCACTGGTCAGGATGGCCAGGTCGGCAAGGCGGGCAGCGGCGGCGCCCATCAGCGGCCGCTTGGCGCTGTCCCGGTCGCCGCCGCAGCCCAGCACTATGGCCAGGCGGCCGCCGGTCACCGGGCGCAGCGCGCGCAGCACCGCCTCCACCGCTCCCGGTTTGTGAGAATAGTCAACGAGGACGGTGAAATCCTGGCCAGCGTCCACTCGCTCCAGCCGTCCCGGCACTCCCGGGCAGGCGGCGACACCGGCGACCGCCGTGGCCAGGTGCACGCCGGCCTCGACCAGCGCGACCACCGCCCCCAGGGCGTTGGCGACGTTGTACGGGCCGGGCAGGGCGACGCTGGCGTCGGCCTCGACCCCGCCGGGGCCGACGATGCGGAACGTGCTGCCGTCCGCCCCGCCGCGGACATCCGCGGCCCGCCAGTCGGCGTCCGGGTCACCCTCGGCGGAGAACGTGACGACGGGGATGCGCGCGCCGTCGGCGAGGCGCCGGCCGTGCACGTCGTCGACGTTCACCACGCCGACCCGCGCGTAGCCCGGCGCGAAGAGGACGGACTTGGCGGCGAAGTACTTCTCCAGGTTGCCGTGGAAGTCCAGGTGATCCTGGGACAGGTTGGTGAAGACGGCCACCTCGTAGGAGGTACCGGACACCCGGCCGAGCGCCAGGGCGTGGCTGGACACCTCCATCGCCGCCGCCGTGACGCCGCGCTCTGTCATGGTCGCGAACAGGGCCTGCAGGTCGGCCGCCTCCGGCGTGGTGAGCTGGCTTTCCGCCGTCTCCCCCGCTATCCGGGTCTCCACCCCGCCGATCAGGCCGGTCAGATGGCCGGCCCGGCGCAGCGCGGACTCCAGCAGGTAGGTGGTGGTGGTCTTGCCGCTGGTCCCGGTCACGCCGATGAGCAGCAGCCTGGCCGAGGGGTGCCGGTAGACCCAGGACGCCACCTCGCCGAGCCTGGCCCTGGGATCGGCGACCACGAAGACAGGGACGCCGCACTCCCGTGCCGCTTCCCGGCCGGCCGGGTCGGTGAGCACGGCGACCGCCCCCGCCGACACCGCGTCCGGGCAGAACTCGGCGCCGTGGTGCTGGCCGCCGGGCAGCGCGGCGTACAGGTCGCCGGGGCGGACCCGGCGCGAATCGTGGGTCACCCCGCGGACCAGCAGCGGCCCGCTGGGCCCGGTGAAGGGGTCCGGGCCGGGCCCGGCCATGACGACCCCGAGCAGCGCGGCGAGACCGGACAGGGGCCTCCCCTGCGCACTGAGGGGACGCAGATCCGCAGGCACGCGCAGAGGCTACCGCTGTTCACCCTGCGGTGAGCGGCACGTCCGGGCGCTTGCCCCCGTCCGGGGGAATCTTCAGCGACGCAAGCGCGAACTTCATCACCTGGTAGAAGGCCGGGCCGGCCACGTAGTTGCCGAAGTAATCGGCACTCTTCGGGTTCTGGATGTTCACCGCCACCACGAGCTTGGGGTCGCTGGCCGGGGCCATGCCGATGTAGCTCGACCCGTACTGGCACAGGCAGCCCGCCTTGCTGGATCCCAGACCTGGGCGGTACCGGTCTTGGACGCGACCGAGTAGCCGGGGATCTCGCCCCAGGGCTGGTCGGCGATGGTGTAGTCGAGGTAAGGCACCTGCTGCAGGATGCGGATGAGCTCCGCGGCGGTGGCGGGCTGGATCACCCGGATGCGGTGCGGCCGCGGCGCCGGGGTGTACTTCCCGCTGGGCCCGGTGGTGCCCGCCACGATGCTCGGCGTCACCCGGACCCCGTGGTTGGCGATGGTCGCGTACACGCCGGCCATCTGCACCGCGGTGGCCGCGACGCCCTGGCCGAACGCCAGGGTGTACCGCTCGTCCCCCCACCACTTCGACGGCGGCAGGAGCTGGCCCTGGCTGGCGCCGGGCAGCGGCAGCCCGGTCGGCACGCCGACGCCGAACTTCCGGTAGTAGTCGTACTGCACCTGCGGGCTGACGTGCTCGGCGACCTGCACCATGCCGACGTTGCTGGAGTGCGCCACGATGCCGGCCAGGGTGAGCTGCTCGGTGGGGTGCCATTCCGCGTCGTGGAAGCTGAACCCGCCGACCGAGATCTGCTCGGGCACCGTGTAGCCGGTCATCGGCGTCTCGCCGTGCTCCAGGGCCGCGGCCGCGGTGATCACCTTGGCGGTGCTGCCCGGCGGGAAGATCCCGGCGACCGGCAGGTCCACCGTGGACGCCAGGTTGGTCACGTTGCCGTTGTCGAAGGTCGGGTACTGCGCCAGGGCGAGGATCCTCCCCGTCGAGGGCTGCTCGACCACGATCGTGCAGTTGTCGGCATGGGTCGCCCGCACCCGCTGCTCGCAGGCCTGCTGCGCCTCCCACTGCAGGCTGGCCAGGATGGTAAGGCGCACGCTGCCGCCGGGCACCACCGGCCGGACCTTCGCCGCGGAGAAGGGGATCGGCTGCCCGGTGATCCCGGCCTCCACCTGCTCCTGGCCGTCGCGCCCGGCCAGCAGCGAGTTGAACGACTCCTCGATGCCCGCCTGCCCGCTCAGGTCGCCGCGCGGGCCGGTGCTGGTGGTGAAGCCGACCAGGCCGGCCGCCAGGTCCTTGCCGGGGTAGGTGCGGACATAGGTGGGCCGGAGGTAGATGCCGGCCAGGCTGCGCTTGGTCAGCATGGCTTCGATGTGGTTGCCGACCGGGGCGGGCACGCCCTGGGCGAGCAGGACGTAGTCCGTGGAGGAGGGGTGGTAGAGCTTGCCGAGGATCGCGGCCCGGGTCATGTGCAGCGGGCCCGCCAGGAGCCCGGCGACCTGCTGCCTGACCGCCATGGTGGCCCGCGCGGTGGTCCCGGTCATCTGCGGCGGGTCCGCGGTCACCATGTCCTCCTGCACGGTCATCGCCAGGATCGTGCCGTCCGCCGTCTTGATGGTGCCCCGCTCGGCCGGGATGTGGATGATCCTCAGCCGGTAGTTCGTGGCCTGCCTTGCTGAAACTCGCGCCCTCCAGGCCCTGCAGCTGGACGAGCCTGCCCGCGACCAGGGACAGCGCGAACCCCACGCACAGCAGGCTGGCATGCAGCCGCCTGGCCGGGCTGGCCCGGCGCAGTCCCGGCCGCCGCAGCCGCACCCGGCGTGCCGGGCCGCGCCCGCCCGGGCCGTGATCGCCGCGGCTGCGGGCACCCGGCCGGCCTGCCCGGGGCGGCCTGTCCTGGCCGGGCGCCCGCCCGCCCGGTGCCCCGCTGCCTGCTGCCCGCCCGGGCCCGCGGGCACCTTCGTCACCGCGCCGGTCCTGGCCGGGCTGCGCCGGGGTTCCCGGCACCGGCCTCGCGGGCCCGGCCGGGCCCCGGGCGGCGTGGGCCGGACGCACCGGGCGGGCGGCCAGGCCCGCGCGGCCGGTTCCGGCCGTCCCTGCCACCGCCCGGTGCGGTCACGGTGTGTACCCGGGGACCGTGGGTATCCCGGGCATCCCGGACAGCTGGCTGGGCTGGCTCTCCAGCCGCCCGGTGCGCAGGTCGAGGAAATGCAGCCGTGGCTGTATCTGCATGCCCAGGGCGGCGGCGCGGTGTGCCAGCGAGCCGGGCGACTCCTCGGCCGCGATCTGGGCCTGGAGTGCCTGTTCCCGCTGGGCGAGGGCGACGTTGCCCTGCTGGAGCGCGGTGATCTGGAAGGCACCGGTGGCCAGGATCGTATTGATGATCAGCAGGCACAGCAGGCCGCCGCCGAGCAGGCCCACCACGAGAAACACGAACCGGGTGGCGCGCGCCTGCGGCGCGGGCCGCTGGCGGGGCTGGGGCTGCTGGGCGGTGCGCGGGGCAACCGGCGGCGCTGCCTGGCGCCTGCGGCGCGGGACCGCCGGGGCCGTGGCCGGCCGTGGGCCGGCTTGGCGTGTGACGGGCTGACGAGGCTGCCTGCCCGCGGCGGGCGCCGCAACCGCCGCGCGCCGCGGCCCGGCCGCCGCCGTCCGGCGCGGGCCGGGCGTGCGCCGTGGCAGGCTGCCCGGGCTGGCCGCGGCCTGCCCTCTCTCCGTCACATCTGTGCGCCCGCTCACCGCGTTCCCCCTGCTCTCATTGGTCGTTGTCCCCCTGTCCCCCGCTCACGCGGCTTCCCTGATACGCATCGCTGCCCGCAGCCGGGCAGAGGCAGCCCGTGGATTGGCTGCCACCTCGGCAGCGGAGGGGCGCTCGGCGCCCCTGGTGAGCAGCCGGAGCTGCGGCCCGGCCGACGCCAGCGTCACCGGCAGGCCCCGCGGCGTGGTGTCCGCCGCGCGGGCCGCCAGGGTCCGCTTGACCAGCCGGTCCTCCAGCGAGTGATAGGCCAGCACGACGATGCGGCCGCCCAGGGCGAGGGCGTCCACCGCCGCGGGCAGGGCCCGCTCCAGCGCGTCAAGCTCCCCGTTCACCTCGATCCGCAGCGCCTGGAAGGTGCGCTTGGCCGGGTTGCCGCCGGTGCGGCGGGCCGGGGCGGGGATCGAGGCGCGGATGATGTCGGTCAGCTCGGCCGTGGAGGAGAGCGGCGCCCGGGTCCGGGCCCGCACCACGGCATCCGCTATCTGCCGCGCGAACTTCTCCTCGCCGTAGTCACGCAGCACCTGGCGCAGCCGGGTGGCCGGGTAGGTGTTCAGCACCTCGGCAGCGGTCAGCGACTGGCTCTGGTCCATCCGCATGTCCAGCGGGGCGTCGTAGGAGTAGGCGAACCCGCGCTGCGCGCTCGTCCAGCTGCGGCGAGGACACCCCCAGGTCAAACAGGAACCCATCGGCGCTGCGGCGGCCGTGGCTGCTCAGCACGGCGGTCACCTGGTCGTAGACGGCGCGGGTGACGGTGGCCCGGTCCCCGTACCTGGCGAGCAGGCGCCCCGACTCCGCCACCGCGACCGCGTCGGTGTCCAGCCCGATCAGCACCAGCCCCGGATGGGCGTCGAGCAGCGCCTGGGCGTGCCCGGCCCGGCCGAGCGTGGCGTCCACCAGGACCGCGCCGGCCTGGTCCAGGGCCGGCCCGAGGAGCGCGAGCACACGGTCGAGGAGGACCGGCCGGTGACCGCCTCCCGCTGTGCTCATCGAAGCCCCTTCTGCAGATCCTCAAGCCACCGTTGCCTTGCGTGCCCGGCCAGGTCTCCATCCGCGCGACGTGCAGGCGGCCCCTGCACCGCCTGGCGCCGGGGAAGTGACGTCAGCCGGCAGGCCGCCCTGCCGCGGGTGGAGACCTCGCCGTGCACGACTGATGCCGCCGTCGGCGCCGGTCACAAGACGCCGGGCAGCACCTCCTCCGACGCAGCGGAGAAGGCGTCCTCCTGGTCGGCCAGGTACGCCGTCCACGCTGCGTTGTCCCAGATCTCCAGCCTCGTGTTGGCACCGACCACGACGCACTCCCGCTGCAGCCCCGCGTAGTCACGCAGCGCCTGCGGGATCGTCACCCGGCCTTGCTTGTCCGGCACCTCGTCGGAGGCACTGGCAAAGAACACCCGGCTGTAGTCCCGCACCGCCTTGGCGGTGACCGGCGCGGTGCGCAGGGCCTCGGTGATCCGGGTGAACTCCTCGGCGGGGAACACGTAGAGACAGCGCTCCTGGCCCTTGGTGATCACTACCCCCGCCGCGAGGTCTTCGCGGTACTTGGCCGGCAGGAACATCCGTCCCTTGTCGTCCAGGCGTGGCGAGTGAGTGCCGAGAAACATCAGCGCTCACCTCCACTCCCCGCACCGCGCTCATGGGCCCACCTGGGCGCCTGTGCACCCCACTGCGCTCCACTGTACTCCACAATGCCCCACGGTCAATGCCGATTGCTCCCCCCGGCGCCCCACTCGCTCCCCACAGGGCCCCGGGGGCCACCTGCCCGCCCGGCGCAAACCCGCCGAACGGCCGGGAACAAGGCCATGGGCGGGGTCCCGGCGCCCCGCACCAAGCCGGCGCCAAGCCCACGCCAAGCGCAGCCGGGCCAACTGGGGCGGGCCAGCCAGGGCGGGCCGCAAGCGCGCGAAGGAGGGACGGAGCTCGGGGCAGCAGGGGCGGCGGGCCATAGAGCGCCGGGCACCAGGCAGGCGGCCCAGGTCAGGAACGGGCGCGGTGCGCGCGCGATCACGGCGCCGGCTGAACCGGGGGCGCGGCATCGCGCGTATTCCCTGCAGGACGTACTGTCTGTTAGCACGGTCAGTCGGGCACCATGGGCAGCGGTGAGCCGTAAGCCCGGCGCTGAGGGTGAGCACCCGAGGGAGTAGGGACAAGTGGTTCTTGATACCGGGAAAGGCAATAGCCGCACGCTTGACGAACTGGTCCGGGTGGCGCACCGCGTCAGTGACGCCGTGGAGTCCGTCATCGAAGGGAAGTCCGAAGCCGTCCGCCTCGCGCTGACCGTCCTGCTCGCCGAGGGGCATGTGCTGATCGAGGACGTCCCGGGAGTGGGCAAGACGATGCTGGCCAAGGCGCTGGCGCGGTCCACCGGCTGCTCGGTCCGGCGCATCCAGTTCACCCCGGACCTGCTGCCCAGCGACATCACCGGGGTGAGCGCCTACAACCAGGAGCGCCGCGAGTTCGAGTTCAAGCCGGGGCCGGTCTTCGCGAACATCGTGGTGGGCGACGAGATCAACCGGGCCTCGCCGAAGACCCAGTCCGCGCTGCTGGAGTGCATGGAGGAGCGGCAGGTCACGGTGGACGGCCGGACCTACACGCTGACCCCGCCGTTCATGGTGATCGCCACGCAGAACCCCATCGAGATGGAGGGCACCTACCCGTTGCCCGAAGCGCAGCGGGACCGGTTCACGGCCAGGATCTCGATGGGCTACCCGAGCGCCGAGTCCGAGCTGGCGATGCTCGACGCGCACGGGTCGTCCTCGCCGCTGGAAACGCTGGAGCCGGTGGCCCAGGCCGAGGACATCAGGGATCTGATCGCCGCGGTGCGGACCGTCCATGTGGCCGAGCCGCTGAAGCAGTACGTCATCAGGCTGGTCGCCGCGACCCGCGCCTCACCGGAGCTGCGGCTGGGCGCCTCGCCGCGGGCCACGCTCCACCTGCTGCGGGCGGGCCGGGCCAGGGCCGCCCTGGACGGCCGCGACTTCGTCATCCCCGACGACATGCAGGCGCTGGCCCTGCCGGTGCTGGCGCACCGGCTGCTGCCGAGCGCCGAGGCGGTGGTCACCCAGCAGTCGCCGGAGCGGGTGCTGGCGGCGATCGTCGAGCACCTGCCACTGCCCCAGTTGCGCTGATCGCGGCCAGCCTGGCCGCGGGGAAGAGGGACCGTCACTTGGCATCAACGAGAGCTCGTCCGTAGTTTAGGAAGAGCAGGCTCGAGGAAGGGCGCCGCATGCGGTCGATGCTGGCCGGATTCACCACCCGCGGCAGGGCTTTTGTGGCCGCAGGAGCAGCCGCGGGCGTGCTCGGCCTCGGGCTCGGCCAGCGCACCCTGCTCAGCATCGGCGGCGTGCTGATCATCCTGCCGGTGCTGTCCGTCCTGGCCGCGAGCCGGACCAGGTACCGGATCAGCTGGGCCAGGGCCATCAGCCCCGGCCCGCGTGCCGGCCGGCCACACCGCTTCGGTGTCCATCCAGCTCGACAACGTGTCCCGGCTGCCCACCGGGCTGCTGCTGGCCGAGGACACCGTGCCCTACTCGATCGGCAGCAGGCCGCGGTTCATCCTGGACCGGATCGAGCCGGGCGGCTCGCGCCGGCTGAGCTACCCCATCCAGCCCGATCACCGGGGCAAGTACGCCATCGGCCCGCTGCACGTCCGGGTGGCGGACGCCTTCGGCCTGGCAAAGGTGGGGAGCACGGCGGCACCGCCGAGCACCCTGGTGGTCACCCCGGCGGTCACCGCGCTCCCGCACACCTCCCTCGCCGGATCCTGGCTCGGCGAGGGTGACGCGCGGGCCAGCACCGCAGCGGCCGCGGGCGAGGACGACGTGGTGCCGCGCGCCTACCGGGACGGGGACGAGCTCCGCCGGGTGCACTGGCGCTCCACCGCACGGTACGGGGAGCTGATGGTGCGCCGGGAGGAGCAGCGCTGGCGGAACCGCGCGGTGCTTTTCCTTGACACCCGCCTCGGCGGCCACGGCGGCCGCGGCCCGGCCTCGTCCTTCGAGTACGCGGTCAGCGCCGCCGCGTCCATCGGGGTGCACATGGCGCGCGAGGAGATGGACACCGAGTTCGTCACCGACGCCGGCCCGGTGACCGCGCCCGGCTCGTTCGAGGACGTGCTCCTGGACACCCTCGCCATCATCCGGCCGTCGCGGAACTCCTCGCTGGGCGCAGGGCTTGCGCAGCTTCCCGCGGACACCAGCGGGCTGTTTATCGTGGTCGCCGGGCACCTGAGCAGCGGCGAGGCACGGCAGCTCGCCACCGCCCGGCGGGCGTCCGGGCCGGCCATGGCGCTCCTGCTCGCCGTCTCCACCTGGGCAGCCGAGCGGCCGGGCAGCGCGGCGACGGGGGAAACAGACGAGGCATCGAGGATTCTCACCGCGGCCGGCTGGCGGGTGGCCACGGTGACCGCCGACACGCCGCTCAGCGTGGCCTGGGACATGCTCAACCGCAGCCATATGGTCCGCGGCCCCGTGGGCAGCCGGCCGCCGGCCGCCACGGGCCCCGCCACGGGCGGCGGCCCCGACCCGGGCGGCGGCGCCACGGGCGGCGGAACCGGAGCCCCGGCGGCGAGCACCGTCACCCCGCCCGCAGGAGCAGGAGCGAACCGATGAACACGCGCCTGACCGTGGCCGCAGCCGTCGCGACCGTGCTGGCATCGATCGCCCTGTACCCGCTGCTGGCCGGCGGGACATGGTTCTGGGGCGGTATCGGGGCGGTCATCGTGGTGGCGGCGGTCGGCGCGGTGACCCGGCGGCGGGCGATTCCCGCGATCCTCTGCTTCCTGGCCGCGCTCGGAGCGGAATTCCTCTATCTCAACGCGGTGTTCGCGAGCCGTCAGTCCTGGGCCGGCCTGGTCCCCACCGGTGCGTCCATGCACCACCTCCACGAGCTGGTCAAGCAGGCCCTGTACGAGACGTCCAAGGATGCGCCGCCGGTCCCGCCCAGGCCCGGGATCGTGCTGCTCACCGTGGCCGGGATCGGCCTGGTGGCCATCCTGACCGACGTGCTCGCGGTGCGCCTGCACCGGCCGGCCATCGCCGGGCTGCCCGCTGCTGGTGCTCTTCTGCGTGCCGCTGACCACCGACGCCAGGGCGGGCGCGGTGGGCGGGACGCTGGTGTTCTGCGCGGGCATGGTCGGCTACCTGGGGCTGCTCTCGGCCGACGGCAGGCACCGGCTGCGGCTGTGGGGCCGGCTCATCCACCCGTGGCAGGACGACACGGACAGCCACGGCCCCGACGTCAGGCCGCTCGCCGCGGCGGGCCGCCGGATCGGCTCGGCCGCCGTGGTGCTCGCGCTCGCCCTGCCGTTGCTGGTCCCGGGGCTGAAGGCGCACCGGCTTTTCCCCGGGGACGGCAACGGGAAGGGCGGCCCCGGCAACCACGGCCGGATTTCCTTCCCCCAGCCCCTGGACCTGCTGAACGGCGACCTGCGCGAGGGCCACCCGGTCCCGGTCCTGAGCTACCACACCGCCGATGGCACGCCGCCCTACCTGCAGGTCTACGTGCTTAACAACCTCACCACCAATGCGTGGACCATGGGGCCGCCGCCCGCCACGACGGCCCTGACCGGCCGGGGCTATCTGCCCGGGGTGCCGGGCATAACGGAGCCCGTCAAGAGCGCGCCCGGGCCCTACGTGCGCGAGTCGGTCACCCTGGGCACCAACCTGAGCAACAAGGGCCACGTCGGCTACCTGCCGGTGCCCTACGCGGCGCGCCAGGTCAAGGTCAAGGGCTCCGACTGGCGGGTCGACGGGAACACGCTGTCGGTGCTCTCGCCCAGCACCACGCTGACCGGGCTGCACTACTCCGTGCTCGCCAAGGACGTGAACCCGCTGGCCCAGCAACTGCGCGCGGCACCCAGCGTGGCGCCGGACACATTCGGCGCATACCTCACCGTCCCGGTCGCCTACCGGACCAAGAGGATGAAGAACCTGGTGAAGCGGATCATCACCAGCTCTAACCGGGACACCCCCTACGGCAAGGCGGTGGCCATCCAGCAGTGGTTCACCTCCGGTCGCTTCAAGTACTCACTGGACGTGCCGCGGACGCAGAGCGCGTCCGCCCTGATCCAGTTCCTGACCACGTCGAAGCGGGGGTACTGCCAGCAGTTCGCCTTCGCGATGGCCGTGCTGGCCCGCCTGGTGGGCATTCCGTCCCGCGTCGTGGTGGGCTTCACCCAGGGCACGTTCATCGGGAACCAGAACTGGCAGGTGAAGACGAGCGACGCGCACGCCTGGCCGGAACTGTACTTCCCCGGGTACGGCTGGCTGCGCTTCGAGCCGACCCCGATCAACGCCACCGGGCCCGCCGGGCAGGCGACGGCGGAGGCCCCGGCCTACTCGATCCCGCTGGCCGAGCAGACCAGCGTCGTCAACCCGCAGAACGGCCAGCGGATCAACACCAACCCCAACCCGGGCCCGACCGCGAAGAGCAGCAGCGAGTCGGGCCTGAACAAGCTGAAGAAGACCGCTCCCGGCGGCTCCGGCGGCGAGCGGGGCGCACCAGAACGGCGGCACTCCGCCCATCCTGCCCGTGCTCATCGCGCTGCTCGCGGTGCTGCTGATCGCACCCGCCACGACGCGGGCCGTGGCCCGCCGGTGGCGGTGGTGGCGGGCCGAGGACGACGTGGCCAGGGCCCACGTGGCCTGGCATGAGCTGCGCAACGACCTCACCGACCACCGGATCGCCTACCGGGCCAGCGAGTCGGCCCGCGCGCTCACCGGCCGCATCGCCACGTCGCTGGGCCTGGCGGGCGCCGAGCGTGACGCCCTGGAGCGCATCGCCCGGCCGAGGAACGGGCAAGCTACGCGATCAGCCCGGCCGATTCCGCCCGGCTCCAGGCGGACGAGTCCCTGGTACGGCACGCCATCGCGCGCTCCTGCGGGACGTCGGCGCGCTGGCTGGCGATCATCGCGCCGCCGTCGGCGCTGATTCCGGTCCGGGCCGGCTCCCAGCACGTGCTCGACGTGTTCGGCTGGATGGAACTGGCGACAACCAAGGCCAGGCGCCGCTTCGCACCGCGCACCGCGGGGTGACGGGCCGGTGCGCCCGGGCGACGAGCCGGTCCGGCCTAGCTGACCCTTTACCTGCCGCCCTCCTGGCGGCGGCGCCAGCGTTCCTCAAGCCGCTCCATGAAGCTGGACCCGGCCTTCTCCCGCGCGCCCCGGCGGCCCTTGGCGGCCGGACGGCGGCCGCGCTGCCCGCGGGCCTGGCCCTGCGGGCGGGCCACGCTGATGCCCTTGCCGCTCACGATCCCGCCCATGTGCCGCCAGCTGGTCAGCGCAAACATCGCACATGCCAGCATGACAAGGAACCCGCCGACGCCGACAAGGATGATCTTCGAGATCACCCCGGCCAGGAGCAGGCCCACCCCGATCACGAACCCGATCGCCGCCTCGACGACCCTGCGCTTGTAGTGGATGCGGGGATCCTGCGCGCGCACGGACTGGGCGAGCTTCGGATAGTCGGAATAGAGCGCCTGCTCGATCTGCTCGAGCTGACGCTGCTCGTGCTCAGAGAGCGGCACTGCGCCTCCCATGAACCTCTCGCGCAGGGACGGGTGCGATGACCTTGGCCTCACTGCGTTCGTATGCCTCCACAATACGAGGGCAGCAAGGTCGGGGAAAGAGCAGTAGGAGGCAAAGAGAGGGTTGGCGCGCCCGACCAGGCACGTGTTCCCGGTCTGTGCCGGATTTGGGCAAGGTATCCCGGTATGCCCGGCTGGCTGGCGCCTGCCCCCTTGCGCGTGCCGCACGGGGGCGGCTCACGCGCTCTCCCGGCTGCGGGCCGGGCTCTCCCCGGTGCGCGGCGGTTCGCCGCGATCGCCGTGCCGGACCAGCGCCGCCGGGCGGACCGTCCCGGTGCCGAACCGCCCGGCGATCCGGTCCACCGCCTGTTCCGCGTCCCGCCAGGGAGCCGGCTCCTCGCCGAGAGCCAGTTGCGTCACCACCGTCCCCACCGGGAGCAGGCCGGTCGCCCGCACCCCGACAAGGCGCAGCCGGGCCCGGGAGTCGAGCCCCGACCCGGCGTGCAGCGCGCACGCCGTGTCGTAGATCGTCCGGGCGACGTCGGTGGGCTCGGGCAGCGTCCTGGACCGGGTGATCGTCTTGAAGTTGGCCAGGCGCAGCTTGACCACCACGGTCCTGGCCATCCAGCCGCCCGCCCGCAGCCCCTGCGCCGTCCGCTCGGAGAGCCGCAGCAGTTCCCTGCGGATCACCACGGGATCGGCCACGTCCGTGGCGAAGGTCTCCTCCGCGCCGATGCTCTTGTCCGGCCGGGCCTGCACCGGGCGCGGGTCCCGTCCCCAGGCCAGCGCGGCCAGGTGCGCACCGGCCGCGGTGCCAAGCTCCCGCTGCAGGGTGCCGGCCGGGGTGCGCGCGATGTCCCCCACGGTGCGGAGCCCGAACCGGGCCAGGACCTCACCGGTCCGCTCCCCCACCCCCCACAGCGCGGAAACCGGCAGCGGGTGCAGGAAGCCGAGGACCTCCGCGCCGGCACCACGAGCAGCCCGTCGGGCTTGCTCACCGTGGACGCGAGCTTGGCCACGAACTTGGTGGTGGCCACGCCGACCGAGCAGGTCAGCCCGTGCTGACCGTGGACGCTGGCCCGGATCCGCCGGGCGATGGCGGCGGGCGGCCCCAGCCGCCGGATGGCCCCGCCGACGTCCAGGAACGCCTCATCGAGGGAGAGTGGCTCGACCTCGGGGGTCACCCGCGGAACAGGGCCATGATCTCCTTGGAGACGGCACCGTAGACCCCGTGGCGCGGCGCCACGAACACCGCCTGCGGGCACAGCCGCTGTGCCCGGCTGACCGGCATGGCCGACCGCACCCCGAACGTGCGCGCCTCGTAGCTGGCCGACAGCACCACGCCGCGGCCGCCGACGGCGCCCACGATCACCGGTTTCCCGGCCAGCTCCGGCCGGTCCCGCACCTCGACGCTGGCGTAGAACGCGTCCATGTCGACGTGCAGGATGCGGCAGCCGGTGTCGTCCGGGGACTCCCGGGGCTCGCTCACCGGTACCCCAGGACGTGGAACTGGGCGGCGAAGTCGTGGAACGCGGGGTGCGCGGCCACCGCAAGCTCCAGGCCCTGCAGCGCCTGGGCCGCGCCGGGGTCGGCGTCCGCGACGACCCCGGGCACCAGGTCGGCGAAGACCCGGACGCCGAGGGCCGGGCCGGGGCGGAGCCCGGCCTGCTCGATCAGGCTGGTGACTCCGGCCAGGGTGAACCGCCGCGGGCCGCCCCCGGGCCCGCCCGGTGCCTGGCTGCTGCCGCCCGCGGCATCGCCGATGCCGGTGAGCAGCCGCCGCGCCTCATCGAACCGCCCGGCCAGGGCACGGTGGATGACCGCCGCCACCGCGCTCGCGGCCAGCACGCTGACCGCCCCGCCGGGCCGCAGCACCGCCGCGATCGCCGCCATCGCGGCCGCCGGCGAGTCCACGTACTCCAGCACGCTGTGGCACAGCACCAGGTCGGCGCTCTTGTCCCCGGCGAGCACCGGCAGGTCGGCCGCGTCACCCTGGACGGCGCGCAGCGGCACGTTCTGCTCGGCCGCGCGGCGCTGGGCGGCTGCCAGCGAGTCCGGGCTCGGGTCGACGACGGTGACGCTGTGACCCGCTGCCGCCAGCGGCACGGCGAACCCGCCGGTCCCGCCGCCCGCGTCCACGATGTCGAGGCTGTCCCGGCCGGTCTGCCGGGCCAGGTCGGAAAGCACGGTCTGCAGCACGGCGAGCACCACCGGGTTCCCTGCCACGCTGTCTCCTCACCGCCCGCCGCGGTGCCGCCACACCGCCTCCGACGTGTCCAACTGTAGTGTCGCGGCCTGACATAAAGCCGCTGGCCGTGCTGGCCCGGCGGGCCTGGCCCCGCTAGCCCGGGGGGCGACCCCCCGGAACCCCCCGCTGGCTCAAGGCCCCGTTCCTTCGTCACGGGGCCTTGGCCCCGTCGGCTGAGGCGAGCGCTGGCCCGGGGACGCCCGCGAACCCCGCTGGCTCAAGGCCCCGGTCGGCTGAGGCGAGTGACCCTGGGCTGGCTGGTGCGGGAAGGTGACAAAGCCGTCTCCTGGCTGCTTCCGCCGCCGGGCCCGGGCGGGACCGCTTAGGCTCGGCGCATGCCGGATCACATCGAGTTCCCGCGGCCGCTGCCACTGCTGGGCACGATCTCGTGGAGCCTGATGGAGTCGGCCGGGCTCCCGCTCGGCGCGCTGGCCCTGGGAGCCTGGCTGTACGGCCGGGACGCGGGCCTGCTCGCCGGGCTCACCGCCACCTGGCTGGTGGCGCTGATCCGCAAGATCGCCACCGGCAGCGTGCCGAGCCTGCTCACGATCACCGCGGTCGTGCTGACCCTGCAGACGGCGATGGTGCTGGCCACCGGGCAGCTGTGGATCTACCTGCTCCAGTTCCCGGCGGCCAACCTGGTCATGTCGTTCCTGTTCGCCCGGACCGCGCGCGGCCCGCACCCCCTGGTCGCCCGGCTCGCCGCCGAGGTCGTGGCGCTGCGGCAGCCGACGCGGCACCACCCCGGCCTGCACCGGTTCTTCCAGGGCGCGACCTGGCTGTGGGCCGGGATCTTCCTGCTGCTCACGGCGGGCCTGGCGGTCCTGATGGTGACCGAGCCGCTGAAGGCGTTCATGATCGCCTCGACGGTGGCCACCGTGGCCCTGACGGTGGCCGGCATCGCCGTGTCGGTGCTGTGGTTCTGGTCCGTGCTGCGCCGCTGCGGCCTGCGCGTCCGCTTCGCCGCCAGCTAGCGCTGCGTGACGCCCGCCGCGGCCCGCCGGGCTCCGCGCGTCACAGGCTGAGCGTGGGCTTGAGTTCCAGCAGCCGGGCGAGCAGCCCGTTCACGAACGCCGGTGAGCCCTCGGTGGACAGGTCCCTGGCGAGCTGGACCGCCTCGTTGATGGCCACCGCGTCGGGCACCTGGTCCTGCCACAGCAGCTCGTAGGCGCCGATCCGGAGGATGTTGCGGTCCACCGCCGGCATCCGGTCCAGCGTCCACCCCTGGGCGTGGGCGGCCAGCAGCTCGTCGATGCGCAGCCGGTGCACCTGCACCCCCTCGACCAGTTCCGTGGCGTAGGCGGGAACCGGCGGGGCCTGCTCGGCGGCGCGCTCGTTCAGGATGTCCAGGACCGGCTCGCCGCGCAGCTCCGCCTCGAACAGCACGTCGAGCGCTCGCTTGCGGGCCTTGCTACGTGCGGGCACGGGTCACCGGGGGCAGATCACGCGGGCGGGGGTCACGCGGGCGGGGGTCACGCGCGGGGCGGTCACGCGCGGCCGAGGTAATCGCCGGTGCGGGTGTCCACCTTGATCTTCTCCCCGGTGGTGATGAACAGCGGCACCTGGATCTGGACGCCGGTCTCCAGCGTGGCGGGCTTGGTGCCGCCGGTGGACCGGTCGCCCTGGACGCCGGGGTCGGTCTGGCTGACGGTCAGCTCCACCGCGGCGGGCAGTTCCACGTACAGCGGATTGCCCTCGTTGAACGCCACCACCGCGGTCTGGTCCTCCAGCAGGTAGTCGGCGGCACCGCCGACCGTGTCCGCCGGGATCCGCGGCTGGTCGTAGTCCTCGGTGTCCATGAAGACGAAGTCCTCGCCCTCGCGGTACAGGTACTGCATCTCCCGGCGGTCCACGGTGGCGACGTCAACCTTGACACCCGCGTTGAAGGTGCGGTCGACGACCTTGCCGGACAGGATGTTCTTGAGCTTGGTGCGCACGAACGCGCCGCCCTTACCGGGCTTGACGTGCTGGAAATCCACCACGTTCCAGAGCTGGCCGTCGAGGTTCAGCGTCATGCCGTTCTTGAGGTCGTTGGTGGTGGCCACGTCTAAAGTCTCTCCTGGTTGCCGGGGGGCCGACCGTCAGGGTCTACAGGACGAGCAACTCCCCTGGGGTCACGGTCTTGGTCGTGGTGAGCAGGTCACGGGAGGCCGCGGGCCCGGCCCCGGAACGCACCACCAGGGTGTCCTCAATCCTGACACCGCCCATGCCGGGCAGGTAGACACCCGGCTCGACGGTGATGGGAACCCGGTCCCCGAGTGTACCCGGCTTGGCCACCCCCAACTGCGGTGCCTCGTGGATCTCCAGCCCCACCCCGTGCCCGAGGCCGTGGCCGAAGTGCTCGCCGTGCCCGGCCGCCTTGATCATGTCCCGGGCCACGGCGTCCACGTCCGCGGCGGCCGCGCCGGGCACCGCCGCGTCGATCCCGGCCTGCTGCGCCGCCGCCACCAGGGCGTAGATCTCCCGCTGCCAGTCCGCGGGCCTGCCGAGCACCACGGTCCTGGTCATGTCCGCGTGGTAGCCGCCGTACCGGGCGCCGCAGTCGATGGTGATCATGTCGCCGGCCTCGAACCGCCGGGCGCCCGGGGCATGGTGCGGGATGGCGCCGTTGGGCCCGCTGGCCACGATCGTGTCGAAGGCCGGTTTCTCCGCGCCGGCGTCCACCATGGCGCGCTCGATCGCCATCGCCAGTTCCCGCTCGGTCATCCCGGCCCGGATCCGGGGCACCACCTGGTCGAAGGCGGCGCCGGTGATCGCGCAGGCCCGGGCGAGCAGGGCGATCTCCTCCGTCGTCCTTGGTCACCCGCAGCTCTTCCACCATCAGGCCGAGCGGTATCAGCTCCAGGTCACCGGGCCGGGCGAGCGCCGCGTGGCGCGCCACGGTCATCTCCTGGGCCTCGAACCCCAGCCGGCGCACGCCCGCGCTCCCTGGCCACGTCCGCGAGGGCGGGCTCGACGTTGCGGGCGTTCAGCAGCGTGACGTCCGGGCAGTCGCGTTCCGCGGCGAGGGCGTAGCGGGAGTCGGTGGCGAGCACGGGCGGCCCGTCGGCCGGCATCAGCAGCGCCGCGTTCGAGCTGGCCAGGCCGGTCAGGTAGCGCACGTTGACCAGCGACGTGATGAGCGCGGCGTCCGCCTCGCTGGCGGCGACCGCGGTCCGCAGCCGTTCCCGGCGCAGGGCATGAGTGTCGGGCATCCCCCGACTCTGACTGCCGGCCCAGCAACCCGGCTGCCACTGCCCGGACCCGACTGGTCACTACCGGCGCTCACAATACTTGCGGCCGGATGCCCGTATCCGTATACTCGTACTCGGATATACGTTAACGAGCACCGGATACGGACCCAGAGGAGCACGCGATGGCTGACCGGCGGAGGTCGACCTCGAACCCGCTGGCGCTGGCCGTTCTCGCCTGCCTCCACGAGCGGCCGATGCATCCCTACGAGATGGCCTCGACCATGCGCGAGCGTGGCAAGGAGCAGAGCATCAAGCTGAACTACGGCTCGCTGTACACGGTGGTGGACAACCTGGCCAAGCATGGGCTCATCGAGGCGATGGAGGCAACGCCGCGAGGGCCGGCGGCCGGAGCGCACCGTGTACCAGCTGACCGAGGCCGGCCGGGCCAGGCTCGACGCCTGGATGTCCGAACTGCTCGCCGACGCCGGTCAAGGAGTACCCGCAGTTCGAGGCGGCCCTGACGCTGCTGCCGGTGCTCCACCCCGACGCGGTCGCTGGAACTGCTGCGTGACCCGGATCCGCGCGCTGCAGAAGGAGATCAGCGCAGGCCCGCGATCTGCTCGAGCCGCGCACGGCCGGCCTGCCCCGGCTGCTGCTGATCGAGAGCGAGTACCACCTGGCCCTGCGGGAGACCGAGCTGTCCTGGGTGCGCGGAACTGGTCGGCGAGCTCGAGGCCGGGACGCTGGAGGGCCTGGACGGCTGGCGCACGTCTACGAGACCGGCGAGGCCCCACGTGGGACGTCGATGTCGCCGCCCTGGAAGAGCTGCGCGAGATGGCATGCGGAGGAGGAGACCCAGCCAGGCTGACGGCACAAACCGGCCCCCGGCACGGTGCGGTAACACCTCGCCGGGGGCCGTGAACCCCGAACCGGTCCCGCGGGAGCGAGACCAGATCGAGTGAGCACTCCAAGAGTACTTGGCTGCCCCCTCGTGGACCGGTGCACACACCCGACCATCAGGGAGAAAGCAGCATGACCATCGAGACAGCCCTGCCCGTGCCCGCCACGGCGGGCACGGGCGGCACGCTCGCGATCGAGGCACACGACCTCGTCAAGACCTACCCCAAGGAGGTCCGCGCCCTCGACGGGCTGAGCTTCGCGGTCCCGGCCGGCACGGTCTTCGCACTGCTCGGCCCGAACGGGGCCGGCAAGTCCACCACCGTCAAGATCCTCACCACCCTGGCCCAGGCCGACTCGGGAACCGCCGTGGTGGCCGGGCTGGATGTGCGGGCCAGGGCCCCGCAGGTGCGCCGCCTCATCGGGGTGGTCGCCCAGCTCAGCGGCGCCGACCCCGCGGCCACCGGCAGGGAGAACGTCCTGCTGACCGGCCGGATCCAGGGCCTGCGCGGCCGGGAGCTGGCCCGCCGCACCGACGACCTGCTCGGCCGGTTCGGGCTGGCCGACGCGGCCGGCCGCCGGGTCCGCACCTACTCGGGCGGCATGCAGCCGCCGGCTCGACGTGGCGATGGGCCTGATCAACCGGCCGCAGGTGCTCTTCCTGGACGAGCCCACGGCCGGCCTGGACCCGGAGTCCCGCTCGGTCATGTGGGCGGAGATCGGGCGGCTCGCCGCGGCCGAGGGCCTGACCATCCTGCTCACCACCCACTACCTGGAGGAAGCGGACCACCTGGCCAGCCAGGCTGGCCATCGTGGACCGCGGCCGGGTGGTGGTCGCGGGCACCCCCGACGAGCTCAAGGGGGAGCTGCACGGCGACGCCGTGCACCTGGAACTGGCCAGCGGCACGGCCGGTGACCCCGTGCTGGCCGCGCTGGCACCGGTCGCCCGGGGTCCGCGAGGCCCGGGTGGAGGGCACCAGCCTGAGCGCCCGTGCCGACGATGGCGCGGCCGCCCTGCCCGGCGTGCTCGCCGCGCTGGAGGGCGCCGGGGTCACCGTCCGGGCCGCGACCGTTGCCCGGCCCTCGCTCGACGACGTCTACCTGCGCTACGCCGGCCGCCGGTTCACCGACGCCGACCAGTCCCCCGCCACGCCTGCCACCACTGGAGGAGCACGATGACCACCATCGCCGCACACACCACCTGGATGACCGGCCGGCAGCTCCGGGCGATCGCCCGCCAGCCCGCCTACATCGTCATCATGCTGATCCAGCCGGTCATCTGGCTGTTCCTGTTCGGCTCGCTGTTCCGCAAGGTCGTCGAGCTGCCCGGGTTCGGTGCCCCGTCCTACCTGGACTACCTGGTCCCGGGCGTGGTGATCATGAGTGCGCTGTCGTCCAGCATGTGGAGCGGCATGACCGTGCTGGAGGAGATCGACCGGGGCATCATGGACCGGTTCCTGGTGCTGCCGCTGCACCGCTCGGCCATCATCAACGCCTCCGCCGTGCTGCAGGCCCTGACCTCGCGGTGCAGTCGGTCATCATCATGCTGCTCGGCTGGGCGGGCGGGGCGCACTACGCCGGCGGCATCGCCGGGCTGCTGGTGCTGATCGTCGCCGCGGTGCTGGTCGCGATCGTGTTCAGCGCGTTCTCCAACACGGTCGGCATGCTGGCCAGGCAGCGGGAGACGATCATCGGGATCAACTCGTTCCTGCTGCTCCCGCTGACGTTCCTGTCCACCGCGTTCATGGCCGACGCGCTGATGCCGCACTGGATGCGGATCGTGGCGAACTGCAACCCGGTCAACTGGGCGCTGGAGGCGGGCCGCTCGGCGATGAGCGCGAACCCCGACTGGGCCCGGGTGGGCCTGCAGGGCGGCGGCCTGGCGGTGCTCGCCCTCGCGGTCACGGCCCTGTCGGTGCTGATGTTCCGCGCCTACCAGAAGTCCGTGTGACCAGACGGTGCCGGGCTGCCGGGCCGGCGCCCGCGGCTCGGCCCGGCCAGCCACTCGCCCGGCTGGGCCGCAGTGAGATGTCAGGCGCGGCCCGGCGTAGCGTCAGGAGGCCAGGTCGCGGACCTTTTCGATGAGGCGGACCCGGTCGGCGTGGGTTTCCGCGATCGGGGTCACGTTGAGCGTGGTCACCCCGGACTCCTTCAGCGCGGCGAGCCGCTCCGCCACGTAGCCCTCCGGCCCGACCAGCGAGATCCCGGCCAGCAGCTCGGCCGGGACCAGCGCGGCCGCCTCGTCCTTGCGGCCATCGAGGTAGGCGTCCTGGATCCTGGCCGCCTGCTCCCCGAACCCGTACCGCACCGCCAGCTCGTAGTAGAAGTTGCTGCCCTTGTCCCGGTGCGGGCCCATGCCGCCGATGTACAGCGCCAGCATCGGCCGGGCCAGGTCCAGGTAGCCGCCCACGTCCTCGCCGATCGCCAGCCCGGCCTGGGCCACCACGTCCAGCGGCGGCAGCGTGGCGTCCCGGCGGGCCCGCCCGGCCGCCAGCGGCCCGTCCCACACCTCGGCGGCCCGCTCGGGGAAGTAGAAGATCGGCTCCCAGCCCTCGGCCAGCTCGGCGATCATCGCCACGTTCTTCGGGCCCATCCCGGCCACGAAGATCGGGATCCGCTCGCGCACCGGGTGGTTGATCAGCTTCAGCGGCTTGCCCAGCCCGGTCCCCTGGCCGGCGGGCAGCGGCAGCGTGTAGTGCCTGCCGTCGTACACCAGCCGCTCCCGGCGCCACACCATCCGGCAGATCTCGATGATCTCCCGGGTGCGGCCGACCGGCGCGTCGTAGGGCACCCCGTGCCAGCCCTCGATCACCTGCGGCCCGGATGCCCCGATGCCGAGCGTGAACCGGCCGCCGGACACGTAGTCAAGCCCGGCCGCGGTCATCGCGGTCAGCGCCGGCGTGCGCGAGTACAGCTGGAAGATTCCCGAGGCGATCTGCAGCCGCTGCGTCTTCGCGGCGATGAAGCCAAGCTGGCTGACCGCGTCGAAGCTGTACGCCTCCGGCACGAAGACGATGTCCAGCCCCGCCTTCTCGTAGTCGGCGAGTTCCTCCACCGTCTCGGCGAAACCGCCCGCGTAGTTCAGCGACATCCCGATGCGCATCTTGTCCCGCCTTCCGCTGCCACGCCCGCGCCGCTGGGCCGTTGTGCCCGTGGTGCGTCGACGGTAGCCGCAACCCGCGCTGGCGTCGCCAGCCGGCCTCGCCGGCGTCACCGGCCGGGGCGCCCAGCTCCGCGATCGCGCGCAGCGCGAGCCGGTAGGACAGCAGCCCGAACCCGGCGATCGTCCCGTCCGCCACGCCGGCCACCACCGAGTGGTGCCGGAACGACTCGCGCGCCGCCGGGTTGGAGATGTGCACCTCGATCAGCGGCGCCGTGCGCATGGCCAGCGCGTCGCGCAGGCCGTAGGAGTAGTGGGTGAACGCGGCCGGGTTCAGCACGATCGGCAGCCGCTGGTCGATGGCCTCGTGCACCCAGCCGATCAGCTCGGCCTCGTCGTCGGTCTGCCGGACCTCGACGTGCAGCCCGAGGCTGCGGCCGGTGTCCCGGCAGGATTCCGCCAGCCCCTCGAAATCCACCGAGCCGTACACGTCGGGCTCGCGGGAGCCGAGCCGCCCGAGGTTGGGCCCGTTGAGCACCAGCACCGGCCTCACCGTGAGGTCACCTCCGCGTACGCCCGCTCCAGCAGGTCCTCGGCGGGATCGGCGAGGATGACCGGCCGCGCCGGGCCCTCCAGCACCACGAACCGCAGCGCCGCGCCGCGCGCCTTCTTGTCCACGGCCATCGCCTTGCGCAGGGCCGGCCAGGCGCCGGCCAGGTAGCTGGTGGGCAGCCCGGCGCCGGCCAGGATCCGCCGGTGCCGGTGCAGCGTGGCCGCGTCCAGCAGGCCCGCCAGGCGGCCCAGTTCCGCCGCGTACACCATGCCCACCGAGACCGCCTCCCCGTGCCGGATCCGGTAGTCCTCCACCCGTTCGATGGCGTGGCCGAGGGTGTGCCCGTAGTTGAGGATCTCCCGCCGCCCGGCCTCCCGCAGGTCGCCGGTGACCACCTCGGCCTTCATCCGGACGGCGCGCTCGACCAGTTCCCTGGCATGACGGCCGTGCGGGACGACCGCGCCGGGCGGGTCCGCCTCGATCAGGTCGAGGATGACCGGGTCGGCGATGAAGCCCGCCTTGATCACCTCGGCCAGGCCGCTGGCGTACTCGCCGGCCGGCAGGGATTCCAGCACGGCGAGGTCGGCGAGCACCCCGGCGGGCGGGTAGAACGCGCCGACCAGGTTCTTCCCCTCGCCGGTGTTGATCGCGGTCTTGCCGCCGACCGCGGCGTCGGTGATGGCCAGCAGGGTGGTCGGCACGAGGACCAGGCGCACGCCGCGCAGCCAGGTCGCGGCGACGAAACCGGCCAGGTCCGTGGTCGCGCCGCCGCCCACGCCGACGATGGCGTCGCTGCGGGTGACCCCGTGCCCGGCCAGCCGGGACCACAGCCGGGCCGCCACGCCGATCTCCTTGGCCGCCTCGCCCGCCGGGACCGTCTCGGCGTGCACCAGGTAGCCGGCCCGCTCCAGCGCCCCGCAGACCGGGCGCACGATGGCATCCAGGCCCGCCGGGCTGATCACCACCACCGTGCGGGCCTTGTCCCCGACCAGGCGCGGCAGTTCGCCGAGCACCCCGGTGCCGACGACGACCTGGTAGGGGCGCTCCCCGCCGACGTCGATCCTGGTGACGCTCACGGGCTCGCCGCGGGTACCCGGTCAGCCGGCGTCATGCTCGCCCTCCTCGCCCGCCCAGTCGCCCTCGCCGGCGCCGGCCCCTTCCCCGGCCGCGGCGGCGATCCGGGCGGTGATCGCGGCCGCGATCTCGTCCGCGATCTCCTGCGGGTCCCGGTCGTCGGTGACCACGGTGATCCGGGCCAGTGCCGCGTAGACGCCCACGCGCTCGGCGAGCAGTTCCCGCATCCGGCCGCGCGGGTTGCCGATCAGCAGCGGGCGGGGCGAATCGAGCCCCACCCGGCGCACCGCGGCGGCGAAACCGGTCTGCAGGTACACCACGCGGTGGCCGGCGAGCCGCTGCCTGGTCTGCGGATCCATCACCGCCCCGCCGCCGAGCGCGACGATCCCGGGGTGCTGGTCAAGGGCCTGGGCCACGGCGGCGCGCTCCAGGTCGCGGAACGCGGGCTCGCCGTCGGTGATGAAGATGTCGCTGACCGGCTTGCCCGCGGTCTCCTCGACCATGGCGTCGGTCTCGGCGAACTCCGCCCCGAGCAGCGCGGCGAGCAGCGGGCCGACGGTGGACTTGCCCGCGCCGGGCGGCCCGATGAGCACCGCCACCGGGCTGGTCATGTGATCACCAGCGAGTCCAGGTAGCCGCGCAGGTTCCGGCGTGCCTCGGCGACCGAGTCGCCGCCGAACTTCTCGGTGGCGGCCTCGGCCAGCACCAGCGCCACCATCGCCTCGGCCACCACGCCGGCCGCGGGCACCGCGGTGACGTCGCTGCGCTGGTTGATGGCCTTGGCCGGCTCGCCGGTCAGTACGTCCACCGTGTCCAGCGCCCGCGGCACCGTGGAGATCGGTTTCATGGCCGCGCGCAGCCGCAGCGGCTCCCCTGTGCTCATTCCGCCCTCGATCCCGCCGGCCCGGTTGGTCCGCCGCCGCACGCCGTTGCCGGAGCCCTCGATCTCGTCGTGCGCACACGACCCGCGGCGGCGCGCGGTCGCGAACCCGTCCCCCGTCTCGACGCCCTTGATCGCGTGGATGCTCATCAGCGCGGCGGCCAGGCGCCCGTCCAGCCTGCGGTCCCAGTGCACGTGACTGCCCAGGCCCGGCGGCAGGCCGTAGCCCAGCACCTCGACCACCCCGCCGAGCGTGTCGCCGTCCTTGCGCGCGGCGTCGATCTCCGCCTGCATCGCGGCGCTCGCGGCCGGGTCCAGGCAGCGCACCGGGTCCGCGTCGACCCGTCCCGCGTCCTGCGGCCGGGGCGCCGAGCCGTCCGGCGCGCGGGCCGGGCCTATCGCCACGACGTGGCTCACGATCTCGATGCCGAACGCCTGCCGCAGGTACCGCCTGGCCAGTTCGCCGAGCGCCACCCGGGCGGCGGTTTCGCGGGCGCTCGCCCGTTCCAGCACCGGCCGGGCGTCCTGGTGGCCGTACTTCTGCATCCCGGCCAGGTCCGCGTGCCCGGGCCGGGGCCGGGTCAGCGGCGCGGCCCTGGCCAGGTCGTCCAGCGCGCCGGCGGGCACCGGGTCGGGTGACATGACCGTGTCCCACTTGGGCCACTCGGTGTTGCCGATGCGGATCGCGACGGGGCTGCCGAGCGTCACGCCGTGCCGCACCCCGCCGGTGATCTCCGCCTCGTCCTGCTCGAACTTCATCCGCGCGCCCCGGCCGTACCCGGCCCTGCGGCGGGCCAGCGCGGCGGCCACGTCGGCGGTGCTGACCTCGACGCCCGCGGGCAGCCCTTCGCAGATCGCGACGAGCGCCCGCCCGTGCGATTCCCCCGCGGTCAGCCAGCGCAGCATGATGCCGATCCTCCCACGAAGCGGCCGGGCGTGATCACACCACGGCGCGACACTGCCCCTGGCTCGACCGGGGTGTCTCACCCGGCGACCGCGACCTGGATCCCGCGCCGCACCCGGTCGCCCGCGCCGGCCAGCAGCCGCTGGCTCGCCCGCTGCGCGGCCTCCAGCACCTGCCGGTCCCCGGTGTCCCGGCCCGGCACCGGCACCAGGTACAACGGTCAGGTCGGTCCCGTCCGCCCCGGGCAGCAGCCGGTATCCGGCGATCGCCGGCTCGGCCGCCAGCGCCTCGTGGGCCAGCGCCATCACGTCCGGGTCCTGGTGCGGCTGCGGGGCCGGCCTGCCCTGCGCCAGCGCGGCCAGCCGGGCGCCGTCCACGGCGAACGGCACCGGCCCGGCGATGTCGATGACCACCGCGCTGGCGTCCCTGGCGCCGGACCGCCATACCTCGGCCGCGGGCACCGGCACCGGCCGTGCTTCTGGCCGCCACCGGGCCAGCGAGGCCGCGCTGGTGAACGCGGGCAGCGCGGCCCGGCCGTCGTTGCCGATCACCGTCGGCAGGGCCATCTCACTGGACTTCTCCCGGCGCAGCCCGCCCGGGCCCGGGCTGGTCCTCCGCGGCCAGCAGCGCGACCACGGGAACCATCAGGCGGGACGCGTCCAGCGCCGTCAGGACCGCGTGCTCGCTGCCCGAGCCCGCCGCGTACGCGGCCAGTGCCGCCGATACCTGCGGGCCGGCCGAGCCGTCGTCGCCGGGGAAGCGCGGTCCGGCCAGAGTTCGCCCCGCCACGGCTTCACCCTAACGGCCTGGTCCGCATTGGTTAGCCCGGCCGGCGTGCGGTGGCCGGGCAGTCCCGCCCGGCTGGCCCCGGCGGGCCCGGCCGCCCCACCCGCACCCTTGGCCTGGTGTTCCCTCGCTGTCGATACAGCTACGGCCAAGCAGGTTGAGGCGTAAATTCGCATATGAGAGTCTTTGGAACTGCATCGCAGGTCAATCCACCGCCCCAGAGGACCGTGTGATTCAGGCTGAGCTGCCGACGAGATCGATCGAACCTGGCACGCCCCATGGTGAAGGTCATTCCGCCGCGCCTCGTCGAGCCCTACCTGGCGGGGCAGCGATCGGTGATCGCCGGCTATGTGTACCGGGCCAGTGACTGCTCGTTCCGCACACCGGCCGACTACTACCAGGCGCTGGCCCTGGGCTACGAGGGCTCGGAGTTCTCCGCGGGCATGGCCGAACTGTTCGTCCTGCGCTGGATCGCGCTGGACATGTCGGCCTCGCTGGTGGCCGGGCCCCGCGCGTCCGGGAGCCCGGTCAGCGTCATTCCCGAGTTCTTCACCCTGCCGGTGCCCATCCCCGTCGGAGCCGAGATGGGCAGGGTCACGTTCGGTGGCGAGGAGTTCATCGGCCGGTACGACGGGCAGGTGTGGTTGCGCCCACTGAGGGAGGCCTGAGACATGAGATACCGGCTGATGGCGACCTACCGTGGCGTGCCCTACGAGGCAGGAGTGGGCCCGTCCGGGGCCGACGTGGTCCTGTTCGCCGCCTGCCCGCCCCCGGAGGAACTCGGCTTCGAGCCGGCCACCGGCCACTGGCGCAAGCGGGTGATCCGCGCCGAGGTGGACGCACTCTGGGAATCCCGGCCGGTGGGCACGTTCCGCAACGAGCCCTGCATCGTCCTGGACGACCTTGGTGACCGGCTGCACATCGCCTACCTGGGCGCGGACGCCGGCCTGGCCGCCAGCCTGGGGTACTGGCAGGTGGACCGGGGCGTCTTCGAGCTGCTCACGCCGCGCGACGAGGTCACCGGGCTGATCGAGGAGCGGATCGAAAAGCCGCTCCGGTGGGCACCGCCGGTCAGCCCGGCCGTGCCGCAGTCCAGCTACCCGTATCACCCGCTCCCGGCCCCGGCCTGGAACCGGGCCTGGAACCGGGCCTGGAACCGGGCCTGGAACCGGCCCCCGCGGCCGCCGCCCCGCCGGCACCTGAGCCCGTCCCCGACGGAGGCGGCCGGGCCGCCCGGCGCCAGCGGGTCCAGACCAGGGACATCTTCTGCGAACTGGCGGACCTGGCGGCCATCCCGCGGACGTCCTACGCGCTGGAAACCGACACCGAGGGCGCGCTGTGCCTGGTGCGGGGCCCGGACGGGTTCGAGGTCTTCATGGCGATGGACGGCGCGCGGCATGAGGCCCGCTTGTTCGCCGACGAGGAGGCCGCCTACTTCTACCTGTTCGGCGTCCTCGCCGCCGAGGCGGTCCGCAACGGCGCCCTGCTGCCCGCGGCCGCCCCCGCGGGTACCCGGCACGACCTGAGCTAGCCTCGCACGCGACCTGAACTGGCCCGCGCGCGGCGAACCAGCCGGTGCACTGGCTCGCGGCAACCCCTTCACCAGCGTCGTTGATGAACTTGGCGCGCACCCGTCTCCGGTACGGCTATCGTGCAATTGCCGGCGGGGCTGACGGTCCCCCCGCTCCCCAAGCAGCCCCGCCGGCACTGCGCCAGCTTCGGCGAAAAACCCCGCTCCCGACAGGGAGAATGGCTGTCATGACACCTGCCGCAAGCCCGCTGACCGGAGCGCAGTACGAGATCGCCGCGGGCGGCTACCTGGCCGTGGTCACCGAGCTGGGCGCTGGCCTGCGCGAACTGCGGCATCGTGACCGGCCGCTGATCACGACCTACCAGGCCGACGAGCTTCCCCCGCGGAGGCCGGCCAGATGCTGCTGCCCTGGCCGAACCGCATCGACCACGGCCGGTACCGGATGGCGGGCGCCGACTACCAGCTGGACCTGAGCGAGCCCGCCGCGGGGAACGCCATCCACGGGCTGACCCGGTGGTCGGCATGGGAGCTGGCCCGGCACGACGCCGATGCGGTCGTGCTGCGCCTGGCCCTGCTCGGCCGCACCGGCTACCCGTTCTGCCTGGACCTGGAGGTGGCATACCAGCTCGGCGGCGAGGCTGGCCTGACGGTGAGCGTGACGGCGCGGAACGCGGGCACCCGGCCGGCCCCGTACGGCACCGGATCGCACCCGTACCTGACCGCCGGGGCGCCGGCGGTGGACGGCTGCGAGCTCACTCTCCCGGTCAGCCGCTGGCTGCCCGCGGACCAGCGCGGCATCCCGTCCGGCCCGCCCAGTGACGTGGCCGGGACGCCAACTCGACTTCCGTGCCGCCCGGCCGGTCGGCACGGTGACGCTGGACCACGCCTTCACCGGGCTGGAACGTGACGAAGCCGGCCTGGCCTGGGCCCGGCTGACCAGCAACGGGGCCGGGGCCGCGCTGTGGGCCGGCCCGGGCTACCAGTGGCTGCAGGTGTTCACCGGGGACACGCTCGGCCAGGCACACCGCCGCCGCGCGGTGGCCATCGAGCCGATGACCTGCCCGCCGAACGCCTTCGTCACCGGCACCGACCTGATCACCCTGGAGCCGGGCGAGACGGTCACGCACCGCTGGGGCATCCAGGCGGCAGGCGCGGCGTCCTAGCGCCGGGACCCGCCAGCACCAGGACCGGCCAGCAGGGCACCGACCCTGGCCAGGTCCTCGGGGGTGTCCACGTCGTCGGGGCGGCCGATGTCCGCGCACTCGACCAGCGTCACCAGGCCGGGATGGGCCCGCAGGTAGGGCCGCGCACCGGCGTCGCCCTCGGCCACCGCGAGCACCCCGGCCCAGTGGCCGCGGGCCAGCAGCACCGGGTTGCGGGCCCGGCCGTGGTAGGCGGCCACCGCCAGCTCCGCCCCGCCGGCGTGCGCGGCCAGCAGCCGCCGGACCACCTCCGGCCCGATCAGCGGCTGGTCCACCAGGGCGATCACCGCCGCGGTGCAGTCGCCGGGCAGGGCGCGGAGCCCGGCCGCCAGCGAGGAGCCCATGCCGGTGCGCCAGTCTGGGTTCGGCACGCCGATGACGCCGGGCACGGTGACCGGCACGGCGCCGGTGACCACGAGCACCGGGGCGGTCCCGCCGTCACGGAGCAGGTCGGCCCCGCGGTCGACGAGCCGGCGGCCGCCCAGTTCGACCAGCGCCTTGGGGGTGCCCAGCCGTTTCCCCTCGCCCGCCGCGAGCAGCACCCCGGCCACCTGATTGCCCACGGTCCGCCAGCCTACGGCCCGGCCGGCCCCGGCAGGCCGCCCGGCGGCGGCCACGCCAGGTCAGCTCGCCGTGGATCCGGCCGGCGGTGTCGGTGAGGGGGCGGCCGGAACCGCCCCAGCGGAGCTGGATCAGCTCGGCGGCCACCGAGACCGCGGTCTCCTCCGGGGTCCGGGCACCGAGGTCCAGCCCGATCGGGGACCGGAGCCGGGCGAGTTCCTCCTCGGCGAGCCCGGCTTCCCGCAGCCGGGCGAGCCGGTCCTCGTGGGTCCGCCTGCTGCCCATGGCCCCGATGTCGCCGGCCGGGGTGCGCAGCGCGACCTCAAGCACCGGCACGTCGAACTTGGGGTCGTGGGTGAGGACGCAGATCACCGTCCGCTCGTCCACCGGCGTGCTGGCCAGGTACCGGTGCGGCCACTGCACGACGACCTCGTCGGCGTCGGGGAACCGGGCACGGGTCGCGAACACCGGCCGGGCGTCGCACACGGTGACCTGGTATCCGAGGAACTTCCCGGCCCGGGCGACGGCCGCGGCGAAGTCGATGGCCCCGAAGACCAGCATCCGCGGCGGCGGCGCGAACGACTGGACGAACACCGACAGCTCGTCGAGGCGCCGCTCGCCGTGCTCGCCGTAGTGGCGCACGGCGGTCAGCCCCTGGGCGAGCATCCCGCGGGCGTCGCTGTCCACGGCCGCATCCAGCCGGTCCCCCGCGGCCAGCGTGCCGTCCGCCGCGCTCCCCGAGATGACCCGCCGCGCCCCGGCCAGGCCGGGACCGTCGATCACGGTGGCCACGGCGACCGGCTGGCCGGCTTTGATCGCGGCGGCCACCTCACCGAGCTGCGGATAGCGCTCCTTGCTGACCGGCTCGACGAAGATGTCGATGATGCCGCCGCAGGTCAGGCCCACTGACAGCGCGGTGTCGTCGCTGACGCCGTAGCGCTGCAGCACCGGCTCCCCGCTCTGGCACACCTGCTGGGCAAGCTCGTAGACCGCGCCCTCGACGCACCCGCCGGACACGCTGCCGATGACTTCCCCGCCGGCGGAGACGGCCAGCGCCGCGCCCGGCTCCCGGGGCGCGCTGTGGAACGTCCGCACGACCGTGGCCAGGCCGAACGTCTCCCCGGCGTCCCACCACTTCTCGATCTGGCCCAGGATGTCGCGCACGCCCGCATCCCTTCACGAAACTCGCCTGCTGGTCCTAACAGGTTCCGGCCAGCGGATATGCCGGGAGCCCCGGCACTCCTGTCCCCACAGTACGTCGACGGCACGACCGGCCCACAGGGCCAAGGCCCAGCAGCCCTTACTCCACGATCTTGGAGATGGGGATTTCCAGGATGTCCCGTGCCCCGGCCGCCTTCAGCGCCGGGATCAGCGTGTTCACGCTGTTCTTGGGCACCACGGTCTCCACCGCGTTCATGTCACCGCGCGCCAGCGTGGTGATGGTCGGCGAGGACAGCGCGGGCAGCATCGCCGTCACCGCGGCCAGATCGGCGGCGGGCACGTTGAGCTTGAGCAGGACGTTTCCCCGCGCCTCGATCGCCCCGCGCAGCAGCAGCGCGATGTCCTCCATCGCGGCGCGCTTGCCGGCATCCGCGTACGCGGTGCCGTTGGCCACCAGTTCGGTGTAGCTGGTGAGCAGGGTGTCGAGGATGCGCAGCCCGTTGCGGCGCAGCGAGGACCCGGTCTCGGTCAGGTCGACGATCGCGTCCACGATGTCGGGGACCTTGGCCTCGGTGGCGCCGTAGGAGGGCACGACCATGGCCTTGACCCCGTGCGCCTCCAGGTACCTGCTGGTCAGCGAGGGAAGCTCGGTGGAGATCCGGATGCCCTCGGGAAGGTCGGCGGCCGACCGCCAGGGCGAGGCCTCGGGCACGGCGAGCACCACCCGCACCGGGTTGGCGGTCACCTTGGAGTACTTCAGCTCGCCGAGCGAGACGAGGTCGGCGCCGGTCTCGGCGATCCAGTCCCGGCCGGTTATGCCCAGGTCGAAGAGCCCGCGCTCGATATAGGACGGGATCTCCTGCGGCCGCAGGAACCGCACCCGGTCGATGCGCGGGTCGTCGATGGCGGCGTGGTAGTCGCGGTCCGAGGACCGGCGGACGGTCAGGTCCGCCGCATCGAAGAGCTCCAGGGTGGCCCGTTCAAGCGAGCCCTTGGGCAGGACGAGGGAGAGCAAGGAACCAGCCTTTCATTGCCATACGACAGCCGGGGCTAGCGTGCACCGCCCGCAGGTCAATGTCGTGGCCGGCCGAGGCGGGCGGCGTGCCCGCCCGCTGGCGCAGTGCCCGGCCGGGCGGTCTGCCGCAGCGAGCGCAGCACCAGCGCGGTGTCGAGTGCCGCCACGACCGCCTCCCAGCCCTTGTCCTCATGGCTGCCGTCCAGCCCGCACCGGTCCCGGGCCTGGTCCAGGGTGTCACAGGTCAGCACCCCGTTGCCCACCGGGGTTCGCGCGTCAAGGGCGACCCTGGTCAGCCCCGCCGTCACGGCGTCGCAGACGTACTCGAAGTGCGGGGTGCCGCCGCGGATCACCGCGCCGAGGCAGGCCACGGCGTCGTGCGTGGTGGCAAGTTCCGCCGCGACGACCGGCAGTTCCACCGCACCGGCCACCCGCAGCACAAGCGGTTCACCGATACCGCAGGCCTGTGCCGCGGCGCGGGCCCGGCGCACCAGGCTGTCGGTGATCTCCGCGTGCCAGCGGGTCGCCGCGATGGCCAGGCTCAGCCCGGCCGCGTCGACCGTGGTGTCGCCGGGCCGCCCCGCCCCGCTCACCGGGCCTCCGCGAGGCCGGTCCGGTGGGCGGCGTGGCCGTCGCCGTTCGGCCCGGGGAGCCCGTCGATCCGGTGGCCGAGGCGGTCCCGTTTGGCGGTGAGGTAGCGGAGGTTCTCCGGGGTCGGGGCCACCGGCAGCGGCACCATGCTGCGCACCTCGATCCCGCAGGCGGCCAGCCCGGCCACCTTCGCCGGGTTGTTGGTGAGCAGCCGAACCGAGCGCACCCCGAGCGTCGGCGAGTATCTGCGCGCCGATGGAGTAGTCCCTGGCGTCCGCGGGCAGGCCGAGTTCCAGGTTGGCGTCCACCGTGTCCGCCCCGCCGTCCTGCAACTGGTAGGCGCGCAGCTTGCCGAGCAGGCCGATGCCGCGGCCCTCGTGGCCGCGCAGGTAGCAGACGATGCCGCGGCCCTCCGCCGCGACGGCCGCCATCGCGGCCTCAAGTTGCGCGCCGCAGTCGCAGCGCCGCGAGCCGAGCACGTCGCCGGTGAGGCATTCGGAGTGCATCCGGACCAGGATGTCCTCCCCCGTCACCCAGGTCCCCGTAGACCAGCGCGATGTGCTCGGTTCCGTCGACCGAGTCCAGGTAGCCCAGCGCCCGCCATTCGCCGTGCGCGTTGGGCAGCCGGGTCTCGACCTCCGGCGTGACCATCTGCTCGGTGTGCCGCCGGAACTCGATCAGCTGGGCGATGGAGATCATCACCAGGCCGTGCTCGTCCGCGAAGGCGCGCAGTTCGGGGAGCCGCGCCATGGTGCCGTCGTCGTTGAAGATCTCCGCCACCACTCCGGCCGGGGTCAGGCCGGCGAGCCTGGCGAGGTCCACCGCGGCCTCGGTGTGCCCGGCGCGGCGCAGCACGCCGCCCTCGGCGTAACGCAGCGGGAAGATGTGCCCGGGGCGGACAATCTCGTAGGGCTCGGTCGCGGAGTCCACCAGGACCCGCACGGTGCTGGCCCGGTCCGCGGCGGAGATGCCGGTGGTGATGCCGTCGCGGGCGTCCACGCTGATCGTGAACGCGGTGCGCATGTGCTCCGGGTTGTCGCTGGTCATCGGCGGCAGTTGCAGCCGGTCCAGGTCCGCGCCCAGCATCGGCGCGCAGATCAGGCCGCGGGCGTAGCTGATCATGAAGGCCATCAGCTCCGGCGTGGTCTTGCTGGCGGCGAACGACGATGTCACCCTCGTTCTCGCGGTTCGCGTCGTCCACGACCACGACCGCCCGGCCGGCCGCGATGTCCGCGATGGCCCGCTCGACACTGTCCAGGGGGACGTGGTCTCCGGCGCCGCTGCCGGGGTCATGACCGCACCGCCGCGGCCTGGCCGTGCAGCATCCGTTCCACGTACTTGCCGATCACGTCGGCTTCCAGGTTGACGCCGGCGCCCGGCTGCACCCGGCCGAGGGTGGTCGCCGCCAGCGTGGCCGGGATGAGGCTGACCTCGAACCAGGGCTGCTCCCGCTGCCGCCGCCGAGGGCGGACACGGTGAGGCTGACGCCGTCCACCGCGACCGAGCCCTTCTCCACCAGGTACCGGGCCAGGCCAGCCGGGACGGTGATCCGTACCACGTCCCAGCGCTCGCCGGTGACCCTGGAGACCACCGTGCCCACGCCGTCCACGTGGCCCTGGACCAGGTGCCCGCCGAGCCGGTCGCCGACCCGCAGCGAGCGCTCCAGGTTGACCGGGGAGCCGGGGGCCAGGTCACCGAGCCCGGTGCGGTGCAGCGTCTCGGCCATCACGTCGGCGGTGAAGCCGTCCCCGGACAGGCCGGTGACGGTGAGGCAGGTGCCGTTGACGGCGATGGAGTCCCCGGGCCGCGCGTCCGCGGTGACCTGCGGTCCCCGTACGGTGATCCGGGCCGCGCCGTCGAGGTGCTCGACGGACACGACCTCGCCGAGTTCTTCCACGATTCCGGTGAACATCCGCGCCTGTGCCTCCTCCGGGCCGTCCTCACGCCGGCTCCGGGGTGCGCGCGAACGCGCCAGCACGGCCTGGCGCTGGCCCGCAACGCCACACCGCGAGCGTGCTGCCTCCCATCCGGACTTTCACCGTCGGTCCCGGGATTCCACCGGGTCAACCGGCCAGGCGCTGGGCCTGGACGGGTCGCGGACTGTCACCGCCGGCTCGGAGTTTCACCGACCCCGGAGCACGCTGTCACTTCGGTAACCAGTGTGCCACGGTGGCTATTCCGCACTCGATTGCACCCCGTCACCGGGCGCGGCACCGGTCAGCCGGGGCGGCGGGCGGCGGCCAGCGACGTACCGACGGCGGCGCAGACCAGCCCCAGGACGACGGCCTGGCCCGTGACGAGCAGCAGCAGCCCCGGTGCAGGTGCGGCATGGCGGAACGCGGCCTGCAGCACCGGGTTCAGCGGGGGCAGCCAGGGCACGCCCAGGGACACCAGGGTGAGCCCGGTGACGGCGGTCACCGCGGTACCGACCCGGGTCCGCAGCGGCGGGGCGATCAGCACCCCGATCCCGGCTCCCGCACAGGCCTCCGCCAGGTGCATGGCGAGCAGTTCGATCACCGTTGCCGCGTGGTACGGCGCCGGGATCCGCCACCCGCCCCCACAGCATGGCGGCACCCGTGAGCACGACCGCGATGGCCAGCACCGCCGTGGACCTGGCCACCTGCCGGCGCCGGGAACCGCCCAGGCTGACCAGTGTGACTTCCGCGAACGGCGCGCTCTCCGAGGTGGCGGCGAGCCGGGTCAGCCAGGCCGTGGCGGGCATCAGCGCGACGGCGGTGATCGCTCCCGCCTGCAGGTGCGGCTCGGCGAGCCTGGGCGGGCCGCCGGGGCTGGAGTAGTCCAGCGCCACCAGGGCCAGGTAGAACAGCACGGGTGCGAGCACGGCCTGCCGGGACACCAGCAGCCGCAGGTAGTACCTGGCGGCTTCGATCACGGGACCTCCTCCACCCGGCAGACCTCCTCGCCGCGCAGCAGCGCCTCCAGCAGGGTGCGGTCCCGGTGCGCGGCGGGCACGCGCAGTTCCCGTGGCGGCTGGCCAGGCGGCGCGCAGGATGATCTTCCAGTGCCCGTCGCCGGTGGCCGGCGCGTCCTCTGCGATCCGGTGGCCGCTGATCCGCACCCGGCGGGTGGCGACCAGGTCGCCCGCGCCGTGATGGTCACTGAGCAGCACGCCCGCGCCCCCGGCCGCGGCGGCACGGATCAGTGCGGCGGCCGCGTCCCGGGCAGCCGCATCCAGCGGCGCGAACGGCTCGTCGAGCAGCACCAGCCCCGGCCAGGCCGGACAGCGCGCCGGCCAGCAGGACCTTGGTGACGGTGCCCGGCTGAGCATCCCCATGTCTGCCCGGCGTCGACGCCGCCGAGCGCGTCCAGGATGTCCAGCGGGGCCGTGCCGCCCGGTCACGGCGCATCCGCCGACGGTCGCGAGCCACGCGGAGGACGGCATCCGTGGCGGCGGTTCCTCCCCGGTCTGCGGCTGGTAGCCGACGGCAGGCGCCCGGCGCACGGCACCGCGCCGCGGGGCCGCGACGCCCGCAGCAGCCGCAGCAGCGTGGTCTTGCCGCTGGCGTTGGGCCCGCGGACCATGACCACCTCGCCGGGCGCGACGGTCAGGTCGGCGTTGTCGAGGACCGGGGCGCCCCGGACGTACCAGTACGCGAGGTCCCGAATGGTCAGGGCGGCCGCCGACAACATCCACCTCGCATGGCCCGTAATGCTGGCTGAATGTGCCGCGGGCCCCGGCCGTCACCGCCGGGGCACACGGGTCGCTTCGAGGATAGGCGCTGCCCCCCGGGCCAGCGCTGGCTCAGCCCGTTTGCCCGGTCACCTCGGTGAGGCGGCGGGCGAGGAACTCCCGCTCGGCGGCGTTGTCGGTCAGCGCGAGGGCGTCCCGGTAGGCCTGTGCCGCCGCCTCCCACCGGCCCAGGCGGCGCAGCAGGTCCGCCTTGGTGGCGGGCAGGTAGCGGTAGGCGTCCAGCCGCCCGTCCGCCTCCAGTTCCCCGATCTGGGCCAGCCCCGCCGCCGGGCCCTGCGCCATGGCCACCGCGACGGCGCGGTTGAGCGCCACCACGGGCGAACTCCAGGCCCGCAGCAGCAGGTCGTAGAGCGCCACGATCTGCGGCCAGTCGGTCTGCGCGTAGCTGGGGGCCTCGGCGTGCAGCGCGGCGATCGCGGCCTGCAGCACGAACCGGCCCGGCCGCCCGCCGGTCAGCGCCCATGGGACCAGCGCGGTGCCCTCGGCGATCGCCACCCGGTCCCACTGGGACCGGTCCTGCTCTTCGAGCAGCAGCAGCCGGCCGTCCGGGTCGGCCCGGGTGGCCCGGCGCGCGTCGGTCAGCAGGATGAGCGCGAGCAGGCCGCCCACCTCCCGCTCGTCGGGCATCAGGGTGCGCAGCATGCGCGCCAGCCCGATCGCCCGGTCCACCAGGTCCGCGCGGACCAGGTTGTCGCCGCCGGGGGCGGTGTGCCCGGTGGTGTAGAGCAGGTGCACCACGGTGAGCACCGCGTCGAGCCGGTCGGGCAGTTCGGCGGGGGCCGGCACGCGGTAGGCGATCCGCGCCGCGGAGATCTTCTTCTTGGCCCGGGTGACCCGCGCCGCCATGGTCGCCTCGGCGACCAGGAACGCCTGCGCGATCTCCGCGGTGGTCAGCCCGCACACCAGCCGCAGGGTCAGCGCGACCTGGGCCTCCCTGGCCAGCGCCGGATGGCAGCAGGTGAAGATGAGCCGGAGCCTGTCGTCGGGGATCACCTCGTCCTCCTCCGGCTGGCCGGCCCCGGGCGGCGCGGACGTCGCGACCGGCGGGGCAGGCTCGATGAGCAGCGGCAGTTTCGCGCGCAGCACCCGGTCCCGGCGTTTGGCGTCGATCGCACGGCGGCGCGCCGCGGTGGTGAGCCAGGCTCCTGGGTTGCGCGGCACCCCCTGACTGGTCCAGGTGGTGAGCGCGGCGGCGTAGGCGTCCTGGACACATTCCTCGGCCAGGTCAAGGTCGCCGGCCACGCGCGCCGTCGCGGCGAGCACGAAGGCCCACTCGCGACGGTGCGCGTCCGCGACCGCGGCGGATGCCTCGCCCGCCCCGGTGCCAGCGCCGGTGCCGGCGCCGGCCTCGGGCCGGGGGGATCCGGTCACCTCAGCCGAACACCATGATCGGCCGCACCTCGACGCCGCCGAACCGGGCCGGGCACAGCTTCCCGATTTCCAGGGCGTGGTCGAGGTCACGGGCCTCGATCAGGTAGTAGCCGCCCACGGCCTCCTTGGTCTCGGTGAACGGGCCGTCGGTCACCACGTCCCCGCGGATCGAGGTGGCGGTGGCCGTCGGCTGCAGCGCCCGGCCCTCGACGATCTTGCCGCCCTTCTCGGGGACCTGTTCGGCGAACCGGTTGTGCGCGTCCATCACCTGCTGGTACACGTCCGGCGTGGCGGTGGCGTAGGCGCTCTCGTCCTCGCAGATGAGGATCAGGTATTCGGCCATGGTTCGATCATCCTTCCGTTTCGTCAAGGGCTCCGTTACCTACCCGACGATCGGCCTGTCCCGGAATCGACAGGCCTCCCCGTACTCCGTTGCGCTGTTTCCGGGCGGCCCAGCGCCAGGTCAGTGCTGCCAGGCGGCGCGGGCGGTGGCCTGTTCCGCGCGCTGGCGCAGCGCCTGCACGGCGGCCGCGGGGTTGTCCGCGCCGTAGACCGCCGTGCCCGCCACGAACACGTCGGCCCCCGCCTCCGCGCACCGCTCGATCGTCTCCTCGCCCACCCCGCCGTCCACCTGCAGCCATACCGACGCGCCGTGCCGCTGCACCAGCGACCGCGCCCGGCGCAGCTTGGGCAGCACGATGTCGAGGAAGGCCTGGCCGCCGAAACCCGGCTCTATCGTCATCAGCAGCAGCATGTCGAGTTCGGGCAGCAGGTCCGCATAGGGCTCCACCGGAGTGGCGGGGTTGACCGCGAGCCCGGCGCGGGCGCCCGCGGCGCGGATCAGCCGCAGGGTGCGCACCGGCGACTGGAGCGCCTCGGCGTGCACGGTGACGTTGCGGGCCCCCGCTTCGGCGTACCCGGCGGCCCACCGGTCCGGCTCGGCGATCATCAGGTGGCAGTCCAGCGGCAGCTCGGTGTGCTTGAGCAGCGACTCGACGACGGGCAGGCCGATGGTGAGGTTCGGCACGAAGTGGTAGTCCATGACGTCCACGTGCAGCCAGTCGGCCACATCGGCGACCGCCGCCGCCTCGTCGGCGAGCCGGGCGAAGTCGGCGGACAGGATGCTGGGCGCCATCTGGACGGCCATGCTGCCGAGTCTAGACGTCGCTCCCGCTCACCCGCGGGTGGCGCCGCGGGTGGTGCCGGGCTCCCCCGGTAGGGTTCCTGGTGCGCCGCAGCCGGGGCGGGCGAAACTGTCGCCGCCCGCGGATAGCCTTCGGCGGGAGTCTTCGACGGAACGCCGGAGAGCAGGAGGAACGCCGGTGAACTCCGACGCGCCGGACGCGTTGCTCGCCCGGGTCCGCAAGCTGCTGGCCAAGGCCGAGGCGGACGGGGTGACCCAGGCCGAGGCACAGGCGCTGACCGCCAAGGCCGCCGAGCTGATGGCGAAGTACGGCATCGACCGCGCCCTGCTGGCGGCGGTGCGGCCGGAGACCGACCGGCCTGCCGACCGGGTCATCGACATCGGCAATCCGTGGGCCCGGGTGCAGGCGCACCTGCTGTGCGGGCTGGCGTCCGCGCTGCGCTGCCAGTGCGTGATCCTGCCCCACACCGGCCCGGGATCCCGGATTCACGTGTTCGGGTTCGCCTCGGACATCGAGCGCACCGACGTCCTGTACACCTCGCTGCTGCTGCAGATGTGGCAGGGTCTTTCCGCCGCCGAGCCGCCGGACTGGTCGCGGAGCCCGCGGGCCTGGCGCCGGAGCTGGCTGCTCGGCTTCGCGACCGCCGTGGTGGCCCGGGTCCGTGCGGCCGAGCAGCGGGCCGCCGACCGCGCCGCGGACGCCCCGGCGGGCAACGGGCCCTCGGCCGCCCTGGTTCTCGCGGACCGGACGGAGATCATCGGGCGCACCCTGCGGCAGGCCTACCCGGTCACCCGGACGTCCCGGGTGACCTACAGCGGCACCGGCTACGGCAGCGGCTACGCCCAGGGCCAGCGCGCCGACATCGGCACCTCGCGGCTGGGCCGCCCGGCCGGCCGAGCCCTGACCAGCTGAGCGCCCGTGTAACCCCAGCCGACAGCGACGGGCGCAGGCCAGTGACCGCGCAGGCCCTGACACGGCCGCGACGTCGTGAGTCGGGGGATCCGGCGAGGTCCGCTCGGAACTCCGCTGGGCTCAGGACTGCCACTTCGTCGCGCGGCCGCCCGCCGCCCGGGTCAGCGGCGGCGCCTGAGCAGGGCCAGGAAGATGGCGTCGGTGCCGTGCAGGTGCGGCCAGAACTGCGCGTACCGCCCGCCCGGCCCGGGGCAGGCCAGGTCCGGTACCTCGGGCAGCAGCGCCGGGGCATCCAGCACCAGGACGTCGTCGCGGGCCGCGGCGACCTCGTCGACCACGGCGCGGGTCTCGGCGACGTGCGGCGAGCAGGTGACGTAGGCGATCACCCCGCCGGGCCTGGCGGCGGCGATCGCGGTGCGGAGCAGGGCGCGCTGCAGCGGGCCGAGCGCCGCCACGTCGGCGGGCGTCTTGCGCCACCGGGCGTCGGGGCGCCGCCGCAGGGCCCCGAGGCCGGAACAGGGGACGTCGGCGATCACCCGGTCGAACGAGGCGGGCCTCCAGGCGGGCCTGGTGCCGTCCGCCACGACCACTTCGGCGGCGCCGGCCGGGGCCATCGCCGCGCGCACCAGCCGGGCCCGGTGGTCCCTGACGTCGGCGGCGAGCAGCCGGGCGCCGCGGCCGGCCGCCAGCCCGGCGAGCAGCCGCGCCTTTCCGCCGGGCCCGGCGCACAGGTCGAGCCAGCGGCGGTCGCCATCCGGGCCCGCCGAGTCCGGACGGCCGGGCCGGGGCCGGCGGTACCGGTGCGGGCGCTGCCAACGTCGGCGCGGGTCAGCGCGAGCGCGGCGAGCTGGCTCGCCTCGTCCTGCACGGCCGCGCGGCCCTGCCGGACCTCAGGTATTCCCGCCGGATCGCCGCCGTCGAGGTAGGCGCCGAACGGCGACCACCGCGCGGCCTGGCCGCCCCGGGTGACAAGGTCGGCGGCGGCAGCCAGTCCCGGGACGGCGCACAGGGTGACGCGCGGGCGGATTCCGTTCGCGGCCAGGGCCACCTCGGTCAGCGGCAGCCCGGTGACCGGTTCCTCACCCAGCGACCGGCTGACCGCGGCGACGACCCAGCCCGGGTGGCTGGTCTTGACCGCGAGGTAGCCGACCGGGTCATCGGCCCGGTCCGGCGCCACCGCGCCGATCCAGGAATCCAGATCGCGGGTCGCGACCCGGCGGAGCACGGCGTTGGCGAAACCCGCGGCCCCCGCCCCGGCCTCCGCGCGGGCCAGCTCTACCGACGTGGCCACGGCCGCGTGCGGGCCGATCCTGGTCGCCAGCAGCTGGTGGGTGCCGAGCCGGAGCACGTCGAGCAGCGCGGGGTCGACGTCGGCGAGCGCGCGGCTGCTGCAGGCGGCCAGCACGGCGTCGTAGCTGCCGCGGCCACGAAGCGTCCCGTAGGCCAGTTCGGTGGCGAGCGCCGCGTCCCGGCCGTCAGCCCGCGCTTGGCCAGCAGGGCAGGGAGCAGCAGGTTGGCGTAGGCGTCCCGGTCGGTAACGGCGCGCAGCACGGCCAGCGCGACCTCACGGGCCGGGGTCGGGCCGGTGCGCCGTGGCGGCCTGGCCGGGCGGCGGGACGGTGCGGCGGGACGGCGGGCGGCCATGTCAGTGCAGGACCAGGCCCGCGGCGCCGGCGTCCCCTGGCCCCGGAGTCCCCCCGGCCGGTTGCCCGGCACCGGCCCGCAGTCCGCGTGCCCATTCGGTGGCGGGCATGCGCCGCTTGCCGCCCTGCTGGACGTCGCCGAGTTCCACGGGGTGCGTAACGGTGCCTGCCAACACCGCGGACCTGGTGACCCGCAGCTCCCCCGGGCGCAGCGGCTGCCCCGGCGGCGCCTGCGGGCAGCCGCGCACCGGCCACAGTTTCAGCCGGGTGCCGCCCAGCATGGTCCAGGCGCCGGGAGCTGGCGTGCAGGCCCGGATCTGCCGGCCGACGGCGAGCGCCGGGTCACCCCAGCGCACGCGTGCGTCGTCGGTGGTCAGCTTGGGTGCGTAGCTGATGCCCTCGGCAGGCTGCGGGACGGCGCGCAGGCCGCCCGACTCGATGCCGTCCAGGGTCTGGGCCAGCAGGCCAGCGCCGGCGGTGGCGAGCCGGGCCAGCAGGTCACCCGCGGTGTCCCCGGGGCCGATCGGCTCGGTCATCACCCCGTACACCGGCCCGGCGTCCAGTTCGGCCACCAGCTCGAACGTGGTGGCCCCCGTGATGTCGTCGCCGTGCCAGATGGCGTGCGGGACCGGTGCGGCCCCGCGCCAGGCGGGCAGCAGCGAGAAATGCAGGTTCACCCACCCGTGCGGCGGTATCTCCAGCGCCGCGCGCGGGATCAGCGCCCCGTACGCGGTGACCGGGCAGCAGTCGGGCGCGAGCGCACGGAGCCGGTCCTGGAACGCCGGATCCCGGGGGGAAGCAGGCTTGAGCACCTCGACGCCCGCCTCGGCAGCGCACCGCGCGACCGGGCTGGGCCCGAGCTGCCGGCCGCGCCCGGCGGCGGCGTCCGGCCGGGTGAGCACCGCCACGACCTCGTGCTTGGACCGCAGCAGTTCTTCCAGGGAAGGCACCGCCGTCTGCGGTGTGCCGGCGAAAACCAGGCGCATGGCCTAGGCGGCCTCCCCACGGACCGCGGAGCCGTCAGCCATCCCGCTCAGAGCGCCTTGCCCCACGTCGGGTGCGGCGAGATCTTCACCTTGGTCGCGGCGTCGGCCCACCAGTCGGACTCGCGGATCTCCTTCATCGCCAGCTTGCGCTGTGCCGCGTCGAGCCGGTCGATGAACAGCACGCCGTTCAGGTGGTCGGTCTCATGCTGGACGCACCGTGCCAGCTGCCCGGTGCCTTCCAGGGTCACCGGCTCCCCGTGCATGTTGAAGCCCTTGGCGACGACGCCGTACGCGCGCTTGGTCGGATAGACCAGGCCGGGGAAGGAGAGGCAGCCCTCGTCGTCGGTCTCCTCCTCCTCGGACAGGCTCAGCGACGGGTTGATCAGATGACCGACCTCGTCATCGACGTGGAAGGTGAACACCCGCAGGCTGACCCCGATCTGGGGCGCGGCGAGCCCCACCCCCGGCGCGTCCATCATCGTGTCGGTGAGGTCCTTCACCAGCCGGCGAAGCTCGGCGTCGAACACCTTGACGGGGTCGGCGGGGGTGCGCAGCACCGGATCACTGAAGAGCCGGACCGGCTTGATGCTGATGGCGCACCGTCCCTTCGGGTGGGTTGCCGTGGCCCTTGACCCGGCGGGCTCCGGCGGGCTTCAAGTCTAGGGCGTCTGGCAGGTTACGAGCGCGTGCCGCGTGCCCCAGGCGACGGCGAGCGCGCCTTGAACGCGGCCTTGCGCGCGGCCCGGGCCACCGCCGGGTCAGGGTGGTGCTCGCTGAGCGCGGTGAGCAGGTCGGTCACCGCCGGATGGTCCACCTCCCACAGCCCCGCCACCATGTCGGCCTGGGCCTTGGGCGGCAGGTCCGGAAGCAGTTCCACCACAACGTCACGCGGGTCGGCCTCCTCCAGCAGCCCGGCGCCCAGGTCCACAAGCAGCCAGGCCCGCTCGCCGGGGCCGAGTTCGGCCTCTTCGCCGTGCTCGTGCAGCCACACCGCGGCGTGCGCGCGCAGCACCGGATCCTCCAGCGCGGCCCGCACCGCCGGCACGGCCTGGTCACCGATCCGGTCGAGCACCGCGAAACCGGCGCCGCGCAGCCCGGGTGTGCCGCGCCGGGCCGCGTCGATCAGTTCCCGTGCGGCCTTCGCCGGCGCCCGTGCCGCCAGCCACGCGGCTATCTCCGCCTCGCCGTCCTCGGCGTCACAACCGGCCAGCGTGGTGAGCAGGGCGGCGGCATCGTCACGTGCCCCGCTGCCCAGCACGGGCACGTGCCAGCCCTGGGCACGCAGGTGCCGGTGCATGCCCCAGACCCCGAGCCGCGACAGGGCCACCGTCAGCCCGCCCGCGCTGTCGTCGGTGCCGAGTTCCACCACGCCGAGGTCGGCCAGGGTCTCCAGGGCGGAGGACAGGCCCGCGGCCAGGTCCTCGCCGGGGCGGGACGGCCGCTTCGCGCGGTCCCGGCTGCCGGCCGCCGCCATGTACGCCTCGAACAGCGCATCCATCTTCACCGGGCCGCCGACGGTGTACAGCGCGGTGGCCATGCCGTCGAGGTCCTCGGCGTGCAGCATCACACTGAGGGCGTCCTCCCACACGGCGAGCACGTCACCCGCTTCGCCACTGGCCAGCACGTCCACCCGGGGCCCCGCGGCGGACTTGTCGCCCGGCACCACCACCATGCCCGTGCCGGTGGCCACCCGCCAGGCCACGTCGAGTTCCGTGGGCGTGAGCTCCAGTTCGGCGATGGCTGCCGACGCGGCGCGGGGCGAGAGCCCTTCCCCGGTCCCGGGCCGCTGGCCCGCCACCGCCCAGCAGGCGACCAGGCGGGCGGCGCGCAGCAGCGGCGCCACCCGCGCCGCGGCGGCCAGTTCCTCCCGGGGTGCCAGCCGGACCGGCGGCAGCTTGGCCGGACGGGCCTTGGCCGCCGGCGCCCGGCCGGCTGGCTTGCCACCTGCCTGAGCTGCGGTCTCGGAGCCGGTGCCGCCAGTTGCTCCCGCGCCGGTGGCTGCGGGCGGCGCGGCTCTGCCGTGCTCCGTGCGCGCGTTCCTTCGTGAGGTGGCCACCCCAGCACCCTATGACGTCGGGCGGGGTCCAGGTGCGGGCTGCGCGGTGAGTGCCGGGGCGGTTGCGGGGCATCGGGGCAGCCTGGCGGCCAGGTTCGCGGCTCAGATCAGGTCGGCGGGATCAACCTGGATGCGGACCTGGCCGGTGTCCTTGCGCGCGGTGCGCGCCGCCTGGGCGTCCCGCAGCGCGGCCGCCAGCGCCAGCCCTCCGGGGCGCGGAATCCTGATCAGCGCCCGGACCTTGTCCTCGCCGGCCGGGACCGTGCCGATCACCTCCGCCGCCGCCGGGAGCACGGTTTCGGCGAGGAATTTCGTCACTGTCGCGCCGGAGCCGGTCACGGCGGCCATCCGCACGGCGGGCGGGAAACCGAGCGTTTCCCGTTCGGCCAGTTCCCGTTCGGCGTGGGTGACCGGATCCCAGCGGATCAGCGCCTGCGCGACCGGCAGCGCGGCCTCGGCCACCAGGACCACCGTGCCGCCCCGGGCGGCCAGCGCCGCGGCGTTCAGCCACCGGCGCAGTGCCTCCTGTGCCGCGGCCAGGCTGGGCCGGCCGAGCAGCACCCAGCCGTCGAGCAGCACGACCGCCTGGTATCCGCCGGCCACCTGGGGCTCGGCTCCGGGCGTCGCGACGACCAGCGCCGGCCTGGGCGGTACCGAGCCGATCGTGGTGGCGCCGCCGGAGACGACCACCGGGGTTCCGGGGAAGGCCCTGGCGAGTTCCTCGGCGGTGCGCCGCGACCCGGTGACGACGGCCCGGACCCGGCCGTGGCCGCAGGCCGGGCACCGCCATTCCGCGTCGGTGCGGCCGCACCAGCGGCAGCGGACCGGGGCGTCGCTGGCCGCCACCGCCAGCGGGCCGCCGCAGGTGGCGCACCGGGCCGCCGCGCGGCAGCGCTCGCAGGCGACGGCGGTCAGGTAGCCGCGCCGCGGCACCTGGACGAGCACCGGCCCGCGGTCCAGGGCGGCCCGGGCGGTGCGCAGCGCGAGGCTCGGCATCCGGGCCGACCTGGCCGCTTCGTCCCTGGCCAGCTCGGCGTCCTCGCCGGCTGGCCGGACATCGGGGGCGAGCCGGCGTACCACGGCCCGGGGGGCCGCCAGTGTGTGCGCCCAGCCGCTGGCAACCAGGCTGGTCGCCTCGGCGGTGCGGGCGAAGCCGCCGATCAGTGCGGCGGCGCGGGCCCGGTGTGCCCGCAGCGCAAGCACCTCCCTGGCGTGCGGGTAGGGGGCACGCGGCTCGGCGTGCAGGTCATCGCCGTCGTCCCAGAGCACGACGAGGCCAAGGCCGGCCACCGGGGCGAACATCGCTGCCCTGGTGCCCGCCACCACGCGGATCTCGCCCCGGACCACCGCCAGCCACCGGCGGTACCGCTCCGCGGGCCCCAGCCCGGCCGCGAGGCTGGCATGCCGCCCGGGCCCGAGGATCCGGCCCAGGGCGGCGTCGACCAGGCCCAGGTCCCGGGCGTCCGGGACCACGATGAGCGCGCCCCGCCCGGCGGCGGCCGCGGTGCCCGCGGCGCGCGCGATCTCCTCCGGCCAGTCCTGCCCGGGCAGCGCGGTCCAGACGGCCCGTGCCGCCCGCCCGGCGGCCACGGCCCCCAGGAACGCCGGCCCGGCCGGATACCGGCCCCACGGCCCCGGCTCCGGCTGCGCCGGGAGCTCCGGCCGTGCCGCGAGCGCCTCCCGCTCCGGGAACGGCGCGAGCTCGGGCCCGGCCCCGGGATCCGGGCGCAGCGGATCCCGCCGCGCCGCCGCCTCCACCGCCGCGTGCCGCGGCGGGATGGCCAGCCGGAGCACGTCCGCCATGGTGCCCGCGTACCGGTCGGCCACCTCCCGGGCCAGCGCGGCGATCTCCGGGGTGAGGACCGGTTCCGGCGAGACGACCCGTTCCAGGGCCGCCAGGCGGCCCTGGTGCTCGCTGACCGCGGCCCGCTCCAGCAGGTAGCCGCCGACAAGCTGCCCGGCGAACCGGACCCGGACCCGGCAGCCGGGCACCGCGGCCGCCGCCAGCCGTTCGGGCACCAGGTAGTCGAAGGGCCGGTCGAGATGGGCCAGCGGCACATCGACCAGGACCCGGGCGACCGGCAGCTGCGCCGCCGGAGCCTGCGCGGCCGGTGACCGCCGCCGCGGCGCCCGGGCACGCCCCGGCCGGGCCGCTCCCCGCGCGGGAGCGGCAGTCCCGCCCGGCGCCGCCTGGCCCTGATCCCCTGCCACGGTCCTGTCCTACCAGACCCGTCCGACCCCGCCGCGAACCCGCGCCCCGCCAGCCCTCCCGCGATGATCATGGGCCGCTGGCGGATCGTAGTCGCCAAGCAACACAGTTCACGATCGCGGACGATCCCTTGCGTCTTCCGCGCGGGTGATCGTCCGTGATCATGGCGTGCGGTCCACCAGCCTCCCGGCCGGATGAGCCGGCCGGACGAGAGCGGGTCAGATGCCGGCCGCGCGCCTGAGTTCGTCGACCCGGTCGGTGCGCTCCCAGGAGAAGTCCGGCTCCTCCCGGCCGAAGTGACCGAACGCCGCCGTCTGCGCGTAGATCGGCCGGAGCAGGTCCAGGGCCTTGACGATGGCCGCCGGGCGCAGGTCGAAGACCTCCAGCACGGCGTCCTGGATCCGGGAGACGGGCACCTTCTCGGTGCCGAAGCACTCCACGAACAGGCCGACCGGCTTGGCCTTGCCGATGGCGTAGGCGACCTGCGCCTCGCAGCGTTCGGCCAGGCCCGCGGCGACCACGTTCTTGGCCACCCAGCGGACGGCGTAGGCGGCGCTGCGGTCCACCTTCGACGGGTCCTTGCCGGAGAACGCGCCGCCGCCGTGCCTGGCCATCCCGCCGTAGGTGTCAATGATGATCTTGCGGCCGGTGAGGCCGGCGTCGCCCATCGGGCCGCCGATCTCGAACCGCCCGGTCGGGTTGACCAGCAGCCGGTAGCCGGCGGTGTCCAGGTCCAGGCCGGACAGCACCGGATCCACCACGTGATCGCGCACGTCGGGGGCGAGAAGTTCCTTGAGGTCGATGTCCGGCGCGTGCTGGGCCGAGACCACCACGGTGTCCAGCCGGACCGGCTGGTCCCCGGAGTACTCGATGGTCACCTGGGTCTTGCCGTCGGGGCGCAGGTAGGGCACGTCTCCGTTGCGCCGCACCTGGGACAGCCGCCGGGCCAGCCGGTGCGCCAGCATGATCGGCATCGGCATGAACTCCGGGGTCTCCCGGCAGGCGTAGCCGAACATCAGGCCCTGGTCGCCGGCGCCCTGGCGGTCGAACTCGGTCGCGCCCTCGCCTTCGCGGTACTCGAACGCGTCCAGGACTCCCTGGGCGATGTCCGGAGACTGGGCGCCGATCGACACCGACACCCCGCAGGAGGCGCCGTCGTATCCCTTGGCCGAGGAGTCGTAGCCGATCTCCAGGATCTTCTCGCGGATGATCGACGGGATATCGACATAGGTGTCCGTGGTCACCTCCCCGGCCACGTGTACCTGGCCGGTGGTGATCAGGGTTTCCACCGCGACATGGCTGCCCGGGTCATCCTTGATCATCGCGTCGAGAATGGCATCGCTGATCTGGTCTGCCATCTTGTCGGGATGGCCCTCCGTGACCGATTCGGAGGTGAAGAGACGACGGGCCACCTGACATCCTTTTCTGCTGCGCTGGGAGCGCCCGGCAACGGCGCTGCGAGCCCGGCAGTCCTGTCGCCGGGTGCTCTGGGGCTTCGCCGAATTGTACCGGGGTACCTGCCGCCCGCGCCCGGTCAGGCCAGTGCCGGCAGCCGGGCCGCGACAAGATCCCAGATCACGTCGGCCAGTGCTGTTTTCGGCCCCCGCGGCACCTGCGTCACGCTCCCGTCGGCGGCGAGCACCAGGGCGGCATTGTCAGTTGTGCCAAACGCAAGCCCGGGGCCGACCTGGTTCACCACGAGCAGATCGCAGCCCTTGGCCGCGAGCTTCGCCCGGCCGTGTTCCGCGAGGTTCTCGGTCTCCGCGGCGAATCCGGTGAGGACCTGCCCCGGCGGCCGCCGGCCTGGCAAGTTCCTTGAGGATGTCGGGGTTCTCCACCAGATCCAGCGGGGCAGGTGCGGTACCGGCCTTCTTGAGCTTCTGATCGCTGCGCGCGGCGGGCCGGTAGTCGGCCACCGCGGCGGCCATGACCACGGCGTCGGCACCCGCCGCGGCGGACAGCACCGCGTCGCGCAGCTGGCAGGCCGAGATCACCGGGATCACCGTGGCCCCGGCGGGATCGGCCAGGCCGACGTTGGCCGCGACGACGGTCACCGCCGCGCCCCTCGCGACCGCGGCCTCGGCGAGCGCGTAACCCTGCCGCCCCGATGACCAGTTGCCGATGAAGCGCACCGGGTCGATCTCCTCCCTGGTACCGCCGGCGCTCACCACCACGCGGCGGCCGCGGAGGTCCGGCAGCCAGGCCGGCGGTCCCGCGGGCCAGCACGCGGACCGCCACCTGCCAGAGTTCGGCGGGCTCGGGAAGGCGCCCGGGCCCGCTGTCGGCGCCGGTGAGCCCGGCCCGACGCGGGCTCCAGCACCAGGCAGCCGCGATCGCGCAGGCGCGCGACATTGTCCTGGGTGGCCGGGTGTTCCCACATCTCGGTGTGCATGGCGGGCGCGAACACCACCGGGCAGCGCGCGGTCAGCAGGACCGAGGTGAGCAGGTCGTCGGCCCGGCCGGCGGCGGCACGGGCGACCAGGTCCGCGGTGGCCGGGGCGATGAAGACCAGGTCGGCCTCGGCTCCCAGGCGGACGTGCGGCACCTCGTGGACGTCGTCCCACACGGTGGTCGTCACGGGCTGGCCGGAGAGCGCGGCCCAGGTCGCCGCGCCGACGAAATGCAAGGAGTCCGCGGTCGGGACGACGCGGACCTGGTGCCCGGATTCGGTCAGCCGCCGCAGCAGCTCACAGGCTTTGTAGGCAGCGATCCCGGCACCCACGCCGAGAACGACGCGCGCCGGCATGCCGCCTGGGCCGGTCAGGGCTCCGCGATCTCCACGGCGGACAGCAGCCCCTCGCGGATCTCGCGCAGCGCGATCGACAGGGGCTTCTCCTGCACCCTGGTCTCGACCAGCGGGCCCACATACTCCAGCAGGCCCTCGCCCAGCTGGGCGTAGTAGGCGTTGATCTGCCGCGCCCGCTTGGCCGCCATGATCACGAGGCGGTACTTGCTGTCGACCACATCGAGCAGGTCGTCGATGGGCGGGTTGGTGATGCCGTCCGCAGTGGTAATCCCTGCCACCGGGTTCCTTCCGTCGTTGCGCGCCGAGCGGCGCGAGATGGCCTGATTCAGGCCGTCATCAAGGTTACCAGTTGCCTGCACACGTCCTGGACGGATGTGTTCACCAGGGTGATGTCGAACTCGCGGCCGGCTTCGATCTCCTGCCTCGCCACGTCCAGGCGGCGGGCGATCACGTCGGGCGGTTCGGTGCCCCGGCCGGTGAGCCTGCGGGCCAGTTCCGCACGGGACGGGGGGGCCAGGAAGACCAGCAGCGCCCCCGGAACGGTCCCGCGTACCTGCCTGGCACCCTCGATGTCGATCTCCAGAAGCGTCGGCACCCCGTCGGCGGCCCGCTGTGCAACGGGAGCCTTCGGGGTGCCGTACTTCTGGCCGGCGAACGTGGCCCACTCCAGCAGTTCGCCGCGGGCCAGCATCGCATCGAATGCCGCATCGCTCACAAAATGGTATTCACGGCCGTTGACCTCGCCCGGCCGCGGCGTCCGCGTAGTTACGGAAACCGACAGCCAGATGTCCGGGCGCTGAGCCCGCAAGCCCGCCACGACAGTGCTCTTGCCGACACCGGAAGGGCCGGAAAGGACCGTCAGCCGGGCTCCATGGGTTCCCCCCCGGACAAGCGCGGCATCGCTTACGCGATGAACGGGCGAATCCGCCGCGGAACCGTGTTCCCCGCGCTCGTCCCTGGGGTCGTGAGGCTCGGTCAGATATCACCGCCGAACTCGTTCTCAAGGGCGGTGCGCTGATTGGCACCGAGGCCGCGGACCCGGCGCGATTCCGGCTATGCCGAGCCGCTCCATGATCTGCCGCGCCCGCACCTTGCCAACCCCGGGCATGGCCTCAAGCAGCGCCGAGACCTTCATCTTGCCCACCGTGTCGTCAGACTGCCCCTGCTTCAGGACAGCCGGGAGCGTGATCGCGCCACGCTTCAGGTTGTTCTTGACCTCAGCACGATCCTTACGTGCCTTAGCCGCCTTCTCCAGGGCAGCAGCGCGCTGTTCGGGAGTGAGGGGAGGAAGAGCCACTCCGTGTCACCTCGGGTTTCGAATAGAAAACATTGGTTCGGGATGGGAAAGTAGCGAGTTCGGCTCTCCAGGGCAACGCGAATGCCCGTTTAACACGCTATAAATTAACGAGTACTACTCCACGAAAGCGGCTGGTTGCTCAGGGTAGTTAACTGGGGTGGTCTGCCCGATCGTCAAGGGCTCGCCCGGCCATGGCGCTGACCCCGGAACGTGAGGCCGCTCAGACAGGTCGGGCCTGCTGACGGCCAGCTTTTCACCGATCGTATACCGTCCGGCGGCCCGATGCTGTCGTCGGGGCCGCCCTCAGCCCTGGGCGGGCTGGAACCGGCGCAGCGGGGCGGCGATCGCCGCGGCGGCCGCTCCAGGGTCGGGGGCGCTCGTAATAGGCCGCCCAATAACCAATAGGTCCGCTCCGGCCCGCAATGCCTCCTCCGGTGTCGCGGTGCGCGCCTGGTCGTGCGCCGCGGCGCCCAGCGGCCGGATTCCGGGCGTGATGAGCATGACGTCCGGGCCGACCTCGGCCCGGACTTCGGCAACCTCCCGCGGCGAGCAGACCAGGCCCCGGGCCCCGGCCTCGACCGCGAGCACGGCCAGCCGGCGCACCGCGTCGCTCAGCGAGCCCGTGACGCCGATGCTTTCCAGATCGGCCGGGCGCAGCGAGGTGAGCAGGGTGACCGCGGCGATCATCGTGGACGGCGCCGCCCCGACCGCGGCCCGGATCACCTCGGGGCCGCCTGCGGCGTGCACGGTGAGCACGTCCGGGTGCAGCCGGGCCACCGCACGGGCCGCGCCCGCCACGGTGGCCGGGATGTCGTGCAGCTTCAGGTCAAGGAAGACCTTGACCCCGCTTGCCCCGCGGATCGACGCCACGATTCCCGGCCCGTACCGCAGGTACAGTTCCAGCCCCACCTTGACGGTGCTCACGTGCGGCGTGACCAGCCCGGCCCACCGGGCGGCGGTCTCCAGGTCTGGCGCGTCGAGTGCGACGGCGATCGGCGCGGGCTGGGTCAACGATCCTCCTCGTGGCTGGGCGCGAAAGTTACCAGCACATTCCCCGGCCTTCTGCGGCCGGGGATCTGGCCCGGCTCGTGGGCCAGCCCGACCACGTCCGCGGCACGCTCGATGCCACGGCTGGCCAGTTCCTCCTCCAGTTCCCTGACAATGCGCGGGCATGCCGACGGATCGTGGAATATCGCCGTCCCCACGCTCACCGTGGCCGCGCCGGCCAGCATCAGCTCCAGCGCGTCCCGGCCGGTCCGCACCCCGCCCATCCCGATGATCGGGACATCGGGGAACGCCTCGTGCACCTGCCAGATGCAGCGCACCGCGACCGGCCTGATGGCCGGGCCGGACAGGCCACCGGTGACACCGGCCAGCGCCGGGCGCAGGGTTGTCGTGTCGATCGACATGCCGAGCAGCGTGTTGATCATCGAAAGCCCGTCCGCGCCCGCGGCCACGCAGGCCCCGGCCACCGCCACGACGTCGGTGACGTCCGCGGAGAGCTTGGCGAAGACCGGGATGTCATAGCGGATCCTGGCCCGCACCGCCTCGATCACCGCCGCCGACGCGGCGGGGTCGCAGGCGAAGACCTGGCCCCGGTCCGCCACGTTCGGGCAGGAGATGTTCACCTCGACCGCGGTCACCCCGGAGGCGTCGGACAGCCGGGCGGCCAGTTCGGTGTACTCGTCCACGGTCCCGCCGGCGATCGACACCACGGCGCGCGCCCCCCGGGACAGCAGCCACGGCAGGTCGCGTTGCAGGAACGCGTCGATACCGGGGCCCTGCAGCCCGATCGAGTTGAGCATGCCGCTCGGGGTCTCGGCCATCCGCGGGGTGGGGCGCCCGCTGCGCGGGGCCAGCATGACCGACTTGGTGACGACGGCGCCGATCTTGGCCACGTCGAAGAACTGCGCGAGTTCACGTCCCGCGCCAGGCGCACCCGGACGCGGTCAGGATCGGGTTCGGCAGCTCCACATGGGCCAGCCGGCTCCTCAGGTCAACGGCCATGGGGCCGCCCCGGTGCGGGCCCGGCGCCCGGCCCGGCCCGGCCCCGGCCGGGCTGCGCCCTGCCGGGTACCGCCTGCCTGCCGGGCTGCCGTCCGGCGGGCTGCGGCCGGGCGGGAGGCTGCGGCCCGGCCTGCGGGCGCGGCTTCCAGCCCGGCGCGCCCAGCGCGTCGAACGGGATCGTGCCGATGTCGTCCCAGCGCACCAGGTCGCCGCGGAACACCGGGCCGTCCACGCAGGAGCGGGCCATCCGGGTCACCCCGTCCTCGCCCACCACGGGCAGCACGCAGGTCATGCACACCCCGGTCCCGCAGGCCATCGACTCCTCCACCAGTGCCTGCACCGGGATGTCGTAGCGGCCGGCCAGCGCGGTCACCGCCCGGAGCATCCCCATCGGCCCGCAGGCGTAGATCACGTCGGTCCTGCCCTCGTGGATGGCCTGGGTGAGCAGGTCGGTCACCTGGCCGCGCGCGCCCAGCGACCCGTCCTCGGTGGTGATCAGCGCGCTGCGCCCGCTGCGGCGCGCGGTGAGCGCGCCGAACACCCGGTCCGCACTGGCCGCGCCGAGCAGGAAGTCGACCGCGCAGCCGCGGCCACGGAGCTTGTCACCGAGCGCGAACAGCGGCGCGCTGCCGTACCCGCCGCCGACGAGCAGCGCGTTCACCGGGTCCCTGGGCAGCGGGAAGGGCCGCCCCAGCGGCCCCGCCACGTCCAGCGTGTCCCTGGTCCTGCGCTCGGACAGCCACCGGGTGCCCGGCCCGGCCACCGCGAACACGAACTCCACCGTGCCCCCGTGGTCGGGGCGCACCTCGTGGATGGAGAACGCCCGGCGCAGCAGCATCGAGGTCTGCGGGCCGCCGACCGCGACGGCGACGAACTGGCCGGGCCGGAACCGGGCCGCCACCCCCGGCGCGATCACCGTCATCGCGTGGTAGGCGTCCACCCGGCGTACGGTCAGCACGGTCCCCTTGACCTGCGCCGGCACCGGCGCGGCGCCCGGCTCGGCCCGTTCGCGCCGTCATCGGGCACCGCCAGCCTGGGGGGGCGGCCCCCCTGGAACCCCCCGCTGGCCGTCAGGCCCCGCGACTTCGTCGCGTGGCCTGCATGGCCCTCACCACGCAGCGCTTTTGCGTGCTCTTGCAGCGACCGCACACCCACCTCACCACGCGTGATCGCTTCGATGCCCTGCACGGCCGCGGCCAGGCCCTGGATCGTGGTGACACACGGGATCCCGCGCCGGACCGCTGCGGTGCGGATCTCGTACCCGTCCAGCCGCGGCCCGGACTGCCCGGGGCTGCCGAACGGCGTGTTCACGATCAGGTCGACCTGGCCGTCCAGGATCTGGGCGACGATGTCCGGCTCGCCGCCGGGACCCGCACCGTCGCTGTGCTTGCGCACGATCGTGGCACGAACTCCGTTGCGCCGCAGCACCTCACCCGTACCGTGGGTCGCCCAGATCTCGAAACCCAGGTCGGCGAGCCGTTTCACCGGGAAGATCATGGACCGCTTGTCCCTGTTGGCCACCGACACGAACGCACGGCCCTTGACCGGCAGGGTGCCGTACGCGGCCGCCTGGGACTTCGCGTAGGCGGTGCCGAACGCGTCGTCGATCCCCATGACCTCGCCGGTGGACCGCATCTCCGGGCCGAGCACCGTGTCCACCCCGCGGCCCTGCTCGTCACGGAACCGGTTGAACGGGAGCACCACCTCTTTGACCGCGATCGGCGCGTGCGCCGGCAGCGCGCCGCCGTCCCCGGAGGCGGGGAGCAGCCCTTCGGCCCGCAACTCCGCGACGGTGGCGCCGAGCATGATCCGCGCGGCCGCCTTGGCCACCGGCACGGCGGTCGCCTTGGACACGAACGGGATGGTCCGCGAGGCGCGCGGGTTGGCCTCCAGGACGTAGAGCACCCCGGCGGCCAGCGCGTACTGGATGTTGAGCAGCCCGCGCACGCCCACCCCGCGCGCGATCACCCCGGTGGCCTCCCGGATCCGGTCGATGTCGCTGGCGCCCAGCGTGATCGGCGGCAGCGCACAGGCCGAGTCACCGGAGTGGATGCCGGCCTCCTCGATGTGCTCCATCACCCCGGCCAGGTACAGCTCCGCGCCGTCGAACAGGGCGTCCACGTCGATCTCGATCGCGTCGTCGAGGAAGCGGTCGATCAGCACCGGGTGCTCCGGGCTGGCCTCGGTCGCCTTGGCGACGTAGGACTCCAGGGTGGCGTCGTCGTAGACGATCTCCATCCCCCGGCCGCCCAGCACGTAGGAGGGCCGCACCAGCACCGGGTAGCCGATCTCGGCGGCCACGGCCCTGGCCTGGCCGAACGAGGTGGCGGTGCCGTGCTTGGGCGCGGTCAGCCCGGCGGCGGCCAGCAGCGCGCCGAACTCCCCCCGGTCCTCGGCCAGGTGGATCGCCTCCGGGCTGGTCCCCACCACGGGCGCGCCGGCTGCCGCGAGCCCGCGCGCCAGCCGCAGCGGCGTCTGCCCGCCGAGCTGGACGATCATCCCGGCGACCGGCCCGCTGGCCCGCTCGGCGTGCAGCACCTCCAGCACGTCCTCCAGGGTGAGCGGCTCGAAGTAGAGCCGGCCGGAGGTGTCGTAGTCGGTGGACACGGTCTCCGGGTTGCAGTTGACCATCACGGTCTCGTACCCGGCCGCGGCCAGCGCGAAGGAGGCGTGCACGCACGCGTAGTCGAACTCGATGCCCTGCCCGATCCGGTTCGGCCCGCTGCCCAGGATGATCACCTTGGGCCGGTCCCCCGCGGGCACCTCGCTCTCCTCGTCGTAGGTCGAGTACAGGTACGGGGTGCGCGCCTCGAACTCGGCCGCGCAGGTGTCCACGGTGTGGAACACCGGGCGGATCCCCAGCTCGTGCCGGTGCCGCCGCACCGCGGCCTCGTCCGTGCCCGCGATCTCGGCGATCTGGGCGTCGGAGAACCCGGCCCGTTTGGCCGCGCGGAGGGTTTCCGCGGCCGCGGGCCAGCCACCCGCGAGGCGTTCTGCATGATCTTCAAGACTGGCGACCTGGTCGATGAACCAGGGGTCGATACCGGTCGCGGCGGCAAGCTCGGCAACGCCCGCGCCGGCCCGGATCGCCTGGTGCACCGTGGACAGCCGGCCGTCGTGCGGGACGGCGGCAGCGGCCACCAGCGCCTCCCGGTCGCCGGGCGGGCCGCGCCAGTGCAGCGGCGCGCCGGGGCTCTCCAGCGAGCGCAGCGCCTTGCCCAGCGCCTCGGGGAAGCTCCGGCCGATCGCCATCGCCTCCCCCACCGACTTCATGTGCGTGGTGAGCTCCGGGTTCGCGCCGGGGAACTTCTCGAAGGCGAACCTGGGCACCTTGACCACGACGTAGTCGAGGGCGGGCTCGAAGCAGGCCGGGGTCTGCCCGGTGATGTCGTTGCGGATCTCGTCGAGGGTGTAGCCGATGGCCAGCCTGGCGGCGATCTTGGCGATCGGGAACCCGGTGGCCTTCGACGCCAGCGCCGAGGACCGGGACACCCGCGGGTTCATCTCGATGACCACCATCCGCCCGGTGCGCGGGTGGACGGCGAACTGGATGTTGCAGCCGCCGGTGTCCACGCCGACCGCCCGGACCACGGCGATCGCCACGTCCCGCATGTGCTGGTACTCGCGGTCGGTGAGGGTCATCGCCGGGGCCACCGTGACCGAGTCGCCGGTATGCACGCCCATCGGGTCGACGTTCTCGATCGAGCAGACGACCACCACGTTGTCGTGGCGGTCGCGCATCAGCTCAAGCTCGAACTCCTTCCAGCCGAGGATGGACTCCTCCAGCAGCACCTCACCGACCGGGCTGGCGTCCAGCCCGGTCCCGGCGATGCGGCGCAGGCCCGCCTCGTCGTGCGCGATCCCGGAGCCGGCGCCGCCGAGGGTGAACGACGGCCGGATCACCACCGGGTAGCCCAGTTCCGCCGCGGCCTGCTCGCACTCCTCCAGGCTGTGGCACATCGTGCTGGCCGGCACCTCCGCGCCGAGGCCGATGACGATCTGCTTGAAGGCGCTGCGGTCCTCCCCGGCGGTGATCGTCTCGATGTTGGCCCCGATCAGCTCCACCCCGTACCGGGCCAGCACGCCGGACTCGTGCAAGGCGACGGCGGCGTTCAGCGCGGTCTGGCCACCGAGCGTGGGCAGCACCGCGTCGGGCCGCTCGATCGCGATGACCTTCTCCAGCACCTCGGTGGTGATCGGCTCCACGTAGGTGGCGTCCGCGAACTCCGGGTCGGTCATGATCGTGGCCGGGTTGGAGTTGACCAGGCTGACCCGGATCCCCTCGGCGCGCAGCACCCGGCAGGCCTGGGTGCCGGAGTAGTCGAACTCGCAGGCCTGGCCGATCACGATGGGCCCGGACCCGATGACCAGCACGGAGCGGAGGTCGTCACGCCTGGGCATCGGCGCGCCTCCTCCATCAGCGCGCAGAACGCGGCGAACTCCCCCGCCGCATCGTGCGGGCCCGGCGCCGCCTCGGGGTGGTACTGCACGCTGAACGCGGGCGCGTCGAGCAGCCGGATCCCCTCGACCACGCCGTCGTTGAGGTTGACATGGCTGACCTGGGCCCGGCCGAACGGCGTGTCGAAGGGCGCGAGGGACACCGGGCCGGCCTGCCGCGGCGCCGGGGGGCGCGACGGCGAAGCCGTGGTTGTGGCTGGTGATCTGCACCTTTCCCGTGGCCAGGTCCTTGACCGGCTGGTTGACGCCCCGGTGCCCGAAGCGCAGTTTGTAGGTGCCCAGGCCGAGCGCCCGGCCGAGGATCTGGCTGCCGAGGCAGATGCCGAACACCGGGACGCCCTCGGCCAGCACGCCGAGCATCGCCTCGACCGCATACCCGGCGGCGGCCGGGTCCCCGGGACCGTTGGAGAAGAACACCCCGTCGGGGCCGGTGGCCAGGATCCCGGCGGCGGTGGCCGTGGCGGGCAGCACCTGCACCAGGCAGCCCCGGGCTGCCATCGCCGCGGGGGTCGCGGCCTTGATGCCCAGGTCCACCGCGGCCACCCGGTAGCGGGCCTGCGTGCCGGGCGGCGGGCTCACCTGGTACGGCTCGGCGGTGGACACCTCGCGGGCCAGGTCGGCGCCGGCCATGTGCGGGCTGGCGAGCACCCGGTCCAGCAGGCCAGCCGGGCCGGCCCCGCCCGTGGCGCTGATCGCCGCGCGCATCACGCCCCGGTCACGCAGCCGCCGGGTGAGCGCGCGGGTCCCGGTGATCGCGATGCCGGGGATGCCCTGGGCCGCCAGTTCCTCGTCCAGGCTGCGCTGGGCCCGCCAGCTGGAGGTGATCCGGGACGGCTCCCGTACCACGTACCCGCTGACCCAGATCCGCCGGGATTCGGGGTCGGTGTCGTTCACCCCGGTGTTGCCGATGTGCGGGGCGGTCATGGCGACGATCTGCCGGCAGTACGAGGGGTCGGTCAGCGTCTCCTGGTAGCCGGTCATCCCGGTGTTGAACACCATCTCGCCGAACGCCTCGCCCCGCGCGCCGAACCCGGTCCCGTGGAACGTGGTGCCGTCCTCGAGCACCAGTACCGCCGGCCAGTCCCGCTGCGGAGCCCGCCATCAGGCGGGCTTCCCGGCGAGCACGGTCGGGCGGCCGCGCAGGAACGTGGCCACCACCTGGCCGGGCAGCACCATGCCGGCGAACGGCGAGTTCCGGCTGCGGGAGGCGTGCGTGGCGGGATCCACGGCCGCACGGACGGCGGGGTCGTACAGGACCAGGTTCGCCGGGGAGCCGGGGGCCAGCGGCTGTCCCTGGCCGGCCAGCCGGCCGATGGCGGCGGGCCGGGCGGACATCCGGTCGGCGACCTGCGCCCAGCCGAGCAGGCCGGTGTCCACCATCGCCTCCTGCACCACCCGCAGCGCGGTCTCCAGCCCGGTCATGCCGTGCGCCGCCACGGCCCACTCGGTCTCCTTGTCCTCGACCGGGTGCGGGGCATGGTCGGTGGCCACGCAGTCGATGGTCCCATCGGCGAGCGCCTCCCGCAGCGCGGCCACGTCGGCGGGCGTGCGCAGCGGCGGGTTGACCTTGTAGACCGGGTCGTAGCTGGCCACGAGCTCGTCGGTGAGCAGCAGGTGGTGCGGGGTGACCTCGGCGGTCACCCGCCAGCCCTTGGACTTGGCCCAGCGGATGATCTCCACCGAGCCCGCGGTGGACACGTGGCAGATGTGCAGCGCCGAGCCGACGTGCGCGGCGAGCAGGCAGTCCCGGGCGATGACCGCTTCCTCGGCCACGGCCGGCCAGCCGGTCAGGCCCAGCCGCCCGGAGGCGACCCCCTCGTTCATCTGCGCGCCCTCGGTGAGCCTGGGCTCCTGGGCATGCTGCGCGATGACCCCGTCGAAGGCCTTGACGTATTCCAGCGCCCGCCGCATCAGCACGGCGTCGGACACGCAGCGCCCGTCGTCGGAGAACACCCGCACCCGGGCGGCGGAGTCCGCCATCGCGCCGAACTCGGCGAGCCGGGACCCGCCCAGGCCCACGGTGACCGCGCCGACCGGCTGCACGTCGCAGTGGCCCGCTGCCCGGCCCAGCCGCCAGATCTGCTCGGTGACCCCGGCGGTGTCAGCGACCGGGTCGGTGTTGGCCATCGCGTGCACCGCGGTGAATCCGCCCAGCGCGGCGGCCAGGGTGCCGGTCTCGATGGTTTCGGCGTCCTCCCGGCCCGGCTCGCGCAGGTGGGTGTGCAGGTCTACGAGCCCGGGCAGCGCGATCAGGCCTGCGGCGTCCAGCACCTGCGCGCCGGGCGGCGCCGTGGCCCCGGGCCCGATCTCGGTGATCGCCGCGTCGGTGATGGTGATGTCGGCGGGCTCGCCGCCCAGCGGCCGCGCTCCCCTGATGACCCACCGGCCGGTCACTGGCCCCTCCCCGGTCACTGCGCCGCCTCCAGACCGCCGAGCAGCAGGTACAGCACGGCCATCCGGACGCTGACGCCGTTGGCGACCTGCTCGACGATGGTGGACCTGGGCGAGTCGGCGACCTCGGCCGCGATCTCCACACCCCGGTTCATCGGGCCGGGATGCATCACGATGGCGTCCTCGGGAAGCTGCCGCAGCCGGGCGGTGTCCAGCCCGTAGCGGCGGCTGTACTCGCGCACGCTGGGGAAGTAGGCGGCGTTCATCCGCTCCTGCTGGATCCGCAGCATCATGATCACGTCACTCTTGGGCAGCGCGGCGTCCAGGTCGTAGCTCACCGAGCACGGCCAGTCGTCCATCGCCACGGGCACCAGGGTCGGCGGCGCGACCAGCGTGACCTCCGCCCCGAGCAGGTGCAGCAGCCAGACATTGGACCGGGCGACCCGGCTGTGCAGCACGTCGCCCACGATCGTGACCCGCAGCCCGTCCAGCGCCTCGCCGCCGCCGCGGCCGAACCGGCGCCGGATCGTGAACGCGTCCAGCAGCGCCTGGGTCGGGTGCTCGTGGGCACCGTCACCGGCGTTGATCACGCTGCCCCGGACCCAGCCAGCCAGCCGGTGCGGCGCGCCCGACGCGCTGTGCCGGACGACCACCGCGTCGGCGCCCATCGCCTCCAGCGTGAGGGCGGTGTCTTTCAGGCTCTCCCCCTTGGCCACGCTGGAGCCCTTGACCGCGAAGTTGATCACATCGGCGGACAGCCGCTTGGCCGCCGCCTCGAAGGAGATCCGGGTCCGGGTGGAGTCCTCGAAGAACAGGTTCACGACCGTGCGCCCGCGCAGGGTGGGCAGCTTCTTGATGGGCCGGTCCGCGACCCGGGCCAGTTCCTCGGCGGTGTCCAGGATCAGCAGCGCGTCCTGCTTGCTCAGGTCGGCGGCTGAGATGAGATGCCGGTTCATCGTCTCCTCCCGGTGGTCCCGCCCCGGCTGGGCCGTGCCTCGGCGCCGACCGGTTCGAGCAGCACCGCGTCCGCACCGTCGGTCTCGGTGAGCAGAACGCGGACAACCTCCTGCTGGTGAGGTGGGCAGGTTCTTGCCCACGTAGTCGGCCCGGATCGGCAGCTCACGGTGCCCGCGGTCGACCAGCACGGCCAGTTGCACGGCCAGCGGGCGGCCGAGGTCGTTGAGGGCATCCAGGGCCGCCCGGACGGTACGGCCGGAGTACAGGACGTCATCGACCAGGACCACCGTCTTGCCGTCGATGCCCTCCGCGGGCACCTGGGTGGGGCCGAGCCGCCTGGCCGGGCGCAGCCGCAGGTCATCCCGGTACATCGTGATGTCGAGGGAACCGTGCGGCACCGGCTGGCCCTCGACCTGGGTAATCCGGGCGGCCATGCGCTCGGCCAGTGGGACGCCGCGGGTGGGGATGCCCAGCAGCACGACCTGCTCCGCTCCCCTGGTCCGCTCGATGATCTCGTGCGCGATCCGGGTCAGCGCGCGGTTGATCTCCGCCGCTTCCAGGACGGTTTTGGGATGTGCCTGCGGGCCGGTGGCGGGGGGGCCGCCTGTCAGGCCGGGAGCGGTGACGCTGTCACCTGGGGTGCCGGGCTGGCCGCCGGCCGGGCGCGCAGCATGCGCCATGGGGACCTCCTTTCCCGCCTCACAGGACGGGCCTTTAAAGGACGCCAGTTCGGACACACCGTACCAGCCGGGCGGTTCGCCGCCCGGTATCGCCGCGCCACGAAGCGGCGGCACCGCGGCGAGGCGCCGCCGCGGCACGGCGGGCGGGCCTGGGCGCGCACGGCGGGCGGGCCCGGTGCCCGCGTCACGGTATGTGACGTAGCTCACCGTGCTCCGGCCGGACTGCCCGCGGCGGCGCCGGCTGGGCGTATCCGCCGGTCCCACCGGCCGCAACCCCCGGAGGCGTAAGGGATCCCGGCCACTGATCGGGGCACCGGAAGCTTCGTGGGAGGTCTGCGCAACGCGCGTAAGTTCACCCACTTTTTGCCATTCGGCTTGACCTCGTCGTGGTTGCGGCCTACCGTCACTGTCCGTAACCATCACTCAAAGCGACGACTGGCCAGGGAGCCGAGAACATGCCATCTGAGTACGCTAAGACCCTCGGTGCGCGCTTGCGTGCGATCCGTACCCAGCAGGGCCTCTCCCTGCACGGCGTTGAGGAGAAGTCCCGCGGCCGCTGGAAGGCGGTGGTCGTAGGCTCCTACGAGCGTGGCGACCGCTCCGTCACGGTGCAGAAACTCGCCGAGCTTGCCGACTTCTACGGAGTTCCGGTCTCGGAACTGCTCCCCGGCGACGCGGCGCCAACGGCGATGGCCCCGTCACCGAAGCTCGTCATCGATCTGGAGCGGATGTCCCAGTTGCCCCGCGAGAAGGCCGGCCCACTGGCCCGCTACGTGGCGACCATCCAGAGCCAGCGCGGCGACTACAACGGCCGGGTGCTGTCCATCCGCCAGGAAGACCTGCGCTCGCTGGCGGTCATCTATGACAAGTCACCGGCCGACCTCACCGAGGAACTGATCGGCTGGGGCGTGCTGGACTCCGAGGCCCGCAGCGCGGTCGAGGCGTTCTAGCGCGACCAGCGGTTGCGGCGTATCCAGGCAGAGCGTCGTGGCGGGGCCGGCGGCTCCCCGGCACCCAGAGTGGCCCCGCACGGCGCCAGGCCTGGCATGACGGCCGTAATCTGCTGGCCGCGGCTGCCCGCAAGACGGCATACCTTCGGCGACCGGCCCGGCTCCGCCGCCTCGTACCCGGGCGGCGGCGGGGCTGGCCTCCCGCCGCTATCCGGCGCTTCTCAGTGGCAGCACCGGCTGAACGGTGACCCCTAGCGCCTCCTCCACCAGGGACAGGAACGTCTCTGCGTCCCGGAGCAGGTCATCTGCCTCCGCACCGGACACGGCGCGGGCCAGGCCCGCCTCGGCGGCGGCCCGCTTGCGCGCCCCGGCCGCGAAGAACGCCGCCCACTCCGCCAGGGCCGGCTCCACCCTCGGCAGAAGTTCCCACACGCTTTTCGGCGCCTTCCGGCGCGGGCCCGGCGCAGCCTCGGGGCGGGCAGCCACGACCGCGGCCGCGGCCCGCAGCGCCGCAAGGTGCGCCGCCACGTACCGCGAGCCAGCGCTGCCTTCCTCCGCCGCCCCGGCCAGTCCCTGCCTGGCCGATCGCAGCAACGCAAGCGCCGCAGGGGCGACCCGGCACCGGCCGGGCCCGGCCGCACCTGGCTGAGCGTCTCCATGGCTGCTCCTCCTTCCGCAAAGCCGGGGCCGGACGGGGCACTTCCCCCGCTCCGCCCGGCCCGGACCCGGCAGCAGGGGCAAACTGCCGGGCGGCCTCGCTGACATCTATTCGAACATAAGTTCGGCTAGCTGTCCACCGCTCTCAGATCTGAGTTCGAAGCTACCGGCAGGCTCTGACAAAACGCGGCTCGGCGCCGGGAGCCACCGGCCCGGTCGAGTACGCTACGCGCGTGCAGCCCGGACTCACTCTCGCCGAACTCAACGGGAACCAGTTCCTGGCGAACCTGGGAGCCTGCGCGGCCGTCTATGCGGCGGCCATGAACCCGCCCGTGGAGCAACTGCCCGGGCGGCACACGATCATGGAGCGCCATGCGGGTTACGCCGCGTTCCGTGCCATCGCGGCGATCGCGCCCGCCGCCGGACGGCGGGCCGGCCCCGCTGATCGTCGGGTTCGCCTATGGCTTCCACGGCGGTGGCGGCCAATGGTGGCATGACCTGGTCAGCCGCGCGGTCGCCAGCGTCCTGGGCGGCCGCGCCTCGGACGACTGGTTCGGGGACTCGCTGGAGATCGCCGAGGTGCACGTGCACCCCAGCCACCAGGGCCGGGGCACCGGCCTGGCGATGATGCTGCGGCTGACCGCCGGGCGGCCGGAACCGGTGGCCGTGCTCTCCACCATGGACTCCGACACCAAAGCGCGGCGGCTCTACCGCGGGCTGGGCTTCACCGACCTGCTGACCGCTTTCACGTTCCCGGGCACGGAGATGCCCTACGCGATCATGGGGGCACCGCTGCCGCTGGCCGGCGCCGCGCCGCGCTCGGCCCGGCCGGACAGGCCGAGCCGCTGGTAGATGTCCAGCGTCGCGCGGGAGCCGTTCAGCGTGCAGAAGTGCAGGCCGGGAGCCTGCTCCGCGAGCAGCCGCTCACACAGGCCGGCGGCATAGTCCACGCCGATCTCGCGCACGGCGGCCTTGTCGTCGGCGGCGGCGGTCAGCCGCTCCACCAGGCTGGGCGGGACCTTGGCACCGGAGAGCAGCACGATCCGCTCCAGGGTGGCCATGCTGGTGACCGGCATGACCCCGGGGATGATCGGCACGTCGCACCCGGCCGCCGCCACCCGGTCCCGCAGCCGCAGGTAGTCCTCGGCGTAGAAGAACATCTGGGTGATCGCGAAGTCCGCCCCCGCCCGGCACTTCTGCACGAAAAAGGCGAGATCGGAGTCGGGGTCCGGGGAGCGTGGATGGCCCTCGGGGAAGGCCGCGACCCCGACGCAGAAGTCGCCCGAGGCCTTGATGAGGCGCACCAGTTCCGCGGCGTGCCGCAGGCCCTCGGGGTGCGCGTGCCAGGCCCCGTTCGGGTCACCTGGAGGGTCACCCCGCAGGGCCACCATGTTCCGCACCCCGACGGCGGCGTACGACCCGATGAGGCGGCGCAGCTCGGCCACCGAATGGTCCACCGCGGTGACGTGCCCGGCCGGGGTCAGCGTGGTCTCCGCGGCGATCCGCCCGGTGACCCTGACCGTCCGGTCCCTGGTCGAGCCGCCCGCGCCGTAGGTGACCGAGACGAACGTGGGCCGCAGCGGCTCCAGCCGCCGGATCGCCCGCCAGAGCTGGCGCTCGCCCATCTCGGTCTTCGGCGGCATGAACTCGAAGGAGAACGACCGCCCGCTCCCGGCCAGCAGGTCACGGATGGCCGGCGCTTGGTGGTCTGGGCTGGGCGGCATGGGCCCACGTTACCGGCTGCGCCGGCGGGGCCCGGGGCTCCGCGGATCATCTAGTCTCGCCAGCATGACATCGGGCTCCGCGGTGCTGGGTCACGTCCGTGACCGGGTGGACCGTGCCTTGCAGGCGTTCCTCGGCCGGCAGCATGACGTGCTGCTGGCCGCCGGGCAGGACCTGCTGCCGGGAGCCGAGTCGATCTCCGGCCTGCTGGCCGGAGGCAAGCGGTTGCGGCCCGCGTTCTGCTACTGGGGCTGGCGCGGCGCGGGCGGGCCGGACTGCCCGGAGATCATCAATGCCGCGGCGGCGCTGGAACTGCTGCACGCCGGTGCGCTGATCCACGACGATCTCATGGACGCCAGCGACACCCGGCGCGGCCAGCCGTCGCTGCACCGCCAGTTCGAGGCGCGCCACGCCCGCAGCCGCTGGCACGGTTCCCCGGCGGCGTTCGGCATGGGCGCCGCCATCCTCATGGGTGATCTGCTGCTCTGCTGGACCGACGAGATGTTCCACGCCAGCGGCCTGCCCGCGGAGGCACTGCGCCGGGGCCGGCCGGTGCTCGACCGGATGCGCACCGAGGTGTTCGCCGGGCAGTACCTCGACCTGCTGGGGCAGGTGACCGGCGACGAGACGCTGGAGAGCGCGCTGCGCGTGGTCGAGTTCAAGACGACCAAGTACACCATCGAGCGGCCACTGCACCTGGGCGCCGCCCTGGCGGGCGGGCTGGACGGCCCGGCCGGGCGCGACGCCAGCCTGGCCGCCGCCTACACCGGGTACGGCCTCCCGCTGGGCCTGGCCTTCCAGCTCCGCGATGACATCCTCGGGGTGTTCGGTGACCCGGCACAGACGGGCAAGCCCGCCGGTGACGACGTCAGGGAGGGCAAGCGCACGGTGCTGCTGGCGATCGCCAGGGCCCGGGCCACGGCCGGCCAGGCCGAGGTCATCGACAGGTACCTGGGTGATCCGGCGCTCGCGGAGGCGGGAACGGCCGAGGTCCGTGCCGCGATCACCGGCACGGGGGCCCTCGCGGAGTGCGAGCGGATGATCGGGCGCCACGTCAGCGAGGCGATCGCCGCCCTGGCAGGCGCGCCGGTCACCGGCGAAGCGCGGGAGGCGCTGGCCGAACTGGCCGTCGCCGCCACCGCCCGGGACGGCTGAGACTCAGGCGGCCTCGCCACCTGGGGCAGCGGCTGGCGACCGTGCATCGGAGTGCGCAGCGTGCCGGCCCTGCTCCGCAGTGGCGGCAGGCGACAGCGCGTCAGAGTTCGGCCTGGCCGCGGATGCAGGTGACCGTGCCGCCCGCGACCCAGATCGTGCCCTCGTCGTCGCGGGAGACATGCACCCGGCCCGCGCGGCCCAGCGCTGTGCCCTGGCTCACCACGTAGGGGGCCTGGGCCCGGCCGGTGCCAAGCAGCCAGGGTGCCAGGGCCGCGTTCAGGCTCCCGGTCACCGGATCCTCGGCGGTGGCGCCGTCCTTGGGAAAGAACGCCCGCACCTCGAACGCCTGCGGTGAGCCGGATGGGTAGGGTCCGACCAGGCCGAGATCGATGTCCACGATCCCCGGCTTGACGGCGAGGACCGCCGCCGCGCTGGCGAGTAGCACCGCCACCCAGCCGGGGCCGTTGTCCGCCCAGGACGCGTCGACGATGTCGGCCCTGCCGATCCCCAGCATCGAGGCGATCCGGCCGAGCAGTTCCTCCTCGACCGGGCCGTCCCGCAGCACCGGCGGAGCCGCGAAGGCGAGGCCGTTTCCGGTCTGGCGCAGCGTCACCAGCCCGGCCAGGCACTGCTGCACCACGGTCCCTTCCTGGCGGGGCGTCCCGCCGGCCGCCAGCCAGGCGTGGCAGGTCCCCAGCGTGGGGTGCCCGGCGAAGGGCAGCTCAGCGGCCGGGGTGAAGATGCGCACCTGGTAGTCCGCGCCTGGGTCGGAGGGCGGCAGCACGAATGTGGTCTCCGACAGGTTCATCCAGTGCGCGAACCGCTGCATCTGCCCGGTGGCGAGCCCCGTTCCGTCAAGGACCACGGCGACCGGGTTCCCCCGGTACGGCTCGGCGGTGAAGACATCGACCTGGTGCAGAGCGCGCGTCACACAGGCCAGGATGCCACAGCGGGCCGCCCGGCCCGCCGGTCCGCCCGGCTCCGCCCCGGCGTCAGATCGCCAGGGCCTGCGCGCGCCTGTTCACCTCGGTGCCCCGGTGCTCCGCGATCGCCTGGACGGGAGTGCCGGGCAGCGTGTCGTCGGCCGTGAACAGCCAGCGAATCGCGTCCGGCTCATCGAAGCCGCAGTCGAACAGGAGCGTGAGCGTGCCGTGCAGGCCCTTGATGATCTGATCGCCGTCCAGGAACGCGGCGGGCACGCCCAGCGTGCCGTCCGGCTGCCGGATGGCTATCAGTTTGCGGTCGCGGAGCAGTTGCTTGATCCGGCCGCGCGGGATGCCGAGGCGGTCAGCGACCTCGGGCAGGCTGAGACAGGCGCCGACGACTGAGGCCGGCTGGGGGTCGTTCTGTGCCACACCCCCGATGTTGCCATCTGCGCACCCGGCCAAACCTGGAAGATCGCCGCAGACACTCCGGCTCCCGGCCAGTTTCCTCAGCCCGCGGCAGCATCGCGGAGCGGGACGGCCGGATCGGCCAGCGCCGCGGGATCCACCGGCGCGCCGGCCGCGATCAGCCGGCGCCCCTGGAGCAGGTCCCGCGGCTTCGACACGGCCAGCACCGCGGTCAGCCGCTCCCCGGCCAGCCAGCATGCCGTCCACTCGCGGCCGGCCGCATCGCCGCGCCACACCAGCCGGTCCGAGGCGGTGTGCTGCCCGCAGTACTGGACCATCCGCCCGAACTGCTCCGACCAGAAGTAGGGCACCGGGTCGTACCGCTCGTCGCCGCCCAGAATGTTCGCGGCCACGACCTCAGGGGCGTGGATGGCGGAGTCCCAGTGCTCGACCCGGAGCCGGCGGCCGAACCGGTGCGAGCGGAACGCGGCGCAGTCCCCCGCGGCGAAGACGCCGGCAACCGATGCCCGCAGCCCCTCGTCCACGGCGACCCCGTTGTCCAGCAGCACCCCGAGAGCCGGCCAGCCAGCCCACCTCGGGCCGCACGCCGACCGCGGTGACCACCTCGTCGGCGGCCAGCCAGCCACCGCCGGGCAGGGCCAGCCCGCCCGGCTCCACCGACGCCACCGGCTGGCCCAGCCGCAACTCCACCCCCGCGGCCGCGTACCACGGCACGGTCCGCGAGCCGGCCTCGGCACCGAGCGCGCCGGCGAGCGGAGCGGGCGCCGCCTCCACGACCGTGACCTGGCAGCCCCGCTTCGCCGCGCTGGTGGCAAGTTCGGCGCCGATCCAGCCGGCGCCGACGACGGCCAGCTTGAGCCCGGGCCGCAGCACCAAGCGCAGCGCGGCGGCGTGGTCGAAGGTGCGCAGCACCCGCTGCGGGCCCGGGCCGGGCAGCCGCACCGGCGCCGCCCCGGTCGCTGCCACCAGGGCGTCGAACCCGTATTCCCCTGCGCCGGTGCGGAGCACGCCATCACGCAGGCCGGTCGCCGCCTCCGCCAGCCGCAGGTCCACGCCGAGCGCGGTCAGGTCGGCCCGCAGCGAGGTGTCGTCGATCTCACCGGTCATGAATTTCTTGGTCAGCGGCGGGCGGTCGTAGGGCGGCCGGGGCTCGGCACCGATCATGGTGATGGCGCCTTCATATCCCCGGGCGCGCAGTTCCTCCGCGGTCCGCAGCCCCGCCAGGCCGGCGCCCGCGATCACCACCCGCCCGATGCGCATAGGCCACAAGGGTAGGAGTGCCGCCGTTCCCCCGGCCAGCAGGCCCAGGCCCAGTGACGAAGGAACGGGGCCTGAGGCCACCGGGGGGTTCCGGGGGGTCGCTCCCCGGGCCAGCAGGCCCAGGCCCAGTGACGAAGGAACGGGGCCTGAGGCCACCGGGGGGTTCCGGGGGGTCGCTCCCCCGGGCCAGCACAGTCACCGATCGTGGCCGTCTCGTCGCGTTCGTGCTGTTCCCAGGCTGAAACCAGGTGCCACCTTTAGAATCGTCCGCAATGGATACGACCCTGGCCCGCGTGCCCATCGGCCAGCTGCTCGATGGCCGGTACCGGGTGGAGTCCCATCTCGCGCACGGCGGGATGGCGACCGTCTACCTGGGCACTGACACCCGGCTCGACCGCACGGTCGCGCTGAAGATCATGCATGCGGAGCTTGCCAACGACGAGGACTTCGTCCGCCGGTTTGTCGCCGAGGCCAGGTCGGTCGCCCGGCTTTCCCACCCGAACGTGGTCACCGTCTACGACCAGGGTGCCGACGGGCGCATCCTGTACCTGGCCATGGAGTACGTGCCCGGCAGGACCCTGCGGGACCTGCTGCACGAGCGCACCCTGCTGCGCCCGCGCGAGGCGCTCGACATCATGGAGGGCGTCCTGTCCGGGCTGGCCGCCGCGCACGGGGCGGGGATCGCGCACCGGGACGTCAAGCCGGAAAACGTGCTGCTCGGCGACGCCCAGGAGGTCAAGGTCGCGGACTTCGGCCTGGCCAGGCTGCTTTCCGACGTGACCCACACCAAGAGCGGCCTGCTCATCGGCACCGCCGCCTATCTCGCCCCGGAGCAGGTGGCCGGCGGGCGGGCGGACTTCCGCACCGACGTGTACGCGACCGGGATCATGCTGTTCGAGCTGCTCACCGGCCGCCAGCCGTACACCGGCGACACCCCGCTCGCGGTGGCATACCGCCATGTCAACGAGGTTGTCCCGGCGCCCTCCAGCCTGGTTCCCGGGCTGCCGCCCGCGCTGGACTCGCTGGTGGCCCTGGCCACCAGCAAGGACCCGGGGCGGCGCCCGGCCGACGCCGGGCAGTTCCTGCGTGCCATCACCGCCGCCCGGCACGGCCTGCCGCTGGACGTCCCGCCACCCGCGCCGTACGGCGCGCTTCCCGGTGCCACGCCAGGCGGTGCCACCGGGTCCGCGCCCGACGCCTCGAGAGCGGACACCACCCCGCCGCGTGCGGTCGTCGCGCCAGCCTGGCCAGGACCGGCCGGCCGGCGCCTGGCCCAGCGCACAGCCTGGGGCGCAGTCCGGGCCACCGTCCGGAGGGTGGCCAGGGGGGCCGCCGGCGGGCTGGCCCGGCCCGCCGCGCAGCGGCGGCGACCTGGACATGATCCCCGGCATGCCGACGCAGGCGGTGCAGTCCTACGGAGTCGCGGGCGGCAGCCAGGAGCGGCTGCCCGAGCCCTACCGCCCGGTCACCAACCAGACCCTCATCGTCTCCGCGACCGACGCTCCCTACGGGGCCGCGCCACGGGAACCGCGGCTGCAGCGGCTGCTGTTCAGCCGCAGGCTCGCCTACCTCGCGGCCGGTCTCGCGGTACTGCTGGTGTTCGCCCTGCTCGGCTGGTGGATGTTCGAGGGCCGGTACACGCTCGTGCCCAAGGTCACCGGGGTCTCCGTGGCGACGGCCCAGGGCGACCTGCGCAACGAGGGCCTCACCCCCGGGACCACCACGACGGTGCTGGACAACGGCGTCGCCAAGGGCCTGGTCATCCGGACCAACCCGGCGAACGGGTCCCGGATCACGCGCGGCGGCACGGTCAGCCTGGTCGTGTCGGCCGGCCCGCACATGATCACCATGCCGCAGGTGACCGGGCAGCCACTGACCGCCGCGCAGGCGGCGATCAAGCACGCGGGCCTGGTCCCCGGCAAGGTGAAGACGGTGACGTCCACCACGATCGCCGTCGGCGTCGTCATCTCCACCGACCCCGGTGCCGGCACATCCTGGCCGCAGCCCAAGCCGGTGTCCATCGTGCTGAGCGCGGGGCCGCCGCTGCCCAACTTCGTCGGCCAGCAGAAGGCGGTGGCCGAGCAGTGGGCGGCCGCCAACGGCGTGAAGCTCAACGAGGTGACCGCCGCGCACAGCGACCAGCCGATCGGCACGGTCGTCAAGCAGTCGGCCCCGCCGGGCAGCGCGTTCACCAACGGCGAGGTCATCACGATCCAGATCTCGGCCGGCCCGCCCATGGTCAACATCCCGAACGTCGACCGGGCTGCGGGTCCCCAAGGCGGTGAGCATCCTGCGGAACGCCGGCTTCGTGGCCCAGATCAACCAGGTCGGGCCGTTCAACGTGGTGTTCAGCTACAGCCCGACGGGACAGGCTCCCAAGGGCAGCACGATCACGCTGACCACCGGGCTGCCCCACTTCGGCTGAGCGCGGGCTGAGCCGGCCTGGCCGCCTGCGCGCGGTCAGGTCTGAGCGGCCTCCTGGCCGGGCTTGCGCAGCGCCATCGCCGCCGCGATGCAGGCCAGCGGCACGGCCGGAAGCACGTACCGGTAGGTGTATTCGTGCTCCGCGATCGGCAGCACCATGAGGATGATGGCGGACGCCCACAGCAGCGCCGCGACCGCTGTGCGGCGGCGGGGCAGGATGATGCCGGCCAGCCCGGTGAGCACGACGAGCGCGAACACCTGGCCGGGCAGGAAGACGATGTGCTGGTACTCGTTCATGAGAAACACGTACGGCGACTTCAGCCGGGTGCCGTAGTCGTACCCGAGGTCCCCCGCCACCCCCTGGTCGCTGCCGGTGTACCCCTTGATCGCGGCGACCGCGTACCGCCGGTTCGCCTTCGACAGCCCCGAGGAATGCGGCTGCACCGTGGGGAAGCGCAGGTTGTTGGTGGTGGCGAACGGCTCCGCGCTCTCCCTCGCGACCACGCCGATATAGCCAAACGGCTGCGCCTCGATGGCCGTGATCGCAAAGCGCAGCGCGCGCCCGTTGTTGGCCTGGGTGAAGGCGGCGGTGTCCGGCACGAACCCGGAGCGCTCGTGCCGCCACTGCCAGGTGCGGTGATTCCAGAGGTAGCGCTTGGGCGGCAGGCGCCGGGCCGGATCCGGCTCCGCGAGATGGCCCGGCTGGGCGCTCGGGCAGAGCGCCTGCAGGTCCGCGGGCGGCTGGATCACCGCGCAGTTCGCGAACGACATCGTGCGCGACCACAGGAACATGCCGTTGCTGTTGGTCAGGTTGAACGAGCCGTGCACGGCGGCGAACCAGCCCATGTACCCGGCGACCGGGAGCACCCCGGCGAGCAGCGAGGCGCCCGCCTTGCGCCAGCCGAGCCGCCGCAGCAGCAGGAACACCGGGACCAGCAGGACCAGCGGCAGGGCGGTCGGCCTGACCGTCACCGAGGCGCCGGTCATCAGGCCTGCCGTCACGACCTGCCACATCGACGGCGGCCTGCGCAGGAGCAGGACCCCGAACGCCCCGACCATCAGTGCCATGGCCAGGAGATCAGCCATGACGAACTGCTCCACGAGAATCTGCGCCGGGTCGAACAGCACCGGGGCAGCCGCGAGGGTGGCACCCCAGTCAGGCAGCCCGTACCGGCGGACCAGTGCGTACACCATGGTGGCGATGCCCAGGCCCAGCAGATGCTGCAGGGCCACCACCAGCACGATCGAGTGGAACGGCCGCAGCAGCAGCAGGAACAGCGAGTACCCGCTCGGGTTCACCACGTTCGGTGAGACGTGCACCGCGTCCCACAGGTAGTCGTAGGTGTCCAGCCGGAACAGCACGGCGGGCTGGAACCCGATCATCGCCACCAGCCGGGGCAGCACCGCGGCGCCGAGAGCGATCGAAAAGATCCAGTGCCGCCGCACCAGGCCGGTCAGCCAGGGCCACGCCGCGCGCCACCGGCGCCAGGCCGACGGCGTGCGCTGGCCGGTGACCGCCTGGCCCGCGCCGGTCCCCTCGGCGCCGGCCCCGGCTTCCTTGACCGTCGTCACTGATCTCCTCGACCTGCTCCGACCCGTGCCGGGCCCGCGAAGGCAGCGCCGGACAATCGCGGCGCGTTCATCCCGGCAGTGCTCAAATCCGACTGCACTCACGGCTCGCGGCGCGCCCCGCCCGCCTCAGCGATGGCGCGGCGCCCGCCTGATCAACTGAGCCAGGCCGGGCCCACGTTCCCCATGCAAACCCCCCCGGGCGCAGCGCACGAACGCGATGCCGCTGCACACGGTACCGTACCGGCGCAAGAGGGTGCCCGCAGGCGGAACGCGGCCGGATCCGCGTGCCGAATGACCAGGTCACGCCGCCATATCGGCACAATCCGCCGCAGCCCCGGCGAGTCGCCGGGCGCCATCACGGGCAAGGCTTGCGGCCGGGCGGGCGGGCCCGCGCCGGCCGTGACCACCCCGGCCGCCGCGGGCCCTGGCAACGACGGCTGCAGGGCCGGCCCACGGGCCGCACAGCGGCCGCCGCGGGCCGCCACAGCGACGGCAGCGGCCCTCGCCGCGGTCCGCCGGGGGGCAGTCGCGCAGGCCAGGTGACCAGGCGTTAGAGTTTTTTCCACAGGCTTTGACCTGCGAGTTACGCAACACTCGGCCGATATGCCCGCCCTGGCCGGTACGATCCGCTTTGGGCCGGGCAATTGGCCGCCTCCCCCTGCAGGCCGGGCTGCGCCCGGCGTCCGAGGTCGCCGAACAGGCTGTCCGCGGGTGCGCAACAAACGAAAAAGGTTGAGGGAGAGGCCAGCCGTGAGCGAGACGCTTGCCAGGACTTCTGCGGATGGGTCCCAGGGCGGTGCCCCGGCCCCACAGCAGAGGAGCCGTCCGGCCTGGCTTACGCCGGTCAACTTGGTGATCATCATCACCACCCTGGTCGCGCTCGGCCTGCGCGTCTACTACCAGTACACCCGCCCTGGCTTCCTGCTCGGCGTCACGGAGTACGACGACGGGCCCTACTTCGGCAGCGCCGTCCGGCTGGTGCACGGCTCGCTGCCCTACAAGGACTTCATCCTCGTCCAGCCACCCGGCATCACCCTGCTGATGAGCCCGGCCGGGCTGCTGACCTACTGGACCGGGACCGCCTGGGGCCTGGCCATCGGCCGGATTCTCACCGTGCTGGCGGGTACCGCCGGGGTGGCCCTCGCCGGGCTGCTTGTGCGCCACCGCGGCCCGCTCGCGGTCCTGCTGACCTGCGGGATCATGGCCGTGTACTCCGACGGCGTGGCCGCGGCGCACACCGTGCTCGTAGAGCCATGGCTGGTGCTGTTCTGCCTGGCCGGGGCGGTGGCCGTGTTCGACGGCGACCGGATCACGGCGAGCACCAGACGGCTCGCCTGGGGCGGCGTGCTGCTCGGCTTCGCGGGCGCCGTGGAGGCGTGGGCCATCGTGCCCGTGCTTGTCCTCGCCGCGCTCTGCCTGCCCCAGATCAAGCGCGCCGGGATACTCATCGGCGGGGTCGCGGCCGGCTTCGTGATCCCGGTGCTGCCGTTCGCCATCGCCGGGCCCAGCCAGTTCTACCGCAGCCTCATCACCGCCCAGGTGGGGTACCGCGCCCACGCGGTGCGGGTGGGCGTCCTGCTGCGCCTCCGGAATATGATCGGCTTCCCGTACGCGCTGGGCTGGTCCAACAGCCTGCTCCTGCTGGCGGTGCTCGCGCTGGTGGTCTTCGTGGTCGTGACCCAGGCCGCCGCCATCGTGGTCACCCGGCAGCCCCAGCCGCCCCTGGACTGGTTCGCGACCATATCCGCCGTGCTGATCGTGGGCATGTTCCTGTGGCCGCCGCAGTTCCACTACCACTTCGCGGAGTTCCTCTCGCCGTTCATGGCGCTGACCCTCGCGCTGCCGGTGTCCCGGCTGCTCGGCGGCGCCCAGCCGGACGGCGGCGTGGCCGTGACCTGGCCGCGCACGTCCGGGCCGAAGGCGGCCCGCCAGGCTGGCCTGGCCATCACCGCCGTGGCGGCGCTGGCGCTCGCGGTGGTGGCGGCCTTCCAGTTCCGGTTCGAGAGCGCGATCCCCCGGGTGATCGGCCCGATACCGGCCACGATCGACCGGCTGGTGCCGCCCGGTGCCTGCGTGCTGACCGACCAGGTGTCGGTCACGCTGGCCGCCAACAGGTTCGTCTCCACCGACCCGAGCTGCCCCAAGATGGTGGACAGCCTGGGCAGCACGCTGGCGCTGTCGGACGGCCTGAAGCCGCAGACGGGAGCGGCGAACGTGCCGGCGGTGAACGCGGCGTGGAACCAGGCGTTCAGCCACGCCCAGTACGTTATCCTCACCGCCACCAACACCCGGCGGATCGCCTGGAGCCCGCAGCTTGAGGCCTACTTCGCCAGTCACTTCACCCAGCTGTACGAATCCCCCCGGCGGCTCATCCTCTACGTGCGCAAGGGCCTGCGTGCGGGCTGAGGAACCGGAGTGGCTGTGCGGCGCCGCCGGTCAGCCAGGTGAGCACGGGAAAAACAGGCAGCAATGAGCGGGGTAATGGCCACGACGGCTTCTGGCACATCCTCCGGCGGCACCGCGGCACCGCGTAGCTGGGGCACCCCGGCAGTCCGGGCCGCGATCATCGGCACCGGCCTGACCGGCCTGGCGCTGCGCGCGTGGATCCTGATCTGGCCCGGCCTGATGTCGGTCACCCAGTACGACGACGGGCCGTACTTCGGCAGTGCGGTCCGGCTGGTCCACGGCGTGCTGCCCTACCGCAGCTACGCGTTCGTCCAGCCACCGGGCATCACCGAGCTGATGAGCCCGGCGGCGCTGGAGTCCTACCTGGGCGGCACCGCCTGGGCCCTGGTCCTCGGCCGGATCCTCACCGTGCTCGCCGGGGCGGCCGCGGTGGTGCTCGCCGGCCTGCTCGTGCGCCACCGCGGGGTGCTGGCCGTCTTGCTGACCGGCGGGATCATGGCGATCTACCCGCCCGCGGCGGCGTCCGCGCGGACCGTGCTGCTCGAGCCGTGGCTGGTGCTGTTCTGCCTGGCCGGGGCGCTGGCCGTGTTCGACGGCGACCGGCTGACCTCCCGGACCCGGCGGCTGGCCTGGGGCGGTGTGGCGTTCGGTTTCGGCGGCGCGATCAAGGTATGGGCGATCGTGCCGGTGCTCGTGATCGTGGTGCTGTGCCTGCCGCAGGTGCGGCGGGCCGCGGTGTTCGCCGGCGGGGTCGCGGCCGGCTTCGTGATCCCGGTTCTGCCGTTCGTGATCGCCAGCCCTGGCCGCTTCTACGACGACGTCGTGGTGGCCCAGCTCGCCAGGATCGGGACGCGGGTCCCCACCTGGAAGCGCTTCAACTCGATGATGGGGACGCCGAAGTTCCTGACCCCCACGACCGTGGTCGCGCTGGCGGTCATCGTCGTGCTCTTCGTGATCGTCGCCCAGATCGCCGCCTCCCGGGTCACCCGGCGCCCGCCCGCCCCGCTGGACTGGTTCGCGGTCGTGTCCGCGGCACTGATCGTGGTCATGTTCCTGTGGCCGCCCTACTACGCCAGTCACTACTCCGCCTTCTTCGGGCCGTTCCTCGCGCTGTCCCTCGCCCTGCCGGTGGCCCGGCTGGCGACCGGCCTCGCCGAGCGCCGCCCGGCCGGGGCCCAGGCCGCCGCCCCGGCCGCGGCGGACCTGACCGCGGCGGATCTGGCCACCTCGGGGCAGGCGGCGCAGGCACCGGCCGGAGGTCCCGCCGCGCCCGGCCACGACCGTGGCACGCCCGGCCACTGGGCGGCTGGCCCGGGCCGGCCTGATCCTGCTCGCGGTGGCCGTGCTGGCGGGCGCGGCCGCGCAGGCGGCGCCGCCGACCCGCTGGACGACCCGCTTCGACGTCCCGACGGTGACCCTGCGGCTGATCCCCAGAGGCTCTTGCGTGCTCACCGACTCGGCCGCCTACCTCCTCATCGCCAACAGGTTCACCTCCGACGTGCCGGGCTGCTCGCAGATGGTGGACGGCCTCGGCACGGACCTGGCGCTCGGCGGCGGCCGGCGGCCGGGATCGGGGGCCGGCCGGGTGCCGGCGGTGAGCGCGGCCTGGCATCAGGCGTTCAGCACCGCCGGGTGGGTGCTGCTGACGCCGAAGGCCTCGGTGCGGATACCGTGGAACCCCGCGCTGCTGGCTTACTTTCACAGCCATTTCCGGCTGGTGCGCCATCTGAACACCTACAACCTGTACGCCCGGGACGGGATCAGAGCGTAGGCTCGTCAGCCGGGCATAGCCGGCTGAGCGTGACCGGCAATCATCCTGATGCCGCACCCGGTCGGCGTCGGTTCGTTACCGTTGCATGGTGAAAACGAGAAATCTGCCAGATGATCCAGGAGATGACCGCACCATGACGGGTGCGGATGGGGAAGTCACGACGCAGCACGGCCAGCTCCGCCGCCGGGCCAGCCGGGGAACCGCCGGCGGAGAGACCCGCCGGAGCGGTGGCCGCCGAGACGGCAGCGGAAAGCCCCAGGGATCGCGCCAAGCTGCTGTTCGCCAGCTTCATGATGCTTTTCGTCGAGCTTGCCCTGATCAGATGGGTGACCGCGAACAACGTCTACGTGACCAAGGCCACCAACTTCGTCCTGCTCGCCAGCTTCCTCGGTATCGGCATCGGGTTCCTGAACGCCCGGAGCCGCCGCGACTACCTCCGCTGGACCCCGGTGGCCCTGCTGCTGCTGGTGTCCTTCGTGCTCGCGTTCCCGGTGATCCTGCAGACACTGAACGGCCCGCACCCCTTCCAGGGCCTGCACGGCTCCCCGGCGCTGCCGCAGCCGGTCAGCCTGAGCGTGGTCTTCGTCCTGGTGGTCGGCGTGATGGCAGGCCTGGGCCAGGGCACGGCACGGCTGTTCGTCGGGTTCCGGCCGCTGCGCGCCTACCGGCTCGACATCCTGGGCAGCCTGTGCGGGATCGCGGCGTTCACCGGGCTGTCCTTCCTGGACCAGCCGCCGGGCACCTGGGGCGTCATCGCCTGCGCCGGGCTGCTTGTCCTGCTCGCCCCCCGGATCCGGTGGTGGCAGGTCCTCGCCGTCGGCGCCGTCGCGACCCTGCTGCTGCTGGAGTCGGTCGTGCCGTCGCAGGAGTGGTCGCCCTACAACAAGCTGGCGTACAACCAGACGCACGGCGCGAACCCGGCGCTGTACGTGTCCGCGAACAACATCCCCTACCAGGCGGCCCGTTCCCTGGCCGTGATGCACAAGCAGAAGGCGTTCTACTTCTACCCCTACCGGCACGTCACCAAGGCGTCGCTGCGCAACGTCCTGATCATCGGATCCGGGACGGGCAACGACGCGGCCGTCGCCCTGTCCGAGGGCGCCAGGCACGTCGACACGGTGGAGATCGACCCGTTGCTGGTGCGGCTCGGCAACATGCACCCGAACCACCCCTACTCCAGCCCCAGGCTGACCGCGCACATCGATGACGGCCGCGCCTTCCTGCAGGACACCTCGCAGCACTACAACCTGATCCTGTTCGCGCTGCCGGACTCGCTGACCGCGCTGGCCGGGCAGTCGGGGATCCGGCTGGAGAGCTACCTGCTCACCGAGCAGTCGCTCCAGGCGGTGCGCGCCCACCTGGCACCGGGCGGCACGTTCGCGATGTACAACTACTACGCGCCGTTCCTGGAGAACCGGTACGCGTCCACGATCGTGGACGCGTTCGGGCGGACGCCCTGCGCCGAGGTCGGGCCGCCGCTCGGCGGGCGCCGCCTGGCCGTGCTCACCGTGCACCCGGCCGGCCCGGTGCCGAACTGCGCCAGCTTCTGGCACGGCACCAAGATCGCCCCGGCGACCGACGACCACCCGTTCCCCTACCTGCCCAGCAACACCATCCCGCAGCAGTACCTGTGGATGATCGCGGCCATCTTCGCCGCGTCGCTGCTGCTGATCCGGGTCGGCGGCGGCGCGTTCTCCAGGATGCGGAACTACGTGGACCTGGCCTTCATGGGGGCCGCGTTCCTGCTGCTGGAGACCAAGAACATCGTGCAGTTCGCGCTCCTGTTCGGCACCACCTGGCTGGTGAACTCGCTGGTCTTCGCGGGCGTGCTGGTCGCCGTGTACCTGGCCGTGGAGACCGCGAGCCACCTCAGGCTGCCACGCCCGGCGGTGCTGTACGCCGCGCTCATCGCGTCGCTCGCCCTTACCTGGGTGGTGCCCCAGGATTCGCTGGTGGGCCTGCCCATCGTGGCCCGCTTCTTCGCGGGCTGCGCACTGGCCTTCGCCCCGATCTACCTGGCCAACCTCATCTTCGCCCAGCGGTTCTCCGACGTGTCGACCACCGGCGAGGCCTTCGCGGCCAACCTGCTCGGGGCCATGGTCGGCGGGGTACTGGAATACATCGCCTTGATCACCGGGTACCGGTTCCTGCTGATCGTCGTCGGCGTGCTCTACGGCCTGGCGTTCCTGACCAGCCGGTTCCTGGCCGGGCGAAGTTCGGGCGGGGTCCGCGGGGCTGGTGTGCCGGCCGCCGCGGGCGTGCGCTAGGCTGCACCCGTGCGTACGCAGTTCGAGTTTTGGTATGGCTACCGGCCCGGCTTCCGGACGGTCGCCCGCCAGACACTGCGCTGACGCGAAACGACCTGATGACAAGCCCCGGGCCGGGAGGCCCGGGGCTTGTTTGCTGTCAGGACCCGGATGAATGAAACCCAGAGGAGACCCGATGGTCGTGGTGATGGCCCCGGAGGCCACGCAGCAGGACGTGGACGCGATAGTGGACCTGGTGCGGACGGCCGGCGGTGAGGCGTTCGTAAGCCGCGGCGAGTCCCGCACGATCGTCGGCCTGGTCGGTGACGTGGACCGGTTCGGCGCGCTCAACCTGCGCAGCCGCAGCGGCGTCCTGGACGTGGTGCGGATCTCCGTGCCGTACAAGCTGATCAGCCGGGAGCACCATCCGGACCGGTCGGTGATCTGGGTCGGCGGCGTGCCGATCGGCCCGGACACCCTCACCGTGATCGCCGGGCCGTGCGCGGTGGAAAGCTACGAGCAGACCCTGACCGCCGCGAGGATGGCCAAGGCGGCAGGCGCGTCGCTGCTGCGCGGCGGCGCGTTCAAGCCGCGCACCTCCCCGTACGCCTACCAGGGCCTGGGCGAGGAGGGGCTGCGCATCCTCGCCGACGTCCGCGCCGAGACCGGCCTGCCGGTGGTCACCGAGGTCATCGACCCGGGCAGCGTGGACCTGGTCGCCTCCTACGCCGACATGCTCCAGATCGGCACGCGGAACATGCAGAACTTCGCGCTGCTCCAGGCGGCCGGCTCGGCGGCCAAGCCCGTCCTGCTCAAGCGCGGCATGAGCGCCACCATCGAGGAGTGGCTGATGGCGGCGGAGTACATCGCCCAGCGGGGCAACCTCGACATCGTGCTGTGCGAGCGGGGCATCCGGACGTTCGAGACCGCCACCCGCAACACGCTGGACATCAGCGCGGTGCCGGTCGCGCAGCGGCTGTCGCACCTGCCGGTCATCGTGGACCCCTCGCATTCCGGCGGCCGCCGGGACCTGGTCCTGCCGCTCACCCGGGCGGCGATCGCGGTGGGCGCCGACGGCGTGATCATCGACGTGCACCCGGAGCCGAAGATGGCCATGTGCGACGGCGACCAGGCCCTGGTGGACGCCGACATCCGGCAGCTGGCCAGCATCGCCGCGAACCTGTCGCCGCTGATGGGCCGCACCCTCACCCCGCCGCTTCCCGGCCGCGCAGGGAACAACGGCAGGACAGGCAGCCAAGCCCTGTGGCAGGCTGAACGCCGAGGGGGCCAGCCTCGCACGATCGGAGACGCAGTGCATCGCTACCCCTGCCGCCCCGCGGCACGCCGTATCGGTATCGGACTGGCCGCGGGCCGCGCTGGCCTCGGCCGCCTGGCTGCCCGGCGCGGCGGCGGCCAGCACCGGCTGGCAGATCGCCTTCCAGGCGCACACCGGGCACATCGACCATCTACAACGGCCTGGTCGGCGTGTCCGCGACCGGGACGGACAATGCCTGGGCGGTCGGCGGCACCGACCTGTCCGGCGGCACGCCGGGGGCTCCGCTGGCCGAGCAGTGGAACGGCACGAGCTGGCAGGCCGCCACCCTGCCCAGCGGGCTGACCGGCACCCTGGGCGCGGTGAGCACGCCTGCCCCGAACGACGCCTGGGCGGTCAGCCAGCTCACCGGATACGCGCTGCACTGGGACGGCACGTCCTGGTCGGTGGCCAGGACGTGGCCCGAGCACCAGCTCGCCAGCGAGATCACCGGTGTCACCGCGTTCAGCCCGGCCGATGTCTGGGTGTTCGGTGGCTCCGGGGCCTATCCCGGCATCGGCACCTGGCACCTGCGCGGGACCACCTGGCATAAGGTCACGGGGCTGGCCAGGGCCGTCTCCACGGCGAGCGCCATCTCCCGGTCAGACATGTGGGCCATCGGCGCGGACAACGTTTCGCCAGATGACATCCTGCTCCACTACACCGGCGGCAGCTGGCAGAAGGTAACCAGCACGGCCCTGACCGGCCTTCAGTTCGGCGACATCCTCGCCCTCTCCGACAGCAACGTATGGGTCACCGCCACCAAGGGAGGCAGCCTGCCGCAGCAGTTGCTGCACTTCGACGGCACTAGCTGGACCAGCGTGCCGGTGCCATCATCGGTCCAGTTCAGGAGCATGGCCCCGGACGGCAGCGGCGGCCTGTGGTTCAGCGCCGCCCGGTCCTCGTCGCAGGTGCCGGTGGCGGAGCACTTGTCCGCTGCCGGGACCTGGTCCAGTCACCCGCTGTCCACCGGCGCCGGGCAGGCGTTCGGCATGGCTCTCATCCCCCGCACCACGTCCCTGTGGGCCTCGGGATACCTGTCATCGTCCGGCGGCACCGGCTCGGATGCGGTGATCTGGGGCAACGGCCCCGCCACCTGAGCCCCAGTCCCGGCCGGGCCACGTGCACGCGGCCCGGCCGAGACTCAGGGCCGGTCGGGGCGGTACTCCTGGGCCAGACCGGCGAGTTCCTCGGCCAAGTCCGCGGCTTCCAGGCGGGCCTCGATCCGGCGCAGGTCATCGATGCGTGCCTGGGTCTCCACGTGCCGTGGGGTCAGCAGCGTGCAGCAGTCCTGATCCGGCAGCTCGGAGAGCGCCAGCGTGCGGATCCGGCGCGCCTCCGCCATGATCTCCACCTTGTCGCGGCCGATCAGCGGCCGCAGGATCGGCAGCCCGACCGCGTCGTCAAGCGCCGTCAGGTTGGTCAGCGTCTGGCTGCTCACCTGCCCGAGCGAGTCGCCGGTGATGAGCGCCGCCGCTCCGAGGCGGCCGGCCAGCGCCTCCGCGGTCTTCAGCATCAGCCGGCGCTGCGCCACGATCTGCAGCCGGCTGGCACCGGACGCCGCGAGGCGCTGCTGCGTCTTGCCGAACGCGACCACGAACAACCGGGACCTGCCCTGGAACCGGTCCAGCTGGTGCATCAGGCCGTAGGCCTTGTACACCGACTCCGGGCCGGTCAGCGGCATGCCGGAAAAGTGCAGGAAGTCGCAGCGCAGGCCGCGGCGCATCATCCGGTACGCGGCCACGGGGGAATCGATGCCGCCGGACATGAGCACCAGCGCGTGGCCGCTCATCCCGACCGGCAGGCCCCCCTGGCCCGGCTGCCCGTCGGTGTAGACGAACACCTCATGCTGGTCCACCTCGACGAACACCGTGTTGTCCGGGTGCTTCAGGTTGACCGGGTAGCCGTACTCCTGCTGGATCCGGGTCCCGATCTTGATGGCAAGCTCGGCGGAGGTGGCGGGGAACCGCTTGTCGCGGCGGCGGGCGCGGACCGCGAACGAGCCGGTCTTTCCCGCCATCAGGGCGACCGCGGTGTCGATCGCGGCCTGGGATTCCCTGGCCACCCGCACACCCCGGCACACTCGCGCGATGCCCATGACGTCCCGGGCACGTTCGGCGATCTTGTCGACCGCGGCCTCCGCCGCGGCACCGGTCCCGGTGCCGTCGGCGGCCCGCAGCATGATCACCCCGTAGCGCTGCCAGATCCGCACGGGCAGGCCGGCATCGTCCATGGCCTGCCGGATGTTCGTGTGCAGCCGCTGCTCGAACTGCCGTCTGTTGCCCCCCTTGAGCACGATCTCACCCAGCTTGAGCAGCACGCATGGCTCATGCGGCGTGGGCAGGGCCGGCCCGCCCGCCTGGGCAGGCACGGCGAGGGAGGTCACGGACATTCCTCTAGTGTGCCAGCAGCGGGGCGTGGCAGCGCCGGAACGCGGGCCCGGCACCTGACCTCGCGGCGCAGGCCGAGGCCGCCCCACGGGCCTGCCAGATCGTCACGAGGTCTTCTCTGCAATGGTCTGCCCGAGGGCGTTGACCTCCGCCACCAGGGAGTTCACCCCGTGGTTGCCGATGAAGGTCAAGAGCTGCTCGCGGGTGAGGTCTTGGTCTTCCAGGTCACGGAGCCGCTGGCTGGCCCGCGCCAAGGCGGCCCGGGCGGTCTCCAGGTCCATGCGGAGCCGCGTGACCGCTGCAGTTACCGGATCGTTCAGCATGCCGACCTCCTCAGCAACTCAACGATGACGAAGCCCGGGTTGTGCCAGCGGCGGAGCGGCACAACCGTAGCCTCCGGGGTGCGTGGCAGGGTGGGCTGCGTGACGAAGATCGAAGTGCGTGCGGCCACCGAAGCCGACCTGGCCGCCATCGCCGCCGTGGCCGCCGCGACCGGGCAGGTCGAGGAGTGGTCCGGAACCGATCCGGCCTATGTCCGGCACCTGCTGGCGCACGATCAGGTGCTGGTGGCCGGGCCCGCGGGCACGGTCACCGGGTTTGGCGCGACACACCGGATCGGGGCCGGCCCCGATGCCGTCACCATGCTGTGCGACCTGTTCGTGGACCCTGAGTCGCACGGCCGGGGTACCGGCCAGGCACTGCTGGCCGCGCTGTGGGAACCGGGATCGCCGCGGCTGACGTTCAGCAGCCTGCACGCCCATGCCCTGCCGCTGTACACCCGGGCGGGCCTGGACGCCTGGTGGCCGCTGCTGTACCTGGGCGGTGACGCCGGCGCACTGCCGCACGCGCCGGGCTGGACGGTGTCCGCGTCATCCCCGGCGGAGGTGGCCGCGCTGGAAGCCGGCTGGACCGGCATCGACCGGGCGGCCGACCACCGGGCCTGGGCAGCGCGGCCCGGCGGGCAGCCGGTCACCGCGCGGCGCGGCACCACGATGCTGGCGGCCGGCACCGTGGCCGGCGAGGGCGCCGAGTACGGCATCGCGCACCTGGCGCTGTCCCCGGCCGCCGGCGACGGCGAAGCGGTCGAGGCGATCCTGGCCGTGCTCGCGTCCCTCGATCCCCCCGGCGGCCGGGCCCGGGTCTGCGTGCCCGCGCCGCACCCGGCCACCCGGGCACTCCTGGCCGCGGGCTGGCACGTCGATTTCATGGATGTTTTCATGGCCACCGACCCGCGGCCTGCTCGACCCGCGCCGCGCCGTCCCCTCCCCCGCCATGGCCTGACTGCTCCGTGGCTTCCATGATCACGGACGATTTCCCACGCCGTTTTTCGCGGGGAATCGTCCGTGATCATGGTTCTCAGGCGGGGGTGACGGCAGCCAGGATGCGGTTCTCGCCGTACTGCCAGAGCGTGCCGATCTCGGCGAACCCGGCCGCGCGCAGCGCGGCGACGTGCTGGACCAGCAGCACCGACTCCGAGCCGTGATGGTCCTCGCTGAGCCTGCGCCGCTGCCGCTCGGCGGCGGGCCCGGCCAGTTCCGGATCGCTGGTCGCCGCCTCCCACCAGGCCTTCCAGTCCTCCTGGGACTCGCCCCGCCCGCCGAGCTGACGGCGGGCAGCGCGCTCACTGACCGCGTCCCCGAGGCGGGCCAGGACCGGGACCGCCCGGGCGTCCTCCTTGAGGTGGTCGCCGTCGAGCATCAGCCCGCCCGGGCGCAGCACGGTCGCCAGCTCGGCGTACATGGCCCACAACTGGGCCGCGTCCAGCCAGTGCAGCGCGGTGGTGCTCACCGCCACGTCCGGCGCCCGGTCCAGCCCCAGCGCGGCCGCCCAGCCGGGTTCCCGCAGGTCCTGGTCGGCGAAGCGGAGCCCGGAACGGCCGCCGTAGGCGGCGCGGCCGAGCGCCAGCAGCAGCGGGTCGGAGTCGACGGCCACCACGCGCGCGGCCGGCATCCGGTCGAGCAACCGGACCGCGAGCGAGCCGGGCCCGCAGCCGAGGTCAAGCACCAGCGGGTCGTCCCGGCCGGCCCCGGCCTCGACCGCGTCGATGAGCACGGTGAACCGCTCCTCGCGGTCGGGCATGTACCACTCTTGCTGGGCGTCCCAGCGGCTGATCCACTGCACGGCCAGGTCCAGGTCCACCGCGCGGCGCCCCCTTCCGATCGCCGGCGGCTGTGCCGCCGCAGTCCCCAACCTAGATCTTGAGCCGGGAACTTCCACCGGATTTGTGCCACGCACCGGCCGCGGGTTCCTCCCGGGGCGCGGCGAGCCGGGCACAGTGCCACAATTTCCCCATGGAGCCTAGCCAGGCCATCTCGGGCGGGCCTGGAACTGCCCACAGCCCCGGCGGGGACCCCCGCCCCGATGCGGCCGCGCGCCCCCCCGGCGCGGCCCCGCCGGCCACCCGCCACTCCGGTATCCCCGCCCCGGTCACCGCCCTGGTGGGCCGCCGCAGCGGAATGCGAGGGCGTCACCGCTGCCCTGGACTCCAGCCGCCTGGTGACCCTGATGGGCCCCGGCGGGGTCGGCAAGAGCAGGCTGGCGCTCGCGGTCGCGGCACAGCTGCAGGCGCGGTTCGGCGGCCGGGCCTGGTGGGTCGAATTAGCGCCGGTCACCAGGGACGACATGGCCGCGCAGGCGATCGCGGACGCGATCGGGGCCAGGGACGCCAGCCGGCCTCGACCTGGCCGAGTCCATTGCCGCGCGGATCGCCGATCATCCCGCGCTCATCGTCCTGGACAACTGTGAACACCTGACCGGCGGCTGCCGTGAGGTGGCCGACCGCCTGCTCACCAGGTGCCCGCGGCTGCACATCCTGGCGACCAGCCGCGAGCCGCTGGGCGCGGCCGGCGAGTCACGCTGGCCGCTGCCGCCGCTGACCGTCCCGCCGCTGGCCGAGCGCCCCGAGGCGTGGCCGGCCGAGGAGCAGGACGGCGCCATCGCCGCGACCGGCGCGGCGGCGCTGCTGGCCGGCTCCGAGGCGATGCAGTTCTTCCTGGACCGGGCCAGGGCCGTGCTGCCCGGTTTCGAGATCACCGACGGCAACGCCGAGCTGATCGGCCAGTTGTGCCGCCAGACTCGACGGCCTGCCGCTGGCCATCGAACTGGCCGCGGCGAAACTGCGGGTGATGGCGGTCAGCCAGGTCCTGGCCGGCCTGGACGACGTGTTCAAGCTGCTGGTGGGCGGCCGGCAGGGCGCACCGGTCCGGCATCAGACGCTGCGGGCCGCGCTGGACTGGAGCTACGACATGCTCCAGCCCGCGGAGCAGGCGGCACTGCGCCGGCTGTCGGTGTTCGCCGGCTCGTTCTGCCTGGCCGCGGCGCAGCAGGTCGCGACGCTCGGCAGCGCGGGGGCGGGCGCGGAGCGCGGGGGCGGGGCAAACAGAGCGGACCCGGCGGACGTGCTGGACCTGCTGGCCCGGCTGGTGGACCGGTCGCTGCTGGCGGTCGAGCACACCCCTGCGCAGGCCAGGTACCGGATGCTCGCCACCGTCCGCCGGTACGGCGCCCACCGGCTGACCGAGGCGGGCGAGTTCCCGGCGGCCAGCGAGGCGATGTTCGGCTGGTACCTGGACCTGGCCGAGCGCACCGAGGCCGAACTGGCCGGGCGGGACCAGGCCCAGGCGGCGGAACGGCTGCACGCCGAGGCGCACAACCTGCGTGCCGTGCTCCAGGCCGCGCGCGACCGTAAGGACATCGCCGGCACCCTGCGGCTGGCCACCGCGCTGGTGCAGTTCTGGTACCTGCGCGGCCATTACCGGGAGGGCCGGGACTGGCTGGACTGGGCCCTCGCCGCCCCCGAGGGGGCGCCCGCCGAGGTGCGGGCGAAGGGGCTTCGGTGCAGCGGCATGCTCGCGCACCTGCAGTGCGAGTACCCGGCGGCGGTGCGCCGGCTGGAGGGCGCGCTCGCGCTCTACCGTGAACTCGGCGACCGGGGTGGTGTCGCGGGGATCCTGTCGTCGCTGGGCAGCGTCGCCCGGGAGCAGAGCCGGTACGCACGGGCCAGGGAACTGCAGACGGAGGCACTCGCCGAGTTCGAGGCGCTCGGTGACCGCCGCGGCATGGCTGGCGCCCGCGGCTCGCTCGGTTTCGCCGCGTGGCTGGAGGGTGACTTCGCCACCGCGACCGCGGAAAGCACCCAGGCGCTGGCGGCGTTCACCGAGCTTGGCGACGCGGAGGGCGCCGCGGGCGCGGAACTGAACCTGGGCGTGGCGGCCATGTACCGGGGCGAGCACGAGGCCGCCGCCACCGCGCTGGCCCGCAGCAGGGAACTCTCCGAGCAGGTCGGGTTCCGCGAGGGCGTCGCGTGGGCGCTGCACGAGCGCGGCCTGCTCGCGGTGCGGCGCGGCGAGCCGGGCGCCGCCGCGCTGCTGCACGAGGCGCTGGAGATCCACCGCGACCTCGGCGACCGCTGGCGGGTGACGAGCGTGCTCGACGACCTGGCCGCGGCGGCGCTCGCCGGGCAGCCGCCCGATCCGGCCCAGGCGGCACGGCTGCTCGGTGCGGCCCAGCACATCAGGGAGGTGATCGGCACCGCCATCGCGCCCTGCGAGCGCGCGGATCATGCCAGGACCGAGGCGTCCGCCCGGGCGGCGCTCGGCGAGGCCGCCTTCACCGGCCTGACCCGGTCGGGCGCGGCCGGGCCGCTGGACGACGTGCTGGCCGGCCCCGCCTCCCCAGGTTCCGCTCCGGTGCTGCCCGAGGCGGGCGCGGCGGCCGTCCCCGGCTCTGATTTTGCTGCCGGACGCATCCCCGGGGCCGCCCGCCGCCCGCAGGACCGGCCGCCGCCCGCGGCACGGGCTGGAGCCGGGGACCAGCCAGGCCCGCCGCTCCCGGCGGACCGGCCGGCCACGGAGACGCTACGGCTCAGGCTGCTCGGGGAGGCAACCGTGCACCTGGCCGGGCGGCTGCTGGCCCCCGCCGACTGGGGCTACGCCAAGCCCAGGGAACTGCTCTGCCTGTTCGCCAGTTCCCCGCCGCTGTCGCGGGAGCAGATCGGCCTCGCGCTGTGGCCCGAGCTGGCCGAGGGCCAGTTGCGCAACGCCCTGCACAGTGCGCTGCGGCAGTTGCGGCGCACCCTGGGGGACGGCGGCTGGGTCGGGTTCACCGGCGGCCGTTACGCGCTGGATGAGTCGCGGCCGCTGGACTGCGACCTGCATGACTTCGAGCGGGCGCTCGCGGCGGCCAGGGCCGCGCAGCCCCCGGCGGCCGCGCTGCCGCAGTTGCGCCGCGCGATCGCGGCCTACGGCGGTGACTTCCTGGCCGGCAGCACCGCCGGGGACTGGGCCGCCACCCGGCGCGCCGGGCTGCGCCGGGCCTACGAGCGCGCGCTCGGTGCGGCGGGCCGGCTGCTGATGGCCGACGGCCGGGTCCGCGAGGCGATCGACGTGTACCGCCGGGCGATCGCGCACGAACCGCTGGACGAGGCGGCCCACCGCGCCCTGATGGAGTGCTGGGCCGCGGCCGGCCAGCCCGCCCGGGCGATGCGCCACTACGAGGAACTCCGTGACCTGATCCGCGCGGAGGTCGGCGGGGCCCCGGCGGCGCAGACGACGGCGCTCTACGCGCGCCTCCGCGACACCGCCCGCTGATCCGCACCGCCCTCTGATCCGCACCGCCGCTGATCCGCGCCGCGCGCACCGCCGGCCTCGGCGCCGTCGCTGGCACGCGGCGTGGCCGGCTCCGTGGCGCTCCCGGCACCCCGCACCGTCGTCCCCCAGCGTTTCCCACAGCGTCCCCCCGCGCTTCCCCCCGATGCCCCGCGTAGCGTCCCGAGGTGTCCCGGCTGGCTGCCCGCTGAGAATATGCCGCTGCCACCTTTCAGCATGGCCATCCGGGTTTAGAAAGCCCGCTGCGGTGCCCTGGACCAGCCACCGGGGTACCGCAGCGGTTCCATGGTCGGCCGGCGTGATGGGAGGGCGGTTGACCGAGGCTCCGGATCTGATCGAGCCACCCGCTGCCCGCGAGCCGGCCGAGGTCCTGCTGCTTGCCTGCGCCGCCCTCACCGACGGCGACCTGGAGGCCGCCGTCGCGCTGTATGAGCCGGATGCCACGCTGTCCTGGGGGCAGGACCACGCGCGGCGGGCCACGCGGCGATCCGCGAGGTCCTGGCCGGGGTGATGGACATGCGGCTGCCGTTGCGCGCCCGGGCCGTGCGGGTGCTGCGGGCCGGGCCACTGGCCCTGATCACCGGTGAACGGGCGCTGACCGGGACCGGCCTGGACGGCGTGGCGGTCACGCTGACCGGCCCTGCCGCGCTGATCGCGCGGTGCCAGCCCGACGGCACCTGGCTCACCGCCGCCGACCAGTGGCTCCCCTACCCGGGCCCCACCCGGATCGCGGTGCCGCCCGGCGGTTAGGCCGCGTGCGGCCGCCCCAGCGCCGTGGCTGGCCGCACGCCCAGCAGCTACTGCGCGGCCCGGGCGCGCCGGGGCAAGGACGCCATCCCGGTCAGCCGAAAAAGACCTCGGCCTCCGCGTAGCGGTCCGGCGGCACCAGCTTGAGCTCCCTGGTGGCCTCGCCGATCGGGACGCGGATGATCTGGGTGCCGCGCAGCGCCACCATCGTGCCGAACGCCCCGTCGTGCACCGCCTCGATCGCGTGCACCCCGAACCGGGTGGCCAGCACCCGGTCGAACGCCGTCGGGGTGCCGCCGCGCTGGATGTGGCCGAGCACCGTGGCCCGGGCCTCCTTGCCGGTCCGCTTCTCGATCTCATTGGCCAGCAACTGGCCGACGCCGCCGAGGCGGACGTGGCCGAAGGCGTCGAGCCGCTGGTCGGACAGGGCCAGCTCGTCCTCCTCCGGCCGGGCGCCCTCGGCGACCACCACGAGCGGCGCATAGCGGGTCTGGAACCGGTGTTCCACGTACGCGCACACCTTCTCCAGGCTGAACGGCCGCTCCGGGATGAGGATCACATTGGCACCGCCGGCCATTCCCGCGTGCAGCGCGATCCAGCCCGCATGGCGGCCCATCACCTCGATGATGAGGGCACGGTGATGGCTTTCCGCGGTGGTGTGCAGCCGGTCGATCGCCTCCATGGCGATGTTGACCGCGGTGTCGAAGCCGAAGGTGTAGTCGGTCGCGCCGATGTCGTTGTCGATGGTCTTGGGCACGCCGACCACCGGCACTCCCTCGGCGTGCAGTGTCGCGGCCACCCCGAGGGTGTCCTCGCCGCCGATCGCCACCAGCGCGTCCACGCCGAGCCCGGCCAGGTTGGCCCTGATCCGCTCCAGGCCGGACCGGCCGCCCGAGGCCGCGCTGTCCGCCAGCGGGTTGGTCCGCGAGGACCCCAGGATCGTGCCACCGCGCGGCAGGATCCCCCGCACCGCCTGGATGTCCAGCGGGACCGTGTCGCCCTCCAGCGGACCGCGCCATCCGTCGCGGAAACCGAGGAACTCGTAGCCGTACTCTGGTGTCCCCTTCCGGACCAAGGCGCGGATCACGGCATTCAGCCCAGGACAGTCGCCACCACCGGTCAGCACTCCGATTCGCATGGGAGCAACATTAGCCGTCATGAGTGTTCTCGCGATTGACGCCGGAACAACGGGCGTGACCGCCTTGGTCGTTGCCACGGACGGGACCGTGGCCACCCGCGGTTACCAGGAGTTCCGGCAGTACTACCCGCGCCCCGGCTGGGTGGAGCACCTGCCGGAGGACATCTGGCAGGCCACCCTGGCGGCCTGCCGCCAGGCCCTGGAGCAGGCCGGCGCCGGGGCGCGGGCGGTCACCGCACTCGGCATCACGAACCAGCGGGAAACCGCGGTGCTGTGGGACCGGGCGACCCTGGCCGCGCCGCGGCGCGCCATCGTCTGGCAGGACCGGCGGACCGCCCGGATCTGCGACGAACTGCGGGCGGCCGGGCACGAGGACCGGGTCAGCGAACTGACCGGCCTGCGGCTGGACCCCTACTTCACCGGCACCAAGCTGACCTGGCTGGCCGTGGCGGAGCCGGCGACCTGGGCGGCCATGGCAGACGGCTCGCTCGCGGCGGGCACCGTGGACTCCTACCTGATCGCCCGGCTCACCGGTGGCAAGCGGCACGTCACCGACGCGTCCAACGCGTCCCGGACGCTGCTGTTCGACATCACCGCGGGAGCCTGGTCCGCCGAACTGTGCGAGTTGCTGCGGGTCCCTGCCACGGCGCTGCCCGAGGTGGTGCCGTCCACCGGCATCGCCGGGCAGACCGACCCGGCCGCCTTCCTGGGGCTGGAACTGCCCATCGCGGGCATTGCCGGCGACCAGCAGGCCGCGTTGTTCGGCCAGGCGTGCTTCTCGCCGGGTGATGCCAAGTGCACCTACGGGACCGGGTCGTTCGTGCTCGCCAACACCGGCGGCACGGTGGCCCGGCCGGGCAACGGGCTGCTGTCCACGGTCGCCTGGATGGACGGCACGGGCAGGCTGACCTACGCGCTGGAAGGCTCGGTGTTCGTGACCGGGGCTGCGATCCAGTGGCTGCGGGACGGGCTGGGGCTGCTGGACGATGCCGCGCAGAGCGAGGCACTGGCCGCCGCGGTCCCGGACAGCGGCGGGGTGGTGTTCGTGCCGGCGCTGACCGGGCTCGGGGCACCGGACTGGGATCCCGACGCACGGGGCGCGATCTTCGGCATCACCCGGGGCACGACCCGGGCGCACCTGGTCCGCGCCACGCTGGAGGCGATCGCCTACGAGGTCCGTGACGTGTTCGACGTGATGGTCACCGGGGACTGGCGGGCCGGGCGCGCGCTGCGCGCCGACGGCGGTGCCAGTGCCAACGGCCTGCTCATGCAGCTACAGGCCGATCAGCTCCAGGTCCCGGTGGAGCGGCCGGAGATCATGGAGACCACCGCCCTGGGCGCGGCGTTCCTCGCCGGGCTGGCCACCGGGGTGTGGTCGTCAACCGCGGAACTGGCCGGCACCTGGCGGCTCGGCCAGCGGTTCGAGCCGCGGGCCCGCGACGACGAAGGACACGAGCGCTGGCGCCGCGCGGTGGAGCGCACCAAGGGCTGGGCCAGCGGCTGACGGCGCCGCAAGGCGGTGACACGGGCCTCGCCCCCGCCGGAACGCGTCAGGACGGCCGCGGGGTGGAACTGGGCACGGCGTCCGGCTTGACGGCACCGTCCGGATGCGGGGCGGCGTCCTGGTGTGCCGTGCCGCCGGGCCGGGCCCGCTTCTTGGCCCGCTGCGCGTCCTCGTCCACGTACTCCTGGCCGGACAGGCTCATGACGGCGTACATGATCTCGTCGGTCACCGCGCGCAGCACCAGCCGGTCCGACTTCAGGCCCGCGTACCGGGAGAAGTCCAGCGGCTTGCCGAACCTGACCCCGGGCCGGATCGACAGCCGGGGCAGCAGCCGCCCCGGCGGCTGGAGCTCGAAAGTCCCGATCATGGCGCAGGGGATCACCGGTGCGCCCGACTCCAGCGCGAGCCTGGCCACCCCCGTCTTGCCGCGGTACAGGCGGCCGTCCGGCGTCCGGGTGCCTTCCGGGTAGATGCCGAGCAGCTTCCCCTCGGCCAGTACCCGCAGGCCGGTGCGCAGCGCCCGGTCACTGGCCTCGCCGCCCGACCGGTCCACCGGAATCTGCCCGACACCGCGGAAGAAGGCCTTGCTGATCAGGCCCTTCAGCCCGCGCCCGGTGAAGTACTCGGACTTGGCGAGGAACGTCACCTTGCGCGGCAGCGGCAACGGGCCGAAGAAGTGGTCGGAGAACGAGAGGTGGTTCCAGGCGAGGATCGCCGGCCCTTCGCGCGGCACGTTGTCCGACCCCTCGCGACCACGGCCGGAAAAAGATCGCGAGGAGGGGGCCGAGGATCGCTTTGACCACCCAGTAACCCATGTCCACATGGTCCCACGTCCCGCCGGCCACCGGCAGTCCCTGCCCGCGGGGACTTGCGCCGGCCGGGCTCTGCCCGGCGGGCAGGCTTTCCTGGCCATGCCCGGCTCCTGCCTATCGGCGTGCGCTCTGTCGCGGTCGCGTGCGACGATGCCAGAGAGCGCAGGCGCGAGAGGACGGCCGTCATGCCAGTGATGCCGGGGGCGGAGCCCTTCTTCCACTCCGGAGGCAATACCGGGGTCCTGCTCTGTCACGGGTTCACCGGAAGTCCCGCATCGCTGCGGCCCTGGGCCGACCACCTGGCCGCCGCCGGCCTGACCGTATCCGTGCCCCGGCTGCCCGGGCACGGCACCACCTGGCAGGACATGGCGCATACCCGGTGGGAGGACTGGTACGCGGAGGTGGACCGGGCCTACGAGGAACTGCGCGGGCAAGCGGACGAGATCTTCCTCATGGGCCTGTCGATGGGCGGCTGCCTCGCGCTGCGGATGGCCGAACTGCGCGGCGACGGGGTGGCCGGGCTGGTCCTGGTGAACCCCTCGCTCGCGCCCGACACCAAGCTCTTCCTGCTGGCGCCCGTGCTGAAATTCGTGGTGCCCTCGCTCAAGGGCGTCGGCAGCGACATCAAGAAGGAAGGCACCAGCGAACTCAGCTACGACCGGGTCCCGGTGCGCGCCGCGGCGACCCTGCCGAAGTTGTGGAAGGTCACCCAGCAGCAACTGGCCGAGGTCACCCAGCCGGTACTCGTCTTCCTCAGCACGACCGACCACGTGGTGGGCCCGGCCAGCATGCGGGTCCTGCGGGCCGCGCTGCCTGCCTCCCAGCTCACCGTGCGCGAGTGCGCCGACAGCTACCACGTGGCCACCCTGGACAACGATGCCGGCCAGATCTTCGACGGCAGCCTGGAGTTCGTCCGTGCCCACAGCCGCGCCGGCCGGGAATGAGAGGGGGTGCGCGAGCGATGACCGAGGATGCCAGCGACGAGGCGGCGTGGCGGGACCTGGTGGCCCATTACGCCACGCCTGCCGCGGCGGACGGCACGCCCGCTCCCTGGCCCACCCGGGAGGATCTGCCCGGTCCCGTCACGGCGGGCCAGGAGGCGGCCGGCCAGGACGCCAGCGGCCCCGACACCGCTGACCTGGATGTCACCGGCCTGGACATGACCGGGCCGGACGCCGCCGGGCGCGACGAAGCCCCGCTGCCCGGCCCGCGGCTGGCGCCGCGCCCTGGGCCGTTCGGCGGCATGCCCCCCGGGCCGCCGCAGATCCGCATCGTCCGGCCCGCCAGCGCCAGCCCGCCACCGGGTGACGACGACGATCACTTCGTCCCCCCGGTGCCGCCGCCGCTGCCGCGGCTGGACCCGGTCACCAAGGGTGCCTGGGCGGCGCTGTTCGGCGGGCCCCTGTACCTGCTCATCGCGGTGATGGCGAACTGGCAGGTGCCGGACTGGGCCGCGTTCTGCGCCGTGGCGGCCTTTGTCGGCGGCTTCGCGACGCTTGTGGTGCGGATGGGCGACCGGCCGCCGCGAGACTCCGGGCCCGACGACGGGGCCGTGGTCTAGGGAACCGCCCGGTCAGCCGTTCTTGACCAGGTCCGCGGCACCGACGATGCCCGCGTCGACGCCGAGCGCGGCCCTGGCGATCTCCACCCGCGGCCGGTAGCCCGCTCCGGTGAGCGCCTTCTCGAACGCGGCGCGGGCCGGCCCGAGGAGCAGTTCGCCTGCCTCGCTGACCCCGCCGCCGACCACGATGCACCCCGGGTCGAGGATCGCGGTCAGGTCGGCCAGGCCCTGGCCGAGCCAGGTACCCACGATCGAGAAGCAGCGCAGCGCCGCCGGATCGCCCTCGCTGGCCGCCTGGGTGATCTGCGGGCCGCCGATCGCCGCGGCATCCCCGCCGGCCAGTTGCAGCAGGCGCATCGCCCCGCCCGGGGCGCGCATGGCGAGATCACGTGCCTCCGTCACCAGGGCGCTGCCGCTGGCATACTGCTCCCAGCAGCCGCGGTTCCCGCAGCCGCACAGGCGCCCGTCCGGCACCACCCGGACGTGCCCGGGCTCCCCCGCCATCCCCCATCTGCCCCGGTAGAGCCTGCCGTCCAGGATGAAGCCAGCCCCGATGCCCGTGCCCACGGACACGAACACGACATGCGCGTGGCCGCGTGCCGCACCGAACCTGAATTCCGCCCACGCGCTCGCGTTGCCGTCGTTTTCCACGGTGACCGGCATGCCCACCAGGCCCGCCACCTTGGCCCGCAGCGGTTCACCCCGCCAGGCCAGGTTGGGCGCGAACGCCACGGTGCCGCCTGCCTCGTCCACGAATCCGGCCGCGCCCACCCCGACCGCGCTGACCTGGTGACGGCCGAGCAGTTCGGTGACCACGCCGGCGATCACCGCGGCCGTGCGCTCCGGGCTCGCCGCGGGAGTGGCACGGCGCAGCTTCTCCAGGATGTGGCCGTGGTCATCCACAACCCCCGCAGCGACCTTGGTTCCCCCGACATCAACCCCGATCGTCAGGCTCATGCGGGGATTCTTCCGGAGGTTCCGGCGCCGCCCGCTCATCCGCGGCAGGCGCCGCCTGGCCGTTCGGGCCCGGCCCGCCCGTGCCCGCCGGCGTCTCCGTGCCCGCCTGCCCGGCGCCTTCCCCGTGCCCGCTGGCGCCTCCGGGCCCGCCTGACCGGCCCGGGCCGGCTGGCCAGCCGAGCCGGCCGCGGGGAAACCACGGGTGCCCGGCCCGGTCTCGGCACCACGGCCATCGGCGGCGGTGCCACCGCGGCTCGTCGCCGCCAGGGCGGCCTCCAGTACCGATACCGCATCCTGGACCACGGTGGTGAGCGCGTCGCCGACGGCCGCCACGCGGGTGTCCCTGGTGGGCTTGGCCTCCCGGACGATCCTGGCGGCACGGCACAGCGGGCACCAGGCGCACTCCGGTGCCTCACCGGGCGCGGGATCGTGGGTCGCGGTCTCCCACACGTCACCGGACGGCTGGGGGGTCTTGCCGAGGGCGGTGCGGACCTGGTCGGCCAGTTCCCGGCTCATGCCGCGGGCACCTGCCCGCAGCAGCCAGCGCTGGAAGTCACCAATCAGGTCATTGCCCGACCCGCCTGGCTGTGTCACCTGCTGTCCTCTCCGTCCGCTCCCTGGCCGGGGCGGCTCTCCACCCGGTTCTTCAGCCCCTTGAGGGCCGTGTCGATGATCGTCTTCTCGGCGCGCCGCTTCAGCAGCCCCGGCATCGGGATCCGGATGTCCACCGACAGCTCATAGGTGGTCTCGGTGGCCCCGCTCTGGTCGGCAAGCAGATAACCGCCGTCCATCGCCGAGATCACCGAGCCGGGCTCGGCCAGGTGCCAGCGGACCGCGGCGTCGCCGTCCCAGTCGTAGCCGAGCACATAGGTGTCCTTCACCACGCCCGCATCGAGGTTGAACCGGACCTGGCTGGCCCGGCCACCGTCGTCCTGCCCCAGCACCTCCGCCGCCCGCACCGCGGATGCCCATTGCGGGTATGCGGGGAAGTCGGCGATCACCGCCATGACGGCCGCGCGCGGCGCGGCGATCACGATGCGGGAACTTGTCCTCGCGGTCATGCTCGGAGCGTACCGCCATCCGCGGGTTCCGCCGCCGTGCTACCACGCCAGCACGTAGGGCCTGCCGGTCGCCCGGAAGTGCCCGACGTTGATGCATTCGGTCCGGCCCACCCGCACCCGGCGGGCAAGTGGCTGATGGACGTGCCCGAACAGCAGGTACCGGGGCTGGGACCGCTTGATCTCCGCGAGCAGCGCGGCGCTGCCGCGTTCCAGCCGCCGCGCAACCGTGTCGTAGAGCAGTTCCGGCACCGCGGGCGGGATGTGCGCGCACAGCACGTCGGCGCCGCTGACCGCCGCCACCTTCGCCGCGTAGGCATCGTCGTCAAGCTCGTTGGGCGTCCGGTACGGCGAGCGCAGCCCGCCGCCCACGAAACCGAACGTCCACCCGCCGAGTTCCACACATTCGCCGTCGAGGACGTGATGGCCCGGCCGCAGGTGCGCGGCCCACATCTGCGGCAGGTCCACGTTCCCGTAGGTCAGATAGGCAGGCTCGGGCAGGGCGGCGAACAGGTCCGCGTACTGCCGCGCGGCGGCCGCCCGCACGTGCCCCGCCGCGTCGCCGCCGAGGCTCCGCCACAGGCCCGCCGACATCTCCCTGGCCTCACCGAAGCGCTTGGCGGTGCGCAGCGCGACGAACTGCCGGGCCGCGTCGGCGCCGAACAACTCCGCAAAGATCCCCTGCGCTTCGTCGGCATAGTCCACGAACAGGAGCAGATCACCCAGGCAGAACAGGGCATCCGCACCGGCAGCGGCCGCGCGAAGGTCGCCGGCCCGGCCATGCACATCGCTGATCACGTGCACCCGCATGACCACAGGCTAGAAGCAACCGATCCCGGTACGGCAGGGCACTCCCAGGCCACCGGGGCCCGCCCCCGGGCCAGCAGGCCCAGGCCCAGTGACGAAGGAACGGCGCCTGAGGCCACCGGGGGTTCCGGGGGGTCGCCCCCCGGGCCAGCAGGCCCAGGCCCAGTGACGAAGGAACGGGGCCGAGGCCACCGGGGGGTTCCGGGGGGTCGCTCCCCCGGGCCAGCACTGCACCCCGCCCGGATTAGTCTGGCGGGATGCGAGAGTACAGCACCCCTGCCGCCGTGGACATACCGTCGTCGGCGGGCCTGACCGATGTCGTGTTCGAGCGGGCCGCGGGCGAACCCGGCCGCGTGGTCATGCGGCGCAAGGGCACCGGCGGGGACGGCGGCTGGCAGGACGTCACCGCGCGGCAGTTCGCCGACGAGGTGACGGCGCTGGCCAAGGGGCTCATCGCCGCGGGGATCGCCGCGGGTGACCGGGTCGCGCTGATGTCACGGACCCGGTACGAGTGGACCGTCCTCGACTACGCCATCTGGGCGGCGGGCGCGACGACCGTGCCGATCTATGAGACCTCGTCGGCCGAGCAGGTCGAGTGGATCCTGACCGACTCCGGCGCCCGGGCGCTGATCGCGGAAACTCCCGCCCACCTGCAGACCGCCGCCCAGGTGCTGGCCGCGGCTCCCCAGGTCGGACGGGTGTGGCTGATCGAGGACGGCACCGCGGGCGCACCCGGGGCCGCGGCGGACGGCGCCGGCCTGGCCGTGCCCGGTCACCCGGTGCCGGCCGAGCCGCTGAGCGCCCTGACCGCAGCGGGCGCCGGCGTCGGCGACGACGAGGTGCACCAGCGCCGCGGCTCGCGGCACACGGCCGACCTGGCGACCATCATCTACACCTCCGGCACCACCGGGCGGCCGAAGGGGTGCGAGCTCAGCCATGGGAACCTGCTCGCGGACGTGCGGAACGTCATGCACGGCTGGCTCCCGGCCATCTTCGAGACCCCGGGCGCGTCCACGCTGCTGTTCCTGCCGCTGGCGCACTCGTTCGCGCGGATCATCCAGGTGGGCTGCCTGGAGTCGGGCGTCGTGCTCGGGCATACCCCCAGCGTGGCCAGCCTGCTTCCGGACCTGGCCGCGTTCCGGCCCACGTTCATCCTCGCCGTGCCGCGGGTCTTCGAGAAGGTCTACAACGGCGTGGAGCAGCAGGCGTCGGCCAGCCCGGTGAAGACCCGCATCTTCCGCGCCGCGGCGCAGACCGCCATCGCCTGGAGCGAGGCGTCCGGCACCGGCGCGGCGCGCCGGGCGGCGGCCCGGGGGTGCCGTTGCAGCTCCGGCACGCGCTCTTCGACCGGCTGGTGTATGCCAGGCTGCGGGCCGCGATGGGCGGCCGGGTCCGGTACGCCGTGTCCGGCGGCGCCCCCCTGGGGGAGCGGCTCGGGCATTTCTTCCGTGGCACCGGGATCACCGTCCTGGAGGGCTACGGGCTGACCGAGAGCAGCGCGGCGGCGACGGTGAACCGGCCGGATCGCATCAAGATCGGTACCGTCGGGCAGCCGCTGCCGGGAGTCACCGTGCGGATCGCCGATGACGGCGAGATCTTCCTCGGCGGGCCGACCATCTTCGGCGGTTACTGGCACAACGACGCGGCAACCACCGAGGTGCTGGCCGACGGCTGGCTGCGCACCGGCGACATGGGGGAACTCGACGACGACGGGTACCTGCGGGTGACCGGCCGGAAGAAGGAACTGATCGTGACCGCGGGCGGCAAGAACGTGGCGCCGGCGGTGCTGGAGGACCGGATCCGGGCCCACCCACTGGTGAGCCAGTGCCTGGTGGTCGGCGACGGCCGGCCCTACGTGGCCTGCCTGATCACCCTGGACGAGGAGGCGGTGGATATCTGGAAGGCCCGGTTCCCGAACCTCAAGGATGCGCCCGTGGCCGACCTGGCCGAGGCGCCCGAGTTGCGCACCGAACTGCAGGCCGCGGTGGACGAGGCGAACAAGGCCGTGTCCAGGGCCGAGGCGGTGCGGCGCTTCCGCGTCCTGCCCGGCGACTTCACCGAGCAGAACGGCTACCTGACCCCCTCGCTGAAGGTGCGCAGGAACGTGATCGTGAAGGATTTCGCGGCCGACATCGAGGCGCTCTACTCCTGACCCGCGGCCCCGCCCGGGGCCGGCTGATCACTCCCCGGCCAGGATCTCGGTGAAGCGCTGGGCGATGATCTCCCAGCGCCATTCCCGGTGCACCCAGGCGATGCCCTTGTCGCCCATGGCCTTGGCCGCACAGGAGTCGGTGAGCAGGCGGTTCAGCCGGCCCGCCACGTCCGCCACGCTGACGCCCGGCACGACATACCCGGTTTCGCCGTCCCGGATCGCGTCGGCCGAGTTGCCCGAGTCGCCGCCCACCACGGGGAGCCCGGTCGCGGCGGCTTCCAGGAAGACCATGCCGAGGCCTTCCACGTCGAGGCCGCGGCGCCGGGTCCGGCAGGGCATCGCGAACACGTCTCCGGCGTCGAAATAGGCCGGCAGCTCGGCGCGGGACGGCGCGCCGGTGAACACGACCGAGCCGTCCACCCCGAGATGGCGTGCCATCCGCTCCAGCCGGTTGCGGTACGGGCCATCCCCCACCAGGAGCAGGGTGGCGTCCGGCGTGGTGGCCAGGACCAGGGGCCAGGCACGAATGAGGGTGTCCTGGCCCTTGCGGGGAACCATGCGCGATACGCAGACCACCACCGGGCGGCTGCCGAGGCCCAGCCGTTTCCTGACCGCTTCCCCCCCGGCGCCCGGGTAGAACTCGCTGACATCCACGCCGGGGGCGAGCCGCGTCATCCGGGCCGCCGCGGCCGGGGACAGGGCGCGGGCCAGCCGCACCCGCGTGTACTCGCCCAGGTAGGTGACCGTGTCCACCGAATCGCCGATCCGCCGGAGCATGGTGCGGGCGGCGGGAAGCGCGGCCCAGCCGGCCTCATGGCCGTGGGTCAGGGCTATCAGGCGCTTGACACCCGCCTTGCGCAGGCCAGGCGCGAGCAGCCCCAGCGGTGCCGCGGCGCCGAAAACCACCGTGTCGCAGCCTTCGGCCTTGACGATCCGTTCCGCGCGGCGGGCCACCGAGGGCACGGGAAGCATCAGCGAGGTGGGATGCCGGACCACCGGGAAGGGCAGTTCCTTGTCGAACTGCGCCGCGCCCTCCCAGGCGGGCGCGTAGACGGTCACGCTCTCCGGCGGCAGCCGCATCGCCAGTGCGTGCACGAAGAACTGGATCCCGCCCGGCCGTGGCGGGAAGTCATTCGTCAGGACAAGGACTTTCGGCATAACACAGCGCTCCCCGGGCCGCGGGCCGGCAAACCCGCGGCACGCCGCCGGCACGCACCGGCAGCAATGGCAAAGATCCTAAAGTACCTGGCAGTCCGCGCACCGTCAGCCTTTCACCTCGACCTCAGGAGTTTCCGGACTCGTCCCCCTGCCGGCAGCCGCCGGTTCACAGCGAGGCACGAAGGCGAGCCGCCAGCCCTGCAAGGGTGGGTGCTCGGCCCGGCCGCTGCCTCAGGGCCGGACGGCGGCGTCGAGGTTGCTCGGAGTACCAGGACGAGGACAGGCTCACCTTTTCCACGTTCATTCCTGGCTGGGGCGCATCTATGAGCATCCCGCCGCCCACGTAGATCCCGACGTGGCTGTCCCCGGCGAACTCCAGGATGTCGCCCGGCTGCAGGTTGGACGTCGACACGGCGGGCAGGGTGGCCTGGCCGTAGCTGGTGCGCGGGATCGACACCCCGGCCGAGGCCCAGGCCTGCATCGTCAGCCCGGAGCAGTCGAAGCCGCTCCCGCACGGCCCGGTGCCACCGTAGACATAGGGGCAGCCGAGCTGGTTGTAGGCGAACTGCACGGCCTTCTCGGCCTGGGTGCCGGTGGGGCCCTTGTAGCCGCCCTGGCCGGTGCGTGGTCCCGCCGCCGCCGAGCTGCTGCTGCTGTTGCTGCGGGGTCAGGCTGGCCAGCAGCGACTGCTGCTGGGCGATAGCTTGTTCAAGGCCGTGCGCTGGGAGCCAAGCTGCTTCTTCAGCGCCGCCACCGCCTGCTCGGTGCGCTTGGCCATCAGGTGAGCGCCGCTGAGCTGGCGCTCGGTCGTGATGACCTGCTGGAGCTGCTGGTACTGGTCGGTCGACAGGTGCGTGAGGAAGGCGGACTGGCTGAGCAGCGTCTGCGGGTCCCCCGAGGTGAGCAGCGCCGCGACCGAGTTCATGGCGCCGTTCTCGTAAACGTTCGACGCGATCTGGGCGATCTGGTCCTGCATGTTCCTGACCGCGGCCGCGTCCTTGCCGACCTCGGTGTTCACCACGGTCAGCCGCTCGTGCGCCGAGGTGAGGTTCTGGCTGGCCTGGTCGAACCGCTGGACGAGCCAGTTCTCCTTGTAGGTCAGGCTCTTGAGCTTGGCCTGTACCTGGCTCACGGTGGGCTGGGGCTGCGCCCCGGCCGATCCCGCCATGGTGAGGAGTGCCGCGGCGGCAACTGCGGCGGCTGCGATGCTGGCCCAGCGCCGGGCATAGGAGATTTTGGCGACCGGATGCGTATCCACGTAGTGACGCGCTCCCTTTCCACCCCCGCCGACCAGGTGATCCGACGGGTCCGGGCCGACACGAGCACCCTACGACCTGTGCCGCGACCGGCCTCGGCGACACACCGGTGGAGTGTGTCCCGGAGCGGGGGCGCGCCCGGGGCCTCCACCTGGTCACCAGCTCCCCAGCGGTCCCGCAGGGCCAGTGCCTGGTTACGGCGGTACCGATCACCGTCGCCGTCGTGACGACTGTGAAGTGATCAGCCGGGGCTGACACTAGTGAAAGACAAGCGCTGGATTCAACCGCTTCGCGCACTCTGGCCGCAACTTCACCTGGCTGTCAGCCGTGCCATGACCGGCTCGCGGCGGTCAGGATGCCCGTGGCAGGTCCGCGCGCAGCCGCAGCGGCGGGATCATCCGGGCGTCCGCGAGGACGCGCAGCGCCCGGCGTTCCGCCTCGCCCAGCTCCTCGCCCGGATCCGGCGCGGACAGCAGCACCGTGACCACACAGTCCGAGCACGCAATGTCGCGCATGACGCACCGGTCACACTCGATAAGCATGTTCCCTCCTGGGATCTAGCGGGCTCCCAGCCCCGCGAACCATTACGGTAAGCGGCAATGCCGACAGTTTCACCGCGGGCGCCGCGGCACCGCCACCCAGGGCGCCACGGCGACACGGCGGCGGCGAGCCTGCGGCAGGAATGTCGGCGGCCCGTTTTACGGTTGCCTCGTGCTCACCCGGGACACGTCAGCGGAATCACTGATGAAACAGCTCTGGCGCCAGCGCCGCCCGCCGCCCGCCCCTTCCCCCTTCGACCTGATCGACTTCGCCATCGTCGACCTGGAGACGACCGGCTGGGCCCCCGAGGAGGCCACGATCACCGAGGTCGGGGCGGTGCTGGTCTGTGGCGGGCGGGTGCGCGCGCAGTTCTCCTCGCTCGTCAACCCGGGCGGCGCGATTCCCGAGCAGGTGGCGGTGCTCACCGGTATCAGTGACGCCATGGTGGCCTCCGCCCCGCCGCTGGCCACCGTGCTCGCCGGTTTTCTCTCGTTCGCGCAGGGATGCGTGCTCACGGCCCACAACGCGCCGTTCGACATTGCCTTCCTGACCGCCGCCTGCCAGGCCTGTGGCCTGCCCTGGCCGGAGTTCCAGGTGCTGGACACCGTGGAACTGGCCCACCGCGTGCTCGGCGAAGAGGAAGTGGCCGACTGCAAGCTGGCGACGCTCGCCGCCCATTTCGACACGCGCATCAAGCCCCGGCACCGGGCGCTGCCGGACGCGCTGGCCACCGCGGACGTGCTCACCGCGCTGCTGCGCCGGCTCGCCGCCACCGGTGTGCGCACACTCGCCGAGGCGGGGTGTGTATAAACAGGGAATGCGGCGCTGCGCCGTCGCCGGGTGAGCTGGGCCACCGGAGGGTTCCGGGCCGTGGGGCCCGGGGGCCTGGCCCCGGGGAGGTCCGGGGGTGCTCCCCCGGGCTAACAGGGAGGCAGATGTGGTCACGGCGATCGTGCTGATACGGGCGGACGTGGCGCGGATCCCGGAAACGGGGGCGGCCATCGCCCAGATTCCCCAGGTCACCGAGGTGTACTCGGTGACCGGCGACTTCGACCTGGTGGCCCTGGTGCGCGTCCGGGCGCACGAGGAACTGGCGGATGTCATCCCCGACACGCTGAACCGGGTGCCTGGCGTGACGCACACCGAGACGCACATCGCGTTCCGCACCTACTCCAGGCACGATCTCGAAGCGGCGTTCGCGCTCGGTTACCCCGAGGCCGGCGAGTAACAGCGCCCCTGGCGAGCGGCCCGCGGCTCAGGAGGTCTCCGCCGCGAGGCGCTGGCTCGCCGCGACCCACCGGCCCAGCAGGGCATGCGCGGCGCCGGAGTCCAGCGTCGCGGCCGCACGGGCGCAGGCGCCGACGAGCACCCCGGCGAGATCCTCGGCACGGGGCACCCCGGCGGCCGCGGCCAGCGCCGCGGCGGCGTTCAGCACCACCGTGTCCCTGACCGGCCCGGGCTCCCCCGACATCACCGCACGGGCCACGGCGGCGTTGCCGGCCGCGTCACCGCCGCGCAGGTCACCGGGCCGGGACCGGGGCAGCCCGAGGTCCGCGGGGTCGAGCACGGTCTGGCTGACCGTGCCGTCGTGCACCACCCAGACCGTCGACGTGTCCGCCGTGGTCAGTTCGTCGAGGCCGTCGTCGCCGTGGAAGACCAGCGCCGAGCAGCCCCGTGCGGCCAGGACTCCGGCGATGATGGCGCCCATCCGCGGGTCGGCCACCCCGACCGCCAGGGCGCCGGGCCTGGCGGGGTTCGCCACCGGCCCGATGAAGTTGAAGACGGTCGGCACCCCGAGTTCCCGCCGGGGCACCGCGGTGTGCCGCAGCGCCGGGTGGTACAGCGGCGCGAACAGGAAGGCGATCCCGACCTCCTGTACCAGGCGCGCGGTAGCCTCCGGCGCCAGGTTGATCACCACGCCCAGCGCTTCGAGGACATCGGCCGCGCCGCATGCGGACGAGGCCGCCCTGTTGCCGTGCTTGGCCACCCGGGCACCGGCCGCGGCGGCGACGATGGCGCCCATCGTGGAGATGTTCACGGTGCGCGAGCCATCTCCCCCGGTGCCCACCAGGTCGACGAGCGGGCCGGGAATGCTGAGCGGCGTGGCGCGCGCCAGCATCGCGTCGGCCAGGCCGGCGAGTTCGGCGATGGTCTCGCCCTTCATCCGCAGCGCCACGCCGAAGCCGGCGATCTGGGACGGCGTCGCCGCGCCCTCCATGATCTCGCTCATCGCCCACGCGGCCTCGTCGCTGGTGAGCGTCTCCCCCTTGACGAGCGCGCCGATCAGCGCGGGCCAGGTGGTTCGGGAATCCATGGCGCCCCCTCACAGGCGGGAGAGACGTTGGGGACCGGTCAGGCCTGGGCGGCGGCCCGCCCGGCCCGCTGGCGCATGAGGCCGGCCAGCGCGGCGGCCAGGGCGCGCGGTTCGATGGGATGGCTGACCACCGCTTCCGCGCCCGACCAGGTGGCGAGCCAGCCGTCATCCGGCCTGCCGATGATCAGCAGCGCCGGCGGGCAGTCATGGATCTCGTCCTTCGCCTGCCGGCACACCCCCATCCCGCCGGCAGGCTGAGCCTCGCCGTCCAGCACCATCACCTCGACCTGACCGGCATCAAGCAGCCGGAACAGGGCAGGTTCGGTGGCAACGTCGATGATCTCGGCCTCCGGGACATCTGGTGCCGGGCGGCGTCCGATGGCGAGGCGGACCCGGGCCCGGATGTCCGCATCATGGCTGTAAACGACGACCTTCATGGACTGGATGTTACCGACACGGGGGGTCGGGCAGCGCTCGCCTACGTGGTGTCGTAATAATGGCCTTCGTGGCCACAGCATCCGCGATGAAGACGCCACCCCGCTCACCGGCTAGCAGGCCGAACCTGGTCAGCGTGGGGACGATCGTCTGGCTGTCTTCTGAGCTCATGTTCTTCGCGGCGTTGTTCGCGATGTACTTCACCATCCGCTCGGTGGACAAGGGGGAAGGACTCCCCTGGCCGGGCGCGCACCTGGACCTGACCCTCGGCGCCGATCAACACGACGGTGCTGCTGCTCTCCAGCGTGACCTGCCAGATGGGCGTGTTCGCGGTCGAGCGCGGCCAGATCAGGCGCACCGCCAGCATCTTCGACTTCCGCAAGTGGGGCCTGCGCGAGTGGTACGTGCTCTCCTTCCTGATGGGCCTGTACTTCGTCTGCGGCCAGGGCTACGAATACCTCGACCTGGTCCGCGACGGCCTGACGCTGTCCTCCAGCGGTTACGGGTCGGTGTTCTTCATCCCCACCGGGTTCCACGGTCTGCATGTGACGGGCGGGCTGATCGCGTTCCTGTTCCTGCTCGGCCGGACCTACGCCGCGAAGACCTTCACCCAGGAACAGCAGGTCAGCGCGATCGTCGTGTCGTACTACTGGCACTTCGTCGACGTCGTGTGGATCGGCCTGTTCACCACCATCTACCTCATCCGCTGACGCACCGGCTGCGCCGGTCGTCGGCTTGATGCGAAACCGAGGAACCACGTGAGCTGGATCACCGCACTGCGCAGGCGCCCCGCCGCCGGGTACGCAGTGGTCCTGCTGGGGCTCGTCGCCATCGGGATGGGCTACGGCGCCCTCACCGGGCAGGCCAGCCCGGCGTCGGCGGCCACCCCGGGCGTCGTGTCACCCCAGACCATCGCCCAGGGCAAGGAACTGTTCACGGTGACCTGCGCGACGTGCCACGGCATGGACGCCCAGGGCACGTCGGTGGCCCCGAGCCTGGTCGGGGTCGGCGCGGCCGCGGTGGACTTCCAGGTGAGCACCGGCCGGATGCCGGCCAAGGACATCGGCCCCGAGATGCCCCGCAAGCCGGTGACGTTCACCACCGAGCAGATCCACGCGCTCGCGGCCTACGTGGCCTCGCTGGGCGGCGGTCCCGGCCATCCCGTCGGCTGCCGAGGTGAGCACCTCCGGCGCGAATACGGCGCTCGGGCAGAGCCTGTTCATCACCGACTGCGCGCAGTGCCACAACTTCGACGGGGCGGGCGGGGCGCTCACCTACGGGAAGTTCGCGCCGCCGCTGACCCAGTCCACCAACACGCAGATCTTCGAGGCGATGCTCACCGGGCCCGAAGCCATGCCGGTGTTCCCCAACACCACCATCACCCCGGCGCAGAAGCGGGACATCATCGACTACATCACCAAGATCCGCGCCGAGCCGAACCCCGGCGGGTTCAGCCTGGGCCGCATCGGCCCGGTCACCGAGGGCATCGTCGGCTTCCTCGGCGGCATCGGTGTCCTCGTCTTCCTGGCCCTGTGGATTACGATGAAACGGCGTGAGTCATGAGCGAGACGCAGCCTAGCCACGGCCTTGCGCCGGAGGAGGACGGCGGCCAGTCACGAGTCCCGCACCGGGTGATCGGGACGCCGCCGCCGGCTGAGGCACGCACCCTGCTGGGCGAGGCACCGGGCAGCGCCGAGCCCGAGGCCCCCCGCGAGCTGCCGGCCGGCCCGGACAACCCGGCCAAGGCCAAGACCGCCGAGAAGGTCATCGCCGCGTGCTTCATCCTGTCGATGCTCGCGAGCTTCGGCTTCATCGCCGCCTACGTCGGCCTCGAGGTGCACTCGGTCGACGCGACGCTGCGCTCCAACCTGGCCCTGGGCACGTCCATGTCGGTGGCCTTCCTGGCCATGGGTGTCGGCGCCACCATCTGGGTCCGGTCGATCATGCCGGACGTGGAGCAGGTCGAGCAGCGCCACCCGCTCGCCGCCAGCGACGAGGAGCGGGAGGCGTTCGCCAAGACGTTCAAGGAGGGCGCCGAGGCGAGCGGCTTCGTCAAGCGGCCGCTGCTGCGGCGGACGCTGATCGCGGCCAGCGTCCCGCTCGCCGTCGCCCCCCTGGTGGTGCTGCGGGACATGGGCCCGCTGCCCGGCACCAGCCTGCGCCACACGGTGTGGCGCAGGGGCACGCGGATGGTCGTGTACGGGCCCAACACGCCGCTGCGCGCCGCCGACTTCAGCATCCCCGGCCAGATGATCACGGTCATCCCCGAGGGCTACGCCGAGAACCAGGACGTGCTGGCGAAGGCGGTCACGATCATCATCAAGTTCGCCCCGGCCAGCTCGTGCCGAACACGCCAGCAAGCCGGGCACGATCATGAACTGGACCGTGGACGACATCGTCGCGTACTCCAAGATCTGCACCCACGTGGGGTGCCCGGTCGCGCTCTACGAGCAGACGACCCACCACATCCTGTGCCCCTGCCACCAGTCCACGTTCGACGCGACCGCGGGCGCCACGGTGCTGTTCGGGCCCGGCGCCGCGGCCGCTGCCGCAGCTCCCGATCGGGGTTGACTCGAACGGGTTCCTGATCGCCACCAGCGACTTCCACGAGCCAGTCGGCCCCGCCTTCTGGGAGATGGGATGAGCAACCACAACCGGCAAGACTTCTCGGCGGCACCGGCCGGTACCTCGACGACCGGGTGCACGGCGCGCGCGGGCTCCGGGTCTTCCTGCGGAAGATCTTCCCGGACCACTGGTCGTTCCTGCTCGGCGAGATCGCGCTCTACTCGTTCATCATCCTGCTGCTCACCGGCACGTTCCTGACGCTGTTCTTCCAGCCCAGCATGACCGACGTCATCTACCACGGCTCCTACACGCCGCTGGACGGCGTGCACATGAGCGAGGCGTACGCGTCCACGCTGAACATCAGCTTCGACGTGCGCGGCGGGCTGCTGATGCGGCAGATCCACCACTGGGCGGCGATCCTGTTCGTGGCCGCGATCATGTGCCACATGCTGCGGGTGTTCTTCACCGGCGCGTTCCGCAAGCCGCGCGAGCTCAACTGGCTCATCGGGGTCGTGCTGTTCACGCTGGCGTTCACCGAGGGCCTGTTCGGTTACTCGCTGCCCGACGACCTGCTGTCCGGCACCGGGCTGCGGATCCTCGAGGGCGTGCTGCTCTCGATCCCGATCGTCGGCACCTACCTGAGCTTCTTCCTGTTCGGCGGGCAGTTCCCCGGGCACGACATCATCCCGCGGCTGTACATCATCCACGTGCTGCTGATCCCCGGCATTCTGCTGGCGCTGATCGCCGCGCACCTGTTCCTGATGTTCCACCAGAAGCACACCCAGATGCCGGGCAAGGGCCACACCGACAAGAACGTGGTCGGCCAGCCGATGTACCCGTACTTCATGGCGAAGACCGGGGCCTGGTTCTTCTTCATCTTCGCCGTGACCGCGCTGCTGTCCACCTTCGCGCAGATCAACCCGATCTGGATCTACGGCCCGTACAACCCCTCCGGCATCTCCGCAGGCTCGCAGCCCGACTTCTACATGGGCTTCATGGAGGGCGCGCTGCGGATGTGGCCAAGCTGGCACTGGAACGTCCTCGGCCATTCGTTCGCCTTCAACGTGTTCCTGCCTGCCTTCCTGCCGCTCGGCCTGGTGATGACCGGCCTCGCGGTCTGGCCGTTCCTGGAACAGTGGATCACCGGGGACCGCCGGGAGCACCATGTCAACGACCGGCCGCGGAACGCCCCGACGCGTACCGCCATCGGCATGGCCGGCGTCACGTTCTACGGCATCATGTGGCTGGAAGGCGCGAACGACGTCATCGCCAGCCAGCTCAGCATCTCGCTGTACCTGACCACGGAGATCGCCAGGTATGCGATCTTCATCGGGCCGGTGGTCGCCTACTTCATCACCAAGCGGATCTGCCTGGGCCTGCAGCGCAAGGACGTGCACCTGCTGGAACACGGCGTGGAGACGGGCATCATCCGGCAGCTGCCCGACGGCGAGTACATCGAGGTGACCAGGCCGGTCTCCGAGGAGCTGCGGGCGAAGCTGGCGGCACGCCAGGGCCTCCCGCAGATCGAGGCGCCCGTGGCCGACGAGGTGCCGGCGCCCTCGGCCCGTGGCGGCCTGGGCAAGCTGCGGCGTGTCGCTGAACCGGGTCCTCACCGAGAGCATCCCGCTGCCCGAGGGCAACGGGCACCACGGGAACGGTCACGGCAACGGCCACGCGGGCGAGCCGACGGCGGTCACCGCCGGGGAGGCCGGGCCGGAAAGCCTGGAGCAGCCGGGCGGAGACGGCAGCGGCGCCTGAGGCCCTGCGCGGCCGTCGTGACGCTCACCAGCGCGCGCTGACCGCCGGGCCGCGGTCACGGCCCTCCCGGTGGCACCTGCCGCCAGGAGGACAGGCCGGAACTGGCGGGCAGGCGCATGGAGCTGGGCAGGGACACCTGCGCGGGCGCCAGCTGGCTGCCCCGGGGGCCCGCCACCACCATCTTGTGCGTGGCGCTGCCCGCCACCAGCTTGCGCCAGGACAGGAACCAGATCGTCCAGCCGTCACCCCAGGTGCCCTTGAGCGGGCTGCCCACGACGCTGATCGGATCGCCGATCAGCGAATGGCCGTAGTACCAGGCCGCGTTCCCCGGGGCCACGTTGACGCACCCGTGGCTGACATTGCTGAACCCCTGCTCGGCCACCGACCACGGCGCGCTGTGCACATAGTCACCGCTGTTGGTGAACTTCACCGAGTCGTACACCAGGACGTTGTAGTAGCCGGGCTGGCCGGGCATCACGCCGTAGGTCGCCGAGTCCATGCGCACCGGATTGCCCATGGAAAACGACAGGTAATGGCCGTCCGGGGTGTCGTCGCCGGGCTGGCCGGTGCTGATCGGCCAGTTGCCCTTCAGATGGCCGTTCCACCACACCTTCATGTGATGATTGGCGGCGCTGGCGACGGCCACGAGCGAGTTGCCGATCCGGAACCGCTGGGTGAGATTGGCGTCGCCATAGATGCCCCGCGCGCCCTGGACGCCCTTCAGGTGGGCCTCGAACCGGACCCGGGTGTGGGCGGGCCAGTAGGCCCGGGGCCGGAACCACACCTGGGTGCCGCTCATCCAGTACCACGCCCCGGTGACCGGCTTGCTCGACCAGATCTCCAGCGACCGCTCGACCTCGGCCCTGCGGGTGATGGGGTGGCTGAACGTGACCATGATCGGCATGCCCACGCCGAACACCTGGCCGGTGCCGAGGCTGGTCATGGCGCTGAAGGTGTGCCGCGGCGTCATGGTGCGGAACGAGCCCACGATCGTGCTTTCCCGGCCGCGCGGGTTCACCGCGGTCGCGGTGACGTGGTAGGCCTGATCAGGGCTGAGCGCCCAGTTCGCGCGCCAGTCCGCGCCGCCGGCCCAGCGTGCCGGGCACGGCCCGGCCCAGGCCGTTGACGGCGCTCACCCGCACCAGCCTGCCGCCCGTCACGCTCACCTCGATGCCCAGGTCAGGGCGCTTGTCGACCAGGGCGCGCAGCGCCGACCTGGTGACCACGGAGCCGCGGTGCAGGCCGGCCGGTGCGGAGAACGTGAGGTTACCGGTGGTGATGGTTATCCGGGCCGGCGGGACGGGTGCCGCCGCGCCCGGCCGTGCGGCCTGGCCCTGGCAGGCGGCGGCCAGCAGGCCCAGCACGGCCACCAGGACACCGCTCCCGCGCACGGCCGCCCCCGCCCGCGACGCCGTGACCGGCCCCGCCGCGGGCCGCCCCGCGTGCTTCCCGCGGGCGCGGGCAAGCTCAGCGATAAAGAATTTCCCCCGCACTTTCTGACAACCCCCTCAGCGCATTCTGATGAACACCGCGCATTACGCGATGTGCCCCCGCTGAGCTATCCGGCGCCGCCCCAGGCGCAGCCCAGCACCCCTCGCAGGCATAAGAATACGCTTAGTAATCACCCCAGCGCAGGGACCCTCAGATGGGCGCTGAATTGAGACTGTTCAGTGATCTCGCGGACACCAGGCGCGGGCCGGGCCGCCGGTAAATGCGCGGCCATGGAGGGCGCCCGGGCTAATGCGCGTAAGCGCCCCGGTAGTACTCGAAGACGAATCCGATGGCGGCGAGGACCACGAAAAGCATGCCAATCAGGAAAAGCCACCATCCGACCGCCGCGCCGATGGCGGCCACCGCGCAGGCCAGCCCGGTGAACAGCGGCCACCAGCTGTGCGGGCTGAAGAAGCCGAGTTCCCCGGTGCCCTCACTGATCTCGCCCTGCGGGTCGTCCTCGGGCCGCATGGGCAGCCTGCGCCCGGTGAACAGCACGTAGAAGCCGGTGAGGAACGCCAGCCCAACGGCCAGCGCCAGCGCGGTGGTCCCGGTCGGGTCCTTCGAGAAATGCCAGTACACGATGTCGGCGGCGGTGAAGAACGTGGCACAGCCGATGAACAGGTACCCTTCGACCTTCATCTAACCCCTCCGCTGCCGGCCCGGCCTCCCGGCCGGGCGGGCACGATGGCACGCCGGATCACGGTGACGGCGAGATGGACTCATGCGCGGGCCGGCCCGACTTGATGTGCGGGTAGTGCAGGTCGAACGCGGGGCGCTCGGACCGGATGCGCGGCATCGACGTGAAGTTGTGCCGCGGCGGCGGGCAGGACGTGGCCCACTCCAGCGAGTTGCCCCAGCCCCAGGGGTCGTCCACGGTGACCTTCTCGCCGTAACGGGCCGTCTTGTACACGTTGTAGAGGAAGAAGAACGTGGAGCCGCCCAGGATTATCGAGCCGATCGTGGAAATCTGGTTCAGCGTCGTGGCCAGGTGCGGCAGGTCCGGGTAGTTGGCGATCCGCCGGGGCATGCCGATGACGCCCAGCCAGTGCTGCACCAGGAACGTCATGTGGAACCCGATGAACAGGGTCCAGAAGTGCCACTTCCCGAGCGTGTTGTCCAGCATCTTCCCGGTGAACTTGGGCCACCAGAAGTAGAAGCCGCCGAACATCGTGAACACGACCGTGCCGAACAGCACGTAGTGGAAGTGGGCGACCACGAAGTAGGAGTCGCTGACGGCGAAGTCCAGCGGCGGCGAGGCCAGGATGACCCCGGTGAGGCCGCCGAACAGGAAGGTGATCAGGAACCCGATCGTGAACAGCATGGCCGGCTCGAACGTGAGCTGGCCGCGCCACATGGTGCCCACCCAGTTGAAGAACTTGATCCCGGTCGGCACCGCGATCAGGAACGTCATGAACGAGAAGAACGGCAGCAGCACCGCGCCGGTGGTGAACATGTGGTGCGCCCACACGGTCATCGACAGGCCGGCGATCGCGATGGTCGCGGCGACCATGCCCTTGTAGCCGAACAGCGGCTTGCGGCTGAACACGGGCAGGACCTCGGTGGCGATCCCGAAGAACGGGATCGCCACGATATAGACCTCCGGATGGCCGAAGAACCAGAACAGGTGCTGCCAGAGGATCGCCCCGCCGTTGGCGGAGTTGAACACCTGCGCGCCGAGCTTGCGGTCGATCTCCAGCACCAGCAGCGCCGCCGCCAGCACCGGGAAGGCCATCAGCACCAGCATCGAGGTGACCAGGATGTTCCAGGTGAAGATCGGCATGCGGAACATGGTCATGCCCGGCGCCCGCATGCAGATGATCGTGGTGACGAAGTTGACCCCGCCCAGGATGGTGCCGAAGCCGGACAGCACCAGCCCCATGATCCACATATCCCCGCCGACGCCCGGCGAGTAGACCGGGCTGGTCAGCGGCGAGTAGGCATACCAGCCGAACGAGGCCGCCCCGCCCGGCGTGAGGAAGCTGATGAGCAGGATCAGGCCGCCGAAGGCGAACAGGTAGTAACTGAACAGGTTCAGCCGCGGGAACGCCACGTCGGGGGCGCCGATCTGCAGCGGCATGATCTCGTTCGCCAGCCCGACGAACAGCGGGGTCGCGAACAGCAGCAGCATGATCGTGCCGTGCATCGTGAACAGCTCGTTGTACTGCTGGTCGGACACTATGTGGTTGTTCGGCCCGAACAGCTGGATGCGCATGATCATCGCCATCAGGCCGGCGACGAGGAAGAACCCGAAAGACGTGATCAGGTACAGGTGGCCGATGACCTTGTGGTCGGTCGAGGAGAGCCAGTCGGCCATGATCGAGCCCTTGCGGGCGCTGCGCGGCGGGGCGACCGCTGCCTGGGCCGGGTGTTCGAGCGTGGTCACTGTGCGCTCCCTGCCTTCTGCTGCGCTGCCTGCTGGGCGTGGATCCACACGTTGAACTGGGCCGGCGTGACGATCCTCACCTTGAACAGCATCCGGCTGTGGTACAGCCCGCACAACTCGGTGCAGTGGCCGATCAGGACGCCGGTCGTCTTCGTCGGGTAGACCTCGAAGTGGTTCGGGTGCCCGGGGATGACGTCACGCTTGAACTCGAACGGGACGATCCAGAACGAGTGGATCACGTCGGTGGAGACGAGGTTGAACCGCACCGTCTCGTGGTCGGGGATCACCAGCAGCGGCAGCTGGCTGTTGCCGGTCTGCGGGCTCCACTGGTAGCCGTTCATGGTCACGACGCCGGTCTGCGAGCCCGGCACCTTGTAGCCCGGGTACTGGAACTGCCAGCTCCACTGGTAACCGACCACGGTGACCGTGACGCTGGGCTTGGCGGACAGGCTGTCGATGTAGTTCTCGTCCCTGGCCGTGAAGAAGAACAGGACGCCGACCATGATGAACGGCACCACGGTGTACAGCATCTCGATCGGCAGGTTGTAGCGCACCTGCGCCGGCGCCGGGGGCGACCCGCGCTTCTTCCGGTGGAAGATGATGGCCCAGATGATCATGCCCCAGACCACGGCGCCCACGATCCAGGCAGCGATCCACGATCCCTGCCAGAGGGTCAGCGCGACCTGCCCCTGCCTGGTCACCGGCTCGGGCCAGCCGAGCCGGGTGAAGGCGTTGGAGGTGCACCCCGTGGTTCCCGCGGCCAGCAGGGCCAGCAGGGCCACGCGGGGCGCCAGGCGGCTCAGGCGGGTGCGTGCCCGGGGCGGGCGCGCACCGCGGACCGCTCCGGGGAGCGGCCCAGGTCATGAGCACCCCGGCCGGGCGGGGTGCTGGGGGCAGAACTCACAGGTTGCCTTCCCTGCGGATGACGCCCGGCTGCGCGGTCTGGCCGCGGCACGGGCTGGTCATGGCTCGTCCTACAGGCTGTCGTGGAAACAGTATCGCGCGCGGCGCCGGGCGCGGCGAGGACCCCCGTCAGTGTCGCGGTCCGTGCTGCACAGAGCTAGGGTCGTGGGGTGCTGCACGTTGAACCGGCGGTCAACCAGGCACCGTACCTGGCGGTGCTTACCCGCGGCGGCGGACGGGTATCGCAATCGCATGGCATCTCACGCACCGCGCGCTGCCGCACGCTGCCCGGCGCCGCTGTCCGGCGGTGGGGCACGGTGAGCCTGATGCCTCCCGCCGGTCACGGGGAAGGGTGACCAGCGTGACCTTCCCGGCGCCCCCGGCCCCGCTGGTAACCATCGACGCGCTCGGCCGCAAGTGCCCGATCCCGATCATCATGCTGGCCGAGCGGATCCGCGAGGTGCCGATCGGGCAGATCATCGCGGTGCTCGCCGACGACCCCGCGGCCAGGACCGACGTGCCGTCCTGGTGCGCCATGAAGTCGCACGAGTTCGTCGCCGCCACCGACCTGCCCGCGCGGCTGGGCCCTGCTGATCCGCCGCCGATACTGGCAGTGCTGGCCCGGGGGACTGCGCTGCTCTGGGCGCCGGAAGCGGCCGGTGAAGCGGTCGTCGCTCTCCCACCACGGCTGGCTGTCCGCTCCGGCCGGGGCAACCCCCGCCTTCTCCGGGCCCTGCGCGGCGGCCGCGGCAGCACGGGCGTCCAGTTCGGCGTCCACCTGGGCGGCCTCCTGCTCATCCTCCTTGATCATCTGGATGAGCTGGGCGGCGAGGAACGGCAGGCCGACGAGGTCGCCCAGGATCCACAGCGCTCCCCCGCCGATCACCTGGTCGGCCCGCAGCGTCGGCCCCCAGGGCCGGGCCAGCGCCTGGTAGTAGGCACCGGCGATGAGATGCTGGTCCGCGATCACCGCGAGGCCGAGGACCGCGTCACCCACCACCTCCGCCCCGGTGACCCAGAGCGCGACCAGGTACGGGTAGGCCTTGGGTACCGGGTCCACCCGCAGCAGGGTCCAGAAGAAGACCAGGCCCGGCACCATCAGCGCGGCGTAGGTCAGTTCCCGCACCAGGCCGCTGTGCAGTCCCGCCGCGTACCACGGGGTGAAGTACAGCAGGAACGGCACGATCACCAGCACAAACGCGGTGATCGCGGGGAAGGTGAGCACGCGGGCGGTGCGGCTGTGCACCGCCGCCGCCAGCCGTGCCCCGAGCCCGGGCCGGGCGGCGATCAGCAGCGTCAGCGGCCGGCCAGGGCCAGGAACAGCGGGGCGACCAGGAGCAGCAGCACGTTCTGCACGGCCCGGATGGAGAACAGCACGCCCTGGTAGACGCCGAGGAAGGACATGGTGGCGAGCACCACGGCACCCGTGCCGCCTACCAGGAAAGAGAAGGTCCGCGCGGCGGGCCACGGCTGCCCGGCGCGGCGCAGCCGGCGCACCCCGGCCAGGTACAGTCCCGCCGCCACCAGGACCGCTACGAGCACCGGGAGGTCCAGCGTCCAGGACGTGACCGCGCGGGACAGCGTGAGCGCAGGCGGCCCGCTGTACCCGCCGGCGATCAGGCTCCCTGCCACCCAGCCACACTATCGGCAACCCGGCACGGCCCCGGGCCAGCCGTCAGCCCCCGGGGCTAGCACCCGTAACAGGCGCCGATCTCCGCGGCCGCCTCGTCGCCGTAGTTCTCCGCCAGCCGCCCGGCCACCTCGGCCGGCTTGAGCTCATACTCCTGCGGCCCCACGGTCTCCAGCGCGCTCACCGCCACGAGGTTGCCAAGCTGGGCGGCGCGCTCCAGCGACAGGCCCCAGCCCACACCCGCGAGAAAACCGGCACGGAACGCATCCCCGGTGCCGGTCGGGTCCCGCTTGTGCACCTCGGCCACCGGGGCCACGAACAACGGCGGCTCCGCCGCCCGCTCGATCCGGACGCCGTTCGGCCCGAGCGTGGTCACCCGCACCTCGACCTGGGCCAGCACCTCGGCTCTCGTCCAGCCGGTCTTGCGCTCGATGAGGGCTTCCTCGTACTCGTTGCAGAACAGGTAGCGTGCCCCGGCCACGAGCGAGCGCGCATCCGGCCCCTCCAGCCGGGGCAGTTGCTGTGAGGGGTCGGCGGCGAACGGGACGCCCAGGCTGACGCACTCGGCGGTGCGCGAAATCATGGCCCCGGGGTCACTCGCGCCGATGAGGACCAGGTCGAGGCGCTCGGCCTGGCCGGTGAACGGGGCGATCGTGATTTCGGCGTCCTCGCTCATCGCTCCGGGGTAGAACGAGGCGATCTGGTTCCCGTCCCTGTCGGTCGTGCAGACGAACCGCGCCGTGTGATGCCGGACCGATTCGCGCACCCCGGAGCAGTCCACGCCGTGCGCGGCCAGCCAGTCGCGGTACGGGCCGAAGTCCGGGCCGACCGCGCCGATGAGCAGCGGTTTCAGCCCGAGCACCCCGAGGCCGAAGGCGATGTTCGCGGCCACCCCGCCACGGCGGATCTCCAGGTCGTCGACGAGAAACGACAGCGAGACCCGGTCAAGCTTTTCGGCGATGAGCTGGTCGACGAAACGCCCGGGAAAGGTCATCAGGTGATCGGTCGCGATCGACCCGGTGACCGCTATCCGGGCGTCTGGGCCCGGAGAGGTCGCCATGCCTGCTCCCGCAGGCGGCTGTCAGCCTGGCCCGCCCGTCAGTGGAACGAGTCGCCGCAGGCGCAGGACCCCGTCGCGTTGGGGTTGTCGATGGTGAAGCCCTGCTTCTCGATCGTGTCGACGAAGTCGATGGTGGCGCCCGACAGGTACGGGGCGCTCATCTTGTCGGTGACCACGTGCACGCCGCTGAAGTCGGCCTCGATGTCGCCGTCGATCTCGCGCTCGTCGAAGTAGAGCTGGTAGCGCAGTCCCGAGCAGCCACCCGGCTGCACCGCGATGCGGAGCCTGAGGTCCTCCCGGCCCTCGGCCGCCAGCAGGCTGCTCACCTTCTCCGCAGCGATGGGGGTAAGGATCACACCTTGCGTGGCCGCCTCATGCTGAACCGTCATCTGTGATCTGCTCCCGCGTCGGTCTGCCGCCAGGGCGGCACTGGGTCGTTCCTGTACCCCTCAACCATATGCGGTTCGCCGTCATTCCGCCTCAGCCCCCGCGCTGCGGGCCACCGCCGCCGGTCACCGGGCGAAGGCGATGCCGCCGGTGTCCGCCTCGCTGCCGTCGGGGCGGATCAGGTAGCCGGCGTAGCCGGGCAGGCCCGCCACCAGCGCAAGCGCCTCGTCGCCGCCCACCGCCACCGCGGTGGCCAGGGCATCGGCCAGCGCGAGGCTGGGGCCGGTGACCGTGGCCGAGGCCGCGCGGCTCGCGGGCCGCCCGGTGGCCGGGTCGATCAGGTGCGCGCCACGCTCATACGGACCGGAGGTGGCCACCGCGGGGGGCGACCCCCCGGAGCCGTTGGCCGAGCTCGATCACGCAGGCCAGCGCGTCGGCCCGCCACGGGTGCCGGATGCCCACCCGCCATCGCTGGGCGCCGGGCGGTGCCCCGAACGCCGCCACGTCCCCGCCGCCGTTGACCAGCGCACCGGGCAGTCCGGCACGGCGCAGCTCCGCCAGCGCCCGCGCCACGGCCCAGCCCTTGACCAGGCCGGTCGGATCGAACCCGCCGGGCATCGCCCACGGGTCGAACCAGCCGCCCGAGGCCGTCTTGGCCGCGTGGCACTCGGCCAGCACCTCGGCGAACTCCGGCGGCATCTGGCCGAGCGTGGCCTCGCCGCGGCGGAACCGGCTCACCGGGCTGGCCGCGTCCCAGGTGCTGAACACGGCGTCGCAGTGGTGCAGGACCCGGCAGGCGGCGGCGATCGCGGCCCGCACCGCGTCCGGTGGCAGGCCACCGGGCACGGCGGCGAAGGAGAACACGGTGCCCATCACCGGTTCGGCGTGCGTGGCCAGCGGCGCCGGTTCCGCGGTCATTTAACGTGCAGCTTGTCCAGGGCCGACTGGATCGACTGCGCGTAGGCGTCACTGGTGTAGGTGGCCCCGCTGATGCTGTGGATCTGCGCGCTGTGCACCGCCAGCACCTCGGACCTGAGCATGGGGATGGCCTCCTGGGCGACCTGCTGCGAGAACGGGTCCATGGTGTGCAGGACCGGGACGGACACGGCGACGATCTGGTTGCCGCGCACGGTCACCGTGACCGACAGCTGCCCGTAGCCGTACGGCTCCACCGCTCCGGTGGCCGTCCGGGCCGGGCCCGCCGCCGCGCCGGTGGGTCCCGCCGCCGGGGTGGGGGCCGGGGCACCGGGGGACGGTGCGGGCAGGGCGCCGGTCTCCCCCCGCTTGAGCTGGCCGAGCACGGTAGGGGCGGCCGCCTGCGTGCTGTGCAGGCCGAGCACGCCGCCGAACCCGGCCACGGCGCCGGCCACGCGCTCATACGGGCCGGAGGTGGCCACCGCGGCGATGCCAGCCCGGGGGGACACTCCGCCTGCCCGAGGGCAAGCCCCCGGACCCCACGGCCCGGAACCCCCCGCTGGCTCAAGGCCCCGTTCCTCCGTCACGGGGCCTTGGCCGACTGCCAGCCCGGGGGGGCGACCCCCCGGAACCCCCCGCTGGCTCAAGGCCCCGTTCCTCCGTCACGGGGCCTTGGCCGACCTCGACCACGCAGGCCAGCGCGTCCGCCCGCCACGGGTGCCGGATGCCCACCCGCCACCGCTGCCCGCCGGCCGGTGCCCCGAACACCGCCACGTCCCCGCCCCCGTTGACGAGCGCACCGGCCATTCCGGCACGGCGCAGCTCCGCCAGCGCCCGCGCCACGGCCCAGCCCTTGACCAGGCCGGTCGGATCGAACCCGCCGGGCATCGCCCACGGGTCGAACCAGCCGCCCGAGGCCGTCTTGGCCGCGTGGCACTCGGCCAGCACCTCGGCGAACTCCGGCGGCATCTGGCCGAGCGTGGCCTCGCCGCGGCGGAACCGGCTCACCGGGCTGTCCAGGTTCCACGTGCTGAACACGCGCGTCATAGTGGTGCAGCATCCGGCAGGCGGCGTCCAGCGCGGCCCGCACCGCGGACCGGTGGCGCGCCGCCGTGGACGGCGGTGAACGAGAAGACCGTGCCCATCACGTGCTCGGCGTGCGTGGTCACCGGGGCCTGGCCCGCGGGTGCCCGGGCCGGGCGGACCGGTCCGGGCAGGTCAGCGGGTCCGGGCCGGCCGACCGGGCCACGGGGCCCGGTCACTTGACGTGCAGCTTGTCCAGCGCTGACTGGATCGACTGCGCATAGGCCATGCTGGTGTAGGTAGCCCCGCTGACGCCGTTGATCCGCGCGCTGTGCACGGCCAGCACCTCGGACCTGAGCATGGGGATGACCTGTTGCGCCAATTGCTGCGAATAGGGCTCGGCGGTCCGTAGCAGCGGCACGGACACATCGGTGATCTGACTCCCGCGCACGGTGACCGCGACCGATAGCTCGCCGTAGCCATACTGCTCCACGGTCCCAGTGGCCTTGCGTATGGCACCGGAACCGCCCGACTGGGCGGCCGGGCCGGCGGTGCTGCGAGGCCGCTGCGGGGGTGGCCGGAGCCGACGGTGCCGCGGAAGGCGCCGGCTCCCCCCGCTCTCGAGCTGGCCCAGCGCGGTCAGCGGGGCCGCCCCGGAGCTGTGAAAGCCGACCACGCCGGCGAACCCGGCGGCGGCGCCGGCGATCAGGTACCAGCCTGGCCGCTTCATCGGTGCGTCCTCTCCCCAGTCACAGCGCGTACGCCTCGTGGTGGATGGCCTCGGCGGGCACCCCGAGCCGGGTGGCCACCTCGACGATGCTGGTCACGAACCCCTCGGGCCCGCACACGTAGATGTCCCGCCGGTGCAGGTCGGGAACCAGGCGCGGGAGGGACTGCTCGTCAAGGACGGCCTCCTCCCTGGTGCCCACCAGTTCGTGCACCCGGCCGCGCCGGTACCGGACCAGTTCCTCGACCTCCTTGCGGAGCACCAGGTCCTCGGGCCGGGTGCCGCGCAGCAGCACGACCGGCGCGGAGTTGCGGGGCAGGTCTTCGAGCAGCGACCGCAGTGCGGTGACCCCGATGCCCGCGGCCACCAGCAGGGCCTGGGGGCGCTGCTGCGCGAACCTGGTGAAGGCCCCGTACGGGCCCTCGACCGCGACCCTGGTGCCGGGCCGGAGCCCGGCCACGGCGGCGGAGTGGTCACCGGCGGCCTTGACCGTCAGCCGCACGTAGGGCGGCTGGGGCAGCGCGGACAGCGTGTACGGATGGGCCTGCCACCACATGGACCTGGTCAGGAACCGCCAGAAGAAGAACTGCCCGCCGGCGATGGCCAGCCGGTCCAGGTGGCGCCCCGTGCAGATGACCGACACCACCCCCGGCCCCTCCTGGCGCACCTCCGCCACGACCAGGCGATGGCGCAGGCTGCGGACCACCGGCAGGCCGAAGCGGTAGCACAGCACCAGCCCCGCGGTGGCCGCCCAGGCCACCGACCAGACGGCCTGGGTCAGCGGGTGCCCGACGAAGGACGGCCCGAGCGCGAGCACATGGGCGAAGGAGAGCGCCAGGGCGAGGTACATGTACAGGTGGACCAGCCACCATGTCTCCCGGCTCAGCCTGCGCCGGATCGCCCGTATCGACAGGATCCCGATGGCGCACATGATGCCGAGGCCCACGGTCGCGATCAGCACATCCGGGTAGCTGCCGAGCAGCACGCGCCACCTGGTGCCCCAGGCCCGCCCGGGCCGCCTGGGCGTAGCCCACGGTGATGAACAGCGCGTGCGCCACCAGCAGGCTGATCGGCCACGGGGCGAGGCGCCGGTGCCAGCGCAGCAGCCCGTCCTGCCCGAGCACCCGCTCGATCGCCGGGATCCGGCTCACCAGCAGCACCATCAGCAGCGCCAGGTACATGCCGACCAGCCCGGTGAGGCTGCCGAGGAAGGTCAGCGCACCGCCGGGAGCGGTGAACTCGGCTGCCGGTCTCGTCGGTGATCGCCAGCGCGGTCACCGCGCCGAGCCCGGCGCCCGGCGACTACCAGCCCTGCCCGGGCGAGCGCCGGGCGCGGGCGGTGCGGCTCGGGCAGCGCCTGCGGGCGCTTGCGGCCCTGCCGGGACCGGGGTGCCACCACTGATTCAAAGCCCACGGACGGCAACACTCTCAATGCGAACTGGCCGGCAGGTGAGGGGTTCCTCTGTACAGCCTCTGAAAGGAGATCTTCCGGGGCCTAGAGGCCAGGGGCGCCCCAGACCGGGAACCACCGGCTGAGGTCGGGCTCGATCTTCAGGTCCACGCCGACGTTGCCGCGTACCTCAAGTTCCAGGGCGTTGTCGCGGTGCTCGCCGGCCTGCGGCGCGAACGGGTAGAACGTCCCCCTCTTGTAGAGGTAGACGATGCCGAGCTTGCGGCCGGCGGAATCGGTAAGGCCCACCAGCGTGCACAGCAACTGCGGGCCGAAGCCCCCGTCCGCGAGCGAGGAGTTGACCGCGTGCAGGTCGGTGACCAGCGACTCCATGTCGTCGCTCCGGTGGCGGCAGACCAGCCAGGTGAACCCGTAGGAGTCGCTGGTGACCTCCACCGGCGCCGCGTCCTGGCCCATCGACAGCAGTTCCTTGACCTCGGCCTCGATGTCGCTGAACGCCCGCCCCTCGGTGGCACGGAAGCACACCGAGCCGGACCCGGTCGGGGTGAACCCCATCGCGGCCTGCAGCGTGATGGCCGCGGTGGGCAGCTCGAACAAGCGCGTCGAGGTTCGGCTGGACCGGCTTGGTCCGGCCCAGCAGCGTGTCGAGGAAGCCCACCGGTTACTTGCCGAGCTGCGCGGAGATGTCCGACAGTTGCTTGAGCCGGCGCTCCAGCGAGGGGTGCGTGGAGAAGACCGTGGACAGGCTCACCTGGTCGGCCTTGAGCGCCGGGGCGAAGTAGAACGCGTTGAGCGCCTGCGCCTGCCGCAGGTCCCTGGTGGGGATCGCGGACATCGCCCCGCTCACCTTGGTCAGCGCGCTGGCCAGCGCCGAGGGCTGCCCGGTCAGGAGGGCACCGGCCCGGTCGGCCGCCAGCTCGCGGTACCGGGAGAGCAGCCGGATCAGCAGGAAGCTGATCGCGTAGACGACAACGCCGACCGCCATCACGATCAGCATCACCGGCAGCGCGCCGCCGTTGTTGTTGTTGCTCCCATGCCGCGGCCGCGCCCGCCGCCGCCGCCGAAAAGCTCGCCATAGAACGCGAACCTGACCAGCAGCGCGGCGATGATGCCGAGGAACGAGGCGATCGTCATCACCACGACGTCCTTGTGCGCGACATGGGACATCTCGTGCGCGATCACGCCCTCGAGTTCCTTCTGGTCCAGCCGCCTCAGCAGGCCCGTGGTCACGCAGAGGACCGCGTTCTTGCTGTTGCGTCCCGTCGCGAAGGCGTTGGGCATATCGGTCTGCGCGATCGCGACCCGTGGCTTGGGCATGTCGGCCAGGGCGCACAGCCGGTCGATTGTCCCGTGCAGGTCCGGCGCCTCGGCCGGGCTGACCTCCCGGGCGCCGGACGCCCGGAGCGCGACCTTGTCCGACCAGAACAGGGAGCCGAACGTCAGCCCCGCGCCGAGGATCACGGCGAAGAAGATGATCACGCCGGCACCTTGCTTGAAAGCCGCCAGCACGAACACCAGTGCGATCACCAAAGCCACGAAGACGAGTCCCAGCAGGAACATCGTCAAGCCCATCCGCGCTTGCAGCCCCCGGTCGGGCGCATAACGGGTTCGCACCATCGCGGCGCCTCCGTTCTGGCCTGACCGGCTACCGGCCAGGCACTCCTGCCATCCAGTATCACGTACAAGGGGCACTGAAAATTCCAATGCCCCACCGGATCCACTTGAGTATCGGAGGCGATCCTGAGTGCGAGCTGAACGCTGGCTCTGCACCCGCCGAGCGCCTGCGTATGCCGGCCGGCTCAGCCTGGGATGTACCCCTCGCCGGTCAGCATGCTGCGCACCTCGTCCAGGTTGGCCTCCGCGCGCGGCAGGATCGAGTCCGACGGCTCCAGCGCGTCGGCGGCCAGCGGGGTTCCCAGCGCCCGGACCCGGTCGAGCAGGGCCAGCAGCGCGGCGCGGAACGCGGGCTCATCACCGGAGTTCACGGCCTTCTCCAGGGCAGCGTCGAGCACGTTCAGCTCGGCGGATGCGGAATCATCCACCCGGAGCTGGCCCTCGTCCAGAATCCGGACGATCATGCTCCGTCACCGGCCTGTGGCTGCTCCGCCGCGGCGGACTGCGCCGCGCCGTCCGCCGCCGGCGTGCCGCCCTCGATCGCCTGCGCGTTGCCGGTGCCGATCTCGCCCTTGAGGCGCCGCAGCTCCAGCTCGATGTCCGGCCCGCTGCGCATCGAGTCCAGCTCGGCCTGGATGTCGTCGCGCGGGGTGCCGGTGATGTCGTCCAGCGCGCCCGAGGCCATCAGCTCGTCGATGGCACCCGCCCGGGCCTGCATCTGCGCGGTCTTGTCCTGCGCGCGCTGCACGGCCATGCCGACGTCGCCCATCTCCTCGGAGATGCCCGACACCGCCTCGCCGATCTTGCTCTGCGCCTCGGCCGCGGTGTAGGTGGCCTTGATGGTCTCCTTCTGCATGCGGAAGGCCTCGACCTTCGCCTGCAGGCGCTGCGACGCCACGGTCAGCTTTTCCTCGTCGGCCTGCAGCGACTGGTACTGGTTCTCCAGGTCGGTGAGCTGGCTCTGCAGCGACGCCCTGCGGCTCAGCGCCTCCCTGGCCAGGTCCTCCCGGCCGGCCCCGAGCGCCTGCTTCGCCTGGCCCTCCAGCTTGTTCTGGTTCTGCCGCAGGCTGTTCATCTGAAGCTCAACGCGCTTGCGCGAGGTGGCCACATCGGCCACACCACGGCGCACCTGGGTGAGCATCTCAAGCTGGCGCTGGTAGGAGTAATCCAGGGTCTCGCGGGGGTCCTCCATACGGTCCAGGGCCTTGTTGGCCTTGGACTTGAAGATCAGCGAGACCCTTTTCATCACGCTCATGGGCGCGACCTTCCCCTTCATCGTATGCAACCGCTGTCGCTAGCCCCACGGCGCCGCCAGCCGCGCCAATCCTCGGCAGCGGCCTCCCTGCGAGCTTGGTTCACTCAGCCTACGCGGTCACCGGCAGATGCGTCATCACGACCGCCACGGCGCCACGGCACCCGGCCGGCGGCCGCCGGAGAGGTTTCCCGCGCCACGTCCGCAACCTGGGCATCCGCGCGATTGCTCCCGGTAAGCTGAGCGCGTGTTCCGACGAAGCCGCACCGCCACGGACGAGGGGCCAGGCCAGGAAGCCGTCAACGGCTCCGCCGCCACGCCCGACGCCGACGCCTCCCCCGCCCGGCCGGGTGCCGTGACGGCGGGCAAGGGAAAGCCCACTCCCAAGCGCAGCGAGGCCGAGCGCCGCCGCCGCCAGCCCTACACCGCTCCCAAGGACCGCAAGGAGGCCGCCCGCGCCTCCCGCACCCGCCAGCGGACGGACCGTACCCGCAGGATGGAAGCGGTGCGCCGGGGCGAGGCGTGGGCGCTGCCGCCCCGGGACCGCGGCCCGGTCAAGGCGCTCGCCCGCGACTACGTCGACTCCAAGCGGCGGGTCAGCGAGTACTACATGTACGGGCTGCTGGTCCTGCTCGTGCTGCTGTTCATCCGCGCGCACATCGTGCAGACGATCGTGCCGCTGCTGGTGCTGGGGGCCGTCATCATCATGGGCCTCGAAGGCATCTTCATCGGGCGCCGGGCGAAGAGCCCTGGCCGCCGAGCGGCTGCCCGGGGAGAGCACTCGCGGTCTCGGCCTCTACTCCGCGATGCGCGCCCTGCAGATCCGCAAGCTGCGGGTGCCCAAGCCGCGGGTGAAGCCGGGCGACAAGTTCTGACAGCAGCGGTGCGCCGAGCCTGCAGGCTGCTCGATGACCTTCGGTCATCTTCGCCACGGGCCGCAGTGCTAACCCGGGGGGCCGACCCCCGGAACCCCCGCGATTGCTGGCTGGGCCGGCTGTGCCCGGAATGCGCCCGGAGCCGGGCTCCGGTTAGGGTCGCATGTCATGGAGCATCGTCATCTGGGCCGCAGCGGCCTCAAAGTCAGCGAGATCGCCTACGGCAACTGGATCACCCACGGATCGCAGGTGGAGGAGGACGCGGCCAAGGCGTGCGTCGCCGCCGCGCTGGACGAGGGCATCACCACGTTCGACACCGCGGACGTGTATGCCGGGACCCGCGCCGAGGCGGTGCTGGGCCGGGCGCTGCACGGGCTGCGGCGGGAGTCCGTCGAGATCTGCACCAAGGTGTTCTGGCCGACCGGCCCCGGGCCCAACGACCGCGGCCTGTCCCGCAAGCACATCATGGAATCCGCCCACGCCTCGCTGCGCCGGCTGCAGACCGACTACGTGGACCTGTACCAGGCGCACCGCTACGACCATGGGACCCCGCTCGAGGAGACCCTGCGTGCCTTCGACGACCTGGTCCGCCAGGGCAAGGTGCTCTACATCGGGGTGTCGGAGTGGCGTGCCGAGGAGATCTCCGCCGCCCTCGCCATCGCCGGCCAGCTGGGACTGGACCGGCTCATCTCCAACCAGCCGCAGTACAACATGCTGTGGCGGGTGATCGAGGCCGAGGTGCTCCCGCTGTGCAAGACGGAGGGCATCGGCCAGATCGTCTGGTCCCCCATCGGCCAGGGCGCGCTCACCGGCAAGTACCTGCCCGGCCAGGCCGCGCCCGCCGGATCCCGGGCGACCGACGCGAGCGGGTCCGGTTTCATCAAGGGCTTCCTCACCGACGAGATCCTGAGCCGGGTGGCCGAACTGCGCCCGGTGGCGGAGCAGGCCGGGCTGAGCATGGCCCAGCTCGCCATCGCCTGGGTGCTGCAGAACCCGGGCGTGTCCGCCGCGATCGTCGGCGCCACCAGGCCCGAGCAGGTGCGGGAGAACGTGAAGGCCTCGGGCGTCCGGCTGGACGAGGAGGTCATGCGCCGGATCGACGACGTGCTCGCCCCGGTCATCGAGCGCGACCCCGCGCTGACGGTCAGCCCGCCGGCCCGCTCCTGACGGGCGCCGGGGCCCCGGGCCACGAGCGATCCCGCGGGCCGGCCCGCGCCCAGGCGCGGGTCAGTCCGCGGGATGCAGGCTCATCGGCCCGTACTCGACCCGGCTGTCCTCCAGCAGGGTCACCTGGTCGACGCCCGATTCCAGCAGCGCGCGCCAGTTTTCGCCGAGCCAGCTCTCCGCGTCACCCTGGCTGCCGAAGGCCTCCTTCGGCACGTCGCCGGAGCTTGCCGCGGTCCCGTCCGCCTTCTCGAACCGCCAGGACCACACCATGTCGGCCCACCTCCCGGCCAGAGCCTAGCCGAGCCTGACCGGCCCCTCTGGCGCCCCCGTGCGGGGCCGCGCGGGGGCATTGTGACATGACCGGAATGTCCGCACAGCGGGATTCAGCGCCGAACGCCGGGAGCGAGCGGCTGCCACCTGTTAGGTTTTGTATCCGCTAGCCCTGCGCATTGGGCCGCTGCGGGGTGCGCCGGTGGCCTGGTTTCCGTGATCGAGGTGGTGACGACATGACGCGCATTGTCGTCGTAGGTGACCTGATGACCGACACGGTCGCCCGTGCAGCGCTTCCCCTGGCGAAGGGCAGCGACACGCCGGCCGCGGTCGCGACCTGCGGTGGCGGCTCGGGCGCCAACATCGCCGCGTGGCTGGCCGTGGACGGGGCCGAGGTCGCCTTCGTCGGCCGCCGTGGGGCGGATATCGCCGGGCGCAACCGGGACATGGAGCTGATGGGCTACGGCGTGGACGCCCGCCTGGTCATGGACCCGGAGCGGCCGACCGGCAACTGCGTGGTGATGATCACCCACAAGGGCGACAACACGATGCTGTCGGATCCCGGCGCCAACGCCGCGCTGTCCCCCGACGACCTGCCCAAGGACCTGTTCGCGCCGGGCAGCCACCTGCACATGTCCGGGTACACGCTGCTGAACGAGGGATCCCGGCAGGCCGCCATCACCGCGATGAACTACGCCAGGCAGGCGGACATGACCATCTCGGTGGACGGGGCCAGTGTCGCGCCGCTGGAACGGGTCGGCGCGGAGCCGTACCTGGAACTGACCAACGGCGCCACCCTGCTGTTCGTGAACGGGGCACAGGCCAGCGTGCTCACCGGGCGCGACGACCCGGCGCAGGCCGCGAGGGTGCTGACCGCGTGGTACCCGCAGGTCGTGGTCAAGCTGGGCGCCGACGGCGCGCTGTTCGCCAACGGCCGGCCCGAAGCCGTCCGCGCCCCGGCCCAGGTGACCGAGCGCATCGTGGACGGCACCGGCAGCGGCGACGCGTTCAGCGCCGGGTTCCTGATCTCCTGGCTGGACAAGAAGCCACCGCTGGAGGCGCTGGTGAGCGGCTGCCGCCTCGCCGCGCGCGCCCGGTCACTCGTTGGCGCCCGGCCCGCGCTCTGACCAGGGCTTCCTGCTCTCGCTCTTCTCGCTGGAGGGCAGGGTCGCCCTGGTCACCGGCGGAAGCTCAGGCATCGGTCACGCGATGGCGCGTGCCCTGGCACTGGCCGGCGCCCGGGTGGTGCTGCTGGCCCGGCGCGCGGAGCCGCTGGCCGAGGCCGCGCGCGCGCTGCGGGCCGAGGGCGGCGAAGCCGCCTGGGTGAGCGCCGACCTCGCCGACCGCGAGGCGGTGCTGCGCGGCGCCGCGGCGGCGGCCGGGCCGTTCGGCGAGCCCGACATCGTCGTCAACGCGGCGGGCGTCAACATCCGCCCGCCGCTGGCGGACCTGACCACGGCCGACTGGGACACGCTGCTGGCCGTCAACCTCACCGCGCCGTTCCTGCTCGGGCAGCGGTTCGGTCCGGCGATGGCCGCCCGCGGCTGGGGGCGGATCCTCAACATCGCCTCCCAGCAGGCGCTCCGGGCCTTCGGCAACAGCGGCGGGTACGGCGCCGCCAAGGCCGGGCTGGCCGGGCTGACCAGGTCCCAGTCCGAGGCCTGGGCGCCGCGGGGGGTGTGCTGCAACGCGATCGTCCCCGGCTTCGTGGCCACCCCGCTCACCGCCGAGGTCGCCGCCGACCCGGTCCGCTCGGCCGCGCTGGCCGCCCGCACCATGATCGGCCGCAACGGGGAGCCGGACGACTTCGAGGGCGTGGCCGTCTTCCTGGCCAGCCGGGCCAGCGACTACGTCACCGGGCAGATGATCTTCGTGGACGGCGGCCTGTCCGCCACCTGACCAGCGCCCGCGCGGCGCCCGCCGGTCACCGGGGGCGGGCGAACAGCAGCGGCCGCAGCGCCCGCCCGCACCAGTCCATCAGCCGCGGGCAGGCCGGCAGGCCGCCCGGTTCCGGGTGGTACTGCAGGAAGGCATAGCCGAGCCGCCGGGCCAGGGCGCCGTCGGTGGCGAGCTGATCGCCGATCACCACGCCGGGCCGGGGGAAGGCCCGGTAGTACGCGGTCCGCAGCGGCTTGCCCGCGCTTGCCAGGTACTCGGCCCGCACACCGCCCCGGCCAGCGGGGCCGACGGGCGCCGGCGCGAGTTGGTCGAGAAGCACACGACCAGCACCCCCGGGACCGCCTGTGCCCGGGCGAGCACGTGCTCGACCCCCTGGTCCAGTGCCTGCTGGCCGCTGTCCCAGTAGGCCACGAGCGGCTCCACGTCGAAGACCAGCGTCCGCGCCGACAGCTCCCCGGCCCGGCGCAGCACCTCATCCAGGGTCGCCAGGCGGTCATAGGCAGGTCGCACGCCTCCACTCCAGCACGGGCGCCCCGGCCGGCAGTCACCCGTGGCGGAGGATGTCCGGCCGGGCGCCCCGATGATCGAGTGCAGCTATGGCGCACGGCGATCGGCGGCCCGGCCGGCTCCGGGCCCGGCCACCGGGCGGGGCGCGGGGGTGACGCACCCGGCGGACCGGCCCGGCATCGCCCAGCGGGCCTGCGCGGCGCTGGCCCTCGTCCTGCTGGGCGCCGCGATCGTGGCCCTCGTGGTGGGCGCCATCATGAACTGGGCGAGCATCCTCGCCGCCCTCGCCGGGCTGGTCGTGGCCGTGGCCGCGGGCTGGTACGCGGTCTCCCGGCGCGGCGCCGTGCGCGCGGTCGGCGGTGGCCCTGGCCGCGGCGGCGGCCGCGCTGCTCGGCCTCGGCCTTGCGCTCGCCGACATCTGGCTGCCGCGCGTGCTGCTCACCGTGGCCTGTGCGGTGGGGTCGGTGGGATGTGCCCGGCTGGCGCTGCACCGCGGCCGGGGCGCCGGCCAGGTGGCGGCCCGCCGCGGCCAGGCGGCGCCGCGGCCGCGGCATCCGGTCCTGATCATGAACCCGCGGTCGGGCGGGGGCAAGGCGGCCCGGTTCCGTCTGGCGGACGAATGCCGGGCGCGCGGCATCGAGCCGGTCGTGCTGGAGCCGGGGGACGACCTGCTGCGGCTCGCCGAGGCCGCGATCAGCGGCGGGGCGGACGCGATCGGGATGGCCGGGGGCGACGGCTCGCAGGCCCTGGTGGCCGCGGTCGCCGCCAGGCACGGGATACCGCACGTCACGGTGCCCGCGGGTACCCGGAACCACTTCGCCCTGGACCTCGGCCTGGACCGCGACGACGTGGTCGGGGCCCTGGACGCGTTCACCGACGGGATCGAGCGGCGCGTCGACCTGGCCGAGGTGAACGGCCGGGTGTTCGTGAACAACGCGTCGCTGGGCCTGTACGCGGAGGTGGTGCAGTCGCCCGAGTACCGGGACGCCAAGCTCAAGACCGCGGCGGACATCCTCCCGCGGCTGCTCGGGCCGGATGCCGCGCCACTCGACCTGCGCTTCACCGGCCCCGGCGGGACCGAATACCCGACCGCGCACCTGATCCTGGTGTCGAACAACCCCTACCAGCTCGACTACATCGGTGGCCGGGGCACCAGGGAGCGGCTGGATCTCGGCACGCTTGGCCTGGTCGCGACGCGGATCACCGGCCCGGCGCAGGCGCAGCGGTTCATCGCCCTGGAGGCGGTGGGCCAGTTACGGCGGTTCCCGGGCTGGATGGAGTGGCAGGCCCCCCGGTTCGAGGTCCGCTCGGCCGGGCCCCTGCACATCGGCATCGACGGTGAGGCGGCCGTCCTGGACCCGCCGCTGCGGTTCACCGTCCGGGCCGGGGCGCTGCGCGTGCTGCTCCCGCGCCGCAGGCTGCGCCAGTCCCCGGCGGCCGCCGCGCTGCACCTCACCTCCCGGTCGGTGCTCGCCGACCTGGCAGGCATCGCCGCGGGCCGGACCGGGCGGTAACACCGGGCGCCACGGCCTTCGTAGCGCATGGAATGACGGCCGCAGGCGGCACAATGGCGGACATGGCCAGACGTTCCACGACCACGCCCTCCCGGAGCCACCACGCGGGCGGAGCCCCGCCCGAGGCGTTCGAAGAGAACATCGTCGACATCGACGTGACCGAGGAGATGCGCGGCAGCTACCTCGAATACGCCTACTCCGTCATCTACCAGCGGGCGATCCCCGACGCGCGGGACGGCCTCAAGCCGGTGCAGCGCCGGATCCTGTACCAGATGAACGAGATGGGCCTGCGCCCCGACCGCGGCCACGTCAAGTGCGCGCGCGTGGTCGGCGACGTGATGGGCCGGCTGCACCCGCACGGCGACGCCGCCATCTACGACGCGCTGGTCCGGATGGCGCAGTGGTGGGTCATGCGGCTGCCGCTGGTGGACGGGCACGGCAACTTCGGCTCGCTGGGCGGCGACGACGCGCCGGCCGCCTACCGGTACACCGAGGCCAGGCTGACCGCCGCCGCGATGGAGATGGTGGCCTCCATCGACGAGGACACCGTCGAGTTCCAGCCGAACTACGACGGCACCGAGGTCCAGCCCGAGGTGCTGCCGGCCGGCCTGCCCAACCTGCTGGTCAACGGCGCGTCCGGGATCGCCGTGGGCATGGCCACCAACATGGCGCCGCACAACCTCGGCGAGGTGGTGGCGGCGGCGCGGCACCTGATCGCCAACCCCGGCGCCGGCCTGGACGAGCTGATGCGCTTCGTGCCCGGCCCGGACCTGCCCACCGGCGGCAAGATCGTCGGCCTGGACGGGATCCGGGAGGCCTACGAGACCGGCCGCGGCATCTTCCGCACCCGGGCCGCCGCGCGGGTGGAGAAGATCACCCCGCGCCGCGCCGGGATCGTGGTCACCGAGCTGCCCTACAACGTCGGCCCGGAGAAGGTCATCGCCCGGATCAAGGACCTGGTCGGGGCGAAGAAACTCGCCGGGATCGCCGACGTGAAGGACCTCACCGACCGGCAGCGCGGCCTGCACCTGGTCATCGAGATCCGGTCCGGGTTCCACCCCGAGGCCGTGCTCGACGAGCTGTACCGGCTCACGCCGATGGAGGAGACCTTCGGCATCAACAACGTCGCGCTGGTGGACGGCCAGCCGCGGCTGCTGGGCCTGCGCGAGCTGCTGCAGATCTACGTCGACCACCGGATCGAGGTCACCCGGCGGCGCACCGAGTTCCGGCGCCGCAAGCGCGCCGACCGGCTGCACCTGATCGACGGCCTGATGATCGCCCTGCTCAATATCGACGAGGTGATCCAGGTCATCCGCGCCAGCGACAACGCGGCGGCGGCGAAGGAACGCCTGATGAGCGTGTTCGACCTGTCCGAGATCCAGGCCACGTACATCCTGGACACGCCGCTGCGCAGGCTGACCCGCTACGACCGGCTGGAACTGGAGCGGGAGGCGGAGACCCTGCGCCGGGAGATCGACGAGCTGACCGCGATCCTGGAGTCGGAGTCGCGGCTGCGCACCGTGGTCTCCGACGAACTGGCCAGCATCGCCGAGCGGTTCGCCGACCCGCGCCGCACGGTGCTGCTGGAAGGCACTGGCGCGCCGCGGACCGCGGCCGTACCGCTGGAGGTCGCCGACGACCCGTGCCTGGTGCTGCTGTCGTCGACCGGCCTGGTCGCGCGCACTACCCCTGGACATTGCCGAACGAGATGCCCCGGCGGACCTGTTCGCGGCGGGCGCACCGGCCGGCCAGGGCGGGCCCGCGGCGGGGCCGCGCAGCGCCCACGACGTGGTGGTGTCCAGCGTGGCGGCCACCGCCCGGGGGTCGGTCGCGGTGGTGACGTCCGCCGGCCGGCTGATCCGGGTGGGCGCGCTGGAGATCCCGGCGCTGCCGCCGAGCGCGCACTCCCCCAGCCTGGCCGGTGGTGCCCCGGTCGCCGAGTTCGTGGCGCTGGTGCCCGGGGAGACCGTGGTCGGCCTGGCGGCCCCGGACGCTGCGGGCGCGGGGCTGGCCCTGGGCACCGCCGGCGGCGTGGTCAAGCGCGTCGCGCCGGACTACCCGGGCAGCTCGGCCGAGTTCGAGGTGATCTCGCTCAAGCCCGGTGACCGCGTGGTCGGTGCCGTCCAGCTCACCAGCGAGGACTGCGACCTGGTGTTCATCACCACCGATGCCCAGCTGCTGAGGTTCCCGGCCGCCTCGGTCCGCCCGCAGGGCCGGGCGGCGGCCGGGATGGCCGGCATCCGGCTGTCCGCACGCGCGGCCGTGACCTGGTTCGGCGCGGTCATGCCGGAGGAGGGCGGCCCGGCCGCCGAGGGGGCGGCGGAGGGCGTGGTGGTGACCGTGGCGGGCAGCACCGGTGCGCTGCCGGGAACCGGGGCGGCGACCGTCAAGGTGACCCCGTACCGCGAGTACCCGGCCAAGGGCAGGGCCACCGGCGGGGTGCGCTGCCACAGGTTCCTCAAGGGCGAGGACACCCTGGTGCTGGCCTGGGCCGGGCCGGGCCCGGCCCGGGGAGCCACCGACGCCGGGGTCGCCGGTCGACCTGCCGGTCCCCGACGGCCGCCGGGACGGCTCTGGCGACCGGATCCGGCAGCCCCTGGGTTCCCTGGGCGGCGGGCGCCCCCGGCCTGAGCGGCGCCACTGAGCCCGCCCAGAAGGTGCGTCAGTTGCGCGCGCCCACGGCAGCGACCAGAGCGGTGACCAGGTCCTGCGGGCCGCCCTGCGGCGCGTCGCGGTACTGCCACCAGCGGGCGATCGAGATGCCGCGGGGCCCGGGATCGAAGACCTGCCCGCGGAAGCAGCCGCCGCTGGCCAGCAGGGCCAGCGTCCGGTCGTCGTCTGCTAATCCCGCGGCGTACGCCGCGGCGTCGAGGAGCGCGGCGGCACAGCGGGCCGCCCGGACGGGGTCGCCATCGGCCCGGGCCAGCCGCCAGGCGGCCTGGGCGCGGAGGAACTCGGCCATGAGGAGTTGTCGTGTCACATGCTGTAGCTTAGCGATTACTGTTAGCGACCTTGGTGTGTTTACCGCGCCATGACCTCTGCCTGCGCAGCAGGTCCAGCGCCGGTGACTACCCGGAGGACCCGGCGGGACCTGATGCCGGGGCCTGCCATCCGTGTACCCAGGACGGGCCGAGGGCCTGCACGGAGGGGCAGCCGGTCAACGCCAGCGCGGTGCGCAGCTCGTCACGGAGGATCTCGACGGCGCGGGTCGCCCCGGCCTCACCGGCCGCGCCCAGCCCGTAGGCGAGCGCGCGCCCGGCCAGGCAGGCCCGTGCGCCGAGCGCGATCGCCCTGACGATGTCGACGCCGCGCCTGATCCCGCTGTCGAAGTAGACTTCGGCCTCGCCCGCGACCGCCTCGGCGACCGCGGGCAGCGCGCGGATCGCAGCCGGGGCGCCGTCGAGCTGGCGGCCGCCGTGATTGGAGACGATGATCGCCTCCGCGCCGAGGCGGCACGGCCCGGCGGGCGTCCTCCGGGCGCAGGATGCCCTTCACCACCAGCGGCCCGTCCCACTGCTCCCGGAACCAGCCGACGTCATCCCAGGTCGCCGCCGGGTCGAACTGGCGGTTGGTCTGCGCGCTGAACGCCGCCGCGGCCAGGCCGACGTCGGGCAGGTTGCCCCACCGGAACCGCGGCTGCCGGAGGAACCCGGCCGACCAGCGCGGGTGCACGGCCCCACCGGCCAGGGCCCGCAGCGTGACGCGGGGCGGCATGCTGAAGCCGTTGCGGCGGTCCCGGTCCCGGTCCCCGGCGCAGGGCACGTCGACGGTCAGCACCAGGACGGACATGCCCGCCGCACGGGCGCGCTGCAGCAACTCCTGCACCAGCCCGCGGTCGCGCCAGAAGTACATCTGGAACCACAGCGGCCCGGTGGCCGCGCCAGCCACCTCCTCGATCGGGCAGGACGCCATGGCCGCGAGCACGTAGATCGACCCGGCCGCGTGCAGCGCGCGGGCCAGCGCGACCTCCCCGGATGGATGCAGCAGCCCGGTCAGCCCCATCGGCGCACCGAGCAGCGGCAACGCGATCGGCGAACCCAGCACGCTGGTGGCCGTCTCGACCTTCGACACGTCGACCAGGACGCGCGGCCGGAGCTCGACGGCGCGCAGCTCGGCGAGGTTACGCGCCGCGGTCACCTCGTCGCCGGCCGCACCGTCCACGTAGTCGAAGACGACCGCCGGCACCCGACGGCGGGCAGCCTCGCGCAGCTCGCCAATGGTGCCAGCCCTGGCGGCCTGCCCCTCGGCCGAAAGCCGGGCCCGGGCCCGCTGCGGCAGCGCCCGGAAGTCCGCGCCGAGCTGCCCGGCCAGCAGCTTCGCGAAGTCATTCATACCGGACAGTATTCCGCCCGGTAGCGCAGGCCGACTCCCGGCAGGACTGGTCAGATGTCGATGCGGCGACGCGTCGAGCTCGGCCGCCCCGCTGACGATGCTCTGCTAGCCCGGGGGGCAACCCCCGGACCCCCGGGCAGGACTGGTCAGATGTCGATCCGGGACGCGTCGAGCTCGGCTGCCCCGCTGACGATGAAATCCCGCCGCGGGGCTCACGTCGGAACCCATGAGCAGGTCGAAGATCGAGCTGGCGGTGGCGGCGTCCTCGATCCGGATCCGGCGCAGCACCCGGTGCCGCGGGTCCATGGTGGTCTCCGCGAGCTGGCCCGCGTCCATCTCCCCCAGGCCCTTGTACCGCTGCACCGGCTCCTTCCAGCGCTGCCCCTTGCGCTCCAGCTCCAGCAGGATGCGCCGCAGCTCGCTGTCGGAGTAGGTGTAGTTGTACTTCTGCTGGCCCTTCCTGGGGCTGGTCAGCTCGATCCGGTGCAGCGGCGGCACCGCGGCGAACACCCGGCCCGCCGCCAGCATCGGGTGCAGGTACCGGTGGAACAGGGTCAGCAGCAGCGTCCTGATGTGCGCCCCGTCGACGTCGGCGTCGCTCATGATGATCACACGCTGGTACCTGGCCGCCTCCAAGTCGAACGAACTACCCGAACCCGCGCCGATGACCTGGATGATCGCCGCGCACTCGGTGTTCTTGAGCATGTCGGACAGGGACGCCTTCTGCACGTTCAGGATCTTGCCGCGGATCGGCAGCAGGGCCTGGAACTCCGAGTCCCTGGCCAGCTTCGCCGTGCCGAGCGCGGAGTCTCCCTCGACGATGAACAGCTCGCTGCGGTCGTCGGCGGCCCGGCAGTCCACCAGCTTGGCCGGCAGCGTGGAGGCGGCCAGGACGGACTTGCGCCGCTGGTTGTCCCGGTGCTCGCGGGCGGCGATCCTGGTCTTCGCCGCGGCGGCCACCTTCTCCAGCACCGCCCGTGCCTGCTGCTTGGCCTTCCCGCGCCCGGAGAAGTACGCCCGCAGCTGCTCGGCGACCACCTGGGCGACGATGCGGGAGGCGGCGGGGGTGCCGAGTACCTCCTTGGTCTGGCCCTCGAACTGGGGCTCCGGCAGCCGCACCGCGACGACGGCGGCGAGGCCTTCCATGACGTCGTCCTTGGTGACCGGCTCGTCGCCGTTCTTCAGCAGCCGCACCGCGCGCAGTTGCTCGTTCAGCGCCCGCACCAGGGCCCGCTCGAACCCCGTCACGTGGGTGCCGCCCTTGGGCGTGGCGATCACGTTCACGAACGACCGGCTCACGGTGTCGTAACCGGCGCTCCACCGCAGCGCCACGTCCACCAGCAGCTCGCGGTCCACCTCGGTGGGCAGCATGTGGCCCTGCCCGTCGAGCACCGGGACGGTCTCGGTGAAGCTGCCGGACCCGGCGAGCCTGATCACGTCGGTGACGGGCTCCCCGGCGGCCAGTTCCGCGCAGAACTCGGCGATCCCCCCGTCGAACCGGAACGTCTCCTCGTGCGGGCCGTCCTGGCCGCGCTCGTCCACGATCCGGATGGTCAGCCCGGGCACCAGGTAGGCCGTCTGGCGGGCCCGCTGGGCCAGGGCTTCCAGGCTCCACTGGGCGTCCCGGACGAACACCTGGGGGTCCGGCCAGAACCGGATCCGGGTGCCCTGCACCTTCTTCGCCACCCTGCGGACCTGGGTCAGGCCCTTGCGCTGCTTGAATGCCGCCGCCGGGCCGGGCCCGGCGAACTCCCCCGGCACGCCGCGGCGGAAGCTGGCGGCCCACTCGTGCCCCTCGCGCTCGACGTTCACGTCCAGGCGGACCGCCAGCGCGTTCACCACGGACGCGCCGACGCCGTGCAGCCCGCCCGAGGCGGTGTAGGAGCCGCCGCCGAACTTGCCGCCCGCGTGCAGCCGGGTCATCACCAGTTCCACGCCGGTCAGGCCGGTCTTCGGCTCCACGTCGACCGGGATGCCGCGGCCGTTGTCGCGCACCTCCGCGGACCCGTCGGGGTGCAGCACCACGTCCAGGTTGGTGCAGTGGCCGCCCAGCGCCTCGTCCACGCCGTTGTCGATGATCTCCCAGAGGCAGTGCATCAGCCCGCGGCCGTCGGTGGAGCCGATGTACATGCCGGGGCGCTTACGGACGGCCTCCAGGCCCTCCAGCACCGACAGATGGCGGGCCGTGTACCCGTCGGAGACGACTGCCCCGGCGCGGGCCCGGGGTCACGGCAGCTTCGGCAGTCAGCGGATTCTCCTCGGGATCGCCGGCGGCGGCCGGACCACCCGGAACCGTCCCAGGAATGCTAGCCCGCCGGGCCGACAAGCCGCGCCAGCCACGCCGCCGGACACACAGGGTAACCTCGGATAAAAGGTGCGATACTGTGAGTAGCGAGACACCTGTTACCTGAAAGACAGACGTTCGCTCTTGGCGTAGCTGGGCCGTAGCTGGGAACGTCATGGTTCTACCGCTTGTTTGGGGTAGGAGAAGGAAACGCGGGTGACGGCGCGCGAAGCCGCGCCGGTGGTACGACGCGAGGGAGGCGACATGACCGGAGCTATGGCCCCTATGAAGCCGCTCAGTGCACTGGACCTATGCGACCGGTGCGGCGCCCAGGCATACGTGCGCGTCGTGCTCCCTGGAGGGGGAGAACTTCTGTTCTGCGCACACCACGGGCGCCAGCACAGCGAAGCGCTGGCACGCATCGCCGCCGAGATCCAGGACGAGACGCGACCGGCTGTCCCCGCGCAAGGCTGAAGCCCCCAGCCGCTGACCGGCGCCGGCGCCGCCGGGCTGGCTGCATGATCCCGACCTGACTGCAGCCTGTTTACCCTTCATCCGCCCGCAGGAAAGCTGAGCGCAGCAAACAGCGCCCTGAGCGTGCGTTCCGCGCTCAGGGCGCTGTCTGCTTTGACCTCAGTCCAGGTAGTCGCGGAGGACCTGGGAACGGGACGGGTGGCGCAGCTTCGACATGGTCTTGGACTCGATCTGGCGGATCCGCTCCCGGGTCACCCCGTAGACCTTGCCGATCTCGTCGAGGGTCTTGGGCTGGCCGTCGGTGAGGCCGAACCGCATCGAGACGACGCCCGCCTCCCGTTCGGAGAGGGTGTCCAGCACCGAGTGCAGCTGCTCCTGGAGCAGCGTGAAGCTCACCGCCTCACCTGGCTGGATGGCCTCGGAGTCCTCGATCAGGTCGCCGAACTCGCTGTCGCCGTCCTCGCCGAGCGGGGTGTGCAGGGAGATCGGCTCACGGCCGTACTTCTGCACCTCGATGACCTTCTCCGGGGTCATGTCGAGTTCCGCGGCGAGTTCCTCGGGGGTCGGCTCGCGGCCCAGGTCCTGCAGCATCTGCCGCTGTACCCGGGCGAGCTTGTTGATGACCTCCACCATGTGCACCGGGATCCGGATGGTCCGGGCCTGGTCGGCCATGGCACGGGTGATCGCCTGCCGGATCCACCAGGTGGCGTAGGTGGAGAACTTGTAGCCCTTGGTGTAGTCGAACTTCTCCACCGCGCGGATCAGGCCCAGGTTCCCCTCCTGGATCAGGTCCAGGAACAGCATGCCGCGGCCGGTGTACCGCTTGGCCAGCGACACCACCAGCCGCAGGTTCGCCTCCAGCAGGTGGTTCTTGGCCCGGCGGCCGTCCTCGGCGATCCACTCCATGTCGAGCCGCTGATCGGGCGTCATCCCGGCCTGGGCCAGCTTCTCCTCGGCGAACAGCCCGGCCTCGATCCGCTTGGCGAGCTCCACCTCCTGCTCGGCGTTGAGCAGCGGGACCTTGCCGATCTGCTTCAGGTAGTCCTTGACCGGGTCCGCGGTCGCGCCCGCCGACGCCACCTGCGCGGCGGGCAGGTCGTCGTCATCGTCGCCGTAGACGAAGGTCTCGTCGTCGCCTTCCTCGCCGGTCCTGGCCGGGCCCGGCTGTCCGTCGCCGGGGGCCGCCGGCCCGGCGGGCGCGGCCGCCTCCGCTGGACCGTCCCCCGGGCTTGCCGCCTCGTCCGTGCCCGGGGCCGCCTCGTCCTCGGTGTCCTCGGCCTCGATCTCGGCCAGCGAGGTCATCGAGTTCGGCCACGTCGATCTCGGGCACGTCCTCGATGTCCACGTCGACTTCCAGGTCGACGTCTACGTCGACGGCGAACTCGTCCAGGTCAACGGCGTCCAGGTCTTCTACTCCTTCGAGAGTCACGACCACGTCGAGGTCAGCTTCTGCCACGGTGCCGTCCTCGCCGCGGCCACCCGCCCGCGCCGTCCTGGGCCACGGCGGCGTCCTCCGGCGCGCCCTCCGCACCGTTGGCGCGGCCCGCTTGCCCTGCCGCCCGCGCGGCGGCGCGGCGTCGCCGCCGCCCGTCCCGGGCACGGATTTCGGTGCGTTACGCTGCGGCCGCCGGGACCTGGATCCCTTCTGGCGCGCGGGGCCCGTGGCATCCGCGTCCGTGGGCTCGTCCGCGCCCACCAAGGTGACCGGGGCGTCGCCCTTACGCGCCGCCTGCATGGGCGCCCGGCGGCCCTGGCCCTGCTGGCTGGGCTGCCTCCGCGCCGCGGAGCCTTGCGCGCTCGCCACCGCGGTCACCCCTTCCTTCGCTGAACGACGGCGGCTTGCCAAGCCGCGAGTGACACGTGACTGTCCGATCGGGCAGACGACACAGACAACCTCTCCTGCGCACGTGGGCGGCAACGGAACTTACTGCGGGCACCCCGCTGCCGGGACCGTTCGGGGCTGATGGCAAGAGCCGCTGGACATCGTTGCCAGGCCCCGCCCTTCTCCCGTGATCCACCTTAGGCGGAGTCGACGGGTAGCTCGTACCAACGGCCACTCCCGCGACTCCGCCGGGCCCTCCCGGGACGAGCGCCCCGCAGTCATGCCTTACCCGTTTTCGCCGCGATCATGGAAGCAGCCGTCGTGCCAGCCTGCGCCCCGCTGGCCCGGGGGGGCGACCCCTCGGAACCCCCGGTGGCCTGCAGCGCTCGTGACTCCGTCACAAGGGCTTTGGCCGTACCGTCACGCCTGGGCACATGCAGCACGAGCACGGTCACGTCATCATCTTGCTCATAGCCGGTGAGCATCCGGTCAACCAGGTATTCCAGCAGCCGGGCGGGATCCTCCGCCACCGCGGGCGCCGCCTGCCCGGCCACCGCGACCAGCTCGTCCAGGCCGGAGTGCAGCCCGCGCCGCCGGTTCTCCACCAGGCCGTCCGAGTACAGCACGGCGGTGTGGCCCGGGGGCAGCCGGAACACATACTGCTGGCGCGGGCTGGCCCAGCCCAGCGGCGTGCCCGCCTCGCCCAGGTCCAGCCGTGGCGGCGCGTCCCACGACATCAGCAGCGGCGGCGGATGGCCCGCGTTGCCGGCCAGGCCCTCCCCGGACACCGGGTCGAACACCAGGTAGGCGACCGTAGTCACCTGCTCGTCAAGTTCGGTGGCGGTGAACAGCCGGTCAAGACCGGCCAGCACCGCGGCGGGCCTCGGGTCGGTCAGCGCCAGGGCGCGCAGGGCGTTGCGCACCCGGCCCATGCCCGCCGCGGCGGACAGCCCCTTGCCCATGACGTCCCCGGCCGCCACGGCCAGCCGGCCGTCCGGCAGCCGGAACGCGTCGTACCAGTCCCCGCCGATCTCCATGTTCCGGGTGACCGGCAGGTACCTGGCGTCCAGGATGATGCCGGGCACGCTGGGCAGCCGGTCCGGCAGCAGGCTGCGCTGCAGCGTCTCGGCCGTGGTGTGCTCCCGCTCGAACAGCGAGGCCCGCTCCAGGGCGAGCGCGCACTGGCCCGCCAGCGCCTCCAGGAACACCCGCTCCTCGTCGGTGATCTTCCGCGGCCGGGAGAACGAGAACCGCAGCGCGCCGATCGCCGAGCCCGCGGCCAGCAGCGGCATGCCCACCCAGGCCCGCTCGTCGGTGTGCGACAGGAACAGGTCCAGGTCGGCCACCTCGGCGAAGGTGCGGCGCAGGCCATCGGGGTTCTCCACCAGCACCGGGCGCCGGGTGGTGATGGCCAGCGTGACCACGCTGGGGATGTCCAGCGGGATGTCGCCGCCGGGGTGGCCGGGGCTGTCCGGCAGGCCGCCGGGGTTCACCGTGTGCACCCGGAGCCGCTCGGGGTCCAGCAGGGCCACGGCCGAGCGGTCGGCGCCGATCGCGGACCGGCCGACCTCGGTGATGACCTCGACCACCTGCTCCACGGTGAGCGCCTCGGCCAGCATCGACGTCGCCTGCTGCAGCCGGGCGGTGCGCAGCGCCGCCGCGGACAACTGCTCGGTCAGCCGCCCGCGCATCTCCTCGGCCTCACGCTGGGCGGTCACATCGGTGCTGGCGCCGACCCATTCGATGATCTTCCCGTCCCGCTCGATCGGCACGGCGCGGACGTCGTAGTGCTTGTAGGAACCGCTCTTGGTGCGCACCCGGTAGCGGCTGTCGAAGATCTTCCCGCCGCCCACGCACTCGCGCCAGTCCCGCTCGACCCGCTCGCGGTCCTCGGGGTGGACCGCGTCCAGCCAGCCGTTGCCCAGGTACTCCTCCAGGCTCTGGCCGGTGATCCAGCGCCACTCCGGCGAATCCTCGGCGATCTCGCCGGTCGGCGTGGTCACCCACACCACCTGGGCTCCCGCCTGCACCAGCGACCGGTAGCGCTCCTCGCTGCGGCGGACCGCCTCCTCCGAGTTGCGCCGCTCGGTCACGTCCACGGCGATGAGCGCGACGCCGCTGATGGCGCCCTCGGGGTCGTGGGAGGGGAACCAGGAGAACGACCAGTGCCTGGCCTGCGGCCGGGATCCGGCGGGGTGGCCGGGGTGCTCCCCGCCCCCGTTGTCCTCGCTGGCGCCGCGGCCGCCCTTGAGCATGCTGATCGGCTGATCGGGCTCGAAGAAGGGCTGGTCGTCGGCGAGCACCCGGCGGATGGCGGACTCGGCGCTGGCGGCAAGCGACTCGGGCCATACCCGGGCTGGCGGCAGGCCGATATGGTCGGCGCCGTTCCGGCCATAAAGCCTGGCCAGGCTGCGGTTGATCCGCCGGAAGCACAGATCCGTGCCGAAAAAGGCAAAACCGATGGGGGCTTCGCGCAGCAGGGTCGCCAGCAACGCGGAGTCGGAAACGTCCATGCCTGACATCCGCGGCTGAGGTACCGACGTGTCAGTACTCATCACACCGCTTCTGGCCCGTGAGCGAGCCTGCCATCCCTCGGCTCCTTCCTGCTCACTGCGGACTCAAGCAGGCTATCGGCATCAACGTGGCAGCGGGGAGCCATCCGCACCCCGGACTCGAGCGCCGCTGCCGCGCTCATCACGATGGTCGGCTGGTTAAGGCTCCCTTATCCTAGGCCACATCCAGCCCTGGGGTGGCCGCTACGCGTACCACACCGGCCGTGGCGCCCCGCGAGCCCGGAAACGCCTCCCCCGGCCATCCGCTCCCGCCAGCCAGCAGGGCCACGGCCATCCCCTGCCCCAGCCAACAGGGCCACGGCCCGGTGACGAAGGAACCGGGCCGAGGCCACCGGGGGTTCCAGGGGGTCGCCCCCCGGGCGAGCAGGGCCACGGCCCCGTGACGAAGGAACGGGGCCGGGCCACCGGGGGGTTCCGGGGGGTCGCTCCCCCGGGCTAGCAGAGCAACTCGCCGCGAAATCAGGCACGGATACCGCGGAACGTGCCCGTGACGGCGCAGATCTGGGAAACTGAGCGGGTGAGTTCGCAGGGCCGCCGCCGGAACCTCCCCTCTGGAAGCGGCCGGTCCGGCCATCGCCGGGTATCCCGGCCGTCGCCGCTTCCTGCCCCGCCGCCTAACGCGCTGTTCGAGGAGATGCTCCGTGCCGCGCGGGAACTGCTCGCCGTGCGCAGCCCGCTCGACGCGGAACTGCTGGTCAGCGAACTGCTCGGTACCTGGTGGGGCGAGAAGGAGCCCGGCTCCCAGGCCCGCGGCGCCGACCTGGAGGAACTGCTCGGCGAGGGCCTCGTCGCTTACGCGGCCCAGCACGAGAGCCCGGCGGCGCTGGCGCTGCTGTCCGGCATCGCCTGCCTGGGCACCCCGCACCAGGCCGCCGCGGCCGAAGGCGCCGCACTCGGGCTGATCGAGCAGGGGATCAAGCGCCCCGGCTGGGCCGAGCACGTGGGTGCCGTGGTCGCGGCGGACTGCTACGTGAACTCGGACGCGTTCGGGGACCGCGACGAGGCCGTGTGCCTGTTCAGCTACGCCGGGACCGAGCCGCACGCGCTGGTCCTCGTGGTCGACTACAACGTCAGCGGCATGCTGTCCGACGGCTGGGTCACCGCCAAGGTGGACACGCTGCTGGAACGCTGCCGGGACGGCAACGGGGAGACCGCCGGGCAGCCCGGGCGCGGCAGCTTCCGGCCGATTCCGCCGCCGCAGGCCAGGCACATGCTGGAGACCGCGCTCGCGGTCACCCACGCGGCCGCCAACCCGCCGGTGAGCAAGTCGTTCGCCTCCTACCACGCGTTCATCAGATCCCGGGTCCGGGCCCTGCCGCCGCCGGACAAGGCCGCTGCGGCCGCCATCCTGCCGTTCGGCGGCCCGGCCGCGCGGCTGGCCACCCTGGAGCCGGAGTCGGCCTGGGCCGGGGCGCAGGAGCGCCGGCAGGCGTGGAGCAGCGACCGCAGGGCGATGCTGATCGCCGAGTTCCTCGCGTCCGACGAGGCCGAGGACCTGTCCGACCGCGGGGCGGCCAGCAAGTGCGCCGACCACATCGTCAGCTACGGATGCGAGCAGGACTTCGGCCGCCCGCTGCGGATGAGCCCCGCCAAGGCGGAGACCTTCCTGCTCGACTGGCTGCCCCGCAAGATCATGCTCTGGCCCGCCGAGCAGCACGCCATGCCGCACGTGCTCGCCGCCTGGACGCGCTGGGCCGGGCGGCGCCGCGGCCTGGGCGCCGAAGCCGTCAACCAGACCCTGGACGCGGTGTTCGGCGCGATGGGCACCTTCACCCGGGTCTACCGGGATCCGTCCAGCTTCGGCCTGGACACCACGCTGGTGGGCAGGCTGCTGCCGGACGCCGACCTGGAGGCGCTCCCCCGGCGCGCGTTCGCGTTCCCGGTGCTCCGCGGCCGCTACCAGGGCATCGACCTGGGGGCGCTGGACCCGGCCCGGCCGGACGCGCGGCGGACCCTGCTGGCCGCCGACCACGACGACGCGCACGGGCGGCCCGCCACCGAGCAGCACATCCGCCGGCACCTGGTGCTCAGCGACCGGCTCTGGCGCGGCGACCCGCCGGAACTGTGGGAGGCCGCCCAGCGCCTGCTGGACCGGGGCGAGAACAAGCACGCGGTGCAGCACACGCTCATGTACCTGATCAGGGACGTCGACGACGACACCGCCAAGCTGACGACGGAACTGGGCGACCTGCCCTAAGCCTGGTCCCGGCCGCCGGTGAGGCCGCCGGCGGCGGCGCCGATGTCCGCCGCGGTCACCGTGGTGAGGTCGGCGGCGGTAGCGGCCTCGCCGAGATCCGCGACCCGCAGGTCGCGGGCGGCGCACGCGCGCTCGAACAGCGAGCGCGCGAACCGGCCGTTGCCCAGTTCGTTGATGCGGTCCCGGTCGCAGGCATCCCGGAAGATCTGCTCAAGCACGGGCAGCGCGTCCGGGTCGAACGAGTCGCCCGCCTGTTCCGCGATGACGGTCATGATCTGGGCCAGCTCGGCCGGGGTGTAGCTGGGGAACGAGATGCGGACCGAGAACCGCGAGGCCAGCCCCGGGTTGCTGCGCAGGAAGCGGTCCATGTCCGCGGGGTATCCGGCGAGCACGATCACCAGCCGGTCGCGGTCGTCCTCGGCCCGCTTGAGCAGCGTCGCCACCGCCTCGGACCCGTAGGCGTCGCCGCCGGAGTAGCCCTCGTTGTACAGCGAGTACGCCTCGTCGATGAACAGGACCCCGCCGAGCGCGGAGTCGATCAGCTTGCCGGTCTTGATGGCGGTCGAGCCGAGGTGCTCGCCCACCAGGTCGGCCCGGTGCGCCTCGACCACCTCCGGCCGGACCAGCAGGCCGAGCGCGGCGAAGATGCGCCCCAGGATGCGGGCGACCGTGGTCTTGCCGGTGCCGGGCGGGCCGGTGAAGACGAAATGCCTGGCCGGCGGCTGGCTGGCCAGGCCCTGCCGGTCGCGCAGCCGGGCCACCCGCAGCTGGGCGACGATCTCGTGCACCTGCCGCTTGACCGGCTCCAGGCCGACCAGCTCGTCCAGCTCGGCCAGCGCGTTCTCCAGCGTCGGGCGCCTCCGCGTAGCCGCGGAACCGGGAGCTGAGCTCCCCGAACGAGCGCTCCAGGTCCTCGGCCCGCAGCGTCATCAGCTCGGAGGCGGCCGGCTCCGGGCCCCTGCTCATGACCCGGACGTCGCGCGCCTGGCGGGCCTTCTCCAGCAGGTTACGGACGAACCGGCCGTTGCCCAGCTCGTCGGCGAGCCGGCGGCGGCCGACGTCCTCCATCATCCGGGTGAGGCCGCGCAGCGCCTCGCCGTCCAGCGACTCCCCGCGCTGCGCCAGGGCCGTCTGCGCCAGCGCCACCAGCTCGGCCGGCGAGTACCCGCCGAACCGGACCCGCATCGGGAACCGCGAGTTCAGCCCCGGGTTGCTGGCCAGGAAGTCCTCCATCTGCCGCTGGTACCCGGCCAGGATCACGACGAGGTTGTCCCGGTCGTCCTCGGCGCGCTTGAGCAGCGCCTGGACCGCCTCGTTGCCGAACCTGTCCGCGTGGCCCTCGCCGTCGTTGACCAGGCTGTAGGCCTCGTCGATGAACAGCACCCCGCCCATGGCCGAGTCGATCAGGTCGTTGGTCTTGATGGCGGTGGCGCCGAGGTACTCGCCCACCAGGTCGGCGCGCTGCGCCTCCACCACGGTCGGGCTGTCCAGCAGTTCGAACGCGTAGTAGATCTTGGCGATGATCCTGGCCACGGAGGTCTTGCCGGTACCGGGCGGGCCGAGGAACACGAAGTGCTGCAGCGGCTTCTCGGTCTGGTAGCCCGCCGCGAGCCGCCGGCGCGCCGCCTCCACCGAGGCGGTGAGCTGGCGGATCTGGTCCTTGACCGGCTCCAGGCCGATCATCTGGTCCAGCTCCGCCATGGCCTGCTCGATGGTGATCGCGGGCAGTTCCTGGCCGGCCGCCGGGCGGTCCCGCGGGCCGGCCGCGGCCACCTGGCCGCGCAGGCCGTCGGCCCCGCGGACCGCGCGCCCCTGGTCCGCCGCCTGCCCGGCGCGCCCGCCCGGTGCCTGCCCGGCGCTCCCGTAGGACGCGGCCCGGGCCCGCTGCATGGTGTCCGCGCGCGCCACCTGCCAGGCCTTGCCGAGCCGCCAGCCCAGCACGATCACCGCGAGCCCCCAGGCGATGAGATACGTGATGGCCGGCTGGCTCCGGTCCAGCCACCAGACGAGCACCGCCGGGGGCAGCGACCAGGCCAGTACCAGTGCCACCGTGCGGCACGGCACGAAGGCGCGGGCCAGCGGCCGGGCGTGCGCCGCCAGCACGACCGCCACGGGGAGCAGCAGCAACGGCACCACGTCGAAGCTGTTGCGCTGGAACTTCGCCGCCGCGATGGAGATGACGGCCAGCCCCCAGATGCCGACGCCCACCGACGCCAGGACCGACCGGCTGCGGCGGACCACCGCGACCGGACCGTACAGCAGGGGCACCACGACGATGAGGTAAGCGACCCGGCCCCAGAGGAAAGGGGTCATCACGACCAGCACCAATACCGCCGCGACGCAGCGACAGCCTTCACCGGTGCCGGGGTCGCGCGCAACTTCTGGCGCAGGAGGTCGATCCGTTCCCTGGCCATTTGGATGGCCTGCCCGGATCCGTCGTTAGGCGGCATGTCGCTCCCTCGTGCTCATCCTTGTATAGCGCACTACCGGCCGTTTACGCGGGCACACAATCGGACACCAGCTTCTTCGAATGGCCGGTCCAGGGGCCGTGCGGGGCCTCCGGGGCGCCACGGCGCCCGCTTTGCGGCCTGCCCGGGCGGCGGGCGGCGGCGTGGCGAGGGGGGCTGGGCGGGCTGTCGTTATGCAGCAAAAGAGCGCTGGTGGCGGCCTGCGGGCACGGTGCCGGCCTGCCGCGGCGGCATTGACACGATCCCGCCCCGGGGGGACGCTCGGCTGGGATTGCCCGGCGGGTGGCACCCGTGCCTTCCCCCGGCGCGCCCGGTTGATCGGTCCTTCCGTGGAGGTGGCGATGGGGTCGGTGGCCCTGCTCCGCAGGCCGGGTATCGCACTGCTGGCGTGCAGCCTGGCGTTGACATCCGGGCTCGCGCTGGCCGCCGGCGGCCCGGCGGCCGCGGCGGGGCGCGCGGCACCGGCGGACGTGGCGCCCGGAGCGCCCGGCGCACTGTCCTACTTCGACCTGGCCCGCAAGGACTGCGTGGGCACGGCCACCGGGCGGCGGTCCAAGGTCTGGTACACGGTGGCGGGCGGGGTGCTGTCGGACACCTATGAGCCGACCATCGACAACACGAACGTCAGCACGCTGCAGTACATCGTCACCGACGGGTCCACGTTCACCGACCTGCAGACCAGGGACATGACCTACACCGTGGCGGCCGACCCCACCGGCATGGCCTGCACGGTGACCGCGACCGACGCCCAGCACGGCTACCGGCTCACCACCACCTACATCACCGACCCGGCACGGGACACCGTGCTCATGCACACCGCGCTCACGGCGCTGCCCGGGTCCGGCACCAGCGTGGCCGGCCTGCACCTGTACGCCCGGCTGGACGCGCACGTCAACGGCAACGGCGGCGGCGGGACCCAGAACGCGGGCGGCAACACCGGCGTGATCGACACCTCCACCGGATCCCCGGTCCCGGTGATCTACAGCACCAACACGGTGACCAACGCGGTCAACCGGGACTACGCGGTGCCGACGTACATGGCCCTGGACGCGAGCGTCTCCTCCCCGGCCGCGAGCGTCGGGTACGCGGGCACCGCCAGCGACGGCCTCACCCAGCTCGATGCCAGCCATGCGCTCACGCCGCTACGACTCCGCGCCGGACGGCCACATCGTGGCCACCGAGGATGTCACGCCGGCGGGCGGTGACTCGGTCACCCTGGCCCTCGGGTTCGGCCGCGACCAGGCCTCGGCGGTCGCCACCGCGGCCCGGTCGCTGCGGCAGCCGTTCGGCCTGACCGCGCTGAAGTACGTGGCGGGCTGGCTGCGCTACGACGCCGGCCTGCGGCCGCCGTTCGGGCACCTGTCCGGCCGCGGCGGCGCGGCGGGACAGCACCGACATCGCGCACTACTACCTGTCGGCCAACGTGATCAAGGCCAGCGAGGACAAGACCTACCCGGGCGCGATCGTGGCGTCGCTGGCCAGCCCGTGGGGGCAGTCGGTGCCGGCCGGGAACCTCGCCGGGAACGTGCCCGGCTACTTCGGCTCCTACCGCGAGGTGTTCGCCCGTGACCTCTACGAGGCGTTCACCGGGCTGCTCGTCGACGGGGACCTGGCCACGGCGCGCGCCGCGACCCTGTTCCTGTTCGACCGGCAGCAGCAGGCCGACGGGTCCATGCCGCGCAACTCGCTGCTCAACGGCAAGCCCGCCCCGGACACCGGCGGCACCCAGCTGGACGAGACGTCCTACCCGATCATCATGGCGCTGCAGGCGGGCCTGGACGGCAGCGGCTCGCTGTGGCGCAACCACATCAGGCCCGCCGCCGACTTCCTGGTCTCGCACGGGCCCGTCGTTCGGCGTGGAGCGGTGGGAGGAGCAGACCGGGTACTCCCCGTCCACCATCGCCGCCGAGATCGCCGGGCTGACCGCCGCGGCGGTGATCGCCGCGGAGCACCACGACCCGGCGCGGGCGCGGGTCTACCAGGCGACCGCGGACGACTTCCAGCGGAACGGTGAAGTCGTGGACGGTGACGACCACCGGGCCGTACGCGCCGAGCTACTTCATCCGGCTGTCCAAGACCGGCGACCCGAACGCGGCGATCACCTACAGCCTGGGCAACGGCGGGCCGACGCTGGACCAGCGCGCCGTGCGTGGACGGCGGGTTCCAGGAACTGGTCCGGCTCGGCGAACTGCCGGTCTCCGACCCGGACGTGCAGGCCTCGCTCGGCGTGTGGGACAAGCAGATCGCGGTGTCCACGCCGAGCGGCACCGGCTACTACCGGTACGGCAACTCGGCCGCGCAGGGCAGCGCCGACGGATACGGCGACTGCTACCAGCCGAGCCAGACGTCCTGCTCGACCGTGGGCGCGCCGTGGGCGCCCACCGGCATCGGCACCGGGCACCTGTGGCCGGTGCTGTCCGGCGAGCGGGCCGAGTCCGACATCGCCGAGGGCAACATGTCCGGCGCGGCGTCGCTGCTGAGCGCGATGGAGAACTTCTCCTCCGGGGTGGGCCTGGTGCCCGAGCAGGCCTGGGAGGACCCGGACCTGCCCGCGTCCCCGTACGGCTCCGACCCGGCGACGGCCTCGATCGGCTTCACCGACGGGAAGGCGGCCGGCTCGGCCTCCCCGCTGACCTGGGCGCAGGCCCAGGAACTGCGGCTGATCCTGGCCCTGGCGGTGGGCCACACGGTGGAGACGCCGCAGTTCACCCTGCAGCGGTACGTGCAGCACGGGCCGCCCGGGGACGCTGAACGTGACGATCACCGCCCCGGCCAACGGGAGCACGCTCGCGGCGACGTCGACGACCGTGACCGGGACCACCGCGCCCGGCGCGCGCGGTGACGCGTCGAGTCGCAGGACACCACCAGCGGGCGCGGCGTCCGCGGTGACGTCCACGGTGGCCGCCCCGGACGGGTCGTTCTCCGCGAGCGTGCCGATCGGGTTCGGCAGCAACGCGATCACCGTCGGCGCCAGCACGGGCGGCCTGCAGAGCACCGGCTACGCGCAGGTGACGGTCAGCAACGAGGGCGGCGGCACCACGGTGCTCGACGTCAGCGACCCGGCCGGGGACGACAACGGGCCCGGCACCTACCAGTACCCGACCGACTCCGCGTTCCAGCCGGGCGCGTTCGACCTGACCCGGTTCCAGGTGCTCAGCGACGGGACCACCGCCTACCTGCGGGCCACCATCGCCAACCTGGCCCCGACGTTCGGCGCGATGGACGGGGCGCAGTTGCTGGACGTGTACGTGCACGTGCCCGGGGCCGCGACCACGTCCACGGCCGCCGCGTTCCCCACGCGCAACTACACGATCGCGTCGTCCGGGGCGTGGAGCCAGCATGCTGGAGGTGCAGGGCTTCGCGGCGCCGGTGTGGCAGGACGCCTCGGGGAACACGGTCGGCACGCCGGACGTGCTCGCCACGCAGTCGGACGGGACCATCACGATCGCCGCTGCCCGAGGCGCAGTTCGGCACCCCGGGCCCGGGGTGGGGCTTCACCGTGGTGCTGACCGGGCAGGACGGGTTCAGCCCGGACCAGGCCCGCGCGTTCACGCCCACCGCCCGGCCGTTCACTGTTCGGGGTGTGCGCGCCCGGCGGGACCCAGCCGATCTGCTCGGTGGACCCGGGCACGGTGCCGAAGGCCATGGATGTGATCACCCCGGCCGGGGTTTCGCAGGCCACGGAACTCGACCCGACCCTCGGCCCGGTCGCCATCCAGCCGGTCACCGTGCCCTGAGCCCGCTCGTGCCGCCGCCCCGGGCACGTCATGAGCCCGGGGCGGGCGCCTCCAGGAACTCCTCGACCATGGCCGCCAGCGCCGGGGTGTTGAAGATGTCGTAGTGCGTGGTGCCCGGCAGGATCGCCAGGCGGCCCGGCGGGCGGCCGGAGCCGTCCCAGTCGGCGTCCCGCAGGCCGCCGCCGAGCAGCGCGAAGAACTCCACCATGTGCATGGGCTTGATCGAGTCGGCGTCGGCGTAGGCCAGCATCGTGGGCGCGGTGATCTCCGCGACCTCGGCCGACCAGTCGTAGTCCCGCGACAGCAGTGCGCCCATCTTGGCGTGCAGCACCCGCCAGTCCCCTGGCCGCGGCGCGACCCGGGCGTACGACTCGTACATCGGGGACTGCTTCATCGCCTCGGCCATGCTCCGGGGTGAACTGCCGCATCGCCGCCCCGATCTCGGGAAACCAGCCGTCCCGCCGGCACGGCACCGAGACCAGCACCAGGCGGTCCACCACCTCGGGGTGCAGGATCACCGTGCGCAGCGCGACCCCGGCGCCGAGGGAGACGCCCATCACGTCGGATCGCACCAGGCCGAGGTGCCCGATCAGCGCGGCGATGTCGTCGGCCATCGTCTCGTAGCGCAGCGGGCGGCCGACGTCCGCGGTGCGGCCGTGCCCCTGCAGGTCGACGGCGATGACCCGGCGGTTCCTGGCCAGCGCGGGCAGCACCGGGCCGAACATCTCACCCGAGCCGAACCCCCCGTGCAACAGCACCAGCGGCTCACCCGAGCCGTGCTCGGCGTAGTAGAGCGAAAGTCCGTTCACGTCCGCGTAGCTCATGGTATCTCCTCCGCGCGCCCGCCGGCATCCCCATCGCGCGCGCTGGCACCTCGCTCGCCTGCCGCACCGCAAATGAGACGCCGCATGCCCCCATCCTCATCGCGCCCGGCTACCGCGCTACCGGGCCCGGCATCGCAGGACGCTGCGCCGGGTGTCGTCGAGTCGCCTCCGCTGGGCATCCAGCAGGGCCTCGCCGGCTGCCGTCCGGTAGTAGAGCACGGACCGCCCGGCGCGCCTGCGCTGCACCAGGCGGGCATCGAGCAGGACCTTGAGGTGGCGGCCCACCGAGCCCAGCCCCTGGCCGGTCAGTGCCACAAGCTGCGTCGTGCTCTTCGGGGTTTCCAGGAGGACCAGAACGCCCGCCCGCGCGGGCCCGAGCAGCGCGCCCAGCGCCTCCGGCACCGGCGCCGGGTCCGCCTGGGCCAGTACGCCCGAGCATGGGTACATCACCGCGTACCGGTGCGGCGGGTCCCACGAGACCCAGCCCTGGCCGGGGGTGACCGGGACGAACAGCAACTGAGCCCCGGCGATCTTTCGCGGCGGGTAGTTGTGCGCGTTGATCTGCAGGCGGCCCTCCCCCAGCCACCGCATCCCCGGGCGCATGTCGCCCAGCGCCGCGGCCCAGCCGCCTTGGCTCAGCTGCCTGGTCCGTGCGACGACATCTGCCTCCATGATCCGCCGTCGCCGCGGCCAGTAGGGCAGCACCGTCTCCGTCCACACCCAGTCCAGCAGGTCCGCGGCGCGTTCCGGCAGATCGGACCGGTGCAGGCTGGCGGGCAGCGGGCCGCCCAGTGACATCGTCAGGTCGGTGCGGGCGACCTCCGGCAGCCTCTCGCGTATCCGCGCCAGTTCCTCGCCCAGCGCCGGTTCGCCCTCGCCGGCCGGCGCGACGGTGAAGAGGTCCGCGATCCAGTGGCGCCCCAGGGCAGCCCGCACGAGCAGCGCGGTGACCGGGTCGCCGGCCAGCCGCTCCCGGTAGGCGGCGCTGGTGAGCGTCGAGCCAGGTCCGCTCGCCCGGGTGCGCGGCCGTTCCCCGTTCCAGCGCGATCAGGCTCGCGGTGGCCTCGGCCAGGGGGGAGATGACGAACCGGCTCTCCGCGAGCGTGTCCGCGCTGACCTGCCACCAGCCCATCGTTTCGCCTCCTCGCGAAACAATAACGCTCGCGCGCTGGGGCCGGCCACACTCCGTCCATGCGCACCTATCGCGAACTCTTTCGGGCGCCGGAGTTCACGCCGCTCTTCCTGACCTCAGCGGTGCAGGTAGCGGCCACCACGGTGACCGGGCTGGCGCTGGGGACGCTGGTGTACGCGGCGACTGGCTCGCCGCTGCTGTCCGCGCTTGTCATGTTCGGCCCCTCGCTCGCCCAGCTGGCCGGCGCCACGGCGCTGCTGTCGGCGGCCGACCGGCTGCCGCCGCGCGCCGCCATGGCGGGCATGGCGCTGGTCTTCGCCCTCGGCACCGCCGGTCAGGCCATCCCCGGCCTGCCCGTGTGGGCGATCTTTGCCATTGCCGCAGGCCTCGGGACGATCGCCTCGCTGGGCGGCGGGGTGCGCTACGGGCTGCTGAACGAGATCCTCCCGGCGGAGGGCTATCTGCTCGGCCGCTCCGTGCTCAACATGTCCGTCGGCATCATGCAGATCTGCGGGTTCGCAGTCGGCGGCGTGCTCGTGGCCATCCTGTCGCCTCGCGGTGCGCTGCTGGCCGGCGCGGTTCTGTACCTCATCGCCGCGGCCATCGCGCGGCTGCGGCCTCAGCCGCCGGCCGCCGCGCAGCGCCGGACGGCCGTCGATCGCGCAGACCTGGCACAACAACGCGCTGCTCTGGTCCTGCGTCGCCCCGGCGTTACGTGTATCTCGCGCTGTGGGTGCCCAACGGGCTGATCGTCGGCTGCGAGTCCCTGTTCGTGCCGTACGCACCGCGGCACGCCGGGCTTCTCTTCGCTTTCGCTGCCCTCGGCATGCTCGCGGGCGACACGCTGGCCGGCCGGTTCGTCCCCGCCCGGTGGCGGGAGCGGCTCAGCGCCCCGCTGCGCCTGCTGCTCGCCGCTCCCTATCTGGTCTTCGCCTGCAGCCGGCGCTGCCCGTCGCGGTGGCGGCCGTCGTACTCGCCTCGGTCGGGTATTCGGCGAGCCTGCTGCTCCAGCAGCGCCTGATGGCACTGACGCCGGACGAACTGAGCGGGCACGCCCTCGGGCTGCACTCCTCCGGCATGCTCGCCATGCAGGGCGTCGGCGCCGCCGTCGCGGGCGCGGTGGCCGAGCAGACCTCGCCCGGCGCGGCGATGGCCGTGATGGCAATGATCTCCCTCGCCGTCACCTTGATACTGGCACCCGGGCTGCGGCCGGACCGCGCACCTCCGGCCACGCCGCCTCGCCCGCCTGGCTCACGATCTCCCCAGCGCACCCGGGGTGAGGCCGTCCAGCCCAAGTAACCTGGCTTGTCATGACGTGCCGCGTGGGCCGAGCCGGCCCGGGAACGCTGATCTGGCGTGCCTGAGCGGCGACTGGGTGCGGGCGGGCAGGCGTGAGCGCATGCGCGCGCGTCACCCGGCTGTCGACGACGCCCGTGAAAGGCCTGGCGCTGCACCACCCGGATGCGATCGTGCTGCAGCGGACGGGCGCGGCGGGAGATCGCGAGTTCTTCGTGATCGACGGCCGCGACCGGCTGATCTCGATCTGGAAGACGGGCAGGCTTGTCCGGTTCCGCGCGGCCCATGACAGGCGGAGTGAGCGGATCACGTTGAGCTCGGCCGGCGCAGTGGTGTGCGACGGCCCCACCCGGCCGGGGGCGCCGGTGATCGCCGATTTCTATGGCAAGCGGAAGGTGGCCGGAACTGTCATCGAGGGCCCATGGAATGCGGTGCTGAGCGACGCGGCGGGCGAGCCGGTGCGCCTGGTGCGGGCCGACGAGCCGGGCGCGGGCCACGACGAGTATCCGGTCACGCTGCTCGGTGAGGAGTCGGTTGCCGAACTGGCCCGCCGATCCGGCGCTGGATCGGTCGACGCACGGCGGTTCCGGATGCTCATCAGCTTTTCCGGCCTGTCGGCGCACGCCGAGGACCGCTGGCAGGGCCAGACCAGTCGAGATCGGGGACGCTCTGGTCCGCGTCGGCGGCCCGGTACCCCGCTGCGCCGCGACGACGCGCGACCCCGACCGCGGCGCCCGCGACCTCCCGGCGGTGCGGATGATCAGGTCCTACCGGGGCGTGCAGGTGAACGAGTTCGGCCGCGGGGTGAACTTCGGGGTCTATGCCGACGTGGTCGCGGAAGGGGCCGTGCGGGTAGGCGACCCGCTACGCGTGCGGCCGGCTGGAAGCCGAAACCGGCCGTGACCCCGGGCCGCGTTCGGAGGGTGCGGTATTCGTCCGGGTCCACGTTGCGGCGCGGCCGGTTCCGTCAGCCCGCACCTTGCCCTCGTTCTTGAGTTGTTCCAGGACGAGCCGGATGGTCTGGTCGCTGACACCTGGCACGGCCGTCCTGATGTCGGCGAGGCGGAACCTGGCTGGCGCGTGGCGCAGGATGTGCTCGCGGATGCGCTGTTGCTTGGTTCCAGGGGTCTTGGCTGAGGCAGCGCGATCAGCGAAGACGGCGTAGGCGGCGGCAATCATGGTGCTGAAGTAGCTGAGCCAGGGCCATGGGTCAGCGGCGCCGTCGTGCCAGCCATGGGTGGACTCCAAGAGCGCCTGGTAGTAGGCGTCCGCCGACTCCGCGACGGCTTGCTCGAGGCTCACGTAGCGTCCGACGGTGTATCCGTGGTCGGTGAGCATGGCGCTGGTGAGCAGGCGGGCCACTCGCCCGTTGCCGTCCCCAAAGGGGTGGATGACGAGAAGGTCGAGGATGAACAGCCCGGTCAGCAGCACTGGATGGTGCTCGCCGGTGGCTGCCGCCTGGTGGTAGCGGCCGATGAGGTCGTCGATGGCAAAAGGGGTTCTGGCGGCGGGCACCGGCTTGAAGCGGACGGTCGTTGAACCGTCTGGTGAGCGGTCCACAACGAGGTTGTCCTCGGTCTTGAACGCCCCACCGGGGATGGCCGTATGGGCGAAGAGCAGCCGGTGCAGGTGCAGGATCAGGCCGGCATTCAGCGGGCGCCAGTCCTGCTGGAACAGGTAGTCCTGGGCGTCGCGGTAGCCAGCAAGTTCCTGTTCGCTCCGGTTGCGCAGTGTTGAGATGCGCCGGTTGATGATCCGCTCGGCGCGGCCGGCGTCCGCCACGACGATGCCCTCGATCGCGGAGGACGCGGTGATGCTCTGGACGCGGGCCCGGTCGGCGAGCCCGGTGAGCAGCCCCGGCATCTGGTCGCGGTAGAGCGCCTCCGAACCCCGCCCGAAGTCGATCGCGCTGAGCCGGGTGACCACGTGGGCCGGCACCCGCCCGATGAGCGCGTCGAGATCGGTGAAGCTGCGCACGGAACCTCCTAACCAACCTACTAAACAACCTAATCCTAGCTGCGTTTAGTATGTTTAGCTGGTTTGTTTGGCAGGTTCAAGGCCCAAGGCCGCGGCGAACCCTGCCGGCATGGAGACGGCGCCGGTAGGCCAGTCGTTGAGCCGCGCCTCACCGACCTGATGAACTTGCCCCATGCGCTCCCGCCTGGTCATTGCGCTCGCAGTTGCCGTCGCCCTGGCTGTCGCGGCTTGCGATGGGTCCGCGAGTCCCGGGGCCGCCCGCCGCTCGGCCACTCCGGGAACGGTCCCGTCCAGCACGGCGGCCGCGGGCCGGTCGAGGGTCACTCTCGTCGTCCCGCCTGGCCTGGGCGGAGGGCCGTTCGCTACACAGCGGAAGGTGTTCGTGCCCACCGGGTGGACGGCGCGGGTGTGGGCCAGAGTGCCCGGCGCCCGGATGGAAGCCTGGACCCCCGAAGGTGACCTGCTGGTCAGCGAGCCCGCCGGCGGCCGCATCGTCGAGCTGAAGCCCGGTGCTGAGCAGGCGGCCAGCACGAGCACCCTGCTATCCGGGCTGAACTCGCCGCAAGGCATGGCGTTCGCCCGCTTCTCCGGCCACTGGGTTCTCTATGTCGGCGAGGCCGACCAGATCGACCGGTACCCCTGGGGTGCCCACGGCATCAGCGGCACCCGCACCGTGATCGCCGCCCACCTCCCCGGCTACTATCCCTCGGGCGACGACGTCCATCCGTTCAAGGACATCGCAGTCGCCCCGGGCGGGACGCTCTACTTCGATGTCGGCAGCTCGTCGAACGCCAATCCCGACGACCGGACGATGAAGCCGCCGCGAGCCGTGATCATGGCCATGAAACCGAATGGCAGCGACCTGCACGTGGTGGAGAAGGGGGTACGCAACGGCGAGGGCCTGGCCGTAGCCCCCAACGGCACCGCGTGGACGGCCGTCAACAACCGCGACAACATCCCTTATCCATTCCACAAGGCATACGGCGGATATAAAGACGCCTTCGGCAAGGTCATCCAGGCCTACGTGAACAACCATCCGCCGGACGAGGTCCTCCCGGTTACCCAGGGCCGGGATCTCGGCTGGCCGTACTGCAACCCGGACCAGGACCTGAACCATCCGGCCGGCTCGCTGGCCAACGTTCCCTTCGTCGCCGACGCGCTGACCAACCCCGGTGGCCAGCACCTCGACTGCGCCAAGCTGCCGAAGCTCCAGGTAGGCCTCCCGGCGCACAGCGCACCGCTCGGTCTGGCCTTCCTGGAAGGCAGCAAGATCCCGGCGCCGTGGTCCGGGGGTGCTGTCGTGGCCGTGCACGGCTCCTGGAACCGCCAGCCGCCCCGCGCCCCGGCAGTGCTGTGGATGGCGTGGAACGCTGTGAAGCACTCCCTGATGCCATCCGTCGCCATGATCACCGGCTTCCAGAACGCCGACGGAAGTCGCTGGGGCCGGCCCGTCAACGCCATTCCCGGCCCCGACGGCGCGCTCTACGTCAGCGACGACACCGCCAACGCCATCTATCGGTTCATGCCGTCCAGCTAACACGATCTGAGCGCTCAGGAGGGGCACGGACTATTCGACCGCACCCCTCCTGAGCAGGGAATCTTCTGGCAGGACGGCGCATTTCTAGCTGCAGCCGCTGGTGGCGCCACAGCCCTCGCACACGTAGCAGCTACCCGCGGGGCGCATCTTGGTGCCGCAGATCAGGCACAGCGGCGCGTCCGCGGTCCGTCCCTGGTGCGACTCCAGCAACTCGACCGAGCCGTGCGGCTGGTCACTCCGCGGGTCCGCCGGTGGCTCCGGCTGGCCGGGACGGCTGGATGCGGGCGGTCGCGGCGGCTCGGCATGGCTGGCGCCGCCGGTCCTGGTGCGCGGCCGGCTCCGGCTGCCGCTCACGCGGGGCGGACTGGGCCATCTCGGCCGGGTCCATCTCCTCGGCGGCGACCGCACCGGGGTCCTCCCCGGCGAGCTGGGCGGCCCGTTCGGAGGCCGACAGGATGCCCAGTTCGGAGCGCGTCTCGTAGGGCAGGTGGTCCAGCGCCAGGCGGCGGAACACGTAGTCCATCACCGAGCTTGCGATACGGATGTCCGGGTCGTCGGTGACCCCGGCGGGCTCGAAGCGCATGTTGGTGAACTTCTCGACCCACTTCTCCAGCGGGACGCCGTACTGCAGGCTGATCGAGATCGCCATCGAGAAGGCGTCCATCACGCCGGCCAGCGTGGAACCCTGCTTGCCCAGCTTGAGGAACACCTCGCCGACGCCGTCGTCGGGGTACTTGGAGACGGTCATGTACCCCTCGGCGCCCGACACGGAGAACCTGGTCACGCTGGCCGGGCGCTGCCGGGGCAGGCGGCGGCGCACCGGGCGCACCTCGCGCGCGGGTTCCTCGGCCGCCGCCTTGCCGGGCTTCTTCCTGGCGTCCGACAGCGGCTGGCCCACCTTGCAGTTGTCCCGGTAGATGGCCAGCGCCTTGAGCCCCAGCTTCCAGCCCTCGAAGTAGATCTTCTCTACGTCCTCAATTGTGGCGCTTTCCGGCATGTTGACCGTTTTGTGATTCATGATGCCGTTGGCCACGAAGGCATGCGTCTCCGGCACCGAGAGATCGAACACCTCGGCCTCTCCCGCGTCGGCTACCGACGTCACAGGCGAGAAGTGCAGATTGCCGTCGAGAACCTGACGTAGCCAGGCAGGAAGCTCCACGCCGGGCAGCGTGGAGACGCGCTCCAAGGTGGACCGGGAGACGTGTTGCGTGCGATGGTCCAGCAGGAACGTGAACTGATTCCGCCAGCTGAGCACGTGATCCGGCCCTGCCTTCCGAGCGGGATCAACTGGTAGAGTTCCCGGCCGGTAATTCCTGGGACAAGATCGGCCGTGCCGGACCCAAGATCCATCCGCAGGTACTTGGCGGCGGCCGCTGCCTTGTCCGGCTCGAGAAAGCGGACCAGGCTTGCCATCAGTTGTCCTTGAAGTCCCGCGGCGTAGACCTCGTCGTAGTCCTTGCCGTTGACCTTGTTGTGCTTGGTCACGCGCCCGCTCATGACGCCGAGGTTGGTCATGACAGCCTGCAGGTCGTCCAGGAGGCCGCGGCTGTCCAGGCAGATCGCCCATTTCGGCGCGGTCGCTGGTGGTCACATACGCATCAAGCGCCAGACCTTGCAGGAACGAGAGCACCATCTCGCGCGGCGAGCGCAGCACGACATCCGGAATCCGCTTCTCCGATGCACGGGAGCCACAGCCAAGCGCGGCCATGAACTCCACCACTGTCTTGGACGACAGCGCCATACCTGAGGGCACCGTCCAGCATCGGCGGTGAGCCTGGCCTGGAGCCCGAACACCGACTCCCAAGCGCGCCGGACACGCTCAAGACCTCGGGCACCGAATTGGTGATGGTGATCGTCCAGTTGCTGGAAGTCGTATGTCCCTCGACGCGTAGGCTCCCAGCAGAAACGCCAACTCCTCAGACATCTCGGGGGGAAGGGTGACCTTCTTCTGGCAGCCGTAGGTGCCGGAAACGTCTATTCCGCGGAGGCTCGCCGGGTAGCTGGACCAGAGTTCCGCGCCGTATTGCAGTGCCACGGCATCGCCGGCCGAGATCCGCCAGCGACTTCCATTGCAGGCCATTGGCATCGGCGACGAGCAACCGGTGGGGCAGTGTCCCCGTGATCGAGTGACCGGAGCGGAGGGTGACCCGCCGGACCGGTCGGCTGCCGCCGTAATAGAAGGAATCGGCCTTCCGGTCACCGTCCAGCGAGGAGATCACGAGGTGCTCCTCGCGGAAGCTGTCCTCGGATTCACCCTGGTAGAGGCTGCCGATGCGGAGAAGTCCCTCGGCAGAGGCAATGAGGGTGTCTCCGACGACGCACTTGCTGAGATGGCGCCACTGAGCCCGGGCTGGACCGCGGCCATCATCCGCACGTGGCCCATGGGGCTGATGGCCCGCTCGCCCATGGCGCAGTCGAAGACCTCGTAGTGCTCGGGGCGCAGCCCGGGCGCGTCCACGACGTGGCCGTGCTCGGCGATGTACTCGGTGATCGCCTCGACCTGCTCCGACTGGTAGCCCAGGTTCTTCAGGGCACGCGGCACGGTCTGGTTGACGATCTGCATGGAACCGCCACCGACGAGCTTCTTGAACTTGACCAGCGCCAGGTCCGGCTCGACACCAGTGGTGTCACAGTCCATCATGAGGCCTATGGTGCCAGTCGGCGCCAATAGGCTAGATTGGGCGTTTCTGTACCCATTTGTCTCACCGAGGGCCAGGCACTTCTGCCAGGCGGCGATCGCCGCGGCGTGGACGTCACGGTCGATGCCGCCCGCGGTCTTGATCTCAGCACAGGCGTCGGCGTGCTTGCGCATGACCCGCTTGTGGGCGGAGGCGTTGCGCTCGTAGCCGTCGTAGGGGCCGACGACCGCGGCGAGTTCCGCGGACCGGCGGTAGGCGGTGCCCGTCATCAGCGAGGTGATGGCGGCGGCGATCGCACGGCCGCCTTCGGAGTCGTAGGCGTGCCCGGTCGCCATCAGCAGCGCGCCGAGGTTGGCGTACCCGATGCCGAGCTGGCGGTAGGCGCGGGTCGTCTCGGTGATCTTCTGCGTAGGGAAGTCGGCGAAGCAGATGGAGATGTCCATCGCCGTGATCACCAGTTCGGTGATCCGTTCGAACCGCTCCACGTCGAAATTATCGGAATCGTCCAGGAATTTGAGCAAGTTAATGCTGGCTAGATTGCACGAAGAATTATCGAGGTGGACATATTCGGAACACGGATTACTTGCCGTTATTCGACCCGTTTCTGGGCATGTGTGCCAATTATTAATTGTGTCATCGTACTGGATTCCCGGGTCGGCGCATTCCCAGGCGGCCTGCGCCATCTTGCGGAACAGGCCCTTCGCGTCCACGGTCTCGACGATTTCCCCGGTCATCCTGGCCGCGAGGCCGAAGCTGCCGCCATCCTCGACGGCCCGCATGAACTCGTCGGACACCCGGACCGAGTTGTTGGCGTTCTGGTACTGGACGCTCGCGATGTCCTTGCCGCCGAGGTCCATGTCGTAGCCGGCGTCGCGGAGAACCCGGATCTTCTCCTCTTCGCGCGCCTTGGTCTCGATGAATTCCTCGACATCGGGGTGGTCCACGTCGAGGACGACCATCTTCGCGGCCCGGCGGGTGGCACCGCCCGACTTGATCGTGCCGGCCGAAGCGTCCGCGCCGCGCATGAAGGAGACCGGCCCACTGGCCGTGCCGCCCGAGGTCAGCAGTTCCTTGCTGGACCGGATACGGGAGAGGTTGACGCCGGAGCCGGACCCGCCCTTGAAGATCAGGCCCTCTTCCTTGTACCACTCCAGGATCGAGTCCATCGTGTCGTCGACCGCCAGGATGAAACAGTTGTGCACCCTGAGGCCGCCGGAAAGGTATTCTCCGCTCTCGGTCTGGATGTCGTAGACCTCCATCGAGCCAAGCGACTCGATCCGCGCAACCTGCAGGCGCTTGGTATCGCTGGCGGCCAGCCCTGGAAGGTCAAAGCTGCGCTCCAGCTTGGCTGCCTTCACCGGGTCCAGGAAGCCGATTTCATCGGCGAAGATCCGCCGGTCGCCGGCCGTCTGGATGCGAAGTGTCCAGCAGCCATGGCGGTTCGAGCGGGAATCCTTCTTAAATCCGACGCGGGCGTAGATGCCGAAGCGCAGGAGCAAGCTCTGCATCCCCCGGATGAGCCGCTCAGAAATCATGTCGACTTCCGCGAGCGTGGATGCCTGCCGGGCCGAGACGAAACCCTCTGCCTGGAAAACGCTCCGCAAGTACGCCGCCACCACGGGAAGCGGCGCGGTATTGAGGCGATCCGGCACGACCATGTCCACTCCGCGCGCCATCAGGCCCCAGCGCTCCACGAAGTCGCGCAGAGCTTCGCCATAGAGTCTGGTCCGGCGGCAGTCGAGTTGCGCGTCCTGGGTCGGGACCGACCGCTCATGGCGGTGAACGTCGGGGAAGACAGTGTCGAGCGCTGACGTAACCCAGGCCAGTTCAGCATCGGTGACGGTCATCGCCTCGATGGTCAGCGAGCGATTCGTGCCGGAGTCGTATTGGCCCACAAAACCGTCAGACTGGAGCCATCCCGCAAGCGCGGCCTCAGCCATCCCTCGTGAATCGATCTCCGCTTCGCCGAAGGATGACCGGCGATGCCATTCCAGTTGGTCTCCTGGGCGAAGCTCGCCAGCCGGAACGAACCGGCCCGAGGTTGTGTCTGTTGCGCGCCACACCAGGTGGTCTGCGGTCACGTCCAGGGTGTAGCCCGCGCTGGTGTGCAGCCGGAGCACGTCCTTTACGCCGTTCGCCTTGGTGGCGACGATCTTCGTCAAGCCCGTGGCGTCATAGACCTTCGTGCCGACGGCGTTGTCCTTACCAGTGCGCCGATCGGGACGAGTCCGGCTGGCGTGCTGACCAGCGCGTCGTAAGGCTGGCAGGCCGACACCTGCTGCGGGGACGTCGTGCCGACGTTGAACCAGACGGGCGAGTTGAAGCTGAAGATCTGGTGGATCAGCGCGTGCGTGAGCTCATGGTCGAAGATCTCCGCGTCCTTCGGGGTGGCGAAGTAGCCGTGCTCGCGGCCGGCCGCGACATAGGTGCCGACGACGCGGTCGACGAGCTGCTTGAGGCTCCACTCCCGCTGCGGCGTGCCGACCGCGCCGCGGAAGTACTTGGTGGTCACGATGTTGGCGGCATTCACGGACCAGAAATCGGGGAACTCCACCCCGTGCTGCTCGAAGTTGACCGTGCCGTCACGCCAGTTGGTCATGACGACATCGCGGCGCTCCCAGGTGACCTCGTCGTAGGGATGAACTCCCTCGCGGGTGTGGATGCGCTGGATCGTGAGGCCCTTGTGCGCCTTCCCGCCACCACGCGACGCGGCACCACTCGCCGTCTCGGTCATGTCGTCCCCCTTCCGGGGCCCACCCGGCCCCTCGCGGGCCCGTGCAGGCCCATACCGATAATTCCGTGTGCCCAGGTCAGGGCGTCAGCACTCGGGCGTCGTCCCGCCCGGCACCGTTACGGACCGAGCGCAGCGCCACAATCTCTTCCTCGAAGTCAGCGAGTGACTCGAACCCCCGGTAGACCGAGGCGAAGCGCATGTAGGCAACCTCATCGAGTTCCTGCAGCGGACGCAGGATCGCCAGGCCTACCTCGTGCGAAGACACCTCCGCGCAGCCACGCGACCGCATCTCGTCCTCGACCTGCTGAGCGAGTATGGCCAGCTGGTCGTCGGTGACAGGCCTGCCCTGGCAGGCCCGCCGCACGCCGTTGACGATCTTTTCACGGGTGAACGGCTCCGTAGCGCCGCTTCGCTTGGCCACCATCAGGATCACCGTCTCCTGGGTGGTGAACCTGCGACCGCACGAGGGACAGGCTCGCCGCCGCCGGATCGCGGCGCCATCGTCGGCGGTGCGGCTGTCCATGACCCGGCTGTCCGGATTCCTGCAATACGGACAGAACACGCGATCACCTCCCGCACTGGCCACGGAGCCGGTTCCTGTGAACACAACTTGTGGATGAACCACATCCGTGTAACTACTACATGTTGTGTCTACCGCAGAACGTCCGCCGACGCAACACCCGCCACGCCCTAACGCCGGATTCCCGCCGCTTTCCGGTTATCCGCCAGCCCGGCGGCGGCCGCGCCCGGCGTGTCGCGCCCGGCGTGCCGCGCGATCAGCCGCGCGGCAGCCACAGGTGCTCGCCCGGCTGGACCGAGGTGCCGCTCAGGGCGTTGAGGTCGATGATCTCCTGGATGACGCTGCGCGGGTCGGACGCGGGCTCGTATTGCGTGGCGATCGACCACAGGCTCTCGCCCGGCAGGACCGTCACCGAGCGCAGGCTGTGGTAGACGGCGCGCGCAGGCACGCCACTGCCCGCCGCGTCCGCCCTGGCCGTGCCGGCCAGCCAGGCCAGCGCGGCCACCAGCACCACGCTCGCGGTGATGAGCGCCGCGACCACGATCCGGCCCCGCCGGGTCAGCCGCACCCGGGTGCGGGCGATCCGGGGCGTGCCGTGCACCATCCGGCCGCGCGGCCTTTCCCGCCCCAGGCCAGGGCCCTGCCATCACGTTCGGCTGGCCCGGCACGGCGGTGACGGCCCGCCGCCCGCGCGCTGCCACGGCGCGCCGCTTCTGCTCCCCTGCGGTCATCACGCTCATCGTGGGCCTCCCTGTTCGAACGAGAGTTCTATCGCACTACTGTTCGATCAGACTATAGTTCGATCGAATGCTCGTGCGATTCCGTTGTACCGCTCGGGTCCGACATTTTTTGCGGCGCGTCGAACAGATGTTTGATGTCTAGCGCGGCAAGGGCTAACGTCGGCACTGAAATCAGGCACACAATCCGGAGGTGAGCACATGGGCCGCAGCGTGGAAGGTGACACGTCCGACGCTCCGCCCGGGAACCGCGCCAGCATCGGGACCGGTGACAGGCCGAAGGGCAGGCCGGGCCGCAAGCCCAAGGGAAGCGTTCCCCTCGTCGTGGCCGAGGTGCCCGATCACCCCGACCCCAACCACGTGCTCACCTGGCGGCAGCGGAAGGTCCTGCAGGTCATCAGGGACTCGGTGCAGCGGCGCGGCTATCCCCCGTCCATGCGGGAGATCGGCGAGGCGGTCGGCCTGACCAGCACCTCCAGCGTCTCGTACCAGCTGTCCACCCTGCAGAGCAAGGGTTACCTGCGCCGGGACGCCGGGCGGCCGCGCACGGTAGAGGTGCGCCTGCCCGGGCACCCCGCCGTCCGCCCGGAGACGGAGGAGCCCGACGAGGCTGCCCTCGACATCGCCTCGCAGGACACCGCGTACGTGCCGTTGATCGGCCGGATCGCCGCCGGTGGCCCGATCCTGGCCGAGGAGACCATCGAGGACATCTTCCCGCTGCCCAAGCAGCTGGTCGGCAACGGAACCCTGTTCCTGCTGAAGGTCGTCGGTGACTCCATGATCAACGCCGCGATCGCCGACGGCGACTGGGTCGTGGTCCGCCAGCAGCCCGTCGCGGAGAACGGGGACATCGTCGCCGCGATGATCGACGGAGAGGCCACCGTCAAGACGTTCAAGCGCGCCGACGATCACATCTGGCTGATGCCGCACAACCCTGCCTACACGCCGATCCCCGGCGACGACGCCACCATCCTCGGCAAAATCGTCACGGTCCTGCGCCGCGTGTAAGGCGCCTGAGGCGGAGAAGCCTGCTCGTCGACCTACGGTCACCTTCGCCGGACCTCAGTCGCTTGTGCTAGCCCGGGGGCCGAGCCCCCGGAACCCGCACGCGTCGGCTCGTGATGGCCGCGGGGGGCTGGCAGCCAGGCGTTCAGCCAGGCTGCCAGCCCCCCCTGGGCAAGGACCCAGCCTCAGCAGGACTATGTTCACCAGCTTCGGCGGCACCACGATGACCTTGCGCACTCCCGCACCGCCCAGCGACCGCATCACACCGGGCGCGGCCAGCGCCAGTTCGCGCAGGTCGTCCTCGCTGATGCCCGGCCGGGACCTCCAGCCGGTCGCGGACCTTGCCGGCCACCTGAACCACGCAGGTCACCGTGTCCTGGACCAGCAGCGCCTGGTCGGCCACCGGCCAGCCCGCCATGGCGACCGAGGGCTCATGGCCCAGCAGCTCCCACGCCTCCTCGGCCGTGTAGGGCGCGAAGATCGACAGCAGGATGGCCAGCGTGTCCGCGGCCTCCCGCACCGCCGGGTCACCCGGACCCGGACCGGAGTCGATGGCGCGCCTGGCCGCGCTGGTCAGCTCCATCAGCCGGGCCACCGCGACGTTCAGCCGTGCGCCCTCCACCAGCCGGGTCACCTCGTCGATCGTGTGGTGGGTGACCTTGCGCAGTTCCTCGTCCCCCGGCCCGGCGGCCGGGGCCGCGGCGCCCACATCGGCCGCCACGCGCCAGACGCGGCCCAGGAACTTGGCGGAGGCCTCCGGGTTCACATCCGCCCAGTCGATGTCGTCCTCCGGCGGGCTGGCGAAGATCATCGTCAGCCTGATGGCGTCGACTCCGTGCGCGGCCAGCTGCTCCGCCAGGTCCACGCCGTTGCCCAGTGACTTGGACATCGACCGCCCGCGGTTGATCACCTGGCCCTGGTTGATCAGGGCGGTGAACGGCTCGGCGAAGTCGATCATGCCCATGTCGAACAGGATCTTGATGAAGAAGCGCGAGTACAGCAGGTGCAGGATCGCGTGCTCGACGCCGCCGACGTACAGGTCCACCGGCGCCCAGCGGCGCACCGCCTCCACATCGAACGGGCCGTGCTCGTACCGGGGTGAGCAGTAGCGCAGGAAGTACCAGGACGAGTCCACGAAGGTGTCCATGGTGTCGGTGTCGCGCTTGGCGGGCCCGCCGCACTTGGGGCACTCGGTGTTGACCCAGTCGGACGCCGCCGCCAGCGGCGAGACGCCGCGCGGGGCCAGATCCTGGCCGCGCAGGTCCGGCAGGACCACGGGCAGTTGCTCGTCGGGGACGGGAACCTCGCCACAGCCCTCGCAGTAGACGATCGGGATGGGCGTGCCCCAGAACCGCTGCCTGGACACCAGCCAGTCGCGCAGCCGGAAGTTCACCGCCGCGCGGCCCTTCCCCTCCCCCGCCAGGATCTCGGTGATCGTGGCGATGGCGGCGGCCTTGTCCAGGCCGTTGATCGGCCCGGAGTTCATCAGCTTGCCGTCCCCGGAGGTGGCGATGCCGGTTTCCGCGGGGTCCGGCCCTCCGGTGTCCACCACCGGCACCACCGGCAGCCCGTAGGCGCGGGCGAAGTCCAGGTCGCGCTGGTCGTGCGCGGGCACCGCCATGATCGCCCCGGTGCCGTAGTCGGGCAGCACGTAGTCCGCGGCCCAGACCGGGATGCTCTCCCCGTTCACCGGGTTGATCGCGTGCCTGCCCAGGAAGACCCCGGTCTTCGGCCGGTCCGCGGACTGCCGCTCGATGTCGGTCAGCTTGCGCACCTGGGTCAGGTACTGCTCCAGCGCCGCGCGGTGTTCGGGCGCGCACACCTCGGCCGCCAGCGGCGAGTCGGCCGCGATGACGAAGAACGTGGCCCCGTACAGCGTGTCCGGGCGGGTGGTGAACACGGTGACCGGCTCGTCCCTGCCCTCCACGGGGAACTCGATCTCGGCACCCTCGGACCTGCCGATCCAGTTGCGCTGCATCAGCAGCACCCGGTCGGGCCACCGGCCGGCCAGCGGCTCCATGTCGGCCAGCAGCCGGTCCGCGTACTCGGTGATCTTGAAATACCACTGGGTCAGCAGCCGCCTGATGACCTCGGCCCCGCACCGCTCGCACCTGCCGGCGATGACCTGCTCGTTGGCCAGGACGGTCTGGTCGACGGGGCACCAGTTGACGTAACCGTCCTTGCGGTAGGCCAGGCCGCGCTCGTAGAAGCGCAGGAACAGCCACTGGTTCCAGCGGTAGTACTCCGGGTCACAGGTCTGCAGCCGGCGCGACCAGTCGAACGACACCGCGTACCGCCGGAACGAGGCGGCCTGCACCTCGATGTTCTCCTGCGTCCAGTCGGCCGGATGAGAGTTCTTCCTGATCGCGGCGTTCTCCGCGGGCAGCCCGAAGGCGTCCCAGCCGATCGGGTGCAGGACGTTGTGCCCGCGCTGGAAGTAGTAGCGCGCTATCGCGTCCGCGATCGCGTACGCCTCCGCGTGCCCCATGTGCAGGTCCCCGGAGGGATAGGGGAACATGTCCAGCAGATAGGTGCGCGGCCTGGGGTCGTCCGGGTCGTCGCTGGCCCGGAACAGGTCCATTCCTGCCCAGCGCGACTGCCACTTCTCCTGAACATCGCGCGGGTCATAGTGCTGCTGTGCCCGCCCGGCACTGTCGGTGGCTGTCATGATTTTCCTCACCTGTGAGTCGGTCCTGCTCCGGCAACAAAAAGCCCCCCGGTCACGAGGGGCAGCCGCGCCAACGACGATCGGTCGGCGCGGCTAGGTAAGGAGCAGCCGAGCGGAACACATGCCCTCAGGGTAGCAAAACCGGCCACCGCCTCGCATACGCGTTGCACCAGCCCCGGGCGCCCGCGGCCGCACCAGCGCACCGCGCGGGCCGCAGGGCGGTGCCCGGGCCGGGCCACGGGCGATGCTCGCAGGGTGGCGGTCCTGTGGCACATCCCGGTCGCCCGCAACCCGCGACCGCGGATTCCCTTGTCTCTTCTCCATTGATGAACTCCTATGCCGTGGGACACGGGCCGGCGACATAGCAGAAACACCTCAAAAGTGCGCGGAAGAAATACAAAACACCGCGTCCCGCGTTCCGCCTTGACCTGCGGCGCCGCGCACCAATAACTTCATTTCCGCCATCAGGCGCGACGGGGGTCCCGGCATCGGGCGCGCAGGTCATCGCGGTAACGCAGGGGTGCACCGATGCCGTGTGCATATGCAGCGCGCCTGCGCGGCCGCCGTCGGGCGGAAACCCCGCCATGGCACCACGTTTGGCGAGTTATGGCCCTTATTCGGGGGAGTGATGAACGCACGAGGCCTTTTCCCAGCCGTCCCGCATGGGAGGCGGGAAGCCATGACGGCGCGGGATGCCTCGCGGGCACGGGAAGGCGCGACCGGGCACTGCTCATGACCGAGAACCCCGCCCGCCAGGCCCCCGCCGAACCGATCGCCATCGTCGGCATGGCCTGCCGCTTTCCCGACGCCACCGGGCCGGCCGAGTTCCTCGAACTCGTGCTGACCGGGCGGCGGGCGTTCCGCCGGATGCCCCCGGCCCGGCTGGACGTGTCCGAGTACGGCGATGGCGAGCCCGGCTCCCCGGCCCGAGCGGCCTGGCCCCGGGCGCCTTCGGCTCGGCGCGGGCCGCCGTGCTGGAAGGCTGGCGTTTCGACCGGGCCGCCTACGGCGTCACCCTGGCCGCCTACCAGGCCGCGGATCCGGCGCACTGGCTGGCCCTGGAGACGGCTGCCCGGGCCCTCGCCGACGGCGGGTTCCCCGGCGGCCAGGGCCTCGCCAGGGACCGGACCGGGGTGATCATCGGGAACACGCTGACCGGTGAGGTGTCGCGGGCCGCCGCGCTGCGGACCCGATGGCCCTACGTGCGCCGGGTGCTGCGTGCGGCGCTGGCCGCCGGTGCGGTGTCGCCGGACCGGCATGCCGAGGTGATCGAGCACGCGGCGGCCGGGTTCCTCGCGCCGTTCCCGGAGATCGGTGACGACACCCTGGCCGGCAGCCTGCCCGGGGCGATCGCCGACCGGATCTGCGGGCACTTCGGCTTCCGCGGCGGTGGGCACGCGGTGGACGCGGCCCATTCCTCCTCGCTGCTCGCCGTCGCGGCGGCCTGCTCGGCCCTGGCTTCCGGGGACCTCGACGCGGCCATCGCCGGGGGCGTGGACATCAGCCTCGACCCGTTCGAACTGGCCGGGCTGGCCGGGACCGGCGTCCTGGCCACGGGCGAGATGCGGGTTTTCGACGCGCGGCCGACCGGGTTCCTGCCGGGCGAGGGGTGCGGGCTCACCGTGCTGATGCGGGCGGCCGAGGCCAGGTCCGCCGGGGTGCCGGTGTACGCCGAGATCGCCGGCTGGGGGGTGTCCTCGGCCGGGAACCCGGCCCTGACCAAACCGGGTTCGGCGAGCCTCCTGCTCGCCCTGCGGCGCGCCTACCACCGGGCGCGCGTGGACCCGGCGGACGTCCAGCTGATCGAGGGCGACGGAACCGGAACCGCCTCAGGTGACCTCGCCGAGCTGACCTCGCTGGCCGAGATCCGCCAGGCGTCGCAGCGGCTGGCGGCGCTCGGCTCGGTGAAGGCCAACATCGGGCACACCAAGGCGGCCGCGGGCGCCGCCGGGCTCATCAAGGCCACGCTGGCGATCGCGGCCGGCATCATCCCGCCCGCCACCGGGTGCGCCCGCCCGCACCCCCTGATCACCAGCGAGGACGCACGCCTGCGCGTGCCGGAGGCGGCCGAGCCGTGGCCCGAGCGCGATCAGGCTGGCCGGCGTCACCTCGGTCGGCCCGGGCGGCGCAAGCGTGCACCTGATCCTGCGCCGCACCCGCGACGGCCGGCGGCGGCGGGCGCCGGTCCTGCCGCTGCTCCAGGCGAGCGCCGGCGGCCCGCCGGTGCGGGTGCGCCTGGCGCCGGGCCCCGCGCCGGCGGGCGGGGAAGGGTCCCGGGCGCGGAACCATGGCGGTCCGATACGCCGGCCCGCGGTATCCCGGCTCCGCCGCCCGCCACGGTCCTCGGCCATGCCCCCCGGGTGGAGGTGTTCGCGGTCAGCGGTTCCGGCCGCCAGGCCCTTGCCACGGAACTGAACCGGATCGCCGAACTGGCGCCCTGGCTGTCCGACGGGGAACTGCACGATCTCGCCTGCCAGTACGGGCGGGCCACCGCAGGCGCGGACTCCGTCCGGGCCGGCCTGGTGGCGGGCAGCCAGGACGAGCTTGCCCAGGCCGCCAGGGAAGCCCTGTCGCTCCTGGCGGGCCTGTGCCGCGGGAAGCTGGCCACCGGGCCGGGCATCGTCATGGCCGACCGCGGGCGGGGACGGGTGGCGCTGCTGTTCCCGGGCGAGGGCAGCACGCCGCCACCTGGGCTGGCGCATCCGGTCAGCGCCGGCGCGGGCGCCCATGACCCGGCGCTGCACCCGGCGATCCTCGCCGCGTCGCTGTCCGCGCTGGACTGGCTGAACGGGCTCGGGGTTGCGGCCGTGGCGGGAGCCGGTCACGGCCTCGGCGAGATCACCGGCCTGGCCTGGGCGGGCTGCCTGACCGAGGCGGATGCCGCCCGGCTGGCCGCCCAGCGGGCGGCGCTGCTCGCGGCGGCACCGGCGGACCGGACCGCGCTGCTCTGTGTCGATGCGGGCGGCCCGGAGTCCGAGGCCCTGTGCGCGGGCAGCGGCCTGGTCATCGCCGCCTACAACGGGCCACGGTGCCACGTGCTGGCCGGCCCCGCGGCGGCCGTGCGCGACCTGGCACAACGGCTGGCCAGGGACGGCATCCCGGCCAGGCTGCTCGACTCGCCGCTCGCGCTGTACTCGCCCGCGATGGCCGACCGGGTGGCGCCGATGCGCAGCGTGGTGCGGGAGTTCTCGTTCCGGCCGCCCGCCCGCCGGCTGATCTCCACGGTCACCGGGGCCGAGGTGACCGCGGGCGACGACATCGCGGCCATGCTCTGCACGCAGCTCACCTCGCCCGTGCTGTTCGCCCGCGCGCTTGAGCGCGCCGCTGCCGAGGCCGACCTGCTGATCGAGACCGGCCCGGGACGGCAGCTTTCCGGCCTTGCCGCCGACTGCTGCGACGTGCCCGCCTTCAGCCTGGCCGCCGGGCGGCCCGACGAGAGTTCGACCGCGCACGCCGCGGCGGCGCTGTTCGGCGCGGGCGCCGTGGCCACGCTGGCGCCGCTGTTCGCGGGCCGGCTGGCCCGGCCGATCGACATCTGGCGGGAGCGCATCTTCATTCCGAGCCCCTGCGGGACACCAGCCGCGGACGGGGACTCGGCCGGAGCCGGGAGGCATACCACGTACGGCGACATGACCGGGGACGACAGCCCGGCCAGCCACGGCCGCACCGCCGCAGGCAGGCCGGGCCCGGAGCACGGGCCGGCATCGGACGGAGGTGCGCGCGGCGCGAGCGGCAGGCTTCCCGCGACGGACGGCGCTCCCGCGGCGGACGGCGCTCCCGCAGCGGACGGCGCTCCCCGGCGGACGGCGTTCCCGCAGCGGACGGCGCTCCCGCAGCGGACGGCGCTCCCGCGGCGGACGGCGCTCCCCCAGCGGACGGCGCTCCCCCGGCGGACGGCGCTCCCGCAGCGGACGGCGCTCCCGCGCGGGGCGGGGTTCCGGCCGGGAGCGCGGCCGCGGGCCCGACGGCTACCGGCGACAGCCCAGGCTCCCGGGCCGAACCTCCGGCCAAGGCACCGTGGCACCCACGGCAGCCTGGTTCCGTGGCTGGCCCGGGGGCACCTGCTCCGCACGGCCGCCGCCCCCGGAGCGGCAGCCTGGCAGGCGGCAGCGCCGCGGCGGCTGACCGGCCCGGCGCATCAGGCCCGGCCGCCAGCCCGGCGGAGCACGTCAGCGCGGTCCCCGGCGGGGCGATCCCGGGCCGCGGCCACCAGGCCCGGCGGGGCGACCGCCCGGGCTGGCGCGACGGCGTGGCCCGGCTACCGGTGACGTGGCCGCGGCTGGCGGCGCGGCCCGGCGCCGGGAGGCGCAGCTAGCGCTGGCACCCCCGCCGGCCAGCCAGGGGCCGCGGCCAGCGGCAGGCGAGCCCCGCCACGCCGGGAGGCGCAGCCAGCGCAGGCAGCCCCGGCCGCGCCAGGAGGCACAGCCAGCGCAGGCGCGCCCGGCACGCCAGGAGGCGCAGCCAGCGCAGGCGGCCCCGGCCACGCCGGGAGCGCGCAGCCGGCGGCCAGGCGAGCCGCGCCGGCCCCGGTCGGCGCAGCCCGGACGGCGCACCGGCGAGGCCAGGGCACGCCGCAGCCAGGCCAGCGGCATGGCGCCGCGCCGGGCACCCCGGCCGCGGGCAGGCCGGGGCCGGCCGCACCGCCGCGGCCCGGAGCCCGGCCAGCGGCACGAGCGGGGAGCACGCCGGCGGAGCCCATTGCCGCGGGCCCCGGGCCGGACCCCGGCGACCAGGACCCGCCCGGGGCCGCTCCCTGGGTCCGGTGCTTCACCGAGGAACGGCGGCGCGCCGCTCCCCCTTCGCCCGGGGCCACGGTCTCGTGGCGGGTCCGGGCCGGCGCGGCAACTCGCGTATGGCAAAAATGACCGTCAGGTCTTCGCCGATGACGCCGCCGCGGACACCGTGCTTGCCGTGCTCGGCGACCCCGCGGAGCCAGCCACCAGCGCTGACCTGCTCGGTGCGGCCAGGGACGCGCTGCGCACCGGGCGGCTCGTCGCGATCGCACCGGGACGCGGGCTGACCGGGCTGTGCGCCAGCCTGCACGCCGAGCACCCGGCGCTGGGCATCACGCTGATCCGCGCGCAGCCGGGCCGCGGCGGCCTGGAAGCCGCCCGCCGGTTCGCGACCGCTGAGCCCGGCCGGTTCCGTGAGGTGATCCTGGACGAGAACGGCGTGGCCACCGAGCCGGTCATGGTCGCCACCGAGCCCGCGGAGGACGGGACCTTCCCGCTCGGGCCGGCCGACGTGGTGCTGCTCACCGGCATCACCAGGGTCGGCGACCTGGCCTGCGCGACCTCGCTGGCCAGCCGTGGCGCCGCGCTGGCGGTGATCGCGCCGCCCGGGCCGGAGGACCCGCGGATGACCGCGCTGCTCAGCAGGCTGCGGTCGGCGGGCATCCGGGTCAGCAGGAAGAAGGCCGACCTGACCGATCCCGGCCAGGTCGCCGCGGCGGTGCGCTCCCTGGAACGCGGGCTGGGCCCGGTCACCGCGGTGGTCCACGCGGCCGCGTCCGGGCCCGTCGAGCGGTGTGCCCGGCTGTCGGAGCCGACGCTGCGGGGCTTCCTCGGCAGCCGGCGGGCCCGGTTCGCCAACGTCATCGGCGCGGTCGCGATGGAACGGGTGCGGGTGCTGGTGACGTTCGGCTCGATCGCCGCGCGGTACGGGCGGCCGGGCGGCGCCTGCGATGCGCTGGCCAGCGGGCTGCTCGCGGAGCAGGCCGCCCGGCGGTCGCAGGAGTGGCCCCGGTGCCGGGTGCTGCACCTGGACTGGGCGCCGTGGGCGGAACCGGACCAGGGCGACCGGGCGGGCGGCCACCCGGGGACCGGCCCCCAGCCGGGGCAGGCGGCGCCGATACCGGTCGAGGACGGGCTCCCAGCTGCTGCTGTCGCTGCTGACCACGGCCGACATGCCGGCCAGGGCCGCGGTGCACGGGCGCCTGGGGGTGCCCGTGCCGGCCGCCGTGCGGCCCGGGCTGGCCAGGCCGGCGGCACGGGGCAGGTTCCTGGAGACGGTGCGCGTGCACTACCCGGGCGTGGAACTGGTCGCCGACACCCGGCTGACCATGCAGGCCGATCCCTACCTGGCGGACTACCGCATCGACGACCTGCCGATGCTTCCGGCGGCGATGGTCCTGGAGGCCATGGCCCAGACCGCGTCGGCCCTGGCCGGGCGGGAGCAGCGGCAGTTGTCCGACGTCCGGCTGGCCGCGCCGGTGCTGCTGCTCGGGCGGGCCGGCCACGAGGAGGCGGTGATCCGGGTCTGTGCCGTCCGGGTCGGCGACACCGTGGAAACGGTGCTGCGCTGTGCGGAGACGGGCTTCCGGCTGGACCACGCGCGGGCCGTGTTCGCCGCCGCGGAGCGGCCCGGTGCCGGCGCCGTCCCCGGCGAGCTGGGCCGCTGGCCAGGGACGGGGCGCCGGCGGCGTGGCCCCGGGGGCGATGGTGGACGGCACCGACCTGTACGGGCAGGTGTTCTTCCAGACCGGGCGGTTCCGCCGGGTGGCCTTCCTGCCGGAGGCCAGTTCGCGAGCCTGCCGGGCGCTGGTGCGCGGTGGCGACGACCTGCCCTGGTTCGGGGCGGTGCCCGGGCCGGTGGACGCTCCCCTGGTGCTGGGCAGCCCCGGGCTGAACGACGCGACCCTGCACGTGCTCCAGGCGTGCCTGCCGCACCGCCGCCTGCTGGCCACCGGCTGTGAGTCGGTCACGTTCAGCGGGCGCGAGGTGCGCGGCGCACTGCGGGTCCAGGCGCTACGCAGGCCGCCGCTGGCCGGTGACGCGGCGGGGGTGTGGGACGTGGTCGCCGCGGACGCCACCGGGCAGCCCGTGGTGACCTGGCGGGGGGTGCGGCTGCGGGACGTGGGTGCACTGGCCGGAGCCGGGGCGTGGCATCCGGCGCTGCTCGCCATCTCCATGGAGGCACGCGCGGCGGAGTTCGGGCTCGACCCCGCGCTGCGGGCCGTGATCAGCTGCGGGGCACCGCCGGGTCACGGTGCCGGGGTGCCCGGGGGCGGCACGGACGCCGGCCGCCCCGGCGGCGGTGCCGGGAGTCACGGGGCGGACGATCCCGGGTGGGCGGACCGGGCCGAGGGAACCGGGCCGCTGGAAGGCTTCGACCTCACCGTGCGGGGCAGCCGTCCCGTCGCCTGCCGGTGGCAGGCGGTCGGCGGGCTGGCCGGGGACACCGCCCTGCTGGACGAGCCGCTCATCGCGGTGCGGGACCAGCTTGCGGCCCGGCTGCGGGAGCCAGCGGCGGCCCTGGACGCGCGGCTCGCCACCCTCACGTCCGCCCTGGCCGCGCTGGGACGGGTGCCGGGCACGCCGCTGCGGGTCGAGGACGCCTGCGATGCCGACTGGGTCGTGGTGCGAGCCCGTGACATGGCGGTGGCCTGCGCCGTAACCCAGCTCAGCGGCGTGAGCGCGCCGGTCGCCGTGGCGCTGGCGAGCCTGCTGGCCCGGCCGGGCCCGGCCGGGCCGGGGCAGGCCGGGCGCGGCGAGCGGCTCGCGGCCAGCGGCTGCTAGCGGTCCGGGAGGCCCGCGTCACCAGGTGAAACGGTTACCGGCGACCGGCGCCGGCGGCCAGTGGACCCCGGAAGCCCGCATCACCAGGTGATCTGCAGCGCGTGGCCGAACGTGGTGAGGAGCCCGGGTCGCCGGTCACCCGCAGCCCGTCCGGCGGGCGGCGGTTCCACAGCGTCAGGTAGAGGTCGCGCGGCCGGGCCGGTGACGTCACAGTCCGCCGGGCCGGTGCCGCGCGAGACGCCTGGCGCCGCCGGCGCCGCCGCGACCAGCCAGTCCGCGCTGCCCGCCGCGCCGTCGTCGGCGTGGATCGCGAGGCTGCCGTCCAGCCCTGGCCAGCTTCCCCGCCTGATGTTCCTGGCCAGGAAGCCCATGATCAGCTCGTCCACACCGTCGGCCGCGAAGGCCGGCTCGAACAGTGTCCGGATACCGGCCAGGCCTCGCGCCGCCGGCCCGGCCGAGGCGGCGGCCCGCTCGGCGTCCGCCCGGTGGATCGCGGTCTCGTGCGCCTGGCGCCGGGCCCAGAAGGCCAGCGGGGACGGCGCGGGCAGGAACGCCCAGCAGTCCAGGTCCGGCGGCGCTTCCGACAGGGCGCGGACCAGCGCGGCATGGCCCTCGCGGAACCAGCCGGGCAGTTCCGCATCGCCGGGCCCCTGGCCGAGGATCTCCTCCTCGGACGCGCCGCCCGCCGGGCGGGTGAGCCCGCGGCTGACGAAACCCGCCGCCCAGCGGTGCACGTAGCCCGTGTGCTTGAGCAGGTCCCGCACCGCCCAGCCGGGGCAGGAGGGCACCGCGGCGGCCATGCCGGCCTGCTCCGCGGCGGCGGCGAGCAGTTCCCCCTCCCGGCGGAGCGCGCCGATGTAGCCGGGCACGTCGTAGCGGCCGTACGCGGGTGTGGTCACGCGGGCAACGATGCCACACCCGCCCGGTTCCCCCGCGCGGCGGGCAATGCGACGATGGTGGCAGGACGCGACATTTAAGGACATTGCCTTCCCGGCGATGCTCCCCGGCGGAAGGTCTCCGGCGTGACGGCTCAGCACCCGCTCGCAGTCGAGCACATCGACCTGTCGGACACCGAGTTCTGGGGCTGGCCGATGGCCGACCGGCGGGATGCCTTCGCGATGCTGCGGTCGCTGGAGCATCCGCCGTTCTACGCGGAGCCCGAGTTCATCTTCGAGACGGGCCCGGGGTACTACGCGCTGGTCCGGCACGCGGACGTGGTGGAGGCCAGCCGCAACCCCGAGGTGTTCTCCTCGGGCAAGGGCGCCACCTCGATCGCGGATCTCCCGGTCGAGTTCAACGAGTACTTCGGGTCGATGATCAACATGGATGACCCGAGGCACGCCCGGCTGCGCCGCATCGTGTCGCGGGCCTTCACGCCGCGGATGATCCAGCGGTTCGCCGACGACGTCGCACGGATCGCCACCGAGATCGTCGACGACCTGCTGGTCAGGGGGCCCTGCGACTTCGTGGAGCACGTGGCGGCCCGGCTGCCGCTGACCATCATCTGCCGGCTGATGGGCATTCCGGATGACCGCTACGCCATGGTGCTGCGGAACACGAACGTCATCCTGTCCGGCATGGACCCCGATCTGATCAGCGAGGACATGGACGAGGCCGTGGGCCAGATCCTCGCCTCGGGCGCGGAACTCGCCGAACTGGTGACCTCCCTGGGCACCGCAACGCGCCGAGAAGCCCGCCGACGACCTGGTCTCCGCCCTGGTCACCGCGAACATCGACGGCGAGCAGCTCACCACGGCCGAGCTGGCCTCGTTCTTCATCCTGCTGGTCGTGGCCGGAAACGAGACCACCAGGAACGCGCTGTCCCATGCGCTGGTCCTGCTCACCGACTTCCCTGAGCAGCGGGAACTGCTGCTCGCCGATGTGGACGGCCGCCTGGAGGGCGCGGTCGAGGAGATCGTGCGCTACGCATCCCCGGTGATGTTCATGCGCCGCACGGTGACCAGGGACCACCGGATGAACGGGCACGACTACCGCGAGGGCGACAAGGCCGTGCTCTTCTACTGGTCGGCCAACCAGGACGAGTCCGTGTTCACCGAGCCCGCACGGTTCGACATCTCCCGCTCCCCCAACCCGCACGTGGGGTTCGGTGCGCCCGGGCCGCACTTCTGCCTCGGCGCCCACCTGGCCAGGCGGGAGATCACGGTGATGCTGCGCGAACTGCTGAACCGGGTGCCCGACATCCGTGCCGCCGGCCCCCCGGACCGGCTGCTGTCCAGCTTCATCAACGGGATCAAGCACGTCCCCTGCGAGTTCGGCTAGTACTGGCCTGGACGGCCAGGCCCCTGGAACCCCCGATGGCTCACCCGTGCTTGAAACCGGCTCGCTCGGCTTCAATCTCATAACGACGCGTGACTGACCAATCGCATTGTGTATAACTAGACTGCGGCCAACAGCCCGCGTCACTGCCCGCCCCGGCAGCACCCCTCGCCGGTCATGGCACCGCCACAGCCATGGCACGCAGGATCTTCGTCTCGCGGGCGGCGCCACTCGGGGGCGTGGCGCCGCCCCAGACGAAGATCCCGGGGGACCGGCGTTACCTCAGGGTGCTGATCCGCCCCGCCAGGGCCATGTCGGCAGCCGTGAGCCCACCTTCCGAATGCGTGGACAGGGTCAGCGTGACCCGGTTCCACTGGATCAGGATGTCCGGGTGGTGGTTCGCCGCCTCGGCCAGGTAGGCCACGGCGCCGGTGTACAGCATCGCCTCGCGGAAGTCGGCGAGTTCCACGGTGGACGTGATGCTGGCACCGGACCTGGCCCAGCCGCGCAGGGTACCCAGCGCGGTGTTGATCTCTTCTTCGCTCAGCAGTGTCACGTCCCGACCCTAGTGCTGGCCTGGGGGAGCGACCCCCCTGGAACCCCCCGCTGGCCTGGATGGCCCCGCGACTGGAGTCGCGGGGCCATCGGCCCGGGCGGCTAGGCAGTCCTCAGGGCAGCCACCATGTCTTGCCCCGGGCGTGCGAGCACGACCCGAGGGTCAGCGAGCGCCCGGCGGTGTGATTCGAGTGCGGGTCACGCAGGCACAGCCCGGTCTGGGCGTTCTTCAGCGTGCCGGAGTCCTGCGCCGTCCACGTCTGGCTCGCGTCCCCGGTGCAGGTGCTGGCGGTCACGACGGGCTGGGCGTTGGCGGCCGCGGTCAGGCAGAACGTGCCGCTGCGCAGCGTGCCGCCGGATGCGGCCCACTGCTGGGCCGGCAGGCTCTGCCCGCACGCGCCGACCACCACGCCCGCGCCGGCGTCCGGGCCAGAACGGGTGGCGCACACCCCGAATGCCGCGCTGACCAGGGCGCCGCTGGTCAGGCCGTTCACCGCCGTCTGGGCGGCCGCGAGGTAGCGGGTGTAGCCGGTGCCGTCGTACACCGCCCAGGGGGAGAAGGTCGCGCCCTGGGCGCTGATGGCATAGGCGGCGTTGGCGTTGCAGGTGGGCTGGAAGGCGCACGCGTCGGTCACCTTGGGCCATGCCTTGCTGTTGATCTGCCACAGGCCGCGGTCGTAGGAGCCGCCCGGGCAGGTCACCGGCGGATAGGTGCCCACCGTCCCGTTCCCGTCGCAGTAGTAGATGGTGGCGTTCCCGCCGGACTCGGCGACGCACACGGCGGTCGCGGTGACCAGGTTCCCGCCGTAGTTGCCGTTGTTCGCCCACCCGGCCGCGGCGGCGTATCCCGCGCAGGTCTGCGCCGCGGTGGAGATCTGCTGGAAGGTCATCGGCCCGGCCGCTCCGTGCGGTGCCAGCGACGCGAGGTGGACCCTGGCCACGGGCGGAGCGGGCGAATCGCTGGCCGCGGTGGCTGCGGCGCCCCCGACGAGGACGAGGCTGACCGCCGCGACCGCGAGCAGCCTGACAGCGGATGGGACGGTGACACCACGCATCGATGCTCCCTCTCCCTAGCGGCGGAAGGCTCCGCCGCACCTGCTCCCTTGCGGGCATGCAAGGAAGCACAGAGGGGTTCGATGGGCCGCCACCTGGCCCAATGCCGTGACAATAACACCCGCGTCCGCCACGCCCCCCAGGCCCCTCCTGGTGCCAGAACCGGTGATATCAGCGGTTCTGGCCTGCAAACCGGCATGAACCGGGCGGCGGGCCGTTTCGCATGACAGAAGCAGGCAGGCGGAGGCCGGAGCCGGCGGATGCCCGGCGCTGGCTCGGTAGGCTGGGCGGGCCCACGCTGGCGCCACGGTGGCACCGGCCAGGGACCAGGGCATGGAGGCGATGCGATGAGCGCGTCGGAACCGGCTGCGCCGCGGGCCACGCCGCTGCGCGCGGTCCACGAGAGCCTGGGCGCCACCATGACGGCGTTCGCGGGCTGGCTGATGCCGCTCAGGTACGCCGGCGAGATCTCCGAGCATCAGGCGGTCCGCAACGCCGCCGGGCTGTTCGACCTGTCCCACATGGGTGAGATCGCGGTGACCGGGCCCGGGGCGGCCGCCGCGCTGGACTACGCCCTGGTCGGCCGCCTGTCCGCGCTGGCCCCTGGCCGCGCCAGGTACACCATGATCTGCGCTCCGGACGGGGGGGTCCTCGACGACCTCATCGTGTACCGGCTGGGCGAGGCCGAGTACCTGGTCGTCGCGAACGCGGCCAACACCGCCGTGGTGGCCGCGGCGCTCCGCGACCGCGCCGCCGGGCACGACGCGCAGGTGCGACGACCAGACCGCCGAGTATGCGCTGATCGCCATCCAGGGGCCGCATGCCGCCCGGATCCTGGCGCCGCTGACCGACATCGGCCTCGACGGCGTGAAGTACTACTCCGGGCACCGGGGCACGGTGGCCGGGCAGCCCGTGCTGCTGGCCCGCACCGGCTACACCGGCGAGGACGGCTTCGAGCTGTTCACCGCGCCCGAAGGCGCGGAGGCACTGTGGCGCGCCCTGGCCAGCGGCGGGCGCCGGCGACGGGCCTCGTACCGGCCGGGCTGGCCGCCCGCGATACGCTCCGGCTGGAAGCCGGCATGCCGCTGTACGGCAACGAGCTGACCGATCAGGTAACACCGTTCGACGCAGGCCTGGGGCGGGTGGTCGTGTTCGACAAGCCTGGTGACTTCGTGGGGCGCGCCGCGCTGGCCGAGCGGGCGCAGGCCCCGCCGCGCCAGGTGCTGGCCGGGCTCATCGCCGGCTCGCGCCGGGTTCCGCGGCACGGATACCCGGTGACCTGGGACGGCGTATCCTGCGGAACGGTCACCAGCGGCGCGCCCTCACCGACGCTGGCCGTGCCGATCGCCATGGCGTACCTGGATCCCGAGATCGCCGGGCGCGCCCGGGACGACACCGAGGGCAGGCTCGCCGTGGACGTCCGGGGCAGGCCCGAGCCGGCCCGGATCACCGACCTGCCGTTCTACCGCCGGCCACGCTGACCACCGGCCCGCTGGCCCCTCCCGGCACCACCGACCTCAGGAGAAGGCGATCATGAGCATCCCCGACGAACTGCGCTACACCGCCGAGCACGAATGGGTCGCGATCAACGGCTCCGTCGCGTCCGTGGGCATCACCGACTTCGCCCAGCAGGCTCTCGGCGATGTCGTCTACGTCTCGGTACCCGCCGCAGGTACCCGGGTGACGGCCGGTGAGCCGTGCGGGGAGGTCGAGTCGACGAAGTCGGTGAGTGACATCTACTCCCCCGTCGACGGCGAGGTGGCCGAGGTGAACGGCGACCTGGAGGACGACCCGGCGCTGGTCAACTCCGACCCGTACGGGGCAGGCTGGCTGATGCGGATCCAGCTGGACGACCCGGACAGCGACGCCGGCCTGCTGACCGCCGACGAGTACGCCGACCTGACCAAAGAGTCCGAGTAGGCCGGCCGGACGTGGCGAGCGGCCAGGGCCGGCCGCCACGGCGGGCGGTGCCGCTAACCGCGGCGCCGGCGCCACACCAGCAGGGCCAGCGTGACCACGGTCACGGCCGCCGCCCCGATCTGGACCTCGGGCCGGGACAGCTGGTCCCGCACCCGCGACATGGCGCGGTCGGCGAGGTTGGCCGGGCTGACCCGCTCGGTGAGCGTGTCGATGGTCCGCGCGAGGTTCTCCCTGGTGCGCTCGATCTCCTTGACCAGCGCGTCCGGGTCCCGCAGCGCGACCTCACCGTTCGCTTCCGCCATCGCAAGCATCCCTTCTCCCGCAGCGCCAGGTGCACAGTCTTCCAGGCTGGCCCGCGGCGCGCACGGCGGCCCGCGCACCGCGCCCCGTTTCGGGGTGAAATGCCCTGGCCGTGCCCGGCGGCTGACGCCGGGCACGGCCAGGGCGATGCGGATCAGTGCCCGGAGGCGAGGTGCTCCGCAGCGCTGACCAGGCCCTCACAGGCACCGGTCAGGTCGCCGGCGTGGTTCACCCTGGTGTTCTCGAAGGCGGCGTTTTCGAGATCCTGCTTGATCACGCCCGCCAGCCGGTCGCGGGCGACGTCAAGCTTCCTGAGTTCCTTGTCGGTGGCGAGGTACTGCTTGTCGCCGGGGGTGTTGCTCTCGATCCCCTTGGTGGCGAACTGCAGGGTGGCGGTGCCGAACTTGCCGACACTGGAGTTGAGCTGCTTGTAGCACTCCCCGAGCACGGTCACGCCCTTGGCCCGCAGGGCCTGGTTCGGGTTGGCCAGGACCTGGGTGATGACCCGGCCGTCGTGCTCGTAGTCGTCCTTCAGCCCGGTGAGGTACATGATCGTGGGCCGGATGTCGGTCTCGTCGACCCAGGGGCCCGTGGTGCCCTCGTCGGGCACGGTGACCTGGCCGCTGTTCGCGCCCGCGGAGCTTGGCCCGGCGCTGGCGGCGCTGCCGTCGAGGCCGAGGTTCTTGACGCCGGGGCCGACCAGGCCGAGCCAGTTGGTGTCGATCTCGGCCGCGTAGTCACCGTGATCCCAGGCGAAGCCCGTGTTCTGGGTGACGCACGGGCTGCAGCTCGTCGAGCCGGGGGTGAGGAAGTAGTCCGGCCTGGCGAACATGGCGAACGTCGGGGTCCGCGCCGGGTCCGCGTTCACCATGTGCAGGATGGCTTCCTCGGCCGGGTCGGCGAGGTAGTTGGCGATCGGCTGGGTGGTCCCGGTGTACGGGTTGGCCGCGGTGAGCCCGCCGACGTCGCGCTCCAACGTGCGCACCGTGGCGTTGTCCGGGCTTGGCTGGCCCGGCAGGTAGAACTCCGGTGCGGTGTCCTCCTCCATGGCTGAACGGGGTCGTGTTGCCCTTCTCGGTGGCGAGCAGGCCGGTCGATGTTGCCGTCCAGTTCGCCGAACGACCCGGCCGGGTAGGTGCACAGCACGTCCGGGGTGACGGTGTCGCCGCTGACCGTGGCGCCGTCGCAGTTCGCCGGGGTGGGCTGGATGGCGCGGCCGACGTTGGCACCGGCCTCGTGGTCACCCTCGTCGGAGCTGAACACGAACAGCGTGTTCTGCCGCGTGATGCCGTCCGCGGCCAGCCGCTTGAAGAACGTGCCGAACGCGGCGTTGTAGTACTGCGCCTGCGCGATGTAGCAGGCGCTGCCGCTGCCCAGCGCGTCGGGCGCGCCCGAGCACTGCGAGGACAGCGCCGGGATGAACTCGTTGCCGTGCATGTCGGCGATGTAGCCCTGGACCACGGGGACGCCGCTTTCCAGCATGTCGGACATGTAGGCGAGCGTCTGCGAGGCGTTGATGCTGCCGAACCCGGGGAAGCCGGGGTGGTGGTTGAGGAACGCGCCGTCGATCGCGTTGCCGTTCTCGTCCACCAGCAGGCCCTTGCGCGTTGGTGACCCGGAACCCGTTGTGCATCAGGTTCGGCGTGCCCGCGCCGAGCTGCGGGGCGATGTACCGGTGGCCGAACAGCGCCTGGTAGCCGGTGTAGCCGCCGGGCTCGTCGGGCAGCAGGTCGGCGACCGCGGTGTGGGACGGCTTGGTCTGGCCGAACTTCACGCCCATCGCGTTCTTGCAGAACGCCTGGCCCTGCGCGCAGTGCACGCCGAGGCCCACGTAGTCGGCGTTCTCGGTGTCCTTGAACGGGTCCTTGTCCGCGGCGAGCTGCTTGGCCTCGGGCGAGTTGGGGCCGAACACCTTGGGGATGTCCACCGCGGTGTTCTCCAGCTCCACGTTCGCGGTCGCGACGCCGCCGACGTTGCAGCCGGCCCGGGTGTAGGGCACCCAGGGAGCCGGGGTGGTCGTGTTCGGCGGCGGGGGCGGCGACGTGGTGGCCGGCGGCGTCGGCGAGTAGACCATGGACGGGTTGGTGTCATGGCCGGGGTTCGGGTGGCTGGCGGTGTCGAAGATCGGGTCGGTCCAGTACGCGAACGAGGCCGCCGAGTCGGTGCTGCCGTCGGCGTTGTAGCTCTGGTAGTCGTTCGCGATCGGCATGCCCTGCCGGTCGCCGTACAGGCCGGTCATCGTGGTCAGCAGGTCATCGGCGGTGTGCGCGATGAGCGGGGTGTGGTTGTTGGAGAGCATCGTGCCGTTGCCCTCGATGAAGTTCAGCAGGTTGGGCAGCATCTCGCAGGTCGGATGGCACGTTCGGGTTGTCACGGAAGAAGTGCACGTTGTCGAACATGATCTGGACGACGTGCTGGATCCCGTTGCCGAGGTGGCAGGTACTGTCCGACGTCGCGTGGAAGGTCACGCGGGCCGTGCCCGCCGTGGTCGCGGCCAGGCCAGGTGTGGCCGGCCCGGCCAGGGCGAAGCCCCCCAGGAGTGTGGCGCACCCGCCGATGGCGATGGCTCTCCCGGAGATCCATCGCCTGCCCTTGTGCTGTGGCATGTATTTCCTCCTCATCCAGTCGCCCGTCCAGCGCCGGGCGGGCAACCCTGCCGGTGACCCTAGGACGGCCCTGCTAACCCCTGGCGACGGGGGAAAGACGGCCAGGCCAACACTGCGCGTGCCGCAACGAACGTGCCAGCCAGCCCCGGGGGAAACACCACCCACAACCTTCGCTCACATTCGGGTCCGCGGCTAGGGCCCCGCGGCTGCCGGCCTTCCGGCCGACCGCTTGTGTCCGGTTCGGCTCTTAGGATCGGGACGTGGCGGTAAGGACGGTCATCTTCGACTGGGGCGGGACGCTCACCCCGTGGCACAGCGTCGATCACGAGGCTCTCTGGGACGGGGTCTGCGCACGGCACTATCCGCAGGCCGAGGCGGCGCAGGTGGCCCGCGCCATCTGCGCGGCCGAACGGGCGGTGTGGCAGGGCATCGAGCGCTCCCAGCAGAGTGCCACGCTCGCGCAGGTCTTCGAGCGCGCCGGGGTGACCGTGCCCGAGGCCCTGCTCACCAGCTACTTCGAGGCGTGGGAGCCGCACACGCTCACCGACCCGGACGCGCCCGCGCTGCTGCGCGAACTGCGCCGCAGGGGCATCAGGATCGGGGTGCTGTCCAACACCCTGTGGCCCAGGTCCGTGCATGACCGGTGTTTCGTCCGGGACCAGGTGCTCGACCTGATCGACGGCACCGTGTACTCCAGCGAACTGCCCTGGACCAAGCCGCACCCCGAGGCGTTCCGTGCCGCGATGGCCGCCGTCGGCGAGGACGACCCGGCCGCCTGCGTGTTCGTCGGCGACCGGCCCTTCGACGACGTGCACGGCGCCAAGGGCATCGGCATGCGGGCGGTGCTCATCCGCAACAGCACTGGTGCCGCCGTTCGCGGCCGCGGTGCCCGACGCCACCATCACCCGGCTTGCCGAGCTCACCGGCTACCTCGACCGCTGGTAACCGCGCACGCCGCCCGCTGCTGTGCCTGCCGTGGCAGGATGAGGCGCGTGGGAAGCCCGCTCCGCACCACACCCGCCCGTATCCTCGCGGTCACCGCAGCGCTGGCGTTCCTGGCGGCGTGCGGCACCGCCGCCGTTCCCGCCGCGGCACGGCACCGGCACCGGCCCGCGGCATGGGCCCGGCGCCTCACCCGGCACGGTCCTGGCCGCCAGCGAGGCCCAGGCACCGGTCGCGGGCACCGGCAACGGCCACGCGGCCATCCGGCCGCCGCGCGCCACCAGCCCCGCCGCGGGCGGTACCACGGTCCCCGGTGCCCCGAACTGCCCGATGTTCCCGGCCAGCAACATCTGGAACACCGACATCTCCCAGCTGCCGGTGAACGCCCACAGCGCCGCCTGGCTGCGCAGCATGGACTCGGCGAGCCTCGACCTGCACCCCGATTTCGGGCCGGACCCCGGCGGGTTCCCCTTCGGCATCCCGTACAACATCGTCACGAACGCCCACCCGCTGGTCCCGGTCACGTTCCAGTACGCCAGCGAGAGCGACAAGGGCCCCTACCCGTTCGGCCCGGACACGCTGATCGAGGGCGGCAAGAACGCCGGCGGCGACCGCCACGCGATCATGGTGAACAACGGCCACCTGCACGCTGTACGAACTGTGGGAGGCCCGGTACTCGGCCTCCGGCTCGACGGCCGGCTCCGGCGCGATCTGGAAGCTGACCTCCAACCGGCTCCGGCCCGCGGGCTGGACCTCCGCCGACGCGGCCGGCCTGCCCATCCTGCCGGGGCTGCTGAACTACAGCCAGGTCAAGGCGGCGGTCAAGTCCGGCCGCCCGATCACCCACGCGATCAGGTTCACCGCGCAGTCCACCCAGTCGGCCTACCTGTGGCCGGCCAGGCACGAGGCGGGCTCCGGCACGAACCCGTCGCTGCCGCCGATGGGCGCCCGGTTCCGGCTGAAGGCGAGCTTCAACGTCGCCGGGTTCTGCGCCAGTTCCGCGCCGTACTGCGCGGACGCCAAGGCCGTGCTGACCGAGATGCAGCACTACGGGCTCATCCTGGCCGACAACGGCAGCAACTGGTTCTTCCAGGGCAGCGCGTACCCGCAGTGGCCGGACGCCCTGGTCTCGCTGCTCAAGCAGATCCCCGCCCGCGACTTCCAGGCGGTCGACGAGTCCTGCCTGATGGTCAGCCCCAACTCCGGCCGGGCCGCGGCGAAACCCGGCTGCCCGATCGGCTGACCTCACGCCGCGGCGGCGGCGCGGCGATGTCCGGCGACCACCGCGGCGGCGGCGCGCACCAGGTCGGCCGGTGCCAGCTCGATCTCCAGGCCGCGCCGGCCAGCGCTGCAGTAGACCGTCTCGAACCGCAGCGCCGAGGAGTCGACCACGACCGGCAGCCGCCTGCGGTGCCCCAGCGGCGAGATGCCGCCGGTCACATAGCCGGTGGCCCGCTCCGCCGCGGCGACGGCGGCCATCGACCGCCTTCTTCCCGCCCGCGGCCGCGGCCAGCGCCTTGAGGTCAAGCTGGCCCGCCACCGGCACCACGCCGATGGTGAGCTGGCCGTCGACCTCGGCGACGAGCGTCTTGAACACCCGTTCCGGTGCCACCCCCAGCACCTGCGCGGCCTCGGCGCCGTAGGACCCGTGCCGGGGATCATGGCGATAGCCGTGCACCGAATGCGCGATGCCCAGCTTGCCGAGCAGCGCGGTCGCCGGAGTCCCCTGTCCCGCCACGGCGGCAGACACCTAGCGCCCGGGGGCTCCCTGCCGTCACCGCCGGGCCCGGACACCGCGCGGCGCGGGCACCGCCGATACCCCGCCCCGCGGCGGCCTTCGCGGCGCGCCATTCCCGCCAGGAGTGCCAGGCCTGCGGCGCGATGAACGTGACCACCAGCACGATGATGGTCACCGTGGCGTACCGCGAGACCAGGCCGGCCAGCGTGACCCCGTCGCTGCCGAGCAGGTACCCGCCGATCGCGACCACGGAGATCCAGGCCGCGGAGCCCAGCGTGTCCCACAGCACGAACGCGAGCAGCGGCAGCCCGGCCCACCCGGCCGCGGCGTAGACGGCGGTGGAAGCGCCGCTCGGCAGGAACGCCGCCAGCGCCACCATGGGGCCTGCCCAGCGCCGCCCGCGGGCTTCCGCGAGGGCGGCCAGCCGGGCCGTGCGCGGGACTGTGCTGGCCGAGCCGTTCCACGATGCGGTGCCCCCACAGCCTGCCCGCCCACCAGAACACCCAGTCGAACCGCATGATCCCCGGCAGCGCCGCGACGATCACCAGGGCCAGTTGCAGCTTGCTGTCCACATCGGAGTACGCCCCCGCCGACATGATCGACGACGTGGATCCCGTCAGCAGTTCGAGGAGCACCGGGTGGCTGGCGATCAGCGCCGGGGTCAGCGGGATGGTCGCCACCGCGTAGATGCCGCTCACCACGATCGCCACGGCGCAGAGCACGTCCCGGGCGCGGGGCTTGCCGTGCCAGGGCCGCCAGCCGCCGAAGCGGCGGCGCCCGGCCGTTCGGCGTCTCGCTCAGGCATCCATTTCTCCTGGTCGCCGGGGGTTGAGCCCGGGCCCCGTACTGTCCGAGGGGTCAGGTAGCGTCACAACCATGGCCACTCTTGTGTCATTTCATGCCCATCCGGACGACGAGTGCATCGCCTGTGGCGGGATTATCCGCAAGGCCGCCGAGGAAGGGCACCGGGTCGTGCTGGTCGTGGCGACCCGCGGCGAGCAGGGCGAGGTCGCCGAGGGCTTCCTGAACCCGGGCGAGGAACTGTGGCAGCGCCGGGTCGCGGAGACGCACGCGTCCGCGGAGATCCTCGGCGCGCAGCGGGTGGAGTTCCTCGGGTACACCGATTCCGGCATGATGGGCACCCCGGCCAACGAGGCGCCGGGCTCGTTCTGGACCGCACCGGTCGACGAGGCCGCGAAGAAGCTCGCCGCGCTCCTGGACGAGGAACGGGCCGACGTCCTGACCTGCTACGACGAGCACGGCGGGTACGGCCACCCGGACCACATCCAGGTACACAGGGTGGGCCTGCGTGCCGCCGGGCTGGCCGGCACCCGGCGGGTGTACCAGAGCACGATCAACCGGGACCACATCCTGCGCAGCCGGGACAGGTTCGCCGACCAGGCCGCCGAGGCCGGCATCGAGACCCCGGAGATCGACGAGGAGTCGTTCGGCATGCCCGAGTCGGTGATCACCGCGGCGGTGGACGTGACCCCGTACCTGGAGTACAAGCGCCGCGCCATGCGGGCCCACGCGAGCCAGATCAGCGAGCAGTCGTTCTTCCTGGCGATGCCGGACGAGGCCTTCGCTTACGCGTTCGGCACGGAATGGTTCATCCGCGAGGGCCAGGGCCCCGGCATCACCGAGACCGACCTGCTGGCGGGACTGGACTAGGCCTGGCGACGATACCCCGGCGCACTGCCGCCGAGCGACCCAGTGCGCCGGCAGCTACGAGGTACGGCGGGCCAGGTAGAGGACGGTGTCCTCGGCGAGCGGGACGCGGCCGGGCAGGATCGACGCGATCCGCGCGAACAGCTCGTCCCTGGTGGCCGGGTCGAGGATCAGGTACGGCGAATGGGTGGCCAGGTACTGCACGTACTGCCGCCTGGACAGCACCCGTTCCCACCGGTACAGGCGGGCCTCCAGGCCGGTGAACGCCGCCAGCCCGGCGATCTCCGTGGCGGGCCAGCGGTCCAGCAGGCCGTCCCCGGGCACCGGGGTGGTGTCCCACTCGATGTGCGGGGTGAGTTCCCGGTGCGCCTGCGTCACCTCCTCCTGGACGGCGCCGTCGATGATCCGGTCGAAGTTCCAGAACAGGGCCAGGCTGCCGCCGGGCGGCGAGCACGGCGGCGGCGTGGTCCCAGCGGACCGCCGGGTCGATCCAGTGCCAGGCCTGCGCGCTGAACAGCAGCCCGCACGGCTCGCGCGGGCACGGTACTCCTCGAACCCGCCGACGACCACGCTGACCTCCGGGGTACCCGGTGCAGCTCGCGGCCAGGATGCCGGCCATGGCCGGATCGGGCTCCACCGCGGCGATCCGCAGGCCCCGCGCGGCGAACGCCCGGGTCGCCTTGCCCGTGCCCGCGCCCGCCTCCAGCGCGGTGACCCCGGTGCCGCCGCAGTGCGCCAGCACCGCGTCGACCAGGGCGGCCGGATAGCCGGGCCGGACCAGGTCGTACTCCTCGGCGGCCAGCCCGAACGCCAGCCGGCGCTCCGACTCCTGGGCCACGGGACCGCCCGCGGTGCTCAGTACCGCCCGCCGACGACCTGGCTGGCCAGCGGCTCCAGGGCGGCCAGCTCGTCGCCGGTCAGCGTGATGTCCATGGCCGCGACGTTCTGCTCCAGCCACTTCACCCGCTTGGTGCCGGGGATCGGCGCCATGGTCACGCCGAGCCGGGCCGCCTGCGCGTACACCCAGGCGAGGGCCAGTTGCGCGGGCGCGACCCCCTTCGCCTCCGCCACCGCCCGGACCGTGCCGGCGATCGCCTGGTTGGCGGCCCCGGCCGCGCCGGCGAAGCGCGGGTTGCGCCCGCGGAAGTCCTTGGCGTCCAGCGTGGCCACGTCCACGGTCCCGGTGAGGAAGCCGCGGCCCAGCGGCGAGTAGGGCACCAGGCCGACGCCGAGTTCGGCCATGGCGGGCACCACGGCGGTCTCCGGCTCGCGGGTCCACAGCGAGTACTCGCTCTGCACCGCGGTGATCGGGTGCACCGCGTGCGCCCGGCGCAGCAGTGCCGCCGTCCACCTCGGACAGGCCCAGGTAGCGGACCTTGCCCGCGGCGACAAGCTCGCCCATGGCGCCGACGGTCTCCTCGATCTGCGACGTTCTCCGGCGGCCGGTGCAGGTAGTACAGGTCGATCACGTCCACGCCGAGGCGCAGCAGCGACGCGTCGCAGCACCGCTTGACGTAGGCGGGCTCGCCGCGCCGCACCCGGCCGCCGTCCCCGGCCGACCGGTCGATGCCGAACTTGGTGGCCAGCTGCACCTCGTCGCGCCGCCCGGCGATGGCGCGGCCGACGAGGACCTCGTTGTGGCCCGCCCCGTAGATGTCGGCGGTGTCGAGGAACGTCACGCCGAGGTCGAGCGCCCGGTGGATGGTGGCCACCGACTCGTCCCAGTCGGTGTGCCCGTAGAACTCGCTCATGCCCATGCAGCCCAGGCCCTGAGCCGAGACGGTCAGTTCTCCCAGTGTCGTCGTGTGCATGAGCGCCTTCCTTCCGTCCCGCCCCGTGCTCAAACCTGCGACCAGGCCAGCGGCAGGGACTCGATCCCGTAGATGCCTTCCACGCCGCCGAGTTCCGCCGGCGCGGCGGGGCGCAGGTCCCGCATCCGCGGCGCGAGGAAGCCGAGGGCCTCTTCCAGTTCCGCCCGGGCCAGGTTGGATCCCAGGCAGAAATGCGGTCCGGCGCCGAACGTCAGCGCCCGGCCGCCGGGCTCCGCGGTGATGTCGAACTCCTCACCGGCGCCCTGGGCCCGGTTGGCCCGCTCCGAGCAGATCGCCACGATGCTACCCGCCGGGAAGATCACGCCGCGGTACTCGATCTGGCTGGTGCAGATCCGCGCGGTGAACGGGGTGATCGGCTCGAACCGCAGCACCTCGTCCACCGCGGCCGGGATCCGGTCCGGCTCGCGGGCGAGCAGGTCCCACTGCGCCGGGTGCTCGGCGAACAGCCGCAGCGCGTGGGAGAGCTGGGCCTGGGTGGTGTCCACGCCCCCGGCGATGACGTTGAGCACCAGGTTGATGCACTCGTCGTGGGACAGCTTGCTGCCTTCTTCCTCGGCGGCGAGCAGCGCCGAGATCAGGTCGTCCGAGGGCTCGCGGCGGCGCAGTTCGAGCAGCCCTTCCACGTAGTCGTACAGCTCCTCGGTGGCCCGCTCGATCCGCTCCGGCTCGGTGGACGAGCGCGCGGATGTCGAACTGGCGCTGCACCCAGGTGGACCACTCGTGCAGCCGCGGCGCGTCCTGCTGCGGGGCGCCGAGCACCGCGGCGATGGTCAGCGACGGGTACGGCTTGGCGAACGACGCGACGAACTCGCACTCCCCGGCTGCCATGCCCGCCCACAGCCGCTGCGCGAACTCGCGCATGACCGGCCGCCACCTGGCCGCCGCCCGGGGGGTGAACGCCGGGCCGACCAGCGCCCGGAGCCTGCGGTGCCGCTCCCCGGTCTGGTTGAGGATGTTCGCGTCGATCTGCTCCCGCAGCCGGCCCCCGGTGACGCCGAACAGGTCCGCGATCTCCCGGCCGGGGAAGGCGGTCTCCCTGGCCCGCAGGAAGAACTCGCCGGACTCCTGGTCGAGCACCACCAGCGACAGCGGGGACCTGGCCAGCCAGCCCTGCCGCCGCACCTCGGCGAGCCGCTGGTGGTACACCTCCCCCACCAGGCCGGGCTCGTTGTAGTCGAAGAAGGGCAGGTCCAAGTCGTTGACCGAGGGCAGCGCCTGCTCGTTCGCGGTCACCATGTCAGCTACCTCCCGCACGCTCCCCGCCCATTGTCGGGCACGTCCCGCTCATTCGTGCCCGTGGCTGGTGTTGACGATGCAGAACCTGTTGCCCTCGGGATCGGCGAGCACGACGAAGTCCGGGTCGCCGGGGTAGCGGTCCCAGTCGACCTTCTCGGCGCCGAGCCCGACCAGGCGCTGCACCTCGGCGGCCTGCTCGGCGGCGTCGGCCGCGTACAGGTCCAGGTGCACCCGCGGGTAGGCGTCCGCGGGCGTGTCGCTGCGCTGCAGCCCGATGCCGGTGCCCAGGCCGCCCGCCGGGGTCAGCGAACTCCAGTCCGCGCCTGCCCCGCCTTCGCGCACCTCGTAGCCGAGGGCGGCGGCCCAGAACCGGACCGCCCGCCCCATGTCCGCCGCGCCCATCACCACCATGCCGATGCTCACCATGCACCGATCCTGGCAACCGTCGCCGCCCGGCGCAAAGCGGGCGCCGCCCCGGTGCCGCGCGGGCGGCGCGCCGGGCCTGGCGGGCAGGCGTAGCGCATGAAATCAGGCGGCGCGGAAGGTGAACAGCGGGCCGTCCGGGCAGCGCGGCCGGCGGCGGGACCGCCAGGCGGCCGACGCCGACGCTGACGCCGGTGACCGTCTCGTCCGGCACGTCGAAGGCGACCTCGTCGAACCCGCTGGCCCGGAACCAGCCGCGGATCCGCGGCGTCAGGTCCGGCGGCCGCCGGTGCCTGGTCCAGATGACGGTGGCCCCGGCCGCGCACAGCGCCGGCGCGGCCCGCGCGGTCCGCTGGATGTCCTCGTCGCTCACGTTGCCGAAGATCCCGCACAGCAGCAGCACGTCGGCGGGCAGCGCGTCGGCGTACTCCGCCAGCTGCGCCGCGTCCGCCTCGCGCACCTGCACCTGCGCCAGCCCGGCCTGCTCGGCGCCCTCGCGGGCCAGGGCCGCGTTCTGCGGGTCGTACTCGACCAGCACCGCCGACACGTCCGGCCCGCGCGGGTGCCCGGGCAGCACGCCCAGCACGTCGTGGCCCTGCCCGGCGCACAGGCTGAGCAGCCGCACCGGGCCGGGCGGCGCCGCCGTCCAGCGCGTCCGACAGGTGCCCGCGGACCAGGCGCAGCCGCAGTGCTGAGCGGGGACGACGGGTCGTCGTAGGCCGCGTGCCAGGCCACCCAGTCCTTCACCGGGCCTCCCACCGGTAGTCGGGGTTGTCGAATCGCCACGGCAGCGGGCTGCTCTCCCCTGGTTCGGTCATCGCCGTCCCCGTCCCTTGTTTCATGCGCTACGAAAGCCCGGGGCTCGACCTAGTGCCGGGGTCAGAGCCGGGGGTCGACCGGCTCGCTTTCCAGGGCCAGCACGCCGAACACGCACTCGTGCACGCGGAACAGCGGCTCGCGCCGGGTGAACCGGTCCAGTGCCTCGGCTCCCAGCGCGAACTCACTGGCGGCCAGCGACTGCTTACGGGACAGGTTGCGGCCGGCAAGCCGGCCGAGGTTGGCGGGGATGGCGTATTCGGGCCCGTAGATGATCCGGAGGTACTCCGGCCCGCGGCATTTCATCCCGTGCTGGGCGACCCCGTGCCGCAGGCGGGTGACCGGGGCAAGTGGCTTGGCCACCATCCCCTCACCGCCGGCCCCGGTGAGCCGCTCCCACCAGGCGGTCACCGCGGCACCGGACTCCTCGTCGCCGAGGTCGGCCACGATGTGCCTGGTGGGCACGATGAGCGGGTCGGCCGCGGCCAGGCGCTCCGCGGCGTTCAGGTGCCAGAGGTGGTCCCGGGAGAAGAAGGTGCCGGCCGAGCCGGCCAGCACCTGGAACGGCGCCAGCCGCACGTCGGCCAGGGAGCGCACCGGCCAGACGTAGTGCCGGTACGCGGCGGTGTAGGACCGGGCCGCCGCGAGCCGCTCCCGGGTCCGGTCGCGCAGCGCCGCGACGTCCGCGCCCCGGCGCAAGCGCTTCCTCGCATGCTTCGCCGGCTGCCGTCAGCCCGGCCAGGGCGGCGGCGCCCACCGCCGCGTACTGGCCGCGCACCAGGTCCTCGGCCTTGAGCGACCAGGGCATGATCTCGCAGTCCAGCGCCGCCCAGTCGCCGAGTTCGGCCCACAGCCCGGTTTCGGCCAGTGCCGCGGTCACCCGGCCGAGCAGGGCCTCTTCGAGCCGCGCGTCGGTGAAGAACCGGCGGCCGGTGCGGGTGTACACGATGCCGCTGCGCTCGCTGCCGAACCAGTCCCCCGCGGCCTCCGGCGTCCGGCAGGCGATCACGACCGCCCGCGAGCCCATGTGCTTCTCCTCGCAGATCACCTGGGCGACCCCGGCCCGCCGGTAGGCGGCCAGCGCGTCCGCCGGATGCTCCAGCAGGCCGGGCCTGGTGCTGGCGGGCACGGGCGGCATCGTCGGCGGGAGGTAGATCAGCCACCGCGGGTCGGCCGCGAACCGGCTCATCACCTCCAGCGCCGCGGCCGCGTTCTGCTCCGGGACGGTCACCCGGCCGCGGAGCCCGGTGGTGATTCCCCGCCTGCCGAGCACGTCCGCCACGTCGAGGAGACCGCCGCTGGCCGGCCCCGCGGCCGCCCGGCGCGGGCGCGGTCAGCGGCCGGGCAGGCTGGTAGTAGGTCGCCCCGGCGGGCACCGAGACCAGTTCCCGCTCGGGGTAGCGCAGCGCGGTGAGGCGGCCGCCGAAGACGCAGCCGGTGTCGATGCAGATCGTGTTGTTCACCCAGGTGGCTTCGGGGACCGGGGTGTGGCCGTACACCACGGCCGCCTTGCCCCGGTAGTCCTGTGCCCACGGGTACCGGACGGGCAGGCCGAACTCGTCGGTCTCCCCGGTGGTCTCGCCGTACAGCGCGAAGGCCCGGACCGCGGCGGACGCGCGCCCGTGCATCTCCTCGCGCAGGCCGGCGTGCGCGACCACCAGCCGCCCCGAGTCCAGCACGTAGTGGCTCACCAGGCCGTCAAGGAACGCGGTGACCTCGGCGGTGAAGGCCGCCGGCTCCGCGCCGAGCTGGGCGAGCGACTCGGCCAGGCCGTGGCTGCGCCGGACGTCGCGGCCGCGCAGCGCGCGCAGCAGCTTGGCCTCGTGGTTGCCCGGAACGCAGAGCGCGGCGCCGGACGCCACCATGCCCATCACCGTGCGCAGCACGCCCGGCGTGTCCGGGCCGCGGTCGACCAGGTCGCCGAGGAACACCGCGGTGCGCCCGGCCGGGTGGCGGCGGGTCCCGTCCTGGTCCGGCAGATAGCCGAGCAGGTCCAGCAGGCTGGCCAGTTCCGGCTGGCAGCCGTGCACGTCGCCGATGATGTCAAAGGGCCCGTGCAGGCCGGACTTGTCGGCCCAGGCGGGCTCCCGGACGATCCGCGCCGCGTCCACCTGCGCCACGCCGCGCAGCCGGAACACCCGGCGGAACCCCTCGCGCTCCAGCCGCCCGGCCGACCTGGCCAGGGCCGCGTGCTGCCGCCGGACCACCCCGGCGCCGAACGCACGGTCCGGGCGGGCCTGGTTGCGCTGCACGCAGACCTGCTCGGGCACGTCGAGCACGATCGCCACCGGCAGGACGTGGTGGTCGCGGGCCAGGTCAACGCAGCGGGCGGCGCGCGTCCGGCTGCACGTTCGTCGCGTCGACCACGGTGAGCCTGCCGAGCTTGAGCCGCTCGGCGGCGACCGCGTGCAGCGCGGTGAAGGCCGCCGCGGTGACCGACTGGTCGTTCTCGTCGTCGCCGACCAGGCCGCGGAAGGTGTCCGAGGACAGCACCTCTGTCGGCCGGAAATGCCGGGCCGCGAAGCTGGACTTGCCGGACCCGCTCACGCCGACCAGGACGATCAGGCACAGCCCGGGGATCTTGAGATCGTTTGACTGACGGTAGAGGAGAGGAGCTAGGAGAGGGGAAGGTATTAAAAGAAAGAGGAAGGAGAGAAAGAGGAGAGAGAGGAAAGAGAGGTATGAATATGAGAGGAGTAAAAGAAGAGGTAGAGGAGAGGAGAAGAAATGAGAAGAAGGTAGAAGAGAGGAAGAAGAGAGGGATATGAGAAAAGAGAGAAAGGAAAGCTGAGAAGGTATAGATGAGAAGGGTAGAAAGGGTAGATAGAGACAACGGTGAGAGAGTAAGAGTGAGAGTAGTACGAGAGCATGGGGGCGGAAAAAAGAAGAAGAAGAAAAGGAGAGAGAGAGGGAGAGGGAGAGGTAGAGGAAAAAGTAGAGAAAAGAGAGGTAAGAGATGAAAAAGGAATGGTAATAGAGGAAGAAAGAAGAGGATAGATAGAGAAGGTGGAAGAGGAGAAGGTAGGAGATAAAGGAGAGAAAATGAGAGAAGAAGAAGAGGGAATAGGAGAGGTAAGAGGAGAGATAGGAAAAGAGGGAGAGGAGAAGATGGGAAGAGAGAGAAAAGAGAGAGGTAGAGGAGATAGAGAGGGGGGTAGGTGAAATAATAAGAGGAGGAAAGGGTGAAAAGGGAAGAGAAAGATGAGTAGATGAGCAGAGAGGGAAAGAGAGGGAGGCAGGGTATATATAGAGTATAAGAAGAGGATAGAGATGTGAGAAAGGAGAGAGGAGAGGATGATCAAGGTGAGAGAGGAAGGTAAGGAGAGATAGGGCAGGGGAGGGGAAGAGCGGATGTACAATGGTTCGAGACAACTACGAGAGAAGAGACCTGGCCGTCGGATAGCGGAACGAGGAAGAGGTGAACGACGAGGACGAGGATGGACTAGTGCTAGGACTAGAAAGTGCGGGTACAGGGCGCGTTTGGCGCAGAAGTACACGTACGCCTGACTGGAGGTGCTGGAGGCCCTGCGAAGAGCGACGTTGGACACCTCGTACAGGATGCCGTCTCCGGGTCGGCCTTCACTGGGTCACGGCCGCGGCACCGCCTCGCGCACCGTCGTGGCCCGGGCCGCCGGGGCTGGCGCCGCGCGGTGCAGCACCGCCATCTGCGTGGGCGGCCCGGCCTGCGGGTCCTCCGCGCCGACCGGCTCGAACCGCACCGAGTAGCCGTGCGCCTGCGCCGCCGCCTCCGCCCAGGCCCGGAACGCGGCCCGGCCCCACTCGAACCTGTGGTCCGGGTGGCGCAGCTCGCCGGGGCGCAGCGCCGGGTAATGCGGGTTGTAGTCGGCATTGGGGGTGGTGATGATCACGGTTCCCGGTGCGGCACTGCCCAGCACGGCCTGCTCGAACGCGGGCAGGCGGTCCGGGTCGATGTGCTCGGCCACCTCCATGAGCACGGCCGCGTCGTAGCCGGCCAGGCGGCGGTCGGCGTAGGTCAGGGCGCCCTGCAGCAGCCGGAGCCGGTCCCGCTGCCGCGGTGCCATCTCGTCGGTGTGCAGGCGGCGGGCGGCGCGTTCCAGCGCGGCGGGGGAAGCGTCGACGCCGGCGATCTCGTCGAACTGCGGGTCGGCGAGCAGCAGCGCCAGCAGGCGGCCGTCGCCGCAGCCCAGGTCGAGGACGCGGCGCGCCCCGGCGGCCCGCAGTTCGCGCAGTACCGCCGCGGCACGCAGGTCGCGCAGCCGGGCGTGTTCCGCTGCCCCGGTGCCGTCCTGCTCGGCGGCGTCGCGCTCGGCGGCCCTGGTCTCCGGGCCGCCGAGGTCCTCGTCGAGCAGGCGGGCCGTGGCCTCCCGGACCAGGCCGGGCTGGTGGCGCAGGTAGCGGCGGATGATCAGGTCCCGGTCGGGATGCCCGGCCAGCCACTGCGCCGCGCCGCCGGCCAGCTTGTCGATCTCGTCCCTGCTCACCCAGTAGTGCTTGTCGTCGTCGAGCACCGGCAGCAGCACGTAGAGCTGGCCGAGCAGGTCACGCACCCGGCACGCGGCGGAGATGCGCACGTCGAAGTAGGGGCTGTCACCCCAGCCGGGGAAGGCCGGGTCCAGCGGTATCGCCTGGGCGCGCACCTGGTAGCCGAGCGGCTCGAACAGCCTTCGCAGCAGCTCCTCGCCGCCCCGGCAGCGCAGCACGGGCAGCCGCGCCGCCAGGTCCAGCGGGGCGCCGGCCAGGCCCGGCCGCTCCGCGCACTCGCCGCGCAGCGCCGTGCCGAACAACTTGCGCAGCGCCACCGCCAGCAGTGAGGAGGCGGCATAGGGCCGGTCGTTGACGTAGGCGGCGAGCGGGAACAGCCCGTCACGGCTGCGCCGCGCCAGCGTGACCGGGTCGGCCTCGCACAGCAGCGCGGCGGTGCAGCGGCCGGGCTCTGCCTCGGGGTAGAAGACGTGCGCCGTTCCCCAGCCCATCGCGACCGAGCGCACGGTGGCGGGGTTCTTGTGCAGCAGGAACCCGAGGTCCGTCGCGGGCGGCGTGGTGTTCGTGAGGGTGAGCAGCATGGCGGGTTCCTGGTGGCAGCGCGTGGCCGGGCGATCAGCCTACGCGGGCGGCGGCCGCCCGTCGCCCTGGTTTACGCCCGGCGCGCCGGCCGTCCGGGATGATCAGCGGACGTCACCCCGGGAAGCGCCAGCGATCGGCCGCGATCATGGCAGGCGGACGGTCAGCCGGTGACCGGCAGGGCCTCGGCCGGCTGCTGCGCCGCGGGCTGGGCGTGCGGCGGGGCTGGTCCGGGCGACGGGCGCCGCCGGCGGGTGACCGCCAGCGCGGTGGCCGCACCGAGCACGGACAGGCCCGCGGAGACCGCCAGCGCCGGGCGGAACCCGGCCGCCACCTGGTCCGGGGTGCCGAGGTGCCCGGTGGCGGTGAAGACCGCGGTGACGACGGCGACCCCGAACACTCCGCCGAACCGCTGCAGGGTGTTGTTCACCCCGGAGGCCTTGCCCATGTCCGCGGGCGGCACCGCGCTCAGCGCCGCGGTCGGCGTCGCGGGCAGCACCATCGAGATGCCCACGCCGGCGATGACGAACGGCAGGATCAACTCGGTGTAGGACACCGTGGCGGTGGCGATCAGGGCGATCCAGGCGAACCCGGCCGCCTGCAGGATCAGCCCGAGGAGCATCAGCGGGCGCGGCCCGAGCCGGTCGGTCAGCCGGCCCGCCAGCGGCGCGATCACGGCGGGGGTGGCCGTCCAGGGCAGGAACCGCAGCCCGGCGCCGAGCGGGGAGAAGCCGAGGCCGAGCTGGAAGTACTGGGCGGCCAGGAAGGCGGCCGAGAACAGCGCCGCGGACTGGAGGAACCCCGTGGCGTTGGCGGCGGTGAAGGCGCGGATCCGCAGCAGCCGGCTGGGCAGCATCGGCTCGGGTGCGCGCCGCTCCCAGACGGCGAAGGCGGCCAGCGCGGCCGCGCCGAGGGCGAAGGCCGCGATGACCTCGCCGGTGCCCCACCCGGCCTCGCCGCCCCGGACCAGGCCCCAGAGGATGCCACCGGCCCCGGCGGTCACCAGCACCACGCCGGGGATGTCGAACCTGGTGGCGGGCCCGCGGGATTCGCTGAGCTTGATCATCGAGCCGATCGCGGCGGCGAGCCCGATCGGCACGTTGACCCAGAAGATCCAGTGCCAGTTCAGGCCCTGCACCACCGCGCCGCCGACCAGCGGTCCGGCGGCGACCGCCAGCCCGGCGATGCCGCCCCAGATGCCGACGATGGTGCCGCGGCGCTGGGCCGGCCAGGCCGTGGTCAGGATCGTCAGGCTCAGCGGGGTGACGATCGCCGCGCCGATCCCCTGCACCGCCCGCGCCGCGATCAGGGTGCCCGCGCTGGGCGCGAGCGCGCAGGCGGCCGAGGCCACGGTGAACAGCAGCAGCCCCGCGACGTAGACGCGGCGGCGGCCGAGCCGGTCGCCGATCGCGGCCGCGGTGATGATCCCGGCCGCGAACGACAGTGTGTACGCGTTGACGGTCCACTCCAGGGTGGACACGCTGCCGCCGAGATCACGGTGGATGGCCGGCAGGGCGGTGATCACCACCAGGGCGTCCAGCGCGACCATGAAGAACGCGGCCGAGGTGAGCACCAGCGCCCAGCCGCGTGCGGATCCGGGCCGGGAGAGCTGCCGTGCTTGACGCCGGCCAGCAGGCCAGGTGAGTCCCATGTCAGTCCTCCGGGGCCGTGCGGCGGCACCTGTGGTGCCTGGTGACCGCCCGGCTCACCTGACCTACGCCAGGGGCGGCCCGGATTCGACAGCTACCCCGGATTTTCTTCGGCGGGACGCGTGGTGGCCCGGCTCGCTGCCCGGCGCTCCAGTTCGTCGCGGAGCGGGCCGTTGCCGGTGGCCTCGATGGCCCGGGCCCAGGCAGCGGCGGCCGCCTCGGTGTCACCCGCCCGGTCGAGCAGGTCGGCATGTGCCGCGTGCAGCGGCGCATACCCGGCCAGCGTGCCCGTGGCCAGGACAGGTGCCAGGATCGCCAGGCCCGCCCGGGGACCGTCGGCCATCCCGACCGCCACCGCCCGGTTGATCTCGATCACCGGGGACGGTGCCCGGCGGGCCAGTTCGCCGTAGAGCACGGCGATCTGCGGCCAGTCGGTGTCCTCGAACCGCCCCGCCTGGGCGTGCAGCGCCGCGATCGCGGCCTGCACCTGGTAGGGGCCAGGCGCCCGGAGCGCCAGTGCGGCGTCGAGGAGCCCGGCCCCTCGGCGATCATCCGCCGGTCCCAGCGCGCCCGGTCCTGCTCGGCCAGGGTCACCGGGCGGCCGCCGGCGTCCAGGCGGGCCGCCGCTCGGGAATGGTGCAGCAGCATCAGGGCGAGCAGGCCGGCCGTTTCCGGGTCGGCGGGCAGCAGCCGGTGCAGCAGCCGCCCCAGCCAGATGGCCTCCTCGCACAGGTCCGCGCGGACCAGCTCCGCTGCGCTGCGGGTGGCCGCATATCCCTCGTTGAACACCAGGTAGACCACGGCCAGCACGCCGGCCAGCCGCGGTGGCAGCGCGTCCGCGGCGGGCACCTCGAACCGGATGCCCGCCTCCCGGATCTTGCGCTTGGCCCGCACCAGCCGCTGCGCGATCGTGGGCTCGGGCAGCAGGAACGCCGCGGCGATCTCCCGCGTGGTCAGTCCCGCCGCGTAGCGCAGCGTCAGCGCGACCCGCACCTCCAGGGCCAGGGCGGGATGGCAGCAGGCGAAGATCAGCCCCAGGCGCTCGTCTTCCATCACCGCGCCCTCCTGCTCCGGTTCGCCTTCCCTGCCGGGGCTGGCCAGGAAGCTCTCGTCCAGGCCGTGCCGGGCGACCGGCCGGTCGCGGCGCAACTGGTCGACCGCCTTCCGCCACGCGGTCAGGGTCAGCCAGGCGCCGGGGTTGGGCGGCACGCCGCCGCGCCGCCACGCCGTGGCCGCGGCGGTGAACGCTTCGGCCACCGCGTCCTCGGCGGCCTGCAGGTCGCCGAGCCGCCGGGACAGGCCCGCCACCACGGTGGTCCACTCGTCTCTGAACGCGCGTTCCAGCGCGGCGGCGGTTACCCCATCGCCGTCTGCCAAGGCATGCCTTCCCGCACCGGCCGTACCTCCACGGTGCCGTAGCGCATGATGGGCATCTTGGCTGCCCAGTCAAGCGCCACGTCGAGGCTGCCGGCTTCCACCAGGTAGAAGCCGAGCAGGTGCTCCTTGGTCTCGGCGAACGGCCCGTCGGTGAGCAGCCGCTCCCCCTCGCTCAGCCGGACCGTGGTGGCCGTGTCCGGCCAGGTGAGCTGCTCCGCGCCGAGCAGCACGCCCGCCTCCTTGATGGCGGCGGTGTAGTCGAGCCAGTCCTCGATGACCCCTTCGGCGGCCGGGCCCGGGTTCTCGCTGGCGCCCGGCACGGCGTAGATCAGCAGCGCGTACTTCATCGCGGCCTCCCTGGTCTGCGGTGCGGCCGCCGGCGGCGGCCAGGTTCACGGGTACAACGCACGCCCGGCGCCCAGATCGACACCTCCGGCCGGCGAATTTCCGCCTGCGGCCGGGCGCGGCGCCGTGCCGGGGCTCGCGCCGCCGGCCCGGCTCCCCTTATTCTGGTGTTATGCAGCGCACCGGCACCTTCGCGTGGTGGCCGTCCTAGGACGGTCACCGACACGCTGTGCCATGCGGGCCGTCCGGCGGACGGCCCGTTTTGCTTCTCTGGCATGTGGTCCTCCTCCGGCGGCTCCCGACCCGAGGAGGAACGACATGACCGCCACCGCCATCCACCCGTAATCTCGCCCCGGTCCCTGGCCCGCTGCCGGGAGCGCCCCGGATGCTCACCGGGGACCGGCCGACCGGCCGGCTGCACCTCGGCCACTACGCCGGCAGCCTGGCCAACCGGATCCGGCTGCACCGCCGGTACGAGAGCTTCTTCATCATCGCCGACCTGCACATGCTCACGACGAAGAACAGTCCAGGGGAGATCGCCGAGGTCGGCCGTCACGCAGCCGACATGGTGCTCGACTCCCTTGCGGCCGGGCTGGACCCGGCGCACTCGGTGTTCTACCTGCAATCGGCCGTGCCCGAGGTCGCCGAGCTGAGCCTGCTGCTGTCCAGCCTGGTCACCGTGCCCCGGCTGCAGCGCATCCCGAGCCTGAAGGAGATGGGGCAGCACGCCGGCCAGCGCGAGATGCCGCTCGCGCTGCTCGGGTATCCCGTGCTCCAGGCCGCCGACATCCTGGCGGTCCAGGCCGCGGTGGTGCCCGTCGGCAAGGACAACGCGGCGCACGTGGAGGTCGCCAGGGAGATGGCCCGCCGGTTCAACCGCCGCTACGGGGAGGTGTTCACGGTGCCTGCCCTGGTCCCGGCGGACGTCCCGGTCCTGCCGGGCACCGACGGCCGGGCCAAGATGAGCAAGAGCCTGGGCAACGCCATCTACCTGTCCGACCCGCCGGACGAGGTCGCGGCGAAGGTGCGGCGCATGTACACCGACCCGGCCAGGGCCACCGCCGGGGTACCCGGCACGGTCGAGGGCAACCCGGTGTTCGTCTACCACGACGCCTTCAACGACCGGCCCGCCGAGGTCGCGGAACTGAAGGAGCGCTACCGGGCAGGGAAGGTCGGCGACGCCGAGGTCAAGGAGCGGCTCACCGCCGCGCTGAACCGGTTCCTGGATCCGATCAGGGAGCGCCGGGCCGCGCTGGAGGCCGACCACGGGCTGGTGGAGGAGCTGATCGTCACCGGCACCGCGCGGACCCGCCGCGAGGTCAAGCGCACGCTCGCGGACGTGCGGGCGACCATGGGGCTCACCGCGGCGCTGGCCGGGTTCCGCCGCGCCGCCCGGTCCCGCCGCTCCGGTGTCAGGGATAGGGGCTAGTGTCGCCACCGGCAAACCTGTCCTGCCCGAACGCAACTCAGGGAGCATCCATGACCGACGTCGTCGTGTTCCATCACGCGCAGGGCCTCACCGACGGGGTCCGCCAGTTCGCAGACCAGCTCCGCGCCGCGGGTCACCGGGTGACCGTCCCGGACCTCTACGAGGGCAAGACCTTCGCCACCCTGGAGGAGGGCGTTGCCCATGCCGGGCAGATCGGCTTCGACACGATCATGGAGCGCGGCAAGGCCGCTGCCGAGGCCCTGCCGAACGAACTCGTCTACGCCGGGTTCTCGCTCGGGGTGCTGCCCGCGCAGATGCTCGCCCAGACCCGGCCCGGCGCCAAGGGTGCCCTGCTGTACCACTCCTGCCTCCCGCTCGCGGAGTTCGGCGGTACCTGGCCGGACGACGTGCCGGTCCAGGTTCACGCGATGGACGCGGACCCGTGGTTCGTCGGGGAAGGCGACATCGACGCCGCGCATGAGCTGCTCAAGGCGTACTGGGACGCGGCGCTGTTCCTGTACCCCGGCGACAAGCACCTGTTCGCCGACGCCAGCCTGCCCGACTACGACGAGGCCGCCGCGGCACTGCTCATGCAGCGCTCTCTTGGCATGCTCGGCCGCGCGGGCCGGGTCCCGACCGATCCCCGCGGCGGCGAGCGCGAGTTGCTCGGCCAGTACCTCAACTTCCAGCGCGAGACCGTGCTGGCCAAGACCGCGGGGCTGAACCGGGATCAGATGGCGCGGGCACACGAGCCCTCGTCGCTCACGCTCGCGGGCCTGCTCCTGCACCTGGCGCTGGTGGAGGAGAGCTGGATGGAAGAGCGGTTCCTCGGCCTGCCGGTCCGCGAGCCGTGGGCCGGCATCGACTTCGACGCCGACCCGGAGTGGGAGTTCCGGACCGCTGCCGAGATGGAGCCCGAGCAGCTTCGCCAGCGCTACCGGGAGGCCTGCGAGCGGAGCCGCCAAGCCGCGGCCCAGGCGGACGGCCTGGACCAGGAGTCGGTGAAGACGCTCCACGACGGCAGGCACTTCTCGCTGCGCTGGGTGCTGCTGCACCTGTTGGAGGAGACCGCCCGGCACGCCGGGCACGCCGACATGCTCCGTGAGGCCATCGACGGCACCGTCGGCGAGTAGCCCGCCCGGGCTCGCGCCTCGTCCTCCTGGTTTTCAGCCTAGGCCAGACCACAGGTACCGGGCACCGATCGCGACCACCAGGATGCCCACCAGGCGGCGGATCAGGACGTCGGGCATGCGGGACTGGATCCGGGCACCTGTATAAGCGCCAGCCAGGCCACCGACGCCCAGGGCGATGCCTGTTGGCCAGTCCGGGGCCACGGTGCCGTGCTGGTGGATTGACAAGATGGTGAAGGTGATGACGCCCGCTACTGAGGTCACGAACGTGGAGGCCAGGGCGGCGGGGGCGACCTCTGCGGGAGGTCTGCCCGAGCCGATCAGGATGGGTGCGAGGATTGACCCGCCACCGATGCCGTAGATTCCGCCGACGCAGCCCACCGCGGCGGCCAGGATCACCAGGACTCGGACGGGGATCAGCCGGGCCGGGCGATCGGGGTCCTGCGGGCGGGATGGCCTGGTGAGCGCCAGCCAGATGCCGAGCGGCACCAGTACGGCGGCGACCACCAGGTCGAAGACGCGCGGGCCGGGCAGCAGTTCGACCCGGATGACGGATCCGGCGATGACACCGGGCACGGTTCCGGCGATGAGCATCAGGGCCAGGCGCCCGCCGGTCTGTTGCTGCCGCCAGTACCGGTACAGCGCTCCTGGGGTGGCGACCACGTTGTAGAGCAGGTTGGTGGGGGTGACCGCCGGGCTCGGTGTGCCCAGCACGCTGACCTGAAACGGCAGCAGCAAGACCGCTCCGGAGATCCCCGCCGGAGTCGCCAGCACCGCGACCACGTAAGCCGCGACCAAGGCGACGACTTCAGTCCAGCCGGTCCCGAGCACCCGGTCACGTTAGCGGTCTTTGACCTGGTCAGCACCTGCTGACCAGCCAACCGCACCAGGCGGCGAACGGCGGCAGCGGCGGATGCCGGCCGCCAGGATCGCCTCTGAGCCACCTGCCACTGAAGTCCGCCGCATCTGCGTTAGAGTCCCAGGATGCCGACGTTCCGGATCAAGGAGGCCGCCAGCCTTCTCGGGGTCAGCACGGACACGTTGCGCCGCTGGGCGGACGCGGGCCGGATCGACACGACCACCGACGCCTCCGGGCGGATGGCTGTCGAGGGGACAGCGCTCGCCGAGCTGGCGCAAGAGCTGGCCGAGTCAGCCGACCATACGGAGAAGACGGTGGTCGTGTCGTCCTCGGCACGGAACAGGTTCAGCGGCCTGATCAGCCGGGTCACCCGCGACACCGTGATGGCTCAGGTAGAGATCCAGGCCGGGCCGCACAGATTCGTGTCACTGCTCAGCCGCGAGGCCGCAGACGAACTCGGCCTGGAGGCAGGAATGCTCGCGATCGCCACCGTCAAAGCCACCAACGTCTCCGTCGAGATCCCCAAGAGCAGCTGAACTGGGTCCGCGGGCGTCCAGCCGGCCAGGCGGCGGTCAGCCGCCGGCGAGCCGGGCGAGCCCGGGGCCGTTGGTAGTGGCCGAGATCTCGGGCCGCGGGTCCGGAGTGCCGCCGCGGCGCCGGCGAGGCGATCCGCGCCGATCGAGTCCGGTGGCACGGCGTCGGACCCCCGTCGCGGTCAGCCGGACGCACGCAGCCGGTCCGCCTGCTGGTGAGCGGTCCACGGTACGTGCGTGGCCGGGTGCTAGCCGCCGGCCATGGCGCCGATGATGAGGTAGGGCTCGGTGCCGGCGGCGACGGCCGGGGGAAGCGGGTCGTCGGGCGGCTGGTGGGACAGGTCCTGTTCGCAGGCGAAGAACCGGATGAATGCCCGCCGCGGCCCGCTGTCGTGGCCGCGGATGGTGCCGCGCAGCACCGGGTAGCTGGCTTCCAGCGCGTCCAGGACCGTCCGCTGCGTGACCGGGGCCGCGACCTCCAGGCGGACCTCGCCGTCGATGCGGGCGAGGGCCCGCAGGTGCGCGGGGAGGACGACCCGGATCATGGCAGCGTCTGCACCTCGACGGACAGGACGGCCGGGAGGTCGCGGACGATCGGCGCCCAGCTGTCCCCGGAGTCGGCGGACACGTAGACCTGGCCGCCGGTGGTGCCGAAGTACACGCCGCACTCGTCCAAGGAGTCGACGGCCATGGCGTCGCGGAGCACATTGACGTAGCAGTGCTCCTGCGGCAGGCCCCGGGTGAGGGGCTCCCAGTCGTCGCCGCCGGTCCGGCTGCGGTAGACGCGCAGTTTCCCCTCGGGCGGGAAGTGCTGCGCGTCGCTGGTGATCGGGACGACGTAGATGGTGTCGGGCTCGTGGGCGTGCACGTCGATCGGGAACCCGAAGTCGGTCGGCAGGTTCCCGGAGATCTCGCGCCAGGACTCACCGGCGTCGTCGGAGCGCATGACGTCCCAGTGCTTCTGCATGAACAGCACGCCTGGCCGGGACGGGTGCATCGCGAGCCGGTGCACGCAGTGCCCGACTTCGGCGTCCGGGTCGGGGATGCCCTCGGACTGCAGGCCGTGGTTGATCGGCCGCCAGCTCTGGCCGTCGTCGTCGGACCGGAACGCGCCCGCCGCCGAGATCGCGGCGAACATCCGCCCCGGCGCGGACGGGTCGAGCAGGATGGTGTGCAGGCACATCCCGCCGGCGCCCGGCTGCCAGGACGGGGCGGAGTCGTGGCCGCGCAGCGCGGGCATCTCCTGCCAGCTCTGCCCGCCGTCGCGCGACCGGAACAGCCCGGCGTCCTCCACCCCGGCCCAGACCGTGTCCGGGTCATCCAGCGATGGCTCCAGGTGCCACACCCGCTCGAACTCCCACGGGTGCGGCGTCCCGTCGTACCACTGGTGCGTGCCGGGGGTCCCGTCGTAGGCGAACTGGTTCCCCATCGGCGCCCAGGTCACGCCGCCGTCGTCGGAGCGCTGGATCACCTGCCCGGACCAGCCGCTGCACTGCGAGGCATACAGCCGGTCCGGGTCCGCCGGCGACCCCTTCACGTGGTACATCTCCCAGCCCGCGAAATGCGGCCCGCTGACCTCCCACCGGTCCCGCCGGCCATCGGCGGTCAGGACAAACGCGCCTTTGCGCGTGCCCGCCAGTACCCGTACGCCCGTCATCACTGCTCCCGTCTGCACCGCCAGGCACGCCGACGCGCCTGGACCCCGGCCGGCCATGAGCCCGCCCGCCTGACCTGGCCGGTAAGCAGAAGATGTCACAGCCCGCTGACGTTGTGACGGCGAACGCACCGCGGACTCATCGCGGCGAGCGCAGAAAATCGCCGCTACGGCTGGTATAGCGGGCCGCCGGCCTCGCCACCCGGCGCGGGAGCGCGCACTATGGGAACGGTTCTTCTCAGGAGCCGCATCGGACAGCCAGACTGAGGAGCTGACGCGATGGGCATCGTCTCGCCCGGCTTTTCCGGGCACCGCCGGACCAAGGAGAAGCTGCCGCCGGGCCAGTACCTGGTCCATGACTTTCCCGTGCTGTCGGCCGGCCCGACGCCGCGGGACGGGCTGCGCGGCTGGGACTTCACGATCACCACCGAGTCCGGGCAGGTCCACACCTGGGACTGGGCCGCGTTCCAGGCCCTCCCGGCCGAGGACATCACCGTCGACCTGCACTGCGTCACCAAATGGTCGAAACTGGGGACCAGCTGGCGCGGCGTGTCCCTGGACACCCTGATGGCCGGCGTCACGACCGCCGCGGAGTACGCGGTGGCCCGCGCCGTCGGCGACTACACCACCAACCTGCCGCTGGCGGACCTGCTCGACGGGAAGGCCTGGATCGCGTTCCGCTACGACGACGCGGACCTGGAACCCGAGCACGGCGGCCCAGCCCGGCTGCTGGTGCCGCACCTGTACCTGTGGAAGTCCGCGAAGTGGGTCCGCGGCATCGAGCTGCTCGACCACGACGAGCCCGGCTTCTGGGAAACCCTCGGCTACCACAACTACGGAGACCCATGGCGCGAGCAGCGGTACTGGGGCGACTGACCTGGCTGGCCGGCCAGCTGGCCGACGTCCGCGAGGAAACCGCCACCGCGCGGACCCTGGCCCTGGACGTGCCCGGCTGGGCCGGCCACCTGCCCGGCCAGCACGTCGACGTCCGGCTCACCGCCGAGGACGGCTACTCCACCGAGCGCAGCTACTCCATCGCCTCAGCCCCCGGCGGCACCCGCATCGAGCTGACCATCCAGCGCCTCGACGACGGCGAGGTCTCCCCATACCTGACCGAGGTCCTCAGCCCCGGCAACCTGCTCGAGCTGCGCGGCCCAATCGGCGGCTACTTCGCCTGGCACCCAGACGACCCGCAACCCATCCTGCTGATCGGCGGCGGCTCGGGCGTCGTGCCGCTGATGGCCATGGCCCGCACCCGGGCGGCCACCGGAAGCACGGCGCCGATGCGGCTGATCTACTCCGCCCGCAGCCCCGCCACCCTGCTGTACGCCGCCGAACTGCGGCGCCTCGCCGCCTCCGGCACCGGCCTGACATCGACATCGCCTACACACGGGAAGCGCCGGCCGGGTGGGGCGGCCCCGTCGGGCGCCTGGACGCCCGGCGCCTGCTCGACCTCGCGGGACCACCGGCGACCGGCCAGCAGTGCTTCATCTGCGGGCCGACGGGATTCGTGGAAAGCGCCGCCCGCATGCTCGTCGAGCAGGGCATCGCGGATCGGCAGATCAGGACCGAGCGGTTCGGACCCAGCGGAGGCACGCCATGACGAGACCTGGACAGACGGCAACAGCATCGGCGGGCCCCTCCGAGACGTGTTCAGCGTCGACATCACCGCCGCCACCGGCCGCTGCGCCGGATGCGGGAACACCGGCCCGCTCGCCGAGGGCCGCGTCTTCAGCCACGCCCCGGGCCTGGTCCTGCGCTGCCCCGCCTGCGGAGAAGCGCTTCTGCGCCTGGCCCGCGCCCCCGGCCGCGCCTGGGTCGACGTACGCGGCCTGGAGTACATCGAACTGGCGACACCCGAGTAGGCGCTGGCTGGGCTATTTCCTCCGTGGACAGGCGCCATTGCGGCGATAGCCGGTGCGTGGCGGGGCTTGGCGAGGTGCCCTGTGCGGTGGCGTGGCATCGGGGTTCCTCCGATGACATGTGCGGCGGTTAGTGCTGGCTGGTGTGGCGGACCCAGGCCTGGGCGCCCATCTGGACGGCTTCCCAGGGGCTGCCCAGCGGCGGGGTGTAGGACAGGTCGAGGTCGCTGACGGCGTCGACGGTCATGCCGTGGAAGATGGCGGTGGCGGCGATGTCGATGCGTTTGGCGATCTCGGCGTGGCTGTGCCCGAACAGCTGCATGCCGAGCAGGCGGCCGGTGGCGCGGTCGCCGGTGACGCGCATGGTGATGCGGTGGCTGCCGGGGTAGTAGGCCTTGTGGTCGTCGGCCTGCGGATTCGACGGTGACCGGGTCGAACCCGGCGGCGGCGGCTTCGTGGTCGCGCAGGCCGGTGCGGGCGGCGGCCTGGTCGAAGATCTTGACGACCTGGGTGCCGAGGCTGCCGGCGAACTCCCGGTGCCCGCCGAGGGCGTTCTCCCCGGCGACCCGGCCCTGCTTGTGGGCGGTGGTGCCCAGCGGCAGGTAGGTCTCGCCGAGCAGCCGGTGGTGGGTGATGACGCAGTCCCCGGCGGCGAACACGTCCGGCAGGCTGGTGCGCATCTGCCGGTCGACGGCGATCGCGCTCTTGAGCGCCCAGCGCGGCGCCGGCGCTCGGCGGCCAGGTCGGTGTCGGGGCGGACCCCGACGACGACCAGGACCATGTCCGCCAGCGCGGGTCACCGCCGTGCCGTCGGCGGCGGCGGCGTCGACCCGCAGCCGCCCGGCCTGGCCGGGTCGGCGCGGCTGATCTGCCGGACGGTGGTGCCGGTGAGCACCTCGACGCCGTGTGCTGGCCAGTTCGGCGTGGACCAGGGCGCCGAGTGCGGGGTCGACGGTGGGCAGCACCTCGGGCAGTTGTTCCATCTGGGTGACCGCCAGGCCGCGGGTGGTCAGGGCGTCGGCCATTTCCAGGCCGATGTACCCGGCGCCGACGATGACCGCGGTGGCCGGGGCGGTGGTCTTCGAGGGTGCGCATCACCGCGAAGGTGTCGCCCATCGAGTGCAGCAGGTGCACCCCGTCGTCGGGGCCGAGCGCGCCGGGGCCGGCCAGGCCGCCGATCGGGGGGCGGACCGGGACCGCGCCGGTGCCGACGATCAGCTTGTCGTAGCCGAGCAGGTCCTCCTCGCCGTCCGGGGTCGGTGACCAGCGAGCTTTCGGGCGGCCAGCGTCGATGCGGCGGGCGGTGGTGTCCAGCCGCAGCCGCATCCCGGTGGCTTCCAGGTCGGCGATGGTGCGGTGGGCCAGGTTGCGCCAGTGGGTGACCTCGCCGGAGACGTAGTAGGGGATGCCGCAGATGGAGAAGTTCGGGTAGGCGTCCGCGACCACCACGGTGACCTCCGCGCCCGGGTCCAGTTCGCGGGCCCGCAGCGCGGCGCTGATCCCGGCGTCGCTGCCGCCGATCATGACCAGGTGCATGGCAGGCTCCCTCGCGGTGGCTTAGCCGGGGCGGATGGCCGGGCGGCCGGTGGAGGATGCGCCCGTCGCTGGCCGCAAGCCCGGCGGCCTGCCCGGCCGGGTCCTGGTGGTGGGGGACGATGATGCTCGGCCGCCTGGGCCGGGGTGAGCCGCGGATACAGCGCCCGGATCACCAGCACGGCCAGGGCGCCGCCGATGATCTGGGCGGCGATGAACGCCGGGGCCGAGGAGGGGGCGATACCGGCGAAGGTGGCGGAGAACATCCGGCCGATGGCGATCGCGGGGTTGGCGAAGCTGGTGGAGGAGGTGAAGAAGTACGCCGCGCCGATGTAGGCGCCGACCGCCGCCGCGGCGGACCGGGACTGCGCCCCGACCGGGCCAGCGCGAAGATCACCACGATCAGCCCCAGGGTGGCCACGATCTCGGACAGGAAATGCGCCGGGGTGGCCCGGTGCTTGGCCGAGATGCTGACCGCAGCCAAGGCGAACATCAGGTTCGCCACGCACCGCGCCGCCGATGCACCCGGCCACCTGCGCGGGCAGGTAGGCGGCGGCGTCGCGCCACGACAGCCCGCCGAACACGGCGTCGGCAAACGACACCACCGGGTTGAAATGGCCACCGGAGACCGGGCCGAACATCAAGATGATGGCGAACAGCCCGGCCGCGGTCGCCGCCGCGTTCTCCAGCAACTCCAGCCCGGTCGCACCCGGCGAGAAGCGCTGCGCGGCGATACCCGGAGCCGATCACCATCGCGGCCAGGAACGCGCTGCCCAGCAGCTCGGCCAGCAGCCGCCGCCACAACGCGACCTCGCTCATCGGCGGGACCAGCCCGTGCACCGGGCCGCGGCCTGCCCGGCTCGCCAGCCCGCGCCGCTGCCCCCATCAGTTCTCTTCATCGATAAATGTCAATGCAGACAGGCTCAGCTTGCCAGGCTGAATAGATGGCCGTCAAGATAGAGAATGTCGATACAGGCAGGCCGGAGGACCCTCGATCTCATCCCGCACCGGTCCGGGACCAGTGCCGAGGCGTGCGCCATACCGCTGGTCCGCGAGCCGATCGGCGAGACCGCGGCCGCGGGGCTGGCGCAGGTGTTCAAGGCGCTCGGCGACCCGGTGCGGCTGCGGCTGGTATCCCTGATCGGGGCCCATCAGGGCGGCGAGGTGTGCGTCTGCGAGCTGACCGAAGCGTTCGAGCCTGACCCAGCCCACCATCAGCCACCACCTGAAGGTGCTGCGCGAAGCCGGGATCATCGCCAGCGAGCGCCGCGGCACCTGGGTCTACTACCGGCTGGTGCCCGCCGCGCTGGAACGTATGGCGCCCTGCTGTCGGCGCCCGGCAGCTGACCGTTCCCGGCAGCAGCCAGCTGCCGAGGTCCCGGCGCTAGGGCACGCCCAGCGGATGCCCGTTAGCAGCAGCCGCCGCGCGCTGGCCGGCCGCTTCCGCCGTGCTGGCCGGTGCCGCCGCAGCACTGCTCCCCGTGGCCTTCGGCGTAGAAGGTCTGGCTGTCGGCCAGCACGGTGTAGATCTCCCAGTCCTCGCCGTCGGGTGCGCCCTGGACCCAGAACTTGTCCTGCTGGGCGTAGCAGCAGGTGGTCTCGCGCTCGGCGGCCGGGGCTAGCCCAGCCTCGGCCAGGCGCGCCTGCTCGGCACTCGACGGTGCCGGTGTCGGCGACCTCGACGCCGAGGTGGTTGAGGCTGCCGCCCTGACCGGGGTTTTCCAGCAGGACGAGTTTCAGCGGCGGGTCGGCGATGGCGAAGTTGGCGTAGCCGGGCCGGCGCTTGGCCGGCTCGGCGCCGAACAGCTTGCGTGTAGAAGGCGATCGCCTGGCCGATGTCGTTGACGTTGAGGGCGAGCTGGAGACGGCTGGCCATGGGAACCTCCGAGATCAGACATTCGATGACCGTCTATGTCTTGGTCCGCGAGCTTGCCACAGACATCGAGATCTGTCAATATAGACGTATGTCGAAGTCTTTGATGGTGCTGGCCCCGGCCGGGACGGCAGCGTGCTGCCCGCCGCTGTCGGCCGAGCCGCTGTCGGCCGAGCAGGCCGAGCAGGTCGCGCCGCTGCTGAAGGCGCTGGCCGACCCGGTGCGGCTGCGGCTGATGTCCCTGGTGGCCTCCCACCCCGGCGGCGAAGCCTGCGTGTGCGACCTGAACGACGCGTTCGACCTGACCCAGCCGACGATCAGCCATCACCTGAAGGTGCTGCACGAGGCGGGCCTGCTGGACCGGGAGAAGCGCGGCGTGTGGGTCTACTACCGGGCCCGGACCGAGGCACTGGCCAGCCTCGGCGCACTGATCGGCGACCCCGCCTCCGAGAGCCTGACGATCCGCCTCGGCATATCTTCCATACTGACCTTCATCGGTTATCGTCGATAAACGATGAAAGAACTGCCCGAGCCCGCTCGACCGGGCCACGGCCGCCGAGTACGCCACCTGGTTCAAGGCGCTGGCTGACCCCACCCGGATCCAGATCGTCTCCCTGCTCGCCCGCCGCGGCGCGCCGATGAACGTCGGCGAGATCGTCGCCGCGGTGGACGTGGTCCAGTCCACCGTGTCCGCGCACCTCAAAGTGCTGGCGGAGGTGCGGTTCCTGCTGTCCGAGCACCGGGGCACCGCCACCTACTACCGGATCAACGACGCCTGCGTGGACTGCTTCCCCACCGCCGCCGACATCGTCATGGGCGCCCGTCCCCGCCCGCCCGTCCGCCGCCCAGTCATCAGGAGCGCGCCCAGTGACCAGACAACCGGCCTCCCGCAACCGCGCGAGGCTGTCATCGGCCGTTACTCCGGCCTGGCCCGCGCCGCCCGGTCCGGGCCAGCAATCATCGACTGCGAGCCCGGAGGCATTCGCCGACGGGCGCTTCGGCGCCGCCGGATACGCCGACACCAGCGAGCTGCCCGAAGGCGCGGTGCGCGCCAGCCTCGGCTGCGGCAACCCCGTCGCCGTCGCCGACCTGCACCCCGGCGAGACCGTGCTGGACCTCGGCTCCGGCGGCGGCATCGACGTGCTGCTGTCGGCCCGCCGGGTCGCCCCCGGCGGCACGGCCTACGGCCTGGACGGCTCAGCCCGGACATGCTCGCCCTCGCCCGCGCCAACGCCGCCGCAGGCCGGGGTCACCAACGCCGCAGTTCCTGCACGGCCACATCGAGGACATCCCGCTGCCCGACGGCACGTGGACGTGGTCATCTCCAACTGCGTCATCAACCTGTCCGCCGACAAGCCCCGCGTCCTCGCCGAGGCGTTCCGCGTACTGCGGCCCGGGCGGCCGCCTGGGCGTCAGCGACGTCATCGCCGACGAAGGCACCGACCCCGCCCAGCGCGCCGCCGCCGAACAGCGGGTCGGCTGCTCAACGGCGCTCTGACCAGGCGCGAATATGCGGGCGTACTCCGGACCGCCGGGTTCACCGAGATCACCATCACGCTCACCCACGAGGCAGGCCGGGGCTGCACTCCGCGACCATCCGGGCGGCCAAACCAGTTGGCTGAGCACTGCTCAATGGCTTCTGGCTGCCCGTTATGGGCTGATGCGAGGGGTACCGACTGGCAGCGTGTAGTACGTTGACTGATATATTGGCCAGCGTACTAGGAGGCGCGATGGCAGCTCGCGAACGGGACGACACCGGTGGCCAGGACGTGCTGCGCCGGGCTGGCGACGCGTCGGTCCTGATCCTGACGAGCCTGGCCGACGGCTCCAAACACGGTTACGCGCTGATCCAGGACATCAAGGGGTTCGCGGGGCTGCAACTGGGGCCCGGGACGCTCTATGGCGCGCTCGACCGGCTCGAGCGCATGGGCCTGATCGAGGCCCTGCCCGCCGAGGACCGGCGCCAGCCCTACCGCATCACGGCGCCGGGGGTGGTGGCACTGCGCGCCCACCTCGACTCGATCGAGCGGGTCAGCAGCGTCGGGCGGCTGCGGCTTGGGCTGGGAGGAATCTGATGCCAGGTCCGCGGTCCATGCGCCTGGTGGAGTCCGCACTGCGCTGCTACCCGCGGCGGTGGCGCAGCCGTCATGGCGACGAAGCGGCCGAGATCGCCACGTTGCTCATCAGGGACGGGACACCCGCGCATTCGGTCGCGTGGAGCTACCTCATGGGCGCGGCCCGCACGCGGCTGGTGATCGAGCCACGGCGGCGCCTCGGTGCGGCGGCGGCCGCGTTGCTGCTGGCGGCCGGCTCCCTCGGTGTGCCGCTGGCGCTGCTGTCCTCGCCGGCACCGGCCAATGCGGCGAGCGTGGTCCACTCACGCACGCCCATCGCCCCGCCCATCCGCGCCCCGCCGATCCGCGGTACGGCGGCTCACGGCCCGCCGATCCGCGGTATCGGGGAGGGCGCGGCGCGCCGGACCGCTGTGACCGGCATGACCACTGCTGACTTCGGCGCGCCCCCGATGACCTGGGCGGGACTCCCGGGCGCGCGGCGGGCGGGCCGCTTGCGCGCGCAAGGCGCCGCCGTCGCGGCGCCGCGTCTTCGCCGGATGGGCCATCTGCCTGGCGCTGGCGCTGCTGCTGGCGTTCGGCATCCGGACGTTCGTGTTCCAGGTCTTCTCGATCCCCACACCTCCATGGTGCCTGCGCTTGATGTCTATGACCGGATCCTGGTGCAGAAAGCGTTCTTCAACTGGCACCAGGTGCGCGAGGGCGACATCGTCGTATTCACCCACCCGCCGCGCGACCACTGTCCGGGCCGGCCGGGACGACCTCGTCAAGCGCGTCATTGCGCTGCCGGGCGAGACGATCTACTCGGCAGGCGGCATCCTCTACATCGACGGCAGGCGGCTCCGCGAGCCGTACCTGCCGCCACATGACCCGCTGGGCCTCCGATACCCGGTGCCACCAGGCAAGACCCATTTCACGTCCCGCGCGGGGAGTTCTATGTGATGGGTGACAACCGGGCGATCTCCTGCGACAGCCGCTTCTGGGCCCGATCAAGGCTCAAGCATCATCGGCAGGGTCATCATGCTCTTGTGGCACGACGGCCACCCTGACTTCCACTTCTTCTGACCCGGC
>CAWCKG010000006.1:0-88905 GCA_963795785.1 uncultured Actinomycetes bacterium
GAGTTCGTCGCGGCGTGCAGCAGCACCGGGGCGGCCAGGCGGCCGGAACGGTCCCGCAGCCAGGACAGCAGCGCCCCGGCCGCCGCCGTTCCCGCGACCGCGGCGCAGGTGCGCGCCAGCGCCCGGGGGCGGTCCTGCGCCAGGCCGTTGACCCGCAGTGCCTGGAGCGTCGGGCGGATGTGCCAGATGCCGAACACGCCGCTGGTCACCACGATGGCGGCGGTGCCGGGCATGACCCGGCGCAGCGCCGCCTGCAGCACGCCGCGGAACGCGATTTCCTCCCACAGGGCGGTGCCGACCGGGATGCGGATCAGCGCCTGATAGGCCGTGTCCCGCCCGTCGAGGCCGGCGGCCCGCTTGTCGCCGAGCACCGGGCGCGTGGCCGGTACCGCGGCGATGAGCAGCCATCCGGCGCCGGCGCCGGCCGCCAGCCCGCAGCCGAGCCGCCCGGGCAGCCACCGGCCCCGGCCGAGGCCGAGATCCGCGGCGGTCAGGCCGCTCAGTGCGGCCGCCGCAAGCGCCGCGCCGGTGGCGCCGGCGTTGAGCCGCAGGTACCAGCGGCTGTGCCAGGGGTGCAGGCCGAACAGGTTGTTATAGGCGGTGAGGGCGGCGCACGCCCCGATCGCGAACCAGTGCTGGCCCGGGGGGACGACCCCCCGGAACCCCCCGCTGGCCTGCGGCCCCGGTCCTCCGGCCCGGGGCCTCCCGCTGGCCCGCGGCAGGCGATCCTCCGTCGGGGGCGCGTCGGCGGGGATGCCGTCATCGAGGTGCTCAGCCGCCCGGGTGCACCAGGCCGGTCTCGTAGGCGAGCACCACGGCCTGGGTGCGGTCCCGCAGCCCGAGCTTCATCAGGATGCGGCTCACGTGGGTCTTCACGGTCTGTTCCGCGACGACGAGCTGGTCGGCGATCTCGGCGTTGGACAGACCGCGGGCGACCAGGGCGAGCACCTCCGACTCCCGGTCGGTGAGGCCCTCGATCTGCTTGCGGCCCGGCGTCCGGGGCCCGCCCATCCGGGCGAACTCGGCGATGAGGCGCCGGGTCACCCCCGGGGCGAGCAGCGCGTCGCCGGCCGCGACCAGCCGCACCGCCTCGGCCAGCTCATGCGCGGACGCGTCCTTGAGGAGGAAGCCGCTGGCACCCGAGCGCAGCGCCTCGTAGACGTAGTCGTCGAGGTCGAACGTGGTCAGCACGAGGACCTTCGGCGGGTCGGGCATCGCCGTGATCGCCCGGGTGGCCTGGAGGCCGTCGAGCACCGGCATCCGCACGTCCATGAGGATGACATCCGGGTGCAGGCCGGCGGCGTGGGTGATCGCTTCCTGCCCGTTCACCGCCTCGGCGATGACCTCGATGTCGGGCTGGGCGTTCAGCAGCACGGAGAAGCCGGACCGCACCATCCCCTGGTCGTCGGCGATCACGACGCGGATGGTCACGACTCGTCCTGTGCCGAGCCAGAGTCCAGCGGAAGAGCGGCGGTCACCAGGAACTCGCCTTTCTCGGTCGGGCCGGCCTGCAGGTTGCCCCCCAGCATGGTGGCACGTTCGCGCATGCCGATGATGCCATGCCCGCCGCCGTCGCTGAGCACGCCGCTCGGTTCCCGGGTCCCGGGCGGGCAGTGGTCGTTGCGGACCTTCACGACCAGCGCCGCCTCGCCGTAGTACAGCTTCACCTGGACCGCTGCTCCCGGGGAGTGCCGCATGGCGTTGCTCAGCGCCTCCTGCACGATCCGGTAGGCGGACAGGTCCACTCCGTCGGGGAGCGGGCGGGGCGTGCCGCTGACGCCGGAGCTGATCGTCACCCCGCCGTTGCGCGCGGATTCCAGCAGCTCATCCAGATCGGCGAGGCCCGGCTGGGGCGCGGTGTCCGGTGTCTCGCTGCGCAGCACGCCGAGCACCCGGCGCAGCTCCTTGAGGCCGGACAGCGCGCTGGCGCGGATCTCGGCGAAGCTCTCCACCAGTTCCTTCGGCGGGTCCGTGGTCTTGTAGGGCGCGGCCTCGGCCTGGATCGCGATCACCGACATGTGGTGGGCGACCACGTCGTGCAGTTCGCGGGCGATGCGCTGGCGCTCCTGGAGCAGCGCGCGCTCCCCCTCGTGCCGGCGTTCCTGGACCGCGAGCCGTTCCTGGCCGCCGCGCCGGGTACGGACGACCACGCCGGCCAGCACCGGGACGGCGGCGACCAGGATGGCCGTGAGGGGAGCCAGTCCCTCGACGAAGATGGCGCCGACCGCCGTCACGATGCCGGCGGTGGTCACCACCCACGCCTCGCAGCGCACCGCGACCGCGTACAGGCACAGGACATAGACGAGAACCCCGGCCGGGATGGTGCCCGCCGGGGTGTACGCGCCGCCGATCCAGAGGAACGCGAGCGCGGAGGCCGACCAGGCGGTCAGCGGGTAATAGTTGCGCACCGCCAGGGGCGCGCTGACGGCCAGCGAGATCACCAGGACCACCACGGCGGTGGCGAGGGGCGGGTGCTCGCCTCTCAAGGTGCTGTTCGTGGCGGCGAAGCAGATGAGCGCGGTGATCACGTCGGCGACCGCCACCAGGTCGAGCCGCCCGCGCCGCAGCCACCGCGGGCGCGGCGTCGGCGGCCTGGTGACGCCGGCCGCGAACGCGGCCGCGAGCCGGCGCCTCAGATCCGAGATCATAGGCCCAGCGTAAGGCGGCGCGACCCGAAGATACGTGCCCCTGGAGGGGCATCTTCGCGGGGCTACCTGAGTAGGGGGGCGAGTAGGCCGGTGGCCCCCGCGGCCGGCCTGCCCGGTCCCGGCCTCACCTTTGTGACCCCCGCGGGGCAGGCCCGTAGTCGGCTCCGCAGGGTGACGCCGGCCACAGGCTACGCTCCGTAACTTCCTGCCCAGTCCCACAGCCGGACAGGAAGGACTCGTCATGAGACTGCGCCGCACGAGCATCATCGCGGGGGTCGCGGCCGCCGTGGCCGCGACGACCGCCGCCGTGTACCCGGGCGCCCCGGCGGACCGGCTTCAGCCGATGCCGGCGCTCACCGCCCCGGCGCTCACCGCCCGCTACACCGCAGACGCACATCAGCTCGCGCGGGCCGCCAGTGCCGCCAGCCGGGCAGGCAACACCGGGCTCACCAGCTCCCTGGACGCCATGCGCGGCGGGCAGTTCCTCGACTTCAACGCGGCCGGGCAGGGCCTGGCGGTGGAGGTCTTCGGCAACCTGGCCACGGCCACCCGGGTGGCCATTCTGGTGCCGGGCTCCGACACCTCCCTGGCCACGTTCGACTCCCGGGGCACCGCCTCACCCGAGGGCGGCGCCGCCGCGCTCGCTGCGGAGGCCCGCAAGCTGGACCCCGGAGCCCGCCTCGCGGTCATCGCCTGGCTGGGCTACGCCACCCCCAGCACGCTGAGCCCGGCCGTGATGACCTCGGGCGACGCCGGGCAGGGCGCGGACGCGCTGCGCCCGTTCGTGGACGATCTCGCCAGGCACGGCCGTCAGGTCGCGCTGATCTGTCACAGCTACGGGTCAGCGGTCTGCGGCCTGGCCGCCCCGCACCTGCCGGTCACGGACATCGCGGTGGTCGGCAGCCCTGGGATGGACGCCTCCTCGGTGCGCGCGCTGGACACCACGGCGCGGGTGTGGGCGGGGCGGGGAGCCAGCGACTGGATCCGGAACGTGCCGCACGTCCACTTCCTCGGGCTCGGCTTCGGCCAGGATCCGATGTCCCCGGCCTTCGGCGCCAGGATCTTCGCCTGCGGCGGCGGCGGGCACAGCAGCTACTTCAAGCCGGGCGGCATCGCCCTGCGCAACCTGGCCCACATCGCGCTCGGTGACCCTGCCGGGGTGACCCGATGACCGGCCACGCACTCACCCGGGCCCGCGGCCTCGCCGCGCGGATCGACGCCGCCACCCCGGCCACCAGGGACCGCACGGTGGACGCGCTCCGCGCGCTGGCCATCGCCGGCGTCATCCTGGGCCACTGGCTGGTCACCGCGCTGGTGGTGACCTCCAGCCGGACCGGGCACGGCCTGCACGACGACAGCCCGCTGGCCACCATGTCCTACCTCACTCCGGTGTCCTGGATCTTCCAGACACTCGCCATCTTCTTCCTGGTCGGCGGGTACGCCGCCGCCCGCAGCTACCACGGCGACTACCGCTCCTGGCTGCGCAAGCGCCTGATCCGGCTGTCCCGGCCGGTCGCGCTGCTGGTCGCCGTCTGGGTGCCGCTCGCGGCGGGGCTGTACCTGGGCGGCGTCTCCGGCTCGGCGCTGCACACCGTGCTCACCCTGGTGCTCGACCCGCTGTGGTTCCTCGGCGTGTTCGTGGTGCTGACCGCGCTGACCCCGCTGGCTGTCGCCATGGTGCGCCGCCTCGGCGTGCTCGCGGCGGCGATCCCCATGATCGTCGTCGCGGCCGCCGACGCGGTGCGGTTCGACCTGGGCGGGCCGTCCTGGGTCGGCTGGATCAATGTCGTGGCCGGCTGGATGGTCCCCTACCTGCTCGGGATCGCCTGGGCGCGGGGCGCGTTCCCGGGCCGGCGCGGCCCGGCCCTGCTGCTCGCCGGCGGGGTCGCGGCCACCGCGGCGCTGGTGCTGTTCGCCGGGTACCCGGCCAGCATGGTCGGCGTCAACGGCGCCCACATCTCCAACCTGAACCCGCCCACGCTCGCCGTCGTGACCTTCGGCATCGCCCAGACCGGGCTCGCGCTGCTGCTGCGGGAACCGCTGGCCAGGCTGATGCGCCGCCCGCTCGCCTGGGCGGCCGTCGCCACGGCCAACCTGTCAGCGATGACGCTGTTCCTCTGGCACCAGACGGCCTTCCTGGCGGTCACCATGGCCGCGCTGCTCATCGGCCGGGTGCCGGGCCTGCACACCGCCCCGTCCGGCGCCATCTGGGTCGCCGAACGGCTCGCCTGGCTGCCGGTCTTCGCGATCGCGCTGGCCGGCCTGTGGCTGGTGTTCCACCGCGCGGAGCATGCGCCGGTGCGGCGCCGGCCCCGCCCGGCGGCCAGTGCCTGTCAGCCCGGACCGGCTGCCGGCTGACAGGGCCCAAAGGCGGCCGGGCCTTGCCGAAACAGCGTCGGCGGGGCCCGGCCGCTGGCGGTCGGCCTGGAGCGGCGGCCCGGCATCCTGCCGGTCCCCGGCGAGGACCGGCCTGTCGCTGCGCTGACGGCCATCGCGGCAGCGGGAATGGCATGCTCGTCAGCGCATGGTGAGCTGGGTGGCCATGGCGTGCTGGACCAGGGCGATCAAGGCCATCTTGGTTGACCTCCGCTGCCGCGCATCGCATTCGATGATCGGCACGTTCTGGTGCACCGACAAGGCCTCGGCGACCTCGGCGGCGGTATGCGGGAACTCGCCGTAGAAGCCGTTGATGCCGATCAGGAACGGCACGCCCGCGTTCTCGAAATAGTCGAGCGCCGGGAAGGAATCCTCCAGCCGCCGCGTGTCCACGAGCACCACGGCGCCGATGGCGCCCTGGATCAGGTCGTCCCACATGAACCAGAACCGGTGCTGCCCCGGCGTGCCGAAAAGGTACAGGACAAGCCCTTCGTCCAGGGTCACCCGGCCGAAGTCCATGGCTACCGTGGTCGTGGTCTTGTCCGGCACCTGGGACAGGTCGTCCACGCCGGTGCTGGCGGCGGTCATCACCGCCTCGGTGGTCAGCGGCGTGATCTCGGAGACCGACCCGACGAAGGTGGTCTTGCCCACGCCGAAGCCGCCCGCCACGACGATCTTGACCGACGTCATCGCCGCGTCCCCGGCGGTACCACGCACGGGGGCCGAGCTTGCGAAGTCCACTGAGCAGCCTTTCGAGCAGGTGGAAGGGGTCCGGCCGGGGTGCCGCGGTGGCTAGCTGCCGCCGCGGGCCCATAACCCGCCGCGCGGCTCCGGGGTGAGGGCCCGGCCCACCCGCTCCACCAGCAGCGTCATCTCGTACGCCACGAGTCCCATGTCGCAGTCGGCCGCCGCGAGCACGGCCAGGCCGGAGCCGTTGCTGATGGCCATCAGCAGCAACAGCCCGCCCTCCATCTCGACGACCGTCTGCAGCACGGCGCCCGCGTCGAACACCCTGGCCGCACCCTGTGTCAGGCTGCTCAGCCCCGAGGCCACCGCGGCAAGCTGGTCGGCCCGGTCCGGCGGGAACCCGTCGGAGAAGGCCAGCGGTAACCCGTCGGCGGACACGACGATGGCATGAGCCACCGCGGGCACCTGCTCCACGAAGTTCGTGATCAGCCAATTCAGGTCCTGCGCCGAGGACGTCACCGGGCTCACGCCGTCTCCTCCCTTCCTGGCTCGTCGCGTTGCTGGTCGTCATCCGCCGGCCCGGCCGCGCGGGCGTCCCTGACGCCCTGCTGGAAGCTGGCCAGGCGCTGCCTGGTCTGGTCGGCGGACCGCGATGCGGGCGCCGCCGCCGACGGCATGGTGACGCCGCCGGGCACCAGGTTCGCCTTGGGCACCCGCTTGGGCAGGCCCGCGCGGGTCGTGCCCGAGGACACCGGCGCCGAGGCCACCTCTGCGGCCTGCCATCCCGCGTCCGCCGGTGACGACCAGCCGGACGAGGCCGGGGCCGCCGCCGGGGCCGGGCTCGGCACGGCGGCCGTCCAGTCGGTGCCATGCCTGCCGCGCCGGAACCAGTCGGACTCGACCGACTCGAAGATCGGCAGCCGGTTCTCCTCGCCGACGGCCGGCGGCAGGCGGCACCACCACGCCCTGCGGCGTCACGGTGGCCTCGCCGTTCGTGGCCGGTGCCGTGCCGTTGACCCCGGCGCTGCCGTTCGTGCCGGGGCCGCCGTTGACCCCGGGACTGCCGTTCGTGCGGCCGGCGCGCCGTTCGTGCCGAGGCTGCCGTTCGTGCCGGGGCTGCCGTTCGTGCCGGGGGTGCCGTTCGTGCCGAGGGTGCCGTAGCTGCCGAGGGTGCCCAGGCTGCCGTAGCTGTGCCGTCAGCTGTCGTCGGCCGCATAGTCCAGGTCACTGTCGGCCACCGGCCCCGGCGTTATCACCTCGGCCGTCGGTGCCGCGGCGAGTTGCCCGCCGTCCGGGATGCCCCCGGGATCGGTGGGCGCCTCGTCCGGGCCGGGGAACGGCTCGAACCGGGCCATCCGTGCGGCCGCCACCGCCCGTGCGGCGGCGCTGCGGCCGCCCGGATCTTCGGCACCCGGCTCGGCCGGTTCCGCCGTGGTCCCGTTCCCGGGCGGCTGGAACCGGCGGAAGCCGAGGGTCGAAGGGAAGGCCTCGCGCGTGATCACTTCGTCCGGGAGCCAGACCAGGGCGGTCAGGCCGCCCACCGACCCGGGCCGCAGCCGGACCCGGATGCCGTGCCGGGACGCCAGCCGGGCGACCACGAACAGGCCCATCCGGCGGGACACCGCGACGTCCACCACCGGCGGGTTGTCCAGCCGCCAGTTGGCGTGCGCCATCTCGTCGGCGTCCATCCCGACGCCCCGGTCGGTGATGTCCAGCAGCGCGCCGCCGCTGTTGAGCAGGTGGCCCGACACGTCCACCGGGGTGTCCGCGGGCGAGAACGTGGTCGCGTTCTCGGCCAGCTCGGACAGCAGGTGCACCACGTCGTTGACCGACTGCCCGCGGACCGAGATTCCCGGCTGGATGTTCGGCACCACCCGCTCGTACTGCTCGATCTCGGAGACCGCCGCGCGCAGCACGTCCACCAGCGCCACCGGCTCGGTGCGCTGCCTGGACATCTCGTGGCCGGCCAGGACCAGCAGGTTCTCGGAGTTGCGCCGCATCCGGGTGGCCAGGTGGTCCATCTGGAACAGGTTGGCGAGCCGGTCGGGGTCCTGCTCGCCCTGCTCCAGGTCGTCGATCAGCCGGATCTGCCGTTCCACCAGCGACTGCGACCGGCGGGACAGGTTGACGAACATCGCGTTGACGTTGCCGCGCAGCGCTGCCTCGTTGGCCGCCAGCCGGACCGCCTCGCGGTGCACCTGGTCGAACGCCCGGGCGACCTCACCGATCTCGTCGGTGGAATCCACGTCGATCGGCTCGACCTCCAGCGGCGCGTCCGCGGCGTCGCCCTTGGTCATCCGGCGCACCGTCTCCGGCAGCCGCACGCCGGCCACGTCGAGCGCGCCGGTGCGCAGCCTGCGCAGCGGGCGGGTCATCGACCGGCCCACGGCCGTGGTGAAGAACAGCGCCAGGGCCAGCACCAGCATCACCGCGGCGCTGTCGATGAGCGCCGACCTGATCGCCCTGTCCCGCTGTTCGGCACTCTGGCCGATGATCGAGGACATGAACCGCTGCTCGACCGAGTGCAGGCTGGACACCAGGTAGGTGGAGCCGTTGGCGGCGTTGGTGTAGGCAGGGTTCTCCGTCGAGGAACCGCCGCCGAGCGCGAGGGTGATCGCTTGCTGGATCTGTGCCTGCGCCTGGTCGGCCTGCGCCGACGACAGCGTGCTCTCGTAGATCTGCCGCTGGCTGCCGGTGGCGGCAAGGCCGAACTCGGCCACGTCGGCCTGCTGCTCCGCCTGCGCCGCGTTCAGCGCGGACAGCTGTCCGGGCTGGAACTGGCCCGCGCCCACCAGGTCCGGTGTCAGGGCCGAGGTGAGGATCGCCTGCTCCTGCGACACCTCCTCCTTCATGCCGGAGATCAGGCCCACGACCCGGACGGTGTCGGCCAGCGCCGCGTCGTTGCCGCCGGTGGCGATTTCGTCTTCCAGCGCGAGCAACTGGTCGATCGTGCCGGCGTACTGCTGGATCACCGCCAGGGACGGGATCTGGGTGCCGGTCGCGGCACTGCGCAGGGCGCCGATCCCGTCGATCGCGGTGATGGCCCCCTGGGCCTCCTGCCGTGCCACCGCCGGGTAGGAACTGCCGATGTTTCCCGCCAGGCCCCGCACTCTGGCCGCGAGCCCATCGGTGGCGTGGTAGTCCTGCGCCAGGACGGCAAGCTCGGGGGCGGCCACCGCATGCGGCGCGCCGCGGCCGCCACCGGCCGGGCCCATCGTGATGTACCTGATGGTGTCCTCGCGCTCGGCCTGCAGCGCCTGGACCAGGCCGGTGATCTCGCCGCCCAGCCTGGAGAACTGTTCCACCCGCTGATAGGCGGCGGCACTGCGGACGGAGCGCGGTCACGGCGAAGCCGCCTAAGATCACCGCGGATAACGTCGGTAACACAACCAGGAGGAGGAGACGGGACCGCACCCGCCAGTTCTTGAGCCCGTTCTGTAACGATCTCCGCCCGGCGAGGGGGGCCGGGCGCGGGCTGGCAGCGGAACTGCCATCACGAGGCGCCGTGCCGTTGCCGGCCGCGCCGTTGGAAGACTGGGCCCGGCTTGCGGGCGCCGATAAGGATGCCGTGGGTACGTGCGCCGGTGACCGCTGAAGCGTGTCACGGGCCGGACTGCCCGTTATCTCTCGCCTGGACCGCACAGTGTTGCACCTCTCACCTGGGGAACGGCAAGCGTCCGCCGAGCCGCGGATGCCGCGCGGAGAGACGAAATACGCCGACACATCTCGGTTGGCCATTCTGCGCGCGGCCGTCTCAGCAGAGTCTGGGGCTCACTCTAACGCTTGACCACGTCAGCCACACCAAGTGTTACCACTGTTATCTAAAGATATGTTTTTTCATGAATGGGGCTACTGGTGCTAAATGGACAATTAGGGCATACGAGTCTTATCGACCGAGCCCGCGGCCGCGGCCGAACGTCTAGCGTAAGCAGGAACGGAGCGCCCCGGGCCGATCAGGTTTCCCTGGAAATGCCGGGCCGCCCGTGGCAGGAGTACCTATCCGACGATGGAGGAGCTTCCTTGGGTCTTGTTGAGGCAGGAACCCGCACCGGGCGCGGCAGGATGCTGCGCCGGTCGGGCATGACCCTGGCATCGGCCTGGCTGGTGTTATTCGCGACGGGTTGCCATGTCCCAGGGACTGGCGCCTCGTCCGGCCAGGCGGCGGGCCAGGCGCAGGGCGACGGCCAGCAGATCACCGTGGCGGTCGTCCCAGGATTCGAGAACGCCCCGTTGCAGGTGGGCGTCAAGGATGGGCTGTTCACCAAGCACGGCCTGAACGTGACGGTGCAGACCTACCAGACCCTCCAGCAGGCGTACGGGGCATTGACCAGCGGCCAGGCGGAGGTTGTCAGCGGTGACTACTCCGGGCTGCTCTACATGCAGGCCCACGCGCCCCGTGCCCAGTTACGGCTGATCGCGGACGGGTACGACGCGACACCTGGCCTGATGGAAGTGCTGACGCTCCCCGGCTCATCGGTGCGGGTCCCGCAGGACCTGCAGGGCAAGACCGTCGCCACCCCCCCGCGGGAGCTTGCCCCCTTCTCCACCGATGCCCCCTACAACATCGAGACGCTGGCGACCGAGTCCACGCTGCAGAGCGACGGTGTCAGCCCGTCCAGCGTGGTGTGGGACGCCATGCCGGCGGGCGAGATGATCAGCGCGCTGCGGGATCACACGGTCAGCGCGATCGTCGCCACCGAGCCCTACATCCTGCAGGCGGAAACCCAGCTCGGGGCGATCGAACTGCTTGACGCGTGCAGCGGCGTGACCGCCGGGCTGCCGTTGTCCGGCTACTTCACCACGGCCAGCTTCGCCCGCGGCAACACCGCGGCGTTACAGGCCTTCCGCGCCGCGCTCGACGAGGCCAAGGCCAGCGCGGCCCAGCCCGGCACCGTCCAGTCGGTGCTGCGGACGCTGCCGGAGATGTCCTCGCGGGAGGCGTCCCTCGTCACGATCGGGCAGTATCCGACGTTCCTGAGTGTCGGGCAGGTCCAGCGGGTGGCCGACCTCATGTACGGCACCGGGATGATCAACACCACCCTGTCCGTGAAGAACCTGCTGCTGCGGTAGCGCGGCGCCGCGCCGCGAGCGCGGCCGGTACCAACAGCCTGGCCCGGACGACAGGATGTCGTCCGGGCCAGGCTCTTTGCCGGGCCGCGCTAGGCGACGAACGCGAAGTGCTCGAAGTCGAAGTTGGACAGCGGCTGGCCGACCTTGCCGGCCGTATACCCGGTGATCTTGTCGCTGTAGGCGTCCAGGACGTCGATGTACGCCGGGATGATGTAGCCGCCCTGGGTGAAGTCGAACCGCTGCATGTCGTGCAGGATCTCCTTGCGCAGCGACGGGTTGGCCGTCGCGTTCGCCTGGTTGTAGAGGCTGGTGTACTGCGGGTTGTTGGTGTGCGTCTCGTTGAACGGCGAGCCGAGCAGCATCGACTCCGCCACCTGCGAGAGGTAGGGGTAGTAGTTGTAGTAGTCCTGCGCGAACGTCCACTTGAGGTAGTTGGGCCCGAAGAAGGTGCCGGGCGGGACGTTGCTGAGGTTGATCGTGACGCCTGCCGCCTTCGCCTGGGCGGCCAGCACGGTCGCCATCGCCACCGTGCCGGTAGCCACCGCCGAGGTGGTCAGCGTCACGGTCAGCCCTTCGGCGCCCGCCTTCTTCAGCAGGAACTTGGCCTGCGGGATGTCGCCCTGGGCGGCGCGGACCAGCGAGTGGTCGAAGTCGGGGTCGTAGGGGGAGAACAGATCGTTCGCGACCACTCCGTAGCTGTCGAGCGCCGAGTCGATCAACTGCGGGCGGTCCACGAGCAGGCGCATCGCCTGGCGGACGTTGACGTCGTTGAACGGCGGCTGGTCGACGCGCATGGTGAACGGGACGATCTCGCCCGAGTGCGACACGACCGTCTTGATGCCGCTGGTGGTGGCCAGCGAGGCAACCTGGGGCCCGTCCAGTGCGCCGGCGCCGTGGATGACGCCGGTGGCCAGCGCGTCCTGCAGGGTGGTGTTGTCGCTGAAGTCGATGATCGTCAGGGTGTCCACGTAGGGCAGCCCTGACTTCCAGTAGTGCGGGTTTCTGGTGAACACGCTGCGCTGGCCCGGGGTGAAGCTCTGGTAGGCGAACGGCCCGGTGCCGTTGGGTTTCGCCGGGTTGAAGCCGACCGGCGCGATGTACAGGTTGTACCAGAACGCGGCGAGCTGCTCGGCGAAGCTGGCGAACGGCTTGGTCATCTTCACCTGGACGGTGTGCGTGTCGAGCGCCTTGGTGTTCTTGAGGTCGATCGGGCCGAGGCCGAACTTCCCGGTGAAGTCGTTGTTGTACACCCGCTGGAACGTGAAGATGACGTCGTCGGCGGTGAAGGCCTTGCCGTCATGGAAGGTCACGCCCGGCCGCAGCCGGATGATCCAGTTGGACAGCGACCCGTGCGGGGTGATCGACTCCGCCAGCACGTACTCGACCTGTGCCTGGGCGTCGAGCTGGGCAAGGGGCTGGTAGAGCGACTGGAGGCGGGAGGTGTCCAGATAGGTCAGGCTCTTGTGCGGGTCGAGGGTGTCGGAGCTGGATCCGCCGGTGAGGCCCAGCTTGAGGTTGCCGCCGCGCCGTAACGAGCGGCTGGTCTGCGTGCGCTGGCTTCGCGGCGTCGGAACTCGATCCGCCGCCACACGCGGCGAGTAAGCTCCCGGCACCCGCCACGGCGCCGGTGGCGGCAATTCCACGCAGGAATTGGCGCCGTCCCAATCCCTGTCCGCGCCGCGGCGTGCTGTCCTGATCCGATTGATCCACGGGGCTTACCTCCACGATGTTTTGCCTATTGATGCGAGCCGGCTTCCACGGCATAGCCAAACTTGCGCGCCCGCGCCTGGCGGGTACCAGAGTGCCGATTTACTGGAAAAACGGCCATGTGTGGACAACGCGGCCATAGTCTCACAGGCGGACGGCTGTGTCAGCCCGTTACTGGGCAGTGACTTTCTGGTCAACACGGGCCCGCCGGGGCGGCGGGCCGGGTCAGACGGCGACAAGGAGCACCTTCCCCACATGCTGCCGGCGCTCCAGGAAACGGTGCGCCTCGGCGGCATCGCTCACCGGGAAGGTGGCGGCGATGGGCACCGTGACGGCGCCGCGCCGGATGAGGTCCAGCGAGGCCGCGAGGTCGTCGGGCGGCGCCAGCCGGAACCCGACGATGCGCCAGCCGTTACGGAACAGCGGGATCAGGTCGAGCGGCACCACCTCGCCGGCGTGCGCGCCGCAGGTGACCAGCGTGCCTTCCTCGCGTAACACCGACAGGTGGGCCCCGAACAACGCACCGCCCACGGTGTCGAGTACCACGTCGCAGCGCTGGCCGCCGGTGGCGTGCAGCAGGTCCGCGGCGATGTCACCGTCACCACGGACCACGACCATGTCCGCGCCGAGCGCGGCCACCCGCCCGGCCTTGGCGGCCGAGCCGACCGTGGCGATCACCGTCGCCCCGGCCAGTTTCGCGCACTGGACCAGCGCCCCGGCCACCCCGCCGGAGGCCGAGGGGACGAGGACCAGGTCGCCCGGGCGCACCAGCGCCAGCCGGTTCACCATGTGCCACGCGGTGCTGACGACACACTGCCCCGCCGCCATGACGAGCGGATCGTCGGCTGGGTCGAGTGGCACCACGACTCTGGCCGGCACGCGGACAAGCTCGCCGTAGCCGCCCCACCGGGTGGTGCCGAAGATCTCGAAGTCCGCGCAGAGGTCCGGGCGCCACATCGCGCACTGCGCACAGCGGCCGCAGTTGAACTGCTGCAGGGCCGTGACGAGGTCGCCGGTCCGCGAGGTGCCCCGCCTGGCTGCCCACCTGGACCACCGTCCCGGTGAACTCCGCGCCGAGGACCATGGGCAGCTCGAACGGCCACCGGGACGTGCCGGCCCGGGAATCTAAGTCCGAGTGGTTGACGCCGCAGGCCTGTACCTGGATCAGGACGTCGGCCGAGCCAACGCCGGGATCGGGGATGTCCGCGTACTGCATCGCCGCCGCGGGCCCGTATTCGTAGAACGCCGCAGCTTTCACCTGGTTACCTCCGAATCCGGGTGAGCCAGGGCACCTGCGGTGAACAGCCAGGCAGGAGCCGCGAAACAGGATGGATGCCCAGGTAACCGGGTAAGGCGAGAGCCGGATAAGGATGTCGCGATGCGGCCGTTCCAGGCCGCGCTGGCTCCAGAGAAATCGCCTTCCACGTCGAGGAGACTAGCGCCGCCGTGGGCCGGATATGGGTCGTTTCGGGCAAATACCGGCCGCCAGGGCGCCGGTCTGGCCGTTGTCCGGGGCGTAGCCGCCTGGTTACGCTGGAACCAGGATCAATCCACCAGGTTGCCAGCTTTCGCCCGGGCCCGTGGGGCACGATGAGGTGCAGGCGCCGAAGGGATGGGCGCTGGCGGACTCCACCGCCCACGCTGGCGGGAGGGAGCGGCACCATGGCGCGCGCCGGTACGGCACTGCGGCAGCCCGGGGAAGCGGAGCCCGGGGGCGCCGCGCCGCAGCCGTCCCGTGCGGCTCATCCGGTCCTGTCGCTGCTCGGCCGCCGGGCCGCCGTCGGAGTGTTCACGTTATTAGTTGTCTCCGTGCTGGTGTTCGCGGCCACCGAGGTCCTGCCTGGCAACGCGGCCGACGCGGTTCTCGGGCGCAACGCGGCGGGCGACCCGGTGGCGCTGCACCGCCTGGAGGCCGCCCTGAACCTCAACCGCGGGGTGCTGGACCAGTACTGGATCTGGTTCTCCGGCCTCCTCACCGGCCACCTCGGCCACTCCCTGGTCAACGGGCAGCCGGTCTGGGGTTACATCCAGCCCAGGCTGATCAACTCGGCCGCGCTGATGCTGGTCACCGGGGTGATCGGCGTGGTGATCGGCGTCACCCTCGGCGCCCTGGCCGCGCTGCGCGCCGGCGGCTGGTTCGACCACGTCACCTCGGTTGCCGCGCTGGCGGTGACGGCGCTGCCGGAGTTCGTGGTCGCCATCGGCCTGGTCATCCTGTTCTCGACCGTGGTCATGCACCTGTTGCCCGCGGTGTCCCTGGTGCCGCCGGGCAGCTACGCCTGGAACGACCCGCAGTTACTGATACTGCCGGTGGCCACCCTGGTCATCGTGATCGTGCCGTACATCCAGCGGATGATGCGGGCCGCCATGATCGAGGCACTGGAGTCCGACTACGTGGAGATGGCACGGCTCAAGGGCGTGCCGATGTGGCGCATCGTGCTCATGCACGCGCTGCCCAACGCCACCGCCCCGACCATCCAGGTCATCGGGCTCAACTTCCTGTACCTGGCCGGCGGCGTGGTCATCGTCGAATACGTCTTCGCCTACCCCGGCATCGGCCAGGGGCTGGTCTATGCCGTGGATAACCGGGACATCCCGGTCATCCAGCTCATCGTCGTGGTGCTCGCTGCGTTCTACGTGTTCATGAACATCGTCACCGACGTGATCGCGCTGCTGGCCACGCCGCGGCACCGGATTCCCAGGTGAGAGCGGAGGCCAGGCAGGCATGAGCAGTGCTGGCCGGCACGGGCCAGGGCCGCGCCGCCCCGGCCGGACCGGATCCGCCGGCACCAGTGGCTGGCGGTGCCCGGCCGGGCCGCGCGCACCCCGCGGGGCGCCACCGGGCTGGCGCTGGCCGGGCTGGTCGTGCTGATCGCGGCCGCCGGCCCGGTGGTGGCGCCGCACTCGCCGGATGCCCTGCTGACGCTCTCCTTCGGCAAGCCCTCCGGGCAGTTCCCGCTCGGCGGTGACTTCCTCGGCCGCGATGTGCTGTCCCGGGTCCTGGACGGCGGCTGGCTGTTACTGCTGATGGCCGCTCCGCGACGGCGATCGGGATCGCCGCGGGCGCCACGGCCGGCGTCAGCGCCGCGTACCTGCGCGGGCGCACCGACGGGCTGATCATGCGGACCGTGGACGTGATCCTGGCGTTTCCCCAGCTTGTCTTCGCGCTGCTGCTGCTGAGCATCCTGGGGCCGCGGCTGTGGCTGATCGTGCTGGCGGTGGGCCTGACCCATGCGCCCGCCGTCGCCCGGGTGCTGCGGTCGGCCACCCTGGACATCGCCGAGCGGGACTTCGTCAAGGTGGCCGAGCTTCAGGGGATGCGCCCGGCCGCGGTGATGGCCAAGGAGATCCTGCCCAGCCTGAGCACGCCGCTGATGGTGGAGCCGGCCTGCGGCTGACCTACTCGATCATCGTCATGTCCGGGCTGGCGTTCCTCGGCTTCGGCCAGCCGCCGCCGGCGCCGAACTGGGGGACCATGATCAACGAGAACCGGACCGGACTGCCGCTGAATCCCTGGGCGGTGATCGTCCCCGCCGCGCTGATCGCGCTGCTCACCATCGGCACGAACCTCTTCACCGACGCGATCGGCCGGGTGGCGATCGGCGTGGACCGCAGGCCGGAGGAGGCGGCCCTGGCCGACGACCTGGGCCTGACCGGGAGCAGGACGACGTGAGCGCCGGCGGGACGCGGGCCACGGTCACCGGCCACCCCCCCGGCCAGCCCGCCGGGCAGGCCCGGCTGGAGGTGCGCGACCTGGAGATCCGCAGCGGCCGCCGCGGGCCTGCGGTGGTCAGCGGGGTCAGCTTCGCGGTGCGGGCCGGCGAGGTGCTCGGCCTGGTGGGCGAGTCCGGGTCGGGGAAGACCACGGTCGCCCTTGCCCTGCTCGGCCACACCAGGCGCGGGCTGTCCTTCGGCGGCGGCGAGATCCGGCTGGACGGGACCGACCTGCTGCGGCTGCGGCCCGGCGGGCTGCGGCGGCTGCGCGGTGCCAAGGTCAGCTACGTGCCGCAGGACCCGGCGGCGGCGCTGAACCCGGCGCTGCGGATCGGATATCAGCTCCGCGAGGCGCTGCGGGTGCACGCCGGGGCCGCGGGCGACCCGGATGCCCGGATCGCCGAGGTCCTCCGCGAGGTGCGCCTGGATGCCGTGCCGGGCCTGCTGCGGCGGTACCCGCACCAGCTCTCCGGCGGCCAGCAGCAGCGCGTCGGGCTGGCCATGGCCTTCGCCTGCCGGCCCGCGCTGATCGTGCTGGACGAGCCCACCACCGGCCTCGACGTATCCACCCAGCGGCACGTTCTGGACACGATGCGCAGCCTGTGCCATGGCTACGGGGTGGCGGCCGTCTATGTCAGCCATGACCTGGCGGTGGTCAGCGAACTGGTGGCCGAGGTGGCCGTCATGTACGCGGGGCGCATCGTGGAGGCCGGTCCCGCGTCGCTGCTGTTCCACCGGCCGCTGCACCCCTATACCAGGGGGCTGCTCGCCTCGGTGCCCACACCCGGCGGCGCCGGGCGGCTGACCGGGATACCCGGGCAGCAGCCCGCGCCCGGGCAGCGCGGCCGCGGCTGCAGCTTCGCGCCCAGGTGCGACCTGGCGCGGCGACAGTGCCGGGACCGCGAGCCGGAGCAGGTCGTCTTCTCCGGCCGGACGGTGCGCTGCTGGCGGGCGGCGGAGGGCGCGGCCGGGCAGCCGGCCCGCGCGCCGCTGCCGGCGGCCGGCCCGCGCCGCCGGGCCCGGCGGTGCTGTCGCTGCGGGGGGTGTCGCGCCAGCTACGGCGCCGTGCCGGTGCTGTCGCCATCGACCTGGACGTGCCCTCGGGCTCGTGCATCGCGATCGTCGGCGAATCCGGCTCCGGAAAGACGACGCTGGCCCGGTGCATCGTCGGGCTGCACCGCAACTGGACCGGCGAGATCGCCTGCACGGCAGCCCGCTGGCGCACAGTGCCCGGCACCGCCCCAGGCTGGTGCTGAAGCAGATCCAGTGCGTCTTCCAGAACCCCTACACCTCGCTCAACCCCAGAAAGACGATCGGCCAGATCGTGGCCGAGCCGCTGCAGCGTTTCCTGGGCCTGTCCCGCGGTGCGCAGGCCGGCCGCGTGGTCGCCGCGCTCGGCGACGTGTCGCTGGGCAGCGGGTTCCTTGACCGGTATCCCGATCAGCTCTCCGGCGGGGAACGGCAGCGGGTCGCGATCGCCCGCGCCCTGGTGGTGGAGCCGGAGCTGCTGGTGTGCGACGAGGTCACCTCGGCCCTGGACGTCTCGGTGCAGGCGGTCATCGTGGAACTGCTCCGCCGTGACAGCCGGCGCCAGCTCGCCATGGTCTTCATCACGCATAACCTCGCGCTGGTCCGCAGCGTCGCCCAGTTCGCCGTCGTGCTGCGGCAGGGCGAGATCGTCGAGGCGGGGCCCGCCGGGCAGGTGCTGGCACACCCCGCCAGCGACTACACCGCGCGGCTGATGGCCGACGTGCCCAGGCTGGCGGGGCTGGCGGCAGGCGGCTAGCGCGGGCGGCGGCGGCCCTGGCCGGCGGCCTCCGGGCCGGGAGAACACGTTGACGAGGTTGCCCTCCGGGTCACCGAAGACCATCGAGCGGCTGCCCCACGGCTGCGTGGTCGGCGGCAGCACCCCATGGACGCCGAGAGCTGCGATCCGCCGGTACTCGGCGTCCACGTCACGCACCATGAAGTCGAGTATCACCTCGCGCGGCGGCCGCGCCGCGCCCCGGCACGCCGCGGCGTCCGCGCAGTACTCGGTGAACTTCCGCTTGGAGAACCCCACCGACATCGGCCCGGCGGGCACCTCGACGTAGTACTCGTTCAACGGCACCGCCGCCCCGACAAGCCCGGCGTAGAACGCGGCCAGCCCGGCGACGTCGTCGGTCACCAGCCGGGCCTGGACCAGCTCCACGTCACCGCCCCGCCGGGAGGTCAAGCTCGGTGCCGGCATAGGCGAACTGGATCATCTCCTGCAGCAGCGACCGGGAGGCGTCCGGGGCGTCGGCCACGCTGTGGCTGGGTATGCGGGTCATGGCTCTCCTTCACGCTCGCCTGGCCGGGCCACGCGGGCGGGGCAAGGTCACCGGGAAGGACGGGACAGCGAGCGGAAATGTGACAGGCCCGGCCGATGGCTGTCACTTTCCGCCGAGCTGTCGCGTCCTCCCCGGCAGAGCCCGGTGCTGCCCGGGTGGCGCTGCGGAAGGACATGGCATGAGCGAGACGCGGCGAAGATCGTCCAGGCGTACCGGGACCATCGCCCGTACCTGGTCGACCTCGCGTTCCGGATGCTCGGCGACATCGGCGCCGCCGAGGACGCGGTACAGGATGCGTTCACCCGGCTGCTGGCCGCGGACGTCGGCGAGATCGAGGACGAGCGCGGCTGGCTGATCGTGGTGACGAGCCGTCTGTGCCTGGACCGGATCCGGTCCGCCCGGGTCCGCAGGGAGCGGCCGCACGACTCGGCCGAGATCGAGTTCGTCGCGCCGCCCGCCTCCGGTGCCCTGGCCAACCCCGCCGACCGGGTCACCCTGGACGACAGCGTCAGCCTGGCGCTGCTGGTCGTGCTGCAGCGGCTCAGCCCGGCGGAACGCGTCGTCTTCGTGCTGCACGACATCTTCGGCATGCCGTTCCCCGCGGTCGCGCGGACGGTCGGCAGGGCGGCCCCGGCGTGCCGCCAGCTGCGCCAGGCGGGCCCGCCAGAAGATCGCCGAAGGCCAGCGCAGGAACCCGTGCCGACGTCGCCTCCGCCGAGCACCGCCTGGTCACCCGAGAAGTTCATCGCCGCCTGCGCCAACGGTGACCTCGACGGCTTGCTGGCGGTGCTGGCCCCGGACGCGTGGGGTGACATCGACCTCGGGCCCGGCGGGCCGGTGCGCGAGGTCGTCCACGGAGCCGCCCAGATCGCGGCGAACCTGTTGCTGTTCTGGGGCCCGGCGACGCTGGTCTCCCAGCCGCTGGCCGGCGCAGCCAGCGTTGCTCGGTTTCCGGGACCGGGACCTGGCGGGCGTGCTGGTGCTCGGCATGCGCGGCGAGTCGATCGAGTCGGTCCACGTCATCGCCGATCCCCGCAAGCTGGCCGCGCTGGGCCTCCAGCTGTCGGGGCTGGCTTGGCCCAGCCGCCAAGCCGGGCCAGCCGCCAAGCCGGGTCTGGCGTCACCATCGGCGCGGCGGTTTCGTCCTTATCTGTGCCCCGGGCACCTGCGCCCGGTGGCCAGGCAAGGAGCCAGAGATGAGCATCAATACCCAGGCGGTACCGCTTACAGCCGGTGCCGCCGTCGCTGTTCGTGCGGATCGCGATGCGCCCGCTGACTCGGGTGCTCAATCCGCTGATGCGCAAGGTCGCGGGGCGGCGTCATGTCCGGATGGCCGCGGAGGTCCGGCACGTCGGCCGTACGTCGGGCCGCGCCTACGTGACCCCGGCCGGGGCCCGGATCGCCGGTGACGTGGCAGTGATCCCGCTGACCTTCGGTAACCAGTCGGACTGGTCGAAGAACGTGGGCGCGGCCGGTGGCTGCTCGCTCAAGGATCGACGGCCGAGGAGTACACGGCCGTCGAGCCCGAGTTCCTGGATCGCCGCGAGGCGGCCCGCTGCTCGTGGCCGCGTTCGGCCCGGTGGAACGGGCGGGCTTCCGGATGCTGGGCATCCGGCAGTACCTGCGGCTGCGCGTCGTGCCCGTGGGCCAGGCCGGCGAGGCCACGGAAGGGGCCACGCGCCTGGCCGGGACTCCGCCCGCCAGCCTCGGCCGTTACCGGGGAGCACCGGGATGACCAGCCGGGAACCGAACCGGCCGCCGGTGTGCAGGATGTGCGGGCCGTTGTTGACGGTGTCCTCGTGCCGGGCATACACGGCGGGCTTGGGGTAGCGGTTCACGTCGGTGCCCTGGACCACCAGCAGCAGCTTCTCGCCGGCCTCGAAACGCGTGCCCGAGGGCAGCACCTCGATGTCGAGCCGGACCATCTCACCGGCCGGGACCGGCAGCGCGCGCTGGTGCGCCAGCACCGGCAGGTACGGCGTGGACCGCGCGGGATCCAGTTCCCGGTGCGAGGCCCGCTGCCAGCCGACCGCCGCCGGGCCGTCCTCGAACTGGGCGTAGTACGGGAATCCCACGTGCGCCCCGCCGGCGTCCAGCTTGAACAGCGCCACGAAGACATCGAGATCCTCCGCCTCCGGGGAGGACAGGTACAGGGTGGCGGTCGTGTGGCCGATCAGCTCGGCCGGGGCGGCGAAGGTGATCTCGAACTCGGCCCGGCGCGGCGCCAGGCCGGAGCCCAGGCTGTCGTAGCTGACCTGCTCCGCGGTGCCGCCCGGCGCGGCCTCCAGGGTGCCCGGGCGCCGCGCCCGCGCCGCGCGGGGCGCGCAGGTAGAGCGTGCGGTACTCGGTCTCGGCTGGCGGCCACTGGCTGGCCGTCCGGTGCCTGCCCCGGTAGTACGACTCGCGGGCCTCCATCCGGACGGCCGGCCAGTCCACCGGCCCGGGGCCCCGGCCGTGCAGGAAGTAGTCGAAGAAGACCCGCTGGCGCTCGACCGAGCCGGGTCGTAGTAGTAGGCCCACTTCTTGCGGCCGTGCACGTCGAGCCACTTGTGCGCCGAGGAGATCCGGCGGAACCCTTCGAGGGTGCCGCGGAGTGCAGCCCGTGGTCGGACCAGCCCGCCACGACAAAGGCCGGCACGGTGATCTTCTCCAGGTCCGCGCTCTTGGACCGCCAGAAGTCGTCGTAGAACGGGTGGGCGGCGGTCTCGGCGGCCAGGTCCTCGATCTCGGTCACGCTGGCGCCCCAGCGCTGCCAGATGTACGGCCAGAACCACGTCTCCGGGATCCCGCCGTGCCTGGCGACCTCACGGTAGGTGTCGGACCACCCTCCCAGGGTTGATCGCCGCCAGGTGCGGCGGGCTCAGCTCGGCGACCCGCCACTGCGAGGTGGTCAGGTACGACACCCCGGACAGGCCCACCCGCCCGTTGCTCCACGGCTGGGTCCCGGCCCACTCGATAGCTGCGCGAACGCCTGCGCCTCCGCCGGCGAGCAGTAGGTCGCCCGGCCACGGGAGTACCAGGTGCCCGGGAAGTCCGCGGTGACGATCGCGTACCCGTGCGGCACCCAGTACTGCGGGTCGGGAGCCTCGAAGGTGGTGAGCGGTGAGGTGTGCTCGGGCTTGACGCCGCTGCGGGGGTAGAGGATGCCGATCGGTGCCGGGTTGTGTTTGCCATACGGCGACCAGGCGATCAGTGGCGCCGCGGGAACCGTCGAGTCGGGGCGGTAGACGTCGGCATAGAGAGGCTCACCGGGAGAAACCGGGACGGCCACGTCGCGGTCGATCAGCATCCCCGGAGCTGCTCCGTGCGGGGCCGGGGCGGCGGCCCGCCCGTGACTCGGGTGCGGCGTACGGCGGCCGGAAGAGGTAGCCGGTCACTGCCTTGCCATCCATCCCGGGTCAGCCGGCGGCGGCCTCGGGTGCCCCGGCGCGCGGTGCCGGTAGACGAAGTACGCCCGGTCGGATTCGTCGTTCGCCGGGCGGCCCTCGGTGTCGGTCGCTTCCAGTAGTTCGAAGCGGGGCGTGAGCGCCTCGTGGATCCTCGCGAGCGGGATGCCGAGTTCCCCGATCCGCTCGTGGTGCAGCCGGAACTGGTCGGCTTCGACCCGTTCGAAGATCCGCACGTCCCAGGGGAAGACGCCGCCCTCGCCCCTCGCCACGTCCATGATCAGGGTGTGCGGGCCGAAGTCCTCGACATAGGCGGGGGCGGCCGCCAGGCGGCGCAGCCTGCCGACCGTGTTGACGTCGAAGACGAACAGGCCCCCTTCGGCCAGGTGCGCGTCGACCTGGCCGAACATCGCCAGCCAGGCGTCGAACGTGGGCAGGTGGTTGAGCGTGTCGAAGACGCAGATCACCACGTCGAACGTGGTGCCGAGGGAGAACTCGGTGATGTCCGCCTGCACCAGGCGCACCCCGGTGAGGTTGGCCGCGGCGGCGGCGAGCATCTCCGGTGACAGGTCGATGCCGGTGACCTGCAGGCCGCGGCCAGGCCGGCGAGCACGGCGCCGGTGCCGCAGCCCAGTTCCAGCAGCGAGCCCGCGTCCGGCAGGTAGCGCCGCACGTAGCCGCGGACCCGCTCGATGATGGCGCTGCGGTCGCCCATGATCTGGTCGTAGAACATGGCGAAGTCCGCGTAGGCCGGCACGCCGCCATCATGCCCGATGGTGCTGCCGGGGACGCCCCGGAACCCCCGCTGGCCCAGGCCCCGTTCCTCCGTCACGGGGCCTGGCTCCGTGGTCAGGGGCTGCCCGGCGCCGTGACGAAGTCGATCAGTTCCTCGACCCGGCCGAGGAACACCGGTTCGAGGTCGGCGAAGCTGGTCACCGCGCGCAGGATGCGCTGCCATGCCCGGGCGGTGTCCGGCGGCCAGCCGAGCGCCGCCAGCACGCCTTCCTTCCAGGGGTGCCCGGGGGGATTCGCGGCCAGCCGCCGATGCCCAGCGCGGCCGGCTTGACCGCCGCCCAGACGTCGATGTAGGGATGGCCGACGACAAGCACGTCCGGGGATTGCACGGCGGCGGCGAGCCTGCTCTCCTTCGACCCGTCCACCAGGTGGTCGACCAGGACGCCGAGCCTGCGCCCGGGGCCGGGGCGGAACGCGCGACGATCGCGGGCAGGTCGTCGATGCCGCCGAGGTACTCCACGACCACGCCGACGTCGCGCAGGTCGTCCCCCCAGATCTTCTCCACCAGTTCCGCGTCGTGGCGGCCCTCGACATAGATCCGGCTCGCCCGGGCCACCTTGGCCCGGCCGGGCGGGGCGGCGACCGAGCCGGAAGCGGTGCGCGCCGCGGCGCCCGGCCGCGCCGCCGCTGGCGGGCCTGACCAGCATGACCGGCTCGCCTTCCAGCAGGAACGCGGCCTGGCCAAGCGGGAACACCCGCCGGTTGCCGTGCCGGTCCTCCAGGGTGACCGCGTCCTTCTCGCACAGCACCACGGCCCCGCAGAACCGGCCGGCGGCGTCCTCGACGACCAGGCCGTGCTCGCGCCGGCGGTTCCCGGCCCCGGCGTTGCCTGCCCGCCGCGAGCACATCCTGGCCGTACTGCCTGCTGCGCACGGACCTCCTCTGCGGCCGGGCTACTCCCGCCTGGCCGGGGTGCCACTCGCGGCGGACCGGATTCCGGGGCTCGTAATGCAGCGAAGTGGACCGGCCGCTATTTGCCTGCGGGCGCGGGTGGTCTACGCTTCGCTCGATGGCGACCTTGCCAGGCGCGACGTGCACCGGCCAGGACGTGGCGCAGCGGCTGACCAGCGACGGCTATGTGATCGTCTCCGGGCTGATGAGCGACCGGGACGTCGCGGCCGCCCGGGCCGACCTGGGCCGGATCCTGGCGGCGACCCCGACGGGCCGCAACGAGTTCGAGGGCTTCGACACCCAGCGGGTCTATGCCCTGTTCGCCAAGACCCGGACGTTCGACCGGCTGGCCGTGCATCCGCTGCTGCTCGAGGTGCTTGACCAGGTGCTCGGGCACTACCAGCTCAGCGCCCCGGTGGGCATCCGCATCGGGCCCGGGGAGAGCGCCCAGATGCTGCACCGGGACGACGCGATCTACCCGCTGCCGGAGCCGCACCCGCCGGTCGTGCTCAACACGATGTGGCCGCTGGATGAGTTCACCGAGGAGAACGGCGCCACCAGGTACGTTCCGGGCAGCCACCAATGGGAGCCCGGGCGCCAGCCAGGTCCCGGGGATCCGGTCCTGGCCGCCGCCATGCCACCGGGCTCGGCCATGTTCTACCTCGGCAGCCTCTGGCACGGTGGCGGGGCCAACCAGACCGCCAAGCCGCGGCTCGGGGTGATCCTGGAGTACGCGGTCTCCTGGCTGCGCCCGCAGGAGAACCACTGCCTCGCCGTGCCCCGCGACATCGTCCGGCGGCTGCCGGAACGGCTCCAGGAACTGCTGGGCTACAACATCTACCCGCCGTTCGTGGGTTACGTCGACGGCTCGCACCCCGCAAGGTGCTGCGCGCCGCGGAGTGAGCCGGGCCGTCAGTCCGGCCCGGTCAGCAGCTTGCGCAGGTAGGCGGCCGACTCCTGGTACCCGAGCGCCCGGTAGAAGGGCGCCGCCCGCCGGGTCGCGAGCGCGACGAGCGCGCAGCCGCGCCGCGCGCCCAGGCTTCGAACGCTCCATCAGGGCCCGGCCGATGCCGCGCCCGCGCAGGTCGCCGCGGACGAACACCTCCTCCGCCCAGGCCACCCTGCCGTTCGCGTAGAAGGTCAGGTGCTCGAAGCCCAGCAGGTACCCGGGCAGTCCGCCCCGGCGCCGCGACGAGCAGGCAGGCGTGCCCGGCCGCGAGCAGGGCCGGGTAGTGCTCGTCGAAGTGGCCCGGGAGAAGGCGAACGACTGGGCCAGTTCCCCGGCGAGGCCGGCGACCGCGCCCATGTCGGCCGCGGTCGCGGGCCTGATACGGGCCGCTACGCCGGCCAACGTTCCGGCCTGGTCAGCCGGGAAGGCTGGCCTCGATGGCGGAGACGACCGCCGGGTCCTCGGGCTCCGTCAGCGGGCGGAACCGGGCGAGGATCGTCCCGTCCGGGCCGACCAGGAACTTCTCGAAGTTCCACTGGATGTCGCCGGCCTCGCCGGCCGCGTCGGGCACCGCGGTCAGTTCGGTGTACAGCGGGTGCCGGCCGGGGCCGTTGACCTCGATCTTCTCGAACATCGGGAAGCTGACCCCGTAGTTGTCCGTGCAGAACTCATCGATCTCTTCCGGGGTGCCCGGCTCCTGCCCGCCGAACTGGTTGCAGGGGAAACCGACGACCGCGAACCCGCGCTTGCCGAACTGGTCCTGCAGCCGCTGCAGGCCCGCGTACTGCGGGGTCAGGCCGCACTTCGACGCGACGTTCACCACGAGCAAGGTGTTGCCGGCCAGATCGCCCAGGGACGAGTCCTGGCCGCTGAGGGTTTTGACGGCGATGTCATGCACGGTCACGGGAATTGGCCCCTGGGTAGGCGGGACTTGGACGCTTCAGCCAACAGCGCCGGCGCCGCCATTATGCCCTGCCGTGCGGGAGCGGCCAGGTGCGGGGCGGCCGGCTGGCCCGCTGGCCGCTTGATATCAAAGCTGCTAACGTTCTCATATCTGAGAGCAACCGTCCGCCGCCGCCCCGCGGCGGGGCCGATGCGTTCCTGATGGGCAAGTGAGCTGGGAAAAGGTGCCGCCCATGCCAAAAGACCTGCTCATGGCCGGGGCCGCCAGTGCGGGCGGCCCGTCGGCCAATCTGCTGCCCGCGGTGGTGCCGCTGCTCGTGCTCATCGTTGCCCTCGACGTCTACTGCCTCGTCAACCTGGCCCGGGCGAAGTCCGTCCGCAACGTGCCCAAGTTCGTCTGGGTGATCGTCATCCTGTTCGTCAGCGCGCCGATCGGTGCGCTGATCTACCTGTTCATCGGCCGGGACCGCGGCCAGGATGCGGTCAGGCGGCGGCGGCGGGGCAGGAAGCGGCGGGCAGGCCAGCGGTGGAGCCGGCGGCACCGGGGGAGCGCGGCCGCGTGGCGGGGGGCCGCCCGCGGCGCGGGCGCGGAGCCGCTGGGGGAGCGGCCAGCGGGGGAGGCCCGGACGCCGGGAGGGCCAGCCACGCGGGCTGCCAGCCGATCGTGACCACGAGCGGGCTCACCAGGGACTACGGCGGCACCGGCCTGTTCGACGTCGACCTGGTGGTGCCGCGCGGCTCGATCTACGGCCTCGTCGGCCTGAACGGCGCGGGCAAGACGACGCTGCTGTCGCTGCTGTCCGGGGATCCGGCGCGCCGACCGCGGCACGATCAGCATGCGCACTGCGCGCCACCAGGTCGCGGTCTGCCCGGATGTCCCCGAGTTCGACGGCTGGCTGACCGCCGTACGAGGCGGTGGACCTGGCCAGGTCGCTCGTCGCGCCAGCCGCGGGCAGCGCAGGCGGTGTCCGCGGGCGCTGGCGGCCGCGGGCCTGGCCGACTCGGCTGGCCGGCGGGTCGGCGGATTCTCCCGCGGCATGGTCCAGCGGCTCGGGCTGGCCTGCGCCCTGGTCGGCGATCCCGAACTGCTGATACTCGACGAGCCGACCTCGGCTCTGGACCCGGCCGGCCGGGCGGAGATGCTCAGCCTGGTCGCCGCGATGCGCGGCCGCCGGACCGTGATCTTCTCCAGCCACATCCTGGCCGACGTGCAGCGGATCGCCGACCAGGTCGGCATCCTGCGCGACGGCCGGCTGCTGTACCAGGGCGCCACCCAGGACCTCATCGACACCTACCTGGAGCCCGAGCTGGCTGGTCCGCATCGCCGGCGAGACTGAGCCGTCGCCGCCGCGATGGCCGGGCAGCCGTGGGCGACCCGGGTCGAGCCGGTCGGCGCCGACACCCTCCGGGTCGACGCCGCCAGCATCGAGGCAGGCGAACGGGGCATCCCGGCCGTGATCGCCGCGCTGCGGCGCCCGCCAGGTTTCCTGCGAGCCGGCCGCCGCCGACCTGGAGTCGGCGTTCCTGGCCCTGACCGGCGCGAGCTACAGAGGAGTGAGATGACCAGCGCGACGGCACGGCTGCCCGCGGCCCGACCGGATGAACCTGTGGCGGCTGGAGTGGCTGCGGCTGCTCCGCACCCCGCGCGCCCTCGCCCTGGCCGCGGTCTTCGTGTTCTTCGGCCTGATCGAGCCGGTAGCTGACCAGGTACGCAGAACAAGCTCTTCGCGCCATGTCGGCAACGGCGTCCGGATCTCCGTCCCGCCGCCCACCCCCGCGGACGGCGCTCAACGGCTACTTCGGCGAGACTCAGCCTGGCATCGGCCTGATCGTGGTGGTCGTCATCGCGGCCGGCGCGTTCACCTTCGATGCCCATCGCGGCCTCGCGATCGTTCCTGCGGACCAGGGTCACCGGCATTCTGGCAGCTCGTCACGCCGCGCTTCACCGTCAACCGCGGCCGCTGCGGCACTCGCCTACGTGCTTGGCACGCTCGCCGCGTGGTACGAGACTCGGTCTGCTCATCGGCGCGCCCCCGGCGGCCGGAATGCTCGCGGCGATGCTGTGCGGCGCCGTCATACCTGGCATATTGCCGTGGCGGTCACCGCCTTCGCGGCGATCCATCGTCCGCAGCACGCTCGGCGACCGCGGCATCGCGCTCGCCGTGCTGTTCGTGCTCCCGGTCGCGGGCGTGTACCACCCCATCGCCGGCTGGCTGCCCAGCGCGCTCGTGACCGACGCCCCGGCCGCCCTGATCGGCGGGACGCAGCACCTGCCGCACTACCTGCCGGCCTTCGCGGTGGCCGTCGCGGCGAGCGGGGCTGCGCTGGCGGCCACGGTGCTGCGGCTGCGAGCCAGACAGATCTTGACCATCGCCGGCGTGCCCCGGCAGGGGCTGGCTACGGCCGCCGTGCGGGCGCGTGCCCGGGGCGCTACCGGCGGGGCGCCATCGGCCACTGAACGCGCGCCCCGGCATTTACAGAATATTCCGGGGACTTTAATGAATTATTTCCGGCGCATGCTTCTAGGCCGCTGATTATGGCAAAACTTATCGTGGGCATGAAGCCATTCATCAGGCTGCCCCGGATAGCTGCCGGTCACCCCCGGGCCAGCGACGGGAGAGGAGAACACGATGCGCGCATGGCAGCGACGGCCGGTTCCGGGCCGGACCTCGGGCACCGTGGGGAGGTGACGAAGAGCATGGCGCTTACTTGCTGCTGTGGCCACCCTTGCCGGGACCGCCGTCCTAGGCACGGCCGCACCGGCCCTGGCGGCCGGGAGGTGCGCCCGGCGCACCGGGCGCCGGCGCCACCTGGAACGAATCGAACACCGAGGCCTTCGCCGGCTCGCTCGCGCCTCGAAGGTCTGGTACACCCTCGCCGACGGTGAGCTGCAGAACGTCTACTACCCGGAGACCGACGCACCGGACACCTTCGGGCTGCAGTACTTCGTCACCGACGGCTCGAGCTTCACCGACACCGAGACCGCGAACACCAGCCACGCGATCTCGCTGGCCGACCCCACCTCGCTGGCCTGGAACCAAACCAACACCGCGACCAGCGGCAAGTACACCATCACCAAGACCTACATCGCCGACCCGTCCCGCTCGGTGATCCTGGTCCAGACCACGTTCACCAACCTCACCCGCACCCCGCTCCACCTCTACGCCGACTACCAGCCCTAGCTGGCCAACCAGGGCATGGGCAACACCGGCGGCACCGACACGGCCTCCGGCGACCTGGTGGCCATCAACGGCTCGGTGGCCAGCGCGCTCGCCGCCTCCACCGGCTTCAGCCAGACCAGCACCGGCTACGTCGGCAGCACCAGCGACGGCAGCCCAGCTGACCAGCAGCCACGCGCTGACCGCCACCTACTCCTCCGCGTCGCCCGCCGCGGCCACATCGACCAGATCGCGCAGATCCCGGTCGCCGCCTCCGGTCGACCACGTTCACCCTGGCCCTGGCCTTCGACTCCAGCGAGGCCGCGGCGGTCACCGACGCCGCGGCGTCGCTGGCCGCCGGGCTTCAGGCTCGCTGGAGAGCTCGTTCGAGGCCGGCTGGCACACCTGGATCGGCGGCCTCAACGCCCCGCCCGCCTCGGTCACCGGCAGCAGCCTGCTCAGCGCAGTACTACGTCTCGCTGATGGAGATGAAGGCCGACGAGGACAAGACCTACGTCGGCGCGTTCGTCGCCTCGCCGAGCGATCCCTGGGGCGCCAGCGTCAGCGCGAACAGCGCCGGCGACCACGGCTACCACCTGGTGTGGACCCGCGACGAGTACGAGATGGCGACCTCGCTGCTGGCGGCCGGCGACACCGCCGACGCCAAGGCGGCGCTGCAGTACATCTTCAAGTACGAGGACGAGTCCAGCGGCGCGGTCAAGCAGAACACCTGGCTGAACGGCAACGCCGAGTTCGGCTCGCTCCAGATGGACGAGGTCGCCGACCCGATCATCCTGGCCTATCAGCTCGGCGTGACCGATTCGGCGGACTGGGGGCACGTCAAGCACCAGGCCAACTACCTGGTCACCAACGGGCCGTACACGCCGGAGGAACGCTGGGAGGAGAACGGCGGCTACTCACCGGCCACCATGGCCGCCGAGATCGCCGGCCTGGTCTGCGCCGCCGTCCATCGCCGCAGACCAACGGGACGAGGCAGCCACGCGGCCACCTACCAGTCCACCGCCAAGACCTGGGCCTCCGAGGTGGACGGCTGGACCTACACCACCACCGGCTCCTACGGCAACGGCGACTACTTCCTGCGGATCACCCCGGACGGCAACCCCAACTCCGGCGCCTCGATCTCCATCGCCAACGGCGGCGGCAACCACGACGACCGGACCGTGGTAGACCCGAGCTTCCTGGAACTGGTCCGGCTCGGCATCAAGTCCGCCACGGCCACCGACATCACCAACACGCTGTCGGTCGTCGACACGCAGATCAAGGTGACCACCCCGGAGGGCCCGATCTGGCACCGGTACAACTTCGACGGCTACGGCGAGACCTCGTCCGGCGGCGACTACACCGGCGCCGGCGTCGGCAACCCGTGGCCGGTGCTCACCGGCGAGCGCGGCGAGTACGACGTCGCCGTCGGCAACCTACCGGCGCGCAGTCCATGCTGGCGACCATGGCCGGCGCGGCCAACTCCGGCGACCAGATCTCCGAGCAGGTCTGGGGCGGGAGCACCGGCACCGGCGGCTTCACGTTCGGCCAGCCGGACAACTCCTCCACGCCGCTGATGTGGGCGATGGCGCAGTACGTGCGCCTGGCCAACGACATCTCGGCAGGCCAGGACCTGGACACCCCGGCGGTGGTCGACCCAGTGCGTGCAGCAGGGCGACTGCCCGGTGACCGGAATTCGGTAAAGGAGACCGTGAACGTGACGGTCCCGGTGAACACCGATGCGTCCGGCCAGACCGTCTACCTGGCCGGGAACCTGTCCGCGCTGGGCCTGGGCAGTCCGACTGGGCGGCCAACGGCGTCCCGATGACCCGGGTCAGCGCCGACGCAGTGGACCGCGACCATCGACTCCGCCGCCGACGCCACCTTGTCCTACAAGTACGACCTCGGCGGCAACTGGAACAACGTCGAGAAGAACGCCGACTGCGCCGACATCGGCAACCGGTCCATGTCGGTCAACGGCGGCACCGTGAACGACACGGTGGCCAACTGGGGCGGCCCGGCCGCTTGCGGCGATCGACCGCCGTCATCAACGTGACCGTCCCGTCGGACACGCCCAGCGGCGACACGGTCTACCTGTCCGGCAACTACAACGTGCTCGGCACCGGCATCGGCGTCGTCCGACGACTGGCTCGCCACCGACTACCCGATGATCAAGACCGGCACCGACACCTGGACACTGACCATCACCGGCGTGCCGGTCGCCGCCTTCCAGTACAAGTTCACCCTGGGCAGCTGGACCAACGTCGAGGAGACCAGCAGTTGCGGGTACGTCAGCAACCGCACATTCGGCTTCAACACCGCCGACGCCAGCTACACCGCCAACGACACCGTCGCCGCCTGGCAGGGCAGTGGGCGGCTGCTGAACGCCGCCATGCCCGGCCCGCCAACCGGCGGCGGGCCGGGCACGGCGGTCATGGCAGCAGGACGATCTTGCCCCGGATGTGGCCCTGCGCGAGCAGCCGGTAGGCATCCCGCACCTCGGCCAGCGGGAAGGTCGCGGTCACCGGGATCTCCAGCTCGCCTGCGTCGATCAGCCCGGCTACCTCGGCGAGCACCGCGGCGCTGGCGCCCGCGGCGTTGCCCTCAGCCTTGATCCCGTATTGCTGCACCGCGTCGAAACGAACGATCGTGTCGATGCGGGACGGCTCGACACCGAGGTCAAGCGCGACTTCGACATAGTTCGTGCCGAACGTGTCGATGAACGCGTTGATCTTTGCCGCGGCCTGCCGGATCCGGTCCGCGGCACCGTCGCCGTAGCTGACCGGGATGACCCCGTGCCCCGTCAGCCAGTCGTGGTTGGCGAGGCAGGCCAGGCCGATCACGGTGGCGCCCGCCCGCCGGGCAAGCTGGACGGTGATCGAGCCGACGCCGCCCCCCGCCGCGGACACGGCGACCGTGTCCCCCGCGGTCAGCGCCACCGCCCGCACGGCGGCATAGGCCGTGGCCCCGGCCACGAACAGCGAGCCCGCGACCTGCCACGGCACGCTGGCAGGCCTGGCGGTCAGGTGCCCGGCCTCGACCAGGACGTACTCGGCCTGGCTCGACCCTGTCGTCGGTGAATCCGATGACCTCGTCCCCCGCGGCGAACCCGGTCACGCCCGGGCCTGACCGGTGCCACGATCCCGGCCAGGTCGCTGCCCTGCCCGGACGGGAACGTGGCGGGCCACCGGGCATGCAGCAGGCCCTCGCGGATCTTGGCCTCGCCGGGGTTGATGCCGGCCGCCTTCACCCGGACCAGCACCTGGCCCGGTCCCGGCTCGGGCATCGGGACCTCGACCACGTTGAGGACATCGACCCCGCCGTACTCCTCGAATCGCACTGCCTTCGGCATGACACCGTCCGTTCTCTCCGACTGGCCTTAACGACCTTGCGGGAACCGCCGGACACTGCTAACCACCGGGCCGGGCGCAGTTATGCCGGGCGCACGGCATTCCGTAGCCGCGCCCGGCCTTATGCCGTGGGCGCGCAGGCCGGGGTGAGCGGCGTCGGATACGCGCTCACCGCTCGCGAGATCGCACCGGACGCCCGCGCCGCCGCCGCGCGGCGGCGCGGTCTCGACCCAGCCATGGCACTGCGCCTGACCGGGGGATCCGGCGCAGCAAGACGGGGGACCGCGCAACGGAGCGGGGCGGCAGGCCTGGTGGCCTGCCGCCCCGCCCGTTAGGGGGTGTTTCCTTCGGTGGAGTGTTCCTTCGGGGGGTGCTGGGTCACGGCGTGGCCAGCATGCCGTCGGTGTTGCCGGCGGCGTCGGTGTAGAAGCCGACCAGGTCGCCGGCGTTGTTGATGCCGTTGACCACGGTGGAGCCGACGCCGTTCGGGTCGTCGATGCTCTGCCAGTGCGAGACCGGGCCCAGCGGGCCGGGACAGCACGAAGCCGTGCATGACACCCGCGCCGTCCAGGTAGGAGCCGACGATCTGGTCGTTGCCGTTGATGCCGAAGGCCTGGGTGTCGCTGCCGCCGGGGAACTGGTACGCGGTCGAGGTGGCCGCCGTGCATCAGCCAGCGCAGGTGCGCCGGACGGCGTCAGTGAAGAAGCCGACAACGTCGCCGTTGTTGTTGATGCCGGTGGCGGTGCCGCACGGCGCCGGGAATCTTGATGGCGGTGAACGTGCCGGTGGCCTGGTTGAGCTGAAGGCGTGCGAGTGACCATGCGCGTCGTTGTAGAACCCGACCGCGGTGCCGGCGTTGTTGATGCCGAGCATCTGGTTGACGGCGCCCGCGCGTGCGGGGTCTTCGGGTCGGTGTAGGAGGCGAACACGCCGTTCCACTCGACGAAGCCGCGGTTGGTGTCCCTTGGCGGTGACCCAGAAGCCGACGGTGTCGCCCTCGTTGTTCAGCCCGGTGACCTGGGTCTGCCGAGCTGGGGAAGTTCTCGTTGGCGTAGTTGCCCTGGCCGTAGGGCGGGATGAGCAGGTAGCCCTTGTTCGGGTGCCCGGCCGCGCCGCTGCCGAAGTAGCCGGCGATCACGTTGTGGCTGTTGATCCCGAGCAGCTGGTTGAACGTCGGGTCGGCCTGGTTGTCCAGGGTGGTGAACGTGTACGCCAGCCGGCGCCGCCGTGGTGGCCGCTGGCCGTGGCGGCCTGGGCCACCCCGCCCAGCGCCAGTGACCCCGCGATCGCGACCGCGGCCACGGCGGCACCCGTCACGCTGCGGACGCCTGCCGCGCACCGGGCCAGCCGGGCTGCGGCCGCCGTGCGGGAGTGAAATTCAGGAACCATGACAATGTCCTTTCTGTTTGGCTGTCGGAATCCAGGGTCCCCGGGCGGGTACCGCGGTCTCGAGAGTGCAGGCATGCCACTTGGCGGGGGTGCCTGCATCCCCGGGCAGGGGCGCGGGCCCGCCCGCGGGGGTTCGGGTCAGGACCCGCTCGTGCCCGGCGCGACCGGGACCCACCCGGAGACCTGGGTGCCCGCCCCTGGCCCGGTGCTGACCTGAACGTCGCCGCCGACCGCGCCGATCCGGTCCGCCATGTTCTGCAGCCCGCTGCCGTCGATGGCCTCGGCGTCAAAGCCGGGGCCCTGGTCGGCGATGCGGAAACACATCCGCTGCGGCCCGGTGTCCAGCTTCACCGTGACCTCCACCGGCGCGCGGGGCAGTGCCTGACGGTGTTCTGCAGCGCTTCGGTACAGCAGAAGTAGACGGCGGCGCCGACCACCGGCTCCAGCCGGGCGTCCTCGTCCGCTGTGGTTTCGGCGGCGATATGGGCAACACCGGGCGGGCGCCGAGGGCGGCCGCCTGTTCGCGCAGCGCCGTCCCGAGCCGCGCATGCTGACGATCTGCGGGAATTCCAGCACCCGCGCAGCGTCTGGCGGAGCATGGCCAGCGCGTCGCCGATGTTCCCGGGCAGTTCGTCGAGCGCCCGCCGGGCCCGGGCGATATTGCCGACCTGGCCCATGTGGCTGGCCAGGCCCAGGGTCAGCCGGACGGCGGTGAGACCTGGCTGGGCGCCGTCGTGCAGGTTGCGCTCCAGTTCGCGGCGCTCGCCGTCCTGCGCCGCGACGATGCGCAGGCGGGAGGCGCGCAACTCGGCCGACTGCGCCTCGGCCTCGTGCAGTCCGCGCTCAAGCTGGATGGACAGGCTCGCGTTGTGCAGGATCACGCCAACACTGCCGGCCAGGTCATTGAGCAGGGCCCGCCGGTCCGGGGCGAGCCTGCTCTCCTGGCCGCCGGGCAGGCACAGCGCCCCGACGTGCTCCCCGCGATAGCGCACCGGGATCCGCCGCTCCGCGGCGGCCGCTGTCTCCGGCCCGCCTTCCGGGGTCTCCGGCCTCTCCTGCGGCCAGCCGGACGTGACCGAGGTGCCGTCGGGCAGGTCCAGGACCACCGAGACGGTACCGACCGCCAGCCCTTCCGCGACGATCCGGGCCAGCGCGCCCAGCGGGGCGGCGCCCGGCTCACTCGCCTGGCTCAGCGCGGATACCTCGGCGAGCACGTCGTAGGCAGGTTTGCGGCTGCCGTAGACCAGGCGGTCCGCCCATCGCCGAGCCAGGCCCGGACCGGCTGGAAGGCCAGTGCGATCAGGCCGGCGGCGACGATCTGGGGAGCGGATGCCCAGCCCCCGGGCAGGCCGAGCAGGGAATCGGTCTGCACCACGCCGAAGACGTACACCGCGCCGATCATGGTGATCAGCACGCCGTAGATCAGGGTCCGGTTGAACACCCGCTCTACATCCCACAGCCGGAACCGCAGCACGCGGCCATGATCGCGAACGGGATCATCGTGAATATCGCGCGGAAGATCCAGAAGACGGCGGCCTGTGAGCCGGAGCCGAGCCTGCCCAGGCCGAACAGGTCGCCCTGCTCGCCAGGCATGTACCGGGTGACGCCGGAGAGCGGGGGCAGCCCTGGAACATGCAGGCCCTGCGTGGTCAGCGTGACCAGGGTGAGCACCAGCGCCGCGGCGAACGCAAGCCCGAGCGCCCACAGCAGGACCCGGGACTGCTGCCGGGCCTCCGCACTGGTCGCCCGCCGGTACCTGGCGAGTTGCGCCGTCACCCCGGCGACCGGGGTGAGCCAGGCCGAAGAACAGCACGAAGCTGAGCGTGTGCGGGTACTCCGCCGTGGAGACGCTCAGCAGCGCGGCCGCACCAGCCACGCTGGCGACCAGCAGCACCCGCACCGGCCAGCTGCGGCGCCCTGCCCAGCCCAGGGTGCCGGTGGGGAACAGCACCAGCGCGAACACATACGCGACGCCGCCCACGCCGTGCAGCAGCGCGGAGTGCCACAGGCCGATCTGCACCCCGCTCATCGTCGCCATCGCGTCGATGGCCGTATGCGCCTGCAGGTTGAACGCGCCCGCCGCGCCGAGCATCCCGATGACCAGGCAGCGCACGGTCCAGTCCCGGCGGGCGAGCACGAACAGGATCGCGGCGAACACGAGGTTCACCGCGCTGAAGACGTAGTCCAGGATGACGTCCACGGCCGGGTAGCTGTGCCTGGCCCCGGCCGGCAGCGGCCCCGGCCGATACCCAGGCCGCCCCGTGCCGCCCGGCCTCGGCCGCCTCCGCCCAGCCGTGCACCGCCGCTGCGTGCCGGGCGAGCGCCGCGGCCAGGCCGAGCAGCGGCCACCCGAGCACGAACGCGAGGTACAGCGCGGTGAACGCGTACCATGCCGCGCTGACGGCGCGCCGCCGGCCCGGCGTCATCTGCGCGCCTTCCTCCTGGCGCGCGGCGCGGCCAGGTCGGCCGGCGCCAGCGGGGATCCCGACCGTCAGCGACCTGCCGGACGGGTCGTGGCCCGTCCGCAGGCTGCCGTCCAGGGCCGCCACCCGGTCCTGAACGGCTTCCAGGACCACCGCGCTGACCGGCAGGCCGGGCCGGGCCGGGCTTTCCGGAACGCCATCGTGGAACGTCATCTCGACCAGCGTGCTCGTCACCCCGACGAAGATCCGCATCGGCCGCGACGCCCCCGTGCCGTCCCACTCGCGCAGCAGCGCCGCGGCGCAGAAGTAGGCACTGGCCTCCACCCAGGCGGCCAGCCTCGGTATCTGGGGCGTGCGGAGTACCGCGGGCAGGTCAAGGTCAGTGATCAGGTTCTCCAGGGCGGCGAGCAGGCCGTGGTCGGTGAGCACCGGCGGGTACACGCCATGCACGATCTGGCGGAAGTCCGCGATGGCCGCGTCGATCGCCGCCGTCATCTCGGCAAGCTCGATGGCCAGCCGCCGGCCCGCCAGGGACTCCGCCCGGCCGGGCCGGGCCAGCTCGGCCTTGACCGCACAGCGTTCCAGCGGCGCACAGACCCGGGCCTGGATCTCGGCACTGAGCTGCTCCCTGGCCGCGTCTCTGGCCACCACCACGCGGCGGCGGGAGGCGTCCAGCTCCGTTGCCTGCGCGGTCTCCAGCCGAACCTGCTCCCGCAGCCGCTCGGTGAGTTCTGCGTTGCGCAGCAGCAGCCCGGCGGTGTTCGCCACATCGGCGGCGAGCCGCAGGTCCGGGGGCGTCACGAAGCGGCCCGCCCGGGCCTGCAGGGTCAGCGCGCCGCGCAGCTGGCCCGCATCCCGCACCGGCGCCATGTGATCGACACCGGCAGCACCGCGCAGTTCGGCCTCGCCGGCCACGGCAACGGGCCCGGCCGGGGTGTCCCGCTGCGGCCACCAGCTGACCCGGCGCAGCCCGGCCGGCCCGGCCAGCCACACCGTCGCGTACTTCGCGCCCGTTCCCTCGGCGAGCAACTCCGCAAGGCGGGCCAGCCACTCCTCGGCGGGCCCGGCCGCCACCACGCCGAAGACCGAGGTCATCAGCGTGGCATAGCGGCCCGATGCGGGCAGCACTCGGCGCACCAGTGCCGTGGCACGCGACCGAACCGTCGTCATACCGGCTCCCGCGATCGCCGTGGCGGCGATCCAGAACACCAGGATCCAGTCGTGGCTCGCATCCGGCCACAACGCGATGCCGCCCCCGACCACGAGCGCATACACGGCGGCCACGAAGCCGCAGACCGCCACCGCCTGGACCGCGAAGGTGGCCAGGGACGGCCAGGAAAAAGGCCGGCGCGCCATGCGGGTGCCGCTCACCGATTCATCATCCAGCAACCAGGGCAGCCGCCGGGACGGCGATGGCTGCGGCCACGGCCCGGCACTCTTAGGATTTCAGCGGAGGCTGCCAACCGTGACGATCCGCGTCGTCCTCGCCGAGGACAACTACCTGCTCCGGGCGGGAACCGCCGCCCTGCTCGGGGCCTTGGCCGGGGTGGAGCTTGTCGCCGCGACGGCGGACAAGGATGAGTTGCTCGCCGCGGTCGAGGAGCACCGGCCCGATGTGGTGATCACCGACATCCGCATGCCGCCGGATCACCACACCGAGGGCCTGTCGGCCGCCGCGACGATCCGGGACCGGTACCCGGGAACCGGGGTGATCCTGCTCACTCAGTTCGCCGACCCGCAATACGCGCAGGAGTTCCTGCGCCAGGGCGCGGCGGGCGCCGGGTACCTGCTCAAGGAGCGCATCGGCGACATCACCGAGCTGGAACGGTCCCTGCACCAGGTGGCGGCCGGCGGGTCGGCGCTGGACCCCCAGCTCGTCGAGGCCCTGGTGGTGCGCAAGGAGCGTGCCGCCGGTTCACCGCTGGGCAGTGCTGACCCCACGCGAGCGGGAGGTGCTGGAGCAGATGGCGCAGGGCAAGAACAACGCGACCATCGCCAAGGCCCTGGTGCTCACCGAGCGCGCGGTCCAGAAGCACATCAACTCGGTGTTCAGCAAGCTCGGCCTCGGCGACAGCACGGACACCGACCGTCGCGTCGCCGCCGTGCTGAAGCTGCTTGATGCCCGGTCCACCGGGGCCGAGGGCTCGCGCGAAACCTGACCGGGCCGCGCGTGAACCCTGCCCGGGGGTGCAGGCACCCCCGGGGTATGGGCATGCCTGCACTCTCGTGAACCGGTGACCCGCCGGCGAGCGTGGTAATGGCCGCGAGGGGCGCGGTACTCACCCGCTTACCGGGAGGCTGAGCGACCATGGCAGATTTCCGGGCCTTCACCATAGCCGCGAGCGTGACCGCGATCGTGCTGGGCGCGGGCATCGGGGCCGCCCTCGGCGCGATCTCCGGCCCCCAGCCGCCGCTGATCGAGAGCCAGCAGGGACCGATGCGCACCGCCACGGCCGGGTCCACGCCGCCGGCTGGTCCCGCGATGGGCGCTGGCACCATGGAACACGCCGGCGCGGGCACCACGGGGATGGGCCGCCCGATGACCGGGCACGGCGCGCTGACCGGGCCCGGCGTTCAGCGCCTGCAGTCGATGCCCACCGGCACCGTGCGGGTCTGGCGTGACCTGCAGGGCATGCTCCAGGTCCACCTGGACCTCTACGGCCTCACCCCAGGGTCGTCGCACACCGTCTCTATCGACGGGCCGCACGGCACTGCGCTGCGCCCTGAGGTGCGGTTCCCCGTGTTCGGCGCGGACAGCGCCGGGCGGGCCAACGCGACGCTGACCGCCAGCAACAATGTCAGGGCGCTGCGCGGCAGCCGGGTGAGCATCCGCCTGGGCAGCTATGCCGGCACCGCGGTCCCGGGCCTGCCCGCCGAGGAACTGATCGCGCAGTCCGCCGTGCTGCCCGGTCACCCGAACGGCCAGCAGAGCGCGGTCATCCCCCGGTCCTATGGGCTCGCAGGCAACTATCAGGGCAGGCTGCACGGCTGGGCGAAGATCAGCTACAGCGCCGCCGCGCGGACCCTGAGCGTCACCGTCACCGCCTTCGGCCTGCCCCCGGGGGCGCACGCCGCCCATCTCCACCTGGGCACCTGCCAGGACCAGGGCGCGGTCAAGTACATGCTGCTGGACTACGTGGCCAACGCCAGCGGTGACATCGTCGACCAGACCCGGACGGTCGCCGGCGTCACCGCCGCTCCACCGCACCGCGGCTGGTACCTCAACCTTCACCTGGGCGACAGCGCGGCAATCCTGGCTCATGGGATGCCGACGCTGAGCTTCCGTCCCGAGCTGTGTGCCGGCATCGCCAGCGTCCAGATGGCAGGCCACCGGTGATCCCGCCACGGCACAGCGGGCCCGGGGGAACTGACGCGGCAGGTCCGGGCGGCTGCGTCCGGCTGCCGCACCCGCCCACCGGCCTGGAGCGCGGCACCCAGTGGCGGCGTGTCTTCCCGGGTGAGGGCTGCGAGCTCGGGGTGCTGCGGCGCTGGCTGGCGCCGCTCCTGCCGCCCGGCCAGGCGCGGGACGACCTGGTCCTCGTGGCGACCGAACTGGCCAGCAATGCCATCTGCCACACCGCCAGCGGCCGTGGCGGCTGGTTCGCCGTGGAGGTCACCCTCTGCCGGTCCCTGGTACGGATCGGGGTAACCGACAACGGCGGCGCGGGACAGCCGCGGGTGATCGAAGATCCGGCGGCCGAACGGGGCCGCGGCCTGCTACTGGTGCGGGCGCTGGCGCTGCGCACCGGTTCGTGCCGGGCCGGTACCGGCAGGCTGGTCTGGGCCGACATCCGCCGCGACGCGGACGGCCCGGCCGCGGCGCGGTCCGGCGCCGGGGCCGAACGCCGGACCGCCGCCGAGGGTTGACCGTCCGCCGGTTCGCCGGTGGCATGCCCCCGTGCCGGGGCAGCGCAAGTCACCCGGGCCGAACGGTCGGTGACCGTCGGCCCGGGCAGATGCAGGTCGAGCAGGATGAGGTCGGGAACACCCATCCTCCTGCTCAGGAGGCTTCACTTAAAGTGATCAAATACTTACTGTATGTTACATGATCATGGGTGTCCGGTACGCGATGCCCTCGATGTCAGCTCCGCGGGGGTGCGGGCGATGCGGGAACTGATCGACCGCCGGTTCCTTGGATTGCTGGAAGCGGCGCCGGACGCGATGATCTGCGTCGAGGGTGACGGCCGGATCGCACTGGTCAACGCGCAGGCCGAGCGGCTGTTCGGGTACCACAGGGAAGAGCTGATCGGGCAGCCGGTGGAGATCCTGGTGCCCGAGATCGCGGGGCATGCATCCGGGCCACCGGGCCGGATATGTCGCCGATCCCCGGCCCCGGCCTATGGGGGCAGGTGTGGAACTCGCCGGGCGGCGCCGTGACGGCAGTACGTTCCCGGCGGAGATCTCCCTGTCGGCCATCGAAGCCGAGGAAGGCATCCTGATCACGGCGGCCGTACGGGACGCGACCGAGCGGCTGGCCAGGTGCAGGCCGAGCGGGAGCGGCTGCGGGCCGAGGCCGAGCGGGACCGGTTGGAGCGCCAGCTGCAGCAGTCGCAGCGGCTGGAGAGCCTGGGCCAGCTCGCGGGCGGGGTGGCGCACGACTTCAACAACCTGCTCGGCGTCATCTCCAGTTATGCGGCTTTTGTGGCCGAGGAGGCGCGAGCGGCAGTGCCCGGGTGAGGCCTGGGAAGCCGTCCGGGCAGGACATCGAGCAGGTGCTGCGGGCCGCCGACCGGGCCGCCGGGCTGACCCATCAGCTTCTGTCGTTCGCGCGGCGGGAGGTGGTCCAGCCGCGTGTCCTGGATCTGAACGAGACGGTGGCGAGCGTCGAGCAACTGCTCCGGCGGACCCTTGGCGAGCACGTCGAACTGATGACGGTCCTGGCCGGCGACCTGTGCCCGGTGCTCGCGGATCCCGGGCAGATCGAGCAGGTGCTGGTCAACCTCGCCGTCAACGCCCGCGATGCCATGCCCGGCGGGGGGAAGCTGACCATCGAGACCGCGAACACCGACGTGGACCAGGTCTATGCCGCCGACCAGCCGGGCCTGGCCGCCGGCCGTTATGTCACGGTGAAGGTGAGCGACACCGGCACCGGGATGTCCCCGAGGTGGTGGACCGGGCATTCGAGCCGTTCTACAGCACCAAGCCCAAGGGCGAGGGATCCGGCCTCGGGCTGGCGACCGTGTACGGGATCATCACCCAGGCCGGGGGGAGTGCCCGGATCTATTCCGAGCCTGGCCTCGGCACGACCGTCAGGCTGCTGCTCCCGGTCACCGACTGGCCCCGTCCGCTGCTGGCCAGCCGACCACCCAGGCCGGTGCGCGGCCGCGGCGAGGTCGTGCTCATCGTGGAGGACGAGGCGGCCCTGCGGGAGGTAACCCGGCGGATTCTCGCCCGCAACGGCTACGAGGTGCTGGTGGCGTCCAACGGCTATCAGGCGATCAACCTGGCGACCGCGGGCCACGCAGCGCCTGGACGTGCTGCTCACCGACGTGGTGATGCCCGGAATGCAGGGCAAGGAGGTCGCCGAGCGCGTCCGCAGGCTGCGGCCGGAGGTCCGGGTGCTCTATATGTCCGGCTACACCCACGGCCTGCTTGGCGTCCAGGGAGTCCTGGAACCCGGCGTCCATCTCCTCGAAAAACCCTTTTCCGAAACCTCCCTGCTCGCCAAGCTGCACGTCGTGCTCGGCCAGGACTGATCCACCGGCCGGCCACGGGGCGTTGTGCCGATTACTCTGGGTATATGAATAAATACTAAAAGTGAACCAATGGCGGGGGTGGGCCAGTGCCTGGCGCGGAGATTTTGCTCGTGGAAGACGATGACCTCAATCAGGCGCTGGTACCCGCGATCCTGGCCAGGTCCGACCAGCCGCATCTGCGGGACGCGCACGTGACCGTGGCAGGCACGCTGGCGCAGGCGCGCACGGTGCTCGCCGAGCGTCACATTGACCTGGTCCTGCTGGACGTGCGGCTGCCCGACGGCAGCGGCCTGCCGCTGGCCGCCGAACTGCGCGACCGGCAAGGGCCGGCGGTGGCGGTGATCGCGCTCACCGGGGCACCAGCCGAGCATGGCGACGACGCGCTCGCCGCCGGCTGCGTGGCGGTGCTGGGCAAGCCGTACAGCCTGGGCGAACTGCGCGAAGTGGTGGCCGCGCACCTGCCGGGCGGCCAGCCAGGCCCGGGCCCCGCGGCCGGGCCGGCGGACGCTGCCACGGCCGGACCGGGGGCACCGGCGTCGCGGGCGGATGCCGCCGACGCCGGGCGGAGGCGCCGGCGTCGCCGGCGGATGCCTCCTGGGCCGGGGCGCAGCAGCGGCCCGCAGCTGCCGGCCAGGCAGGGACGGAGCAAGCGCCCGCCGCCCCGCACGAGGGCCGGCTGGCCATGGCGGTGGACTTCGGCCTGCTGTTCGCCGCGCTGCCGGGCGCCTACCTGGCGCTGGATCCCGAGCTGAGGGTCGTCGCGGTCAGCGAGGCCTATGCCTCGGTCACCGGGGCAGCCCCGGCGGACCTGCTCGGCCGGGATATCTGGGAGGCGCTGCCCCAGGACCCGGGCAGCCCGCGGCCGGGCGCGCTGCCCGGCCTGCGCGAATCCCTGGACCAGGTCCGCCGGAACCGGGCCCCGGACATCATGGAGGTCCAGAAATGCTTCCTGCCGCCGCCCGATGCCGGCCGCGGCACCTACGAGGCCTGCTACTTCAGGCCCGCCAACATCCCGGTTCTCGATCCGGGCGGGACGCTCCGCTACATCATCCACGTGCTGGAGGACGTCACCGGCCAGCGGGGTGAACTGGAGCAGGCCCACAAGGCGTGGCAGGCGGCGCAGGACGCCAAGACGGAGTACGTGTCCAGGGTCAGCCACGAGCTGCGCACCCCGATCAACACCGTCCTCGGCTTCGGCGAGCTGCTCTGCCTCGGCGACCTGACGGCCGAGCACCGGGAGTGGGCGTCCATGATGGTCAAGGCGGCCCGGCACCTGGCCTCCTTCATCGACGACATCGGCGACATCTCCCGGGCCGAGATGCAGAAGCTGTCGGTGTCCATCGAACCGGTACCGGCCGGCAGCGTCATTTCCGACGCCCTTGACCTCATCCGCCCGCTGGCCGGCTCACACGGCGTGCACCTGGACCCGCCGCCAGCGGCTGCCCAGCACGTCTTCGCCGATCCGCGGCGGCTGCGCCAGGTGCTGCTGAACCTGCTGTCCAACGCGATCAAGTACAACCATCCCGCGGGCCGGGTCACCGTCGCCGTTGACCCACAGGCCGGGCGAGCGGCTGCGGATCGTCATCCGCGACACCGGCCGCGGTATCGCGGACTACGACATCGGCCAGCTCTTCACCCCGTTCCAGCGGCTGGACGCGGCCCAGGCCGGCATCGAGGGAGCCGGCCTCGGCCTCACCCTGTCCAGGCAGCTCATCGAGGCCATGGGGGGCACCATCGGTGCCACCAGCGCTCCCGGCGAGGGCAGCGTCTTCTGGGTGGAGCTGCCGATCGCCCAGCCCGCGGCCACCGCCGATGCCGCTGCCGCCGCTGACCCGGTGGTCAAGGTCCGTGCCTACACCGCTCCCAAGACCATCCTGTATGTCGAGGACATGCTGGAGACCCTCCTGCTCGTGGAGCACATCCTCAAGCAGCGGCCGTCCACCTCGCTGGTTCCGGCCATGCTCGGCGGTGCCGCCCTCGACCTCGCCGCCGAATACCGCCCGGACCTGATACTTCTCGACCTGAACCTCCCCGACATCCCCGGCGAGGAACTGCTGCGCCGCCTCAAGGCTGACCCGGCTACCAGCGCCACGCCCGTGGTTATCATCAGCGCGGAGGCGGCCAGCGAGCGGATGGAGCACCTCCTGGCGCTGGGGGCCGCCGCCTATCTGACCAAGCCCATCAGCGTCCGGGTCTTCCTGCACACGCTGGACACCCTGCTCACCGCGCCCGCGTCTGCCGCCGCCGTGGCCGCAGACGGCGATCAGGCCCGGCAGGCCGGGCTCCAGCCGGTGGAATCCCTGGCCGAGGAGCCCCGGTCCGAGGATGTCCAGCGCGATCAGCCCCGGCCCGAATAAGCCCCGGCCCGCAGCGCCAACGCGCCCCCGGCCTGCTGCCCGGCAGGGCGGGGACGCTCCCCCGGGCGGCGCGCGACCCAGGGGGACCGTGGCCGTCAGTAGCCGGCCGCCCGCATCAGCCGGAAGAACTGGTCGGCCTGGCCGAGGGCCGGGTGGGTGATCGAGACGTAGAAGCCATCGGCGCTGACCGACTTGGCGGCGGTGGCCATCTGCTGGGCGGTGCCGTAGTTGGTGGACAGTTCGGAGTCCACGAGGACTTGCGGGCTGGCGGCCAGGGCCTGCCGGCGGGCACTTGCGAACAGTGCGTCGTACTCGGTCACGTTGGTGGTGTTCACCTGGTCCTGGAGCACATACACGTCGGACGCGGCGGCGGCCGCACCGGCGATGTCGCAGTGGATGTACCACTTGTCCAGGTTCTCGCCGGGCAGTTCCGGGCAGGCCGAACCGGGCCTGGCCACGTTGCCGAGGTCGCGGCCGGGGGCCTCGATGACCTTGTACCCGTGAGCGTGGGCGAGCCGGCCGAACTGGGTCAGGTACTTGACGGGGTTGAGCTGCTCGGCGACCGGGGTCTGCGGCCATTCCTCCGGGTCGTAGAGCACCCACTTGTAGTCCGGGCCGATCGCGCCGCTCCGGATGTCCGAGGCGAACTGCGCATAGCCGAGTCAAACACCAGCACGGCATTGGCGGCGAATCCGTTGGTGACCGGGTTGCCTGACGCGGACGGGCCGGTGCCGAATGAGCTGGGGGTGTTGAAGAAGTGCTGGCGGTGGCGGGATCCAGCCGGTCCGCGAGATGAATGTTCCAGCCAGTGGCGATCCAGTCGTGCGTAGCGGCCGAGGCCGCCGGCACCCCGCCGCCGCGGCGGCGGCGAAAGCGGCGGCGGTGGCGATCACGACCGAACCGAGAGTGCCCGGCAGCGGCCGCCGGCGGCGGATGACCAGCCGGGTGCCGCGCGCGGTGGGGGCGGCTGAGCAGCCGGACGGTGCTGCGGTCATGGCATATCTCCGTGGGCTTCGTCAGCTTTTTTAATGTCATGACCATTCTGTGAAAATTCCGCGGACTGCCCCAGAGGAATGTGGCTCGTATTGCCCCGGTAACTCGCCCCGGTCCTTCTGGCCCGTGATACGGGGATTGCCGGGCAATTCGGCGGGGGCTGGAAGTCCTCCTGCCAATAGGGCCGAACGGCCCCCGCCGGGCAGGTAAGCTGGCCCCGGAAAGCAAACGACCCGCCAATTCTCCCTTAATACGACATAAAGCGGAAAGTCCGCTTTTAGCCCGGTCGCCGCGAGCCGGAGCCGGGCGGCCCGGACGGCTCGCGGCGATGCGCGGCGCCTGCCCCCGAACCCTCTCCCCCCGAGGACTCTGCTGATGCGCCGACTCGCGGCACGCTCTCGGCGCGGCGTCACGCGCCGCCTGGGCCCGGTCTTCGCAGTGCCGGCGATGCTGCTGCTGATCGCCATGACACCGGGGGCCGGTGGCCACCTGCCCCGGCCGCCCGGCTGGCCAGGCTCCCGGCCGCTCGCCCTGGCCACCATGCTGCGGTTCTCGCCGCCTGCCCACCGGCTGTACCTGGTCATCTCCGGGCAGGCCCTGCGCGACATCCAGCTGGTCGCACCGAGGCTCGCCGCCGGGCTGCTCGCCAGCCGGACAACGATCGTGCTGAACCCGGCATTAACCACCACGCAGGCCGCGGTCGGCACCGCGTTCTTCACCAGCTACGCCGATTTCGCCGGCAAGATACAGCGGCACGCCATGCCCGCCGGAGTGCGGGCCGTCGCCTACGACCCGGAGCTATGGCGCGCCACCCCGGTCGCGGAGCGGATCGATCCGCAGCGCTACATGCGGCTGTTCGCCGCGGCGGCGCACCAGCATGGCTACGCGACGATCCTGATGCCCGGCCGGGATCTGCTCGCCGGGGCGGGCCCGTGCCGGCAGCAGGACGGGGAGGACCTCGATGCCGCCTTCGTGCGCTGCGGCCTGGCGGGCGAGGGTGCCCGGCTATCCCAGGTCTTCGAGCTGCAGACCGCCCCGGTGGAGCTGAGCGGCACGGAACTGCGCGGTTTCGCCGCCGCCTGCGCGCGGCAGGCCAGGGCCGCCAACCCGTCGGTGGTCCTCATCGCCACCCTCAGCACGCAGCCGGGCGGCAGGTGGGTCAGCGGCTGGCAGCTCGCCCGGGCCGCGGCTGCGCTGCGGCCGTTCGTGCAGGGATTTCAGCTCAACATGACGCGGTGGTCTACCCGTGCCGCGGTGGCCTTCCTGCGGACGGTGCCGGGGTTGCGCGGATAGCGACCCGCCAGCCCGGCCGCGAGCCGATCACGACGCGCGGTCCCCGGATGGCGCGCGCGCTGATCTGCGCGGCCACGCGGTTGACGGTGTGCGGCTGCGGCGGTGGCGGCGGCCCGTCGCTGACGGCCGTGCGCGGGTGGATCGGCGGACGCGTGGCGGCCAGCACGGACGGCGCGATGCCGGCGAGCCGCTGGCACGCGTACTCCTTCCAGATTGTCACATGATGCAAGTAGTCCATGAGCCGGCAGTGCAGCACGGCGAGGGAGTCCTCCGGCCCGATCGACATCCGGTAGGACAGCCTGGGTGAGTACCGCCCGGGGATCTGGAACCGGCGCCCCACCGCCTTGTCCAGGTAGTCGCCGCCGAAGACGACGGGGAAGTGGCGGTCGAGCCAGCCCAGCAGGAAGGGCGGGATCCGCTTGTCGTTGGTGCCCGCCTGCCCGTAGTCCGACTCCGGGATCGCCATGGACCACGGCTTGTAGCCGGGCACCTTTTCCTCCAGCTGGCGCTCGCCCCACTCCATGTTGCTGGCGATCCGCTTCTGGTACTGGGCGAAGGTCTCCTCATGGCCGGGCTCGCCGTTCTGGCCGGGGAAGTACTGCTGGTAGGCGAAGGCGGCCCCGGTGTCGCCCGCCTTGTTCCAGCGGATCTCCTCCCTGCCATCGCCGAAGTGCAGCTGGACGTCCCAGGTACTGGTGTGCGCCATCTGCTGGAGCTGTGACCAGGACAGGCTGAAGTGCGGGTGCCCGGTCACCCAGGCAGGTACCACCAGCTCGGTCACATGGAACCCGTATGTCCTGGAGCAGGTCGTTCGCGGCCCGGTAGGCATCCTCCCGGCCGTCGTCGAAGGTGAGCAGGATCGGGCGCGACGGCAGGCCGCGGTACCCGTGCTTCACGAAATGCGCGTACTGCTCGATGGTCAGGGTGTGGAAGCCGGCCACCTTCAGGGCGCGCATCTGTTCCGCGAACAGCTTCCTGGACACCGTCAGGTAGCTCGCCCGGCCCCCGATGCTGTGGTACATGAGCACCGGGACCACCCGGTGGTAGTCCGGGAACGATGCCCATTCGCCGTGCTGCGCGGCGGAGAGTGACGCCGTCACCATGGGAAGCGGGGCACGGTTGGCCTCGGCCGCATGCAGCCGGGTCACCACGACGGCCGCCGCTATGCACAGCAGGCATCCCCAGCCAACAAGTCCGTGCAGCAGAGACCTGCTGATGCTGGCCCGTGCCCCGCGTTCCGCGCTCATCTGTCACTCCCCCAGAGTGCCGCTGCTTCTCAGTCCCTGACCAGCTCGTTCACCGGGGCCGCCTGGCTCGCGGACAGATCGCCGTCGCGGGCCAGGCGGCCACCGCGCCAGGTGACCTTCGGCATGATGTGCTCGGCACGGACCCGGTCGCGGTTGGTGCCGATCACGCCGAACATGTGCTCGACCAGCGTCTCCGACAGCAGGTGCGGCTCCAGGCCCAGGTCGAGCAGCTTGGTGTGCTTGGCGTTGTAGTAGTGCCCTTCCTTCTCGACCCTGGGGTTGGTGACCGGGTTGATCGCGACGTCGATGCCGCACTCCTTGCCCGCCCGTTGCACCAGTTCGGCGAGCTGGTTGATGGTGAACTGCTCGGTGAACTGGTTGAACACCCGGAACTCGCCCCGGTCGGCGGGGTTGAGGCAGGCCAGTTCCACACACCGCAGCGTGTCCAGGATGTTCAGGAACCCGCGGCACTGCTCGCCCGAGCCGTAGGGGGTGAGCGGATGCCCGATGACCGCCTGGACGCAGAACCGGTTCAGCGCGGTGCCCCAGATCTCGTCGTAGTCGAACCGGGTCGCCAGCCGCGCGTCCAGCCTGGTCTCCTCGGTTTCGATGCCGTAGACGACGCCCTGGTTCAGGTCGGTGGCCCGGATCCCCCAGACGCGGCAGGCGAACTCGATGTTGGTCGAGTCGTGCACCTTGGAGCAGTGGTAGAAGGAGGCAGGCAGCTTGGGGAAGGGCAGCCGGTCGTGCCGCCCGTTGTGGTCGATCTCCAGCCAGCCCTCCTCGATGTCGATGTTGGGGGTGCCGTACTCGCCCATCGTCCCGAGCTTGACCAGGTGCGCGTCCGGCGCGAACTCCTGCATGGCCCAGAGCACGTTCAGCGTGTTGATGACGTTGTTGTACTGGGTCAGCACGCACCGGCGGCGGTCCTTCATGGAGTAGGGCGCCGCCGGGATCTCCCCGTAGTGGATGATCGCGTCCGGCGGGAACTCCCGGAACACGTGCTCCACCACCGACCACTCGGTCAGGTCGCCCTCGGTTACGGTGATGGTCTTGCCGGTGACCTCCCGCCACGTGCCCACCCGGGTGGCGAGATCGGGGGCGATGACCGTCAGCGACCCGCTGCCAGCCTCCGCGTGAACCTTGCGGCGCAGGTAGTTGTCCACGATGTGCACGTCGTGGCCACGGTTGGACAGGTACATCGCCGTCGGCCAGCCTAGATAGCCGTCGCCGCCCAGGATCAGAATCTTCATCCCCCGTTCCTTTCCTATCGAGAGGTGTTGTCAGGTCGCGTCACCGAGACGCTTGGACGTCAGGCCCTGAATGAGGCGTGCCGTCCTGTCCCTGGCTATTCCGGCGAGCCGCTTGCGTGACGGCGATGGCCGGCCTGGCGTCTGGGTGAAGGCCAGGGTGAGCAGCGTCTCCAGCGCGTAGAAGGAGACGATGAGCCGGAAAACGAGATAGCTGGGAATCGAGGCGATGAGCCGGGTGTCTCCCAGCAGCACCATGCAGGCGACCATCTGGATGAGCTGTACCCCGAGGAAGATGGCGCCGCCGGCCGAGATTTCCTGCAGCGGCACCGAGGAGTGGCTGAGCAGGACCAGGAACAGGCCCGCCGCCGCGAAGGGCAGCATCATGAGCCGGCGGAACATGATGAAGCCGGCCCACGGGAGCATCCAGACACAGCGCAGCCCCTGCATCATGACGATGCCCGACTTGTTCCTCGCGAGCATGTGATAGGTGCCGCGGGCCCACCGCATGCGCTGCTCGCGCAGGTAGGCGAACGTGGTCGGCATTTCCGTGAAGGCGCGGACCGAGGAGTCCGAGACGATGCGGTACCCGAGGCGGCCGACCCGGACGGTCATGTCGGCGTCCTCGCCGTTCACTCCCTCGGCGAAGCCGTTGAGCTTGACCAGCAGGTAGCGGCGGTAGGCAACCAGGGCACCGGGGAGCACGCCGATCGCATCGACCGCGTTGTACCCGGCTCGCTTGAACCCGACCTGGTAGTAGACCTCCAGCGCGCGCATCCGGCAGATCCAGCTCTCCTGGATCCGCGGCAGCGGCATCCCGCTGGCGCCGCCGACCGAGGGGTCACCGAAATGCCGGATCAGGCCGAAAAGCACGGATTGTGTCACCAGTGTGTCGGCGTCAATGCGGAGGACGATCTCCTCGGTAACGTGCCGGAGCCCGTAGTTGAGCGCGTACGCCTTTCCCTTGGACTCGCACTGGAGAAGGACGCCGCGGACGTGCCGGGTTTCGCGTATCGCGGCCCGTGCCTCCTCCAGCGTCTGGTCGGTGGACCCGTTTTCCACCACATAGACCGTGCATGGCTCGGGATAGTCGGCGACCGCCTCGTCAATGGCCCGGATGCAGTCCCCGATGAGCCCTTCCTCGTTCCTCGCGGGAACGACGATGCCCACCGGGAACAGCATGGTGTGCTTACCGCGCCGGGTGCAGCGGCGGGTGATGTTCAGGGCATAGAGCATTCCGGGAAAAAGCCCGAAGAAAACCACGAGCGCGGATGCGATGCCGCCGAGCAGTGGCGCCTTGGACAGCAACAGCAGCAGGTCGCCCCAGTGCCTTTTGATCAGCAGGACCGCGGCGACCGCCGCGGCGGTCACCATGCCCAGCAGCGCGATGTCCCGGTGCGGCCGTTTACGTTCTGCCCGCACCACCACGCCGGGCGGCAGCGCCGCGCTGGTGAAGACCCCGACGGCCAGCGCCACGATGCCGTCAAGCCCGGCGACCGTGTTGCCCAGCGCCCCGAACGGGCCCGGCCCGCCGGACAGGGACCACCGCGTCATGGCCAGGTCGGTCAGCATGACGAGCACAGCGAACGCCAGCACCGTCGTCGCGAACAGCCGGATCCGCCGCCCCACGGTCCCCGCGGCGAGCAGGGCGAACAGCACTGCCAGCAGCAGCACGAGTGGCCGCACGGCCACCGAGGTCTGCTTGCCGAATGTCCCCGGCGGGACAGTGCGCGATGGCCCGCAGCAGCCGGCCGTACATGTGGGTCAGCGGCAGGAACCACCGGTCGAGAGCCGCGGCGCACGCGGCGAACAGGGCCAGGAACACCGGTGCCACCCAGCGCGGCCGGGGCACGCTCAGCCCAGGTGGCGCGGTGTCCGGCGTGATGAAGAAGCCGGCCTGGCGGCCCCGGGTGGTGTCGTACCCGATGCCGGTCGGCAGGGGCGGCTTGCCCCCGGCCGGGCCCGGCGAGCGAGCGGCGCCATGGGCCTCGGGGCCCGGGCTCCTCCCCCCGTTGCGGCGCCGGGCTCCTCGTCTTCCCCCATGCGGTACTACCTCCAGTGTCTGTTCGTGACGTGCACGTTGCGCACCGGCCGGCGGAGCCGGCGCCCGCACTGCTTTTGCGAAGCCACGCCGGGGGGCAGCGGCTTCGTGCGGAGATCAGCCTGACTTGACATGTGCCCGGCGCCTGGCGTGCCCGCTCACGGCGCCTGCGGTATATCGAAAGGGTGCTCTGGCCCTAGCGGTCTGGCATCGGGGCCGCGCAGTAAATTGCGCTCCGGCGGCCACCGGTATAGGCCGGGAAGGCACTGGCGATGGCGCTTTATGACCCACTCCTATCGTAACGCCAGAAAATGAGCATCCTTGCCTGTTTTGCCGGGCCGATTATGGCTACGCCAACGGAACACGGGGAAACAGTACAGGAAGCCGCCGGTGATGTCACTGAGGATCGGCTGAAGAACGCAGATTAGCGTACAGCAGGTGCGAGGTGCCGGATGATGTGGCGGTTTGCCTCTTTCGCCGTGCCGTTGATTTAACAATCGAAATTAGCTGGATTCAGGCTGGAAGAACTTAGTTCTCAAGGTTTTTCATGACAACATATCCCGGGCGCCGGAACGTCGCGGCGGTTACTTTCCCGCGGCGCCTGGCCAGCCGGGCGGCGAACGCCGCGGCCTGGGAGCGCCGCTGCATGCCCAGCTTGGACAGCAGGGAGGACACGTAGTTCTTGGCCGTCTTCTCGGACAGGATCATGTGCTCGGCGATCTCCCGGTTGGTCATGCCCTCGCTGATGAGGTCAAGAACCCGCTTCTCCTGCCCGGAGAGCGCGGCGACGGGATCCACGCCGGAGGTCCGCTCGCGGAGGCGCTCCATCACCCGCTGCGCGGCGTGGGCGTCGAGCGTGGACTGGCCCGCTGCCACGGTGCGCACGGCCCCGACCAGTTCCGGGCCGGAGGTCTGTTTCATCACGTAACCCGCCGCGCCCGCCATGATGGCGCCCATAAGCGCCTGGTCGTCGCTGTACGCGGTGAGCATCAGGCAGGCGGTGCCGGGGAGCGCGGAACGGATCTCACGGCACAGCGACACGCCATCCCCGTCGGGCAGCCTGATATCGAGCAGGGCCACATCCGGCTGGAGGGCCTTGATCCGGCCCATGGCCGACTCCGACGTGCCGGCCTCGCCGACCACGTCGATGTCCGCCTCGGCCTCCAGCAGGCCCTTGAGCCCGCGCCGGACCACCTCGTGATCATCGAGGAGGAACACGCGAATCCGCGCCGGGTCTGCTCCGGCCTGCTTGCTCACTGGCTCGTTCATCTGGCGCCCGCCACCCCCCGGGTGCCGCGAAGCTGCGGCGCAGCCCGGCTTCCCTCCCCGGTTATAACGTATTGCTACGTTCAAACTACTATATGTGACTGACCGACGGGGCCGCCGGGGGCCTCCAGCGATCGGTGAATGTCCGGTCCACGGGCGTGCCACGCTACCTCCCCGCGTGTGGCCCGGTTGCCGTTACTTAGGGTAATGTGCTAATTACTATATGTGCTGAACGGAGAGCGTTGCAGGGCGAGCGGGCCACGTGCCGCCCTGCGCAGGGGGTGGAGCGTGACGAACGGCGCCGGACGAGACAAGATCCGTGTCTGCCTCGTCGATGATCATGCCTTGATCCGTCGGGCCCTGAGGGACAAGTTTGCCCGGGAGCCGGACATCGAGGTGGTGGGTGAGGCCGCGACGGCACAGTCGGCGGTCGCGATGGTCGTGTCGGTCCAGCCGGATGTGGCGGTGCTGGACGTGCAGCTTCCCGACGGGGACGGTGTGACGATCTGCCGGGAGATCCGGTCGGCGGCTCCGGAGACGGCCTGCCTCATGCTCACCGGGTACTCCGGCGACGAGGCGCTGGTCGGGGCGATCATGGCCGGCGCGGCCGGATACGTGACCAAGGGGAACATCGCCGACACGCTGGCGAAGGCGGTTCGCGACGTGGCGGCGGGCAGATCCGCGCTGGATCCGCGCGCGGCAGAGACAGCCATGGACCTGCTGCGCGACGGACTGGTGGCGGGGGCGGGGCCGGGGCTGTCCGGGCGGGACCGGCAGGTGCTGGAACTGATCGGGGACGGGCTCACCGACCGGCAGATCGCCCAGCGGCTCAACGAGCCCGTGGACACAGCGAAGGGTGAGGTGCTGTCCCTGCTCGGCAAGCTGGGCCTGCCGGGCGGGCACGCGGCGGGCACGAGCGGAGGGCTGGCCGCTAAGGGGGTGTAGATGCACGGCATCGCCGGGGCGCAGGCGGGTGACGCGCGGAAGAACATCAGAGTCTTCGTGCTCGATGACCACGAGGTGGTCCGGCTGGGCCTGAAGGACCTGCTGGACGCCGAGCCGGACATGGAGGTGGTGGGTGAGGCGGCGACCGCGGAGTCGGCGGTAAACCGGGTGCCGGTGCTGAAGGTTGACGTGGCCGTGCTGGACGTGCGGCTGCCCGATGGCGATGGCGTGGAGGTGTGCCGGGAGATCCGGTCGGCCAGCCCGGGAACGGCCTGCCTGATGCTCACCGGCTACGGCGACGACCGGGCGCTTCTGGCGGCGATCATGGCGGGGGCGGCGGGTTACTCGATGAAGCAGTCCATGGGCACCGACGTGGTGGACGCGGTGCGGGCGGTGGCCGAGGGCCGGTCCGCGCTCGGCCCCGAGGCGGCGCACCAGGTGATGGCGCTGCTGCGCGAGAAGGCGGAGACCACCGATCCCCTGGCGGCGCTGTCCAGCCAGGAGAAACGGGTGCTGGAGCTGATCGGGGAGGGACTGACCAACCGGGAGATCGCCGAGCGCATGTTCCTGTCCGAGAAGACCGTCAAGAACTACGTGTCCTCGCTGCTCACCAAGCTCGGCATGCAGCGGCGGTCCCAGGTGGCGGCGCTGGCCGCGCGGATCGGCGACCGGGCCGCAGATGGCTGAGCCAGCGAACGGCCGCCTGCCGCGAGCCCCGGTGGCCCGCGGGTGCTGGTCGTGGACGATACCGACGAGGTCCGGGTGCTGATCCGCCGGGCGCTGGCCGGGCACGGGTACCAGGTCGACGCCGCGGCCTCCCTCGCCCAGGCGAGCGCCCTGGATTCCAGCCGGGTACGACGTGGTCCTGGTCGATGCCCACCTTGGCGCGGAACTGGGCACCGATCTCATCGACGCGCTGGTGGCACAGGATCCGGCCGCGGCCGGGCGGTGCCTGGTGATCACCGGCGGCAGCTCCGGCGTCGTGCCCCACGGTGTCGCCATCCTCGCGAAACCGTTCCGGCCGGCCGACCTGCTCGATGCCGTGCGCGCACTGCACCAGCCGGATTCCGCCGCGGCTGCCCGCCCACCGGCCGCCGCCGTCACCGGGAACGGCTCGGCGCCGCCGCGGCCGGCCGTGGCCCGGCCGGCCGTGGCGCAGGTGGCCGCGGCGCGGCCGGCCGTGACCCGGACGGGCGGCCAGGCCAGCCGGATGCCCGCCGCCTGGCGGCTGCTGGGCATGATCCGCGGGCTCCGGTCGAGCGAGCGTGCCACCGTGGCGGACTTCGTCCACGACGGCCCCATCCAGGAACTCGCCGCCGCGGCCCTGGCCGTGCACCTGAGCGGCCGCGAGGAGCACGCCGGCGTGGCCCGGCTCCACGACGAGCTTCAGCAGGAGATCGACGCGGCGGGCCGGTCGCTGCGCTATCTGACCGATGGTGACTGGCCGTTCCTGCCGCCGGGTGCCTCGCTGCCGGAGACGATCCGGCAGCGGACCGCGTGGCTGCCGCTGTCCTCGGTCACCGTGGACATCCGGCAGACCTGTGCCGCGCTCCGCGCCGAGGCCCCGCTCATCGCCGACGTCGTCGAGCTGGCCCTGTTCCTGATGACCAGCGACGGGCCGCTCAGCCAGGCGGACATCTGCGTGCAGGCCGGGGAGAACGAGGCCGAGATCGTGCTGACCCTCACCCAGCCCGGCGACGTGCGCGACTGGGCGCCGGACACCGGGCAACTGGCGGAACTGGCGTCGATCCTGGGCGGCACCGCCTACACCGAGCGCGGCCCGGCCCGCTGGCAGGTCCGGATCGCGCTGCCCAGGCAGTGCGCGGTGGACGACCGGCGCGCGCTGAGCTCACGTTACGGGCTTGCCGATGTGGTCGCCGACGGGGTGGGCGCCGGGGTGGCCGTCGGCGGACGCGGTCGTCGGCGCGACGGTCGGTTGCGGCGTCGCGGTCTGATGCGGCGTGGCGGTCCGGTGCGGGGTCGCCGTGGCCGACGGGGACGGCGCGGGGTGCGGCGTCCGCCGCGGGGCTGGGCTCGGCGTCGGCGAGGGCGACGGCGAACTGCTCGGCTGCGTGGCCGCCGGGCTGTCCCCGCGGCGGCAGTCGGCGAAGGCGGCTTGACCATCAGGTAGAGCACGAGCGTGCCCAGGAAGATGGCCAGCAGCACCCAGGTGGAGGTCCGTATCCGCCGCATCAGCCGCCGCCGTTGGGGTCGGCGCCCTCCAGCGTGGGCGGCAGGTTGATGCCCTCACGCAGCAGGCCGGCCGCGATCCGGGCGCGCAGCGCCCGGCCGACGTCGAACTGCTTGCCGGGCAGGGTCCGGGCGACCACGCGGACCTGGAACTGGGTCACGTCGATGCTCTGCACGCCCATCACGGCCGGCGGGTCGAGCAGCAGCTGGCTCAGCTCCGGGTCCGCGTAGGCATCTTCGCCGATCTGCCGGAGCAGTTCGCTGACCCGGTTGACGTCCGCGCTGGCGGGCACGGGCACGTCGAGCACGGCACGGGCCCAGCCACGGGACAGGTTGGTCACCTGGCCGATCTGGCCGTTGGGGGTGATGACCACCTCGCCGTCGGCGGTCCGCACCGTGGTGACCCGCAGCGTGACGTCCTCGACCGTCCCCATCGCCGGGTTCGACACGCTCGGCACGGCCAGCCGCACCAGGTCGCCGAACCCGTACTGGCGCTCGGTGATGATGAAGAACCCGGCCAGGATGTCCTGCACGATCGCGCTGCGCGCCGAAGCCGAGCGCCACGGCGGCCACGGCGGCCGGGGCGACCAGGCTCGTCAGCGGGACGCCGAGGCGCTCGGCGACCGCGATCCCGGTGGCGCAGTAGATGACCACCAGAGTGGCCCAGGTGATCACCTGGGCCAGCGCGTGCCGGTGTTTCGCCGCCTCCGAGCGGACCAGGGCGTCGGTCTCGCGGGCGTTGGCGTCGATCCGCTTGGTGATCCTTTCGCCGAGCCAGGACACGAGCCGGGTCAGCAGGATCGTCCCGACCACCAGCAGCACGATCTCGAGCCCGCTGCCGCGCGCCCAGTGGCTGATCTCCTTCAGTGCCATCACAACCAGCCAACATAGCCGCCGGGCGGCGCGCACCTGGTGCCGATGACTGGGCCGTGGCGGGGCCCGGGCCAAGGTTTGAGGCGTTATCCCCGCGGCCGCAGCGCCCAGGACCGCAGGTGGTGATAGCCCCGTACGGCCGCGGGCCGCCTGGCCTGGAGCCGGTAGCCCCCCTCCGCCCGCAGCGCGCTGGCGAGTTCCGCGTCCACCAGTGCGCTGCCCGGCCTGGCCAGCGAGGTCAGCCGGGCCGCCAGGTTGACCACCGGCCCGTACACGTCGCCGAACCTGGTCAGTACCCGGCCCGCCGCCATGCCGACGCGCAGTGCGGGCAGGCCCTGCTCCGGCCGGCCGGGGCTGGTCAGCCGCAGCGCGATCTCGGCCGCGTCGGCCGGCCGGTCTGTGACGAACAGCACTTCGTCCCCGACCATCTTCACCACCCGCCCGTGGTTGGCGACCACGGCCTCGGAGGTGTCCTCCTCGAAGGTTTCCAGCAGGGCGGCCAGCTCCTCGATAGCCGCGTGCCTGGACGTCCTGGTGTATCCGACGATGTCGGCGAACCCGACCGTCATGGTCGCCGCGGACAGCTCACCCGGCGGCGCCAGCAGGATGCGCTCGTACGCGGCGGCGAGATGCCGCCGCCAGACGTAGGACTGCAGGTGCTCGATCACGGGCAGCAGTGTGCCGGCCATGTCGGCGGCGGCCGCCCGGCCCGCCCCGTCCGGGGCCAGCACGTCGGCGCGGGCCGTGACCTCCCTGGCCTGCCACTCGGCCAGCCGGGACAGCGTCTGCCCCATCACCCGCGCATGCGGCACCTCGTCCTCGGCCGCCATCGTGCCGCTGGCCACCAGCGCGGCCCAGGTCCGCAGCGCCTCGATGTCACCGTCGGTGAACACGGCCTCGTCGTCGCCCACCTCGGCGAAGCCCATGGCCATCCAGAGCCGCTGCGCCCGGTCCCTGTCCACGCCGGTGGCCTCGCTGACCTGCACCCGGTTGTACCGGCGCGGGCCGCCGAGCAGCGTCTCCTCGATCCGCCCGGCGGAGGTCTCGGTGTCCATCGGTGTCCCCGGCCGGGCAGGCTAGCCGACGGTGTGCACGATCAGCACGTCGCACGGTGCGCGGCGGGTCACCGCGGCGGGCACCGACCCGAGCAGCCGCCCGGCGAGCGTGTTCAGCCCGCGGTTGCCGACGACCAGGAGGTCGGCCTGGTGCTCTTCCAGCACGCTGATCAGCGACTTCACCGGCTCACCCGGCGCCGCGACGCGCTCGATCTTGCCCGCGCCGCGGGCCGCGGCCCGGTCCGCCGCGGTCCGCAGCGTCTCCTCCGCCGGGGCCGAGCCGACCACCGAGAAGGCTTCTTCCCCGAGCACGTCCGCGGCCGCCGCGACCTCGCGCGGCGTGGCGGGCTCATAGGCGCACACGATGACGAGCGTTGCCGTGGCGTCCCGGGCGATCTCGGCGGCCCGGTCCACCGCGCGGTAGGAGGAGTCTGATCCGTCCGTGCCGACCAGCACGGTCTGGTAGGCGCCCATTTCCGGCCTCCCTCGCGGCCAGTGCCCGGCCACGCCGGCCCGGCGCGACCCCTACCCGAGAGTAACGTGTCGCGCCGCCCGCCTGGCCGGACCCCGGCGATGCGCTCCAGCCCCACAAGCCGCTCTACCCCCGAGCGCACGCCACAACCAGTCATGATCATGGCGTTTTGGCTGCTCTAGCAGCCAAAACACCATGATCATGGCCGGGCCGGCGCCTCACGGCTAGGCGGAACGCGCGGCGCCGAGCACGGCGGCCTGGCCGAGCAGCCGGTCGCCCGCCCGGATCAGCGCCCGCGCCGCCGCGGCGTTCAGCGTGCGGCCGCCGAACTCCGCGCCGAGCAGCAGGCCCTGCATCCGCGCGCCGATCGCGTCCCGCTCGCTGCCGAGCCGCTGCAGCGCGTTCTCGATCCGGGTGTAGGTGGCGTCTCCCGGCGAGTTGCTGGCCAGCGCCCGGGTGGAGGCGCGCAGCGTGTCCAGCCCGAACGCCCCGACCGCCGCTTCGAGCTGGGTGTAGGTCTGGCCCAGCCGGAGCAGGGTGCCGCGGTGCGCCCGCATGCCGGCCGGCAGCGCGGCCGGGGTCATGATCTCCCCGAGCACCCGGCCGTCCGGCGCGTAGTCGTCGCGCAGCCCGAGCAGCGCCATCATGGTCGGCTGGATGTTGGTGTGGTCGGACCAGACCGAGTTGTCGATGCCGAGGTGGGCCGCTCCCGGCCCGGCCATGCCCAGCCAGGTGGTGTTGATCTGCTCCGCCGCGGTGCCGTGGTTCCACGCGTCCCCGCCCTTGGGCTCGCTGAAGCACGACGTCCCGCAACTTGCCGGACCGCTGGACAGCCAGAAGTTGTCGTTGCCGAACAGCACCAGCGTCGGGGTGCGCTTGGGGTCGCCGGTGACCATGTGCAGGATCTTCATCTCGACCGGGTCGGCCAGGTAGCCGGTGAGCCGCTGGGTCTGGCCGGAGGCCAGGTCGTCCCCGGTCAGCCTGGCGGTGGCCTGCTCCAGCGAGCGCACGGCCGGGGTCCGTCCGGCCCGGCTGGCCGTGCACGTAGATGCCGGGCGCGGAGTCGGCCTCGACGTCGAACGGCGTGGTGATGCCCTTGGCGGCGAGCAGCCCGGTCAGGTTGCCGTCCACCTCGCCGATCTTGGCGTAGTGGCAGGGCACGGTCACGCCGTTGCAGCCCGCCGGGGTCGGCGCGCTGCCGACGAAGTGGTCGCCCTCGTCCGCGGTGACCACGAACAGGGTGTTGGCCTGGGTGATGCCGTGCGCGGCGAGCCGGGCGAAGAACGTGCCGAACGCGGCGTTCTCCTCCTGGAGCTGCTTGACGTACCCGGCCTGGCCGGGGCCGAACGCGCCGGACCCGTTGAAGTTGTCGTGCAGGTCGGACAGGTAGGTGAAGGTGACAGGGACGCCGTGCGTCTGCATGTCCAGGGTGTAGGCGAGCGCGTTGACGCCGGTCATGCCGTCGTAGCCGGGGAACCCGATGTCGCCGCTGGAGTCCTTGATGACCTGGCCGTCCAGGTTGCGGACCGGCCCGGCCGGGCTGATCAACGGCTGGATGAACTTGCTCCCGTACAGCGCGCGGTAGCCGTGGTAGCCGCCCGGCTCGTCGGGCAGCACGTCGGGCCGCGACCCCGCGCCGCAGGCGGCCGAGTGCAGCGCACAGTGCACGGACAGGCCCATGAAGTCCGCCGTGGCCTTGTTCTGCAGGTTCGGGTTCCCGGCTTCCTTGGCCTCCGGCTGAGTTCGCGCCGAACACGTGCGGCACGTCAGGGAGCGTGTTCTCCAGTTCGGTGTTGGCGGCCGCTACGGCGCCGAAGTCGCAGCCGGCCCGGGTGTAGGGCACCCAGGGGGCGGGCGTGTTCTTGCCGTTCGCGCCGATCAGGGTCGGGGTGTGGTCACCGACCGGCTTGCCCGCCAGGCCGGTGTCGTAGTCCACGATCGGGTCGGTCCAGTAGGCGAACGAGCCCGCGGTGTCCGTGGTCCCGCCGGGCTTGTAGTAGTTGTACTCGTTCGCGATCGGGATGCCCTGGTCGCTGCCGTACAGGCCGCTCTCCGAGCGTGACGATGTCGTCCGCGGTGTGCGCGATCAGCGGCGTGTGCTCGTGTGTGACCAGCGTGCCGTGGCCGGTCAGGAAGTCCGAGCAGGTTCGGCATCTGCTGCAGGTCACTGGGGACGTTCGGGTTGTCCCTGGTGTAGTGCACGTTGTCGAACTGGATGTAGATCACGTGCCGGACCGCCCCATGCGCGCCCAGCGCGCAGCCGGCCTGTCGCCGCGCCGGCGCGGCGCGGCCGCGCCCGATGCGGGCCGGGCCGCCGCCCCGGTGGTGGCGGCGACCCCCAGCGCGAGTGCGCTCGCGGCCAGCAGCGTCAGCGGCTTGGAAAACCTGATCCCGAGCATGCGGTCACCTCCGGTCAGCGGGCATCCGGCATGGCCGGCCCGGAGCAAGCCAAGCACTGGCGGGGAACGTTACGGGGAACTCACGACGGCGGACGGCTGAACCTCACCTGTCCTGCCGCTGGCGCGGCCGGCCTCCGCCCGCCGGCGGAGCCGGCCGTGATGTTTCCCCACTAGCCACATGGCAATCACACGAAATTACCGCTGACGTTAACTATCGTTCACTATCGCTGTCTATGCATAGATTGGCTCGGTGAGCCCGTCAGGGCCCGGTTGCCGAGCCGCACCGGGGGTGGGCGCGGTGGCGTGGGCGCGGCGCGGTGCGGCGGAGCCGGGTGCCCGGTGGGCATCAGATGACGAGCCTGGATATGACGGGGAAGCCCGGATAGGAGCATCGGCTGGTGGCGCTGAGATACCGCGTGCTGGCCGCCGTGGCCGCCGCCCTGCCGCTCGCCCTGGCCGCCGGCTGCAGCGGGAGCGCCGTGCCCGCCGCTCGGGCTGCCCAGGCCGGTCCCGGCGGCGGCATTCCGGCCGGGCCTGCGCCCGGGCCCCAGTCCCTGTCGGAAACCGGCAGCACGCTGCTGTGGCCGGTGCTGCGCCGCTGGGCGGTGGCCTATCACCAGCAGCACGCGAACGTCTCGATCGCGACGGCCGCAACGGGCTCGGGCAAGGGGATCGCCGCAGGCATCCGCGGGGGTGGTCGACATCGGCGCCTCCGACGCCTATCTGTCCAGCGGCGACCTGGTCACCAACCAGGCGATGGTCAACATCCCGCTGGCGGTCTCCGCACAGCAGGTCAACTACAACCTCCCCGGCCTGCCGCGCGTCCGTCCACCTGAAGCTGAACGGCAAGGTGCTGGCCGAGATGTACCAGGGGTCCATCACCTCCTGGAGCGACCCGAGGATCGCCGCGATCAACCCGGGCGTGGCGCTGCCGCACCGCAGGGTGGTGCCGCTGCACCGCGCGGAGAGCGCTGGCGACACCTTCCTGTTCACCAGTTACCTGTCCACGCAGGATGCGGCGTGGGACCGGGTCACGGGCTACGGCACGACGGTGAACTGGCCGCGCGTCCCCGGCGCGCGCGCAGAGACCGGCAACACCGGCATGGTGGCCGGCTGCGAGGCCACCCCCGGCTGCGTCGCCTACATCGGCATCGCCTACCTGTCCTCGGCCACGGCCCGCGGGCTCGGCTACGCGGCACTGCGGAACGCCCTCGGCGCCTACGAGGCGCCGACCGCCAAGAGCATTGGCACCGCGGTCGGAAGCTTCGTGTCCACCACCCCCGTGAACGAGACGATCTCCATGGTCGACGGGCCGGCGGTGACCGGCTATCCGATCGTCAACTACGAATACGCCATCGTGAGCACCCGGCAGCACGGCCCGGCCAAGGCCCGCGACATCAAGGCGTTCCTGCACTGGGTCATCACCGCGGGAAACACGTCACAGTACCTGGACCAGGCCCGGTTCCAGCCCTTGCCAGCGTCCATCGTGACGCTGTCCGACGCGCAGATCGCGAAGATCGGCCAGCCGTGACCACCACCTCCGCACCTCCGCCCGCCCCCTCCCCGGCGCCAGGTGCACCGCCCGCGCCGGCGGCCACCCGAGCGCCCGGCGCAGGACCGTGCCGGGCACCCTGCGGCTGCTCCTCATCGTCCTGCTGGCAGCGGCGGTGGCCTACGGGGCCGTGGGCACGTGGACGGTGCTCCAGCACGCGTCGGCGGCTCAGGACGTGGTATCCACGAGCGAGCCGCTCAGCGCTGGCCGCGCAGCAGATGTACCAGGCCCTGTCCGACGCCGACGTCACCGCGACGACCGCGTTCCTGGCCGGCCCGAACGTGCCGTTGGCCGCCCGTGAGCGTTACGCCGCCGACATCGGCCGGGCGGCCGCCGACCTGACCCGCCTGGAAAGCGCCACTACGACGTCGGCGGACCCCCCGCTTACCCGCAGCCTGGCGGCGGTGGCGGCCGGGCTGCCGGTCTACACCGGATACGTGTCGCAGGCGCAGACCGAGCGTGTGCTCGGCTACCGGCTGACGGCGGGCTCGTTCATGCAGGTGGCCTCCGAGCAGATGTACTTCACGCTGCTGCCGGCCGCACGGGCAAGCTACCTGCGGGAGAACGCCGCGCTGACCGCGGCAAGTGCGCGGGCGACCGGGCTGCCTCCGATCGTGGTGGTGCTGATCCTCGCCATCGCTCTCGGGTTCGTCCTCTACCGGGTGCAGCGGTGGCTGTCCCGCAGGACGCACCGGGTCGTCAACCTTGGCCTGCTGGCCGCGTCGGTGGCCCTCGTGGTGTCGGTGCTCTGGGTGATCGCCTCCTTCGCGGTGGCGCGCACCGACCTGCAGCGCGCCGTCGGGCACGGCTCCGTCCCGGCCGAGGCCCTCGCCCAGGCCGCCATCGACGCTCAGCGGGCCCGCGGATACGAGGTCCTCAACCTCATCTCGCGCAGTGGGGACGCCACGTTCGTCGCGGATTTCCAGGCTGGTCCGCGCGCGTCTGGGGCCCGGGCCCCAGACGCTGCTAGGTGCCGCGGCCGGCTCGTCCAGCGGCGCGGGTGCCCGGTGGGCCGTGGCGGCCGGCCACGACCTGCGGGCCTGGTACACGACCATCGGCCAGGCCTACGCGCTCGACAGCAAGGCGCAGTACACCACCGAGACCGCGTTGGTGATCGATCCCGGCGCGGGCCGGTCCACTGCGGGGTTCGCCCGGGTCGAAGCGGACATCGCGCGGGCCATCGGCGCCGACGACGCGGTCTTCCACAGCAATGCGACGGCGGGCAGGAGCGCCTTCACCGGCCTCGATGTGGTGATCATCCTCGCCGCGCTGCTGATGGCCGCCGGGTGCGCCTGGGGCCTGTCCCGCAGGCTCGCGGAGTACCGGTGAGACGGCCATGACCGCGGTGCTGAGCCGGGATCAGGCGGCCGCCGCGGTCACGGCCGCGGTCGCGGAGCGCGACACCATCCAGGCCAACCTGCTGGAGCTGGACAACAGCTTCGGCAAGCGGCTGCTCGCCGGGGCGGCGCTGACCGGCGGGACGGCCAAGCGCTGGGACACCGCCGCGGCGGACCTGACCACCCTGTGGGAAACCTTCGACGCCTACTCGGCGGTGGTCGACAGGGCCGCCGAGCTGATGGCTGGGCTGCGGCGCTCCGCCGACCGGCAGCTCGCCGAAATCAGTTCGCTGCTTTACGCGACGTCGGTGCGGCTCAGCCGCCCGTCGCCGGCGTTGGCCCGGGGTGACCTGACCGGAACCGGGGAAACCCAGGTGACCGTGGCCGCGGCGGTGACGGACATGAGGCGCGCCTTCGCGGCCGTCACCGCCGTGGTCACCGCGGCCGAGGCGGTCTGGAACGAGGTGGCCGGCCCGCTGCAGCAGATCGGTGACCAGCTCGCCGCCGCGAGGCAGCAGCTCGGCGGGCTGGACGGCGACGCGATCGAAGCGGCGCTCACCGTGGCGGAGGAGGACCATGCCCAGCTCCGCGGCGTGCTGAACACCGATCCGCTGGCGCTGTGGCTGGGCGGCCAGGTGGACACCGGGCGGATCGCCAGGCTGCGGGAGCGCACCGCGGCGGCGGCTGAATCCGCCGGCAAGCTCGCGGCGCTGCGCACCGACGCCGGCGCGCGGATCGCCGCCTGCGCGGCGGCGGTCGCCGCCGCCGCGCAGGCCCGCCAGGACGCCATGGCCGCGCGGGACAGGACCGTTGCCAAGATCGCCGTCCTGGCCCTGCCGGGGCCACCGGAGGTCAGCGGCCTCACCGGCCGGCTCGCCGCCACCGAGGCGCTCCGGGCGGCCGGGCGCTGGACCAGGCTCGCGTCGGAACTTGACCTGATCGAGAAGCAGGCGGCGGCGGCGGTGAGCCAGTGCCGTGAGGTGGAGCGGCGCGCTGGGGCGCTGCTGGACCGCCGGGAGGAACTGCGCGGCCTGCTGGATGCCTACCAGGCCAGGGCGGCGCGGCTGGGCGGCGCCGAGGACACCGACCTGGATGCGCGCTACGCCCGCGCCCGTGAGCTGCTCTGGACCGCGCCGTGTGACCTGCCGGCGGCGACGGCCGCGGTGACCGGCTACCAGCAGGCGGTGCTGGCGCTGACCGGACGGGGGAGACGGCCATGACCAGCGCCGCGATCAGGTGTGGCCGGCCGGGCTGCGGTGGGACCATCGACGGCGGGTACTGCGACACGTGCGGGCTGGCCCCGGATCCGGCCCAGCCCGCGGCGCCGGCCGGCCCGGCTGCGTCCGCCGCCCCGGCCCCGTCGCCCGCCCCGGCCCCATCCGCCGGCCCGGGCAGCACGGGCACGGGCAGCACGGGCACCGGCAGCGGCTCCGGCAGCCGCCGGACCCGGCCGGGCAGCAGCAGGTCGTCCCGCGGCCATCTCGGCGCGGGCCTGGTGGAGATCCCGCCGGTGCCGGCCAGGGATCCGGCCTCCGCCGTGCTGGCGAACCCGGTGGTGGCCGATGGCAAGCGGTTCTGCGGCGCGTGCGACCGGCCGGTCGGGCGGGGCAGGGACGGGCAGCCCGGGCTGGCCGAGGGATTCTGCCCGCACTGCGGCACCCCGTTCTCGTTCGCGCCGAAGCTGGTACCCGGCGAGATGGTGGCCGGGCAGTACGAGGTGCTCGGCTGCCTCGCCCACGGCGGGCTCGGCTGGATCTACCTGGCCATGGACCACAACCTCGGCAAGCGCTGGGTGGTGCTCAAGGGCCTGCTGAACACCGGCGACGCGGCAGCCCAGGAGGCGGCCGTCGCCGAGCGCCGGTTCCTCGCGGAGGTCGAGCACCCCAGCATCGTCGGTGTCTACAACTTCGTGCAGCACGCCGACCGGAAGAGCGGACAGTCTGCCGGTTACATCGTTATGGAGTATGTGGGCGGGAAGTCCCTGCGGCAGATCTTGCAGGAGCGCCGCCAGAGCGGGCAGTCGCTGCCGCTGCCGGTGGCGCTCGCGTATGCGATCGAGGTGCTGCCCGCGCTCGGCTACCTGCACAGCAGGGGGCTGGTGTACTGCGACTTCAAGCCGGACAACGTCATCCAGACCGAGGAACAGCTCAAGATCATCGACATGGGCGGGGTGCGCCGTATCGATGACGACGACAGCGCCATCTACGGGACCGTCGGCTACCAGGCGCCGGAGATCGCGGCGCAGGGCCCTTCGGTGCCCTCCGACCTGTACACGGTCGGCCGCGCCCTGGCCGTGATGACCTTCGAGTTCGCCGGTTACCAGGGGAGGTACGCCACCAGCCTGCCGGACCCGGCGACGGTGCCGCTGCTCGCCCAGCAGGAGTCGTTCTTCCGCGCGCTGCGGCGTGCCACCGACCCGGATCCGGACCGCCGGTTCGGCTCGGCCGGGGAGATGGCCGAGCAGCTCACCGGGGTGCTGCGTGAGGTGCTCGCGGTGGCCGACGGCCGGCCGCGGCCGGCGTTCTCCGCCCTGTTCAGCCCGGAACTGCAGGCGGTGGGCGTGGCGGGCACCCTGGCGGAGGGGAGCCCGGCCGCGCAGCCCGCGCCGCCGGCCGCGGACATCGCCGCGGCGCTGCCGGTGCCCCAGGTGGACGCCGCCGATCCGGCGGCCGGCTTCCTGGCCACGCTGAGCGCGCTGGACCCCGGGCAGCGGACCGCGGCGCTGGCCGCCGCCGTCGCCGGCGACCAGGGCACGCCGCCGGCGGTGGCGCAGTCCGCGGAGACCCGCCTGGCGCTGGCCCGGTCCCGCATCGTCACCGGTGACCTGGCCGGCGCGGGCCCGGTGCTGGCGGACCTGGCTGCCGAGGACCCGGCCGACTGGCGCATCGCCTGGTACCACGGGCTGCGGGAACTGGCGGGCGGCAACCCGGCAGGCGCGCTGGCTGCGTTCGGCGCGGTCGCCGATGCGCTGCCCGGCGAGCTGGCGGCCAAGCTCGCGCTCGGGTTCGCCGCCGAGGCGGCGGGTGACCAGGCGGCTGCCGACCGTTACTTCCGGCTCGTCTGGACCGTGGACCGCTCCTACATCGGCGCGGTGTTCGGGTTGGCCAGGACCCGGGTTGCCGCCGGGGATCCGGCGGGCGCGATCGCCGCGCTGGCCACCGTGCCGGACACCTCCAGCCACCACCTGGCGGCGCAGGTGACCGCGGTGCGCATCCAGGTGTCGCCGCGCCCCGGTCAGGCCCAGGTGTCACCGGGTGACCTGGGCGAGGCCGGCGCCCGGGTGGACCGGCTCAAGCTCGACGCGATCGGCCTGGAGTACCTCACCGCCGAGGTGCTGCGGGCCGCACTGGCCTGCACCGAAGCCGGCGGGGCGCCACCCGGCGGGCGGCTGCTCGGCTGCGAGTTCACCGAGCGCGGGCTGCGGTTCGGCCTGGAACGCAGCTACCGGGCCCAGGCCCGGCTGGCAGCGGACCGGCACCGCCGGATCGAGCTGGTCGACGCGGCCAACAGCGTCCGCCCGAGGACCTGGGTATGACCGCCGGCCAGGGCGGCCCGGTGTGCCCGGACTGCGGCCGGGCGGTCGCCGCGGCGGACAACTTCTGCGAGGCCTGCCGCTCCGAGCTTGCCCCGGCCGTGGTCAGCGACGCCGCGCCGGCCGCGGCCAGTGAGTGCGTGTCCTGCCACGCGGCGCAGATCACCGCGGACGGGTACTGCGAGTCCTGCGGGCGGAAGCAGCCGTCCGGCCGTGATCACATCGAGCTGAACCTCGGGCTGCTGGCCGGGGTGACCGACAAGGGCCTGCGGCACCCGCGGAACGAGGACGCCATGGGGCTCGGGACCGCGGAGGCCGGCGGCCACCCGGTCGCGCTGGCGGTGGTCTGCGACGGGGTGTCCAGCTCGCGCCGCCCGGACGAGGCATCGCTGGCCGCCGTCAAGGTCGGCGGTGCGGGTGCTGCTGGCCGGCGTGCGCGAGAACGCGGACCTGGCCGAGGCCTCCCGGGGCGCGGTCGCCGCGGCACAGCAGGCGCTGGCCCGCCTGGACGAGCCCGGGCCGGGGGACGCGCCGTCGGCCACGTTCGTCTCCGCGGTGCTGACCGCCCGCGCCGTGACGCTGTGCTGGCTGGGGGACAGCCGCGCCTACTGGCTGGGCGCCGGGCCTGGTGCCGAGGCCAAGCGGCTGACCACCGACGACTCGCTGGCCGGGGAGATGGTCGCGGCCGGGCTGGTGTCCGAGGACGACGCGATGTCGCTGCCGGGGGCCCACGTGGTGACCGGCTGGGTCGGGGCCGACGCGGCCGGCACCGAGCCGCACGTGGCCACGTTCGCGCCGCCGGGCCCCGGCGTCGTGCTGCTGTGCTCCGACGGCCTGTGGAACTACCGGCCCGGGGCCGCGGACCTGGCCGAACTCGCCCTGCCCCGGGCCCTGACCGACCCGCTTGGCGCGGCCGTGGCGCTGGTCAGCTTCGCGCTGGAGGCCGGCGGCATGGACAACATCACCGTGGTCCTGGCCCCCTACCCGCCCGCGGCACCTGTATCCGAGGAGAAACCCCCTGATGAGCAGTGATTTCACCGTGGAAATCTCGCAGAACGAGTACCTCGCCGAAGGTGCCGGGGACGTCAACGCCATCGTCACGGTGACGTCCCCGGACACCGGGCTCGCGGCCGCTCCCGTGGACAACCAGGGCAGCGCGGAGATCATCATCATCGACTGCTCCGGGTCGATGCGGTCGCCACGGACCAAGATCGAGCAGGCCCGCGCGGCCACCGCGGCCGCCGTGGACGTGATACGCGACGGCGTGGCGTTCGCCGTGATCGCGGGCACCAACAAGGCGCAGCCGATCTTCCCGCTTGACTACGGCCTGGCCGTCGCCGACGACCAGACCAGGTTCGGCGCCAAGCAGGCCGTGGCCGGCGCGCTCCCCCGCGGCGGCACCGCGATCGGCCAGTGGCTGCGGCTGGCCCACTCCATGTTCCTGTCCCATCCGGCCGCGCTGCGGCACGCGATCCTGCTGACCGACGGCCAGAACCAGCACGAGACCCCGCAGCAGCTTGGTGAGGCGATCAGCCTGTGCGAGGGCGTGTTCAGCTGTGACTGCCGCGGCGTCGGCACCGACTGGGAGGTCGGCGAACTGCGCCGGATCTCCGCCGCCCTGCTGGGCACCGTGGACATCGTGCCGGACCCCGCGGGGCTGGCCGCCGACTTCGCGGCAATGATGGAGACGGCGATGGGCAAGCAGGTCGCCGACGTGTCACTGCGGGTCTGGACGCCCCAGCACGCGACGCTCCGGTTCGTCAAGCAGGTCGCGCCGGCGGTGGCGGACCTGACCGGCAGGCGCGTCCAGTCCGGCCCCCAGGCGGGCGACTACCCGACCGGCGCCTGGGCGGCGAGCGAGAGCCGCGACTACCACGTGTGCGTGCGGGTCACTCCGGCCGGGGTCGGCCAGGAGATGCTGGCCGCCCGGGTGAGCCTGGTCGCCGCCACGCCGTCCGGCCCCGAGGTGCTCGGCCAGGGCCTGGTGCGGGCCATCTGGACCGACGACGAGGCGCTGTCCACCCGGATCAACGGCAGCGTCGCGCACTACACCGGCCAGGCCGAGCTGGCCCAGGTGATCCAGGAGGGCCTGGAGGCGCGCAAGCGGGGCGACGAGGACACGGCCACCGCCAAGCTCGGCCGGGCGGTGGCGCTGGCCGAGCAGTCCGGCAACGAGGGCACGGCCAAGCTGCTCGCCAAGGTGGTCGACGTGGTCGATGCCGCGTCGGGCACGGTGCAGCTGAAGAAGAGGGTCGACGACGCCGACGAGATGGCGCTGGATACCAGGTCCACCAAGACGGTCCGGACGAAGAAGTAAGTGAGGCGGCATGCCGACCTGCCCCAGCGGCCACGACTCTGGCAGCACCGATTTCTGCGACGTGTGCGGGATCCGGATGGACGGTCCCGCGCCGCCCGCGCCCGTGCCCTCGCCCGCGGCGGCGGCCCCCGTCCCGGCCGGGGCCGCGGTCCCCGGCGAGCCCTGCCCGCAGTGCGGCACGGCCCGGGCCGGGCAGTTCTGCGAGGTGTGCGGGTTCAACTTCGCGGGCCCGCCCGCCGCGGCGGGGGACGGCCAGGCTGCCCCGGGTTCCGGCGCAGGTTCCGGTGACGGCGCGGCCGGGCCGGGCGGCCCCGGCTCAGCGTCCGCCGGGGATGCCACGCCGGGCCCGGCCGTCGTAGCGGGCTCGGCAGGCGATGTGGGCGCCGGAGCCGTACCGGCCGCTGCCGCCGTGCCAGGCGCCGGAGCCGGTGCCGGATGCCGTGCCCGCACCCGGTGCCGCGGCCGGGTGGACGGCCGTGGTGACCGCCGACCGTGCCTACTACGACAGCGTGATCGCCGAGGCAGGCCCGGACGCCTCGTCGATCGAGTTCCCCGGGTACTGCCCGGAGCGGCGCTTCCGGCTCATCAGCCGGGAGATGCGCATCGGCCGGCGCAGCGTGTCCCGTGGCCTGGACCCGGAGATCGACCTGACCGGGCCGCCCGCCGACCCCGGGGTGTCCCACCTGCACGCCGTGCTGATCGCCGAGCCGGACGGGACCTGGAGTGTCCTCGACCCGGGGTCCGCGAACGGCACGACCCTCAACGGCGGCGAGATCGTCGCCGGCGTCCGGGTGCCCCTGCACGACGGCGACCGCATCTGCGTCGGCGCCTGGACGGTCCTCACCATGCAGGCACCGCCCGCCGGCTGACGCGCTTGGCTGCGTGTTTGCGTGTGATGCCCGGCCTTGGTTGGATGCGAGCGGACAAGGGGGTGGCACCCGTGGCCGAGGCCCTGCCAGCTCAGCTGGTCATGCAGACAACCACGACGGCGCTGCGCGAGAAGAGCAAGCTCCGCAGGCATTTCCGCCGTTTCGACATGCTGTTCTACCTGATCTGCACGGTGGTGACGCTGGACACCATCGGCGCGGTGGCGAGCAGCGGCGCCGCAGGGATTCACCTGGCTGCTGTTCCTCGCGGTCTTCTTCTTCCTGCCGTACTCGCTGTCCATCGCCGAACTTGGCTCGGCGTTCCCGCAGGAAGGCGGGCCGTACGTGTGGACCCGGCTGGCGTTCGGGCGCCCGCTGGCCGCCGTCAACGCCGTCATCTACTGGGTGTCCAATCCCATCTGGGTCGGCGGGTCGCTGACGATCGTGTCGCTGGCCGCGCTCGGCGAGTTCTTCGCCCCGATCACCGGCGCCTGGCAGTACGTCTATGCGCTGGCCTTCATCTGGTTCACGATCGGCACCGCGATCGTGTCGCTGCAGTACGGCAAGTGGGTGCCCACCCTCGGCGCCTGGGCGCGCGGGGCGGTGCTCGCGTTCTTTGAGATCTCGGTCATCCTGTACGCGGGCAGGCACGGCCTGCACGGCCTCGGCGGCCACGCGTTCCTGCCGAGCTACGTGGTGTTCATCGCCGTGGTGCCGGTGCTGTTCTTCAACTTCGCCGGCATGGAGGTGCCGTCGGCCGCGGGCGAGGAGATGGTCAACCCACGGCGCGACGTGCCGTTCTCCATCGCCTGGTCGGGCCTGGCCACCGTGCTCGCCTACGGGCTGCCCATCCTGTCCATCGTGCTCGTGCTCCCCGCCAGCCAGGTGACCGGCCTGACCGGGTTCCTGGATGCGGCCAAGGCGGTCTTCACGGTCTACGGCGGCCACGTCACCGCCAGCGGCACCGCCACGCTCACCGGCACCGGGCTGCTGCTGGGCCGGATCACCGCCGTGGTGTTCGTTTTCGCGCTGGCCAGCGCGGGGGCGACGTGGATCATGGGAGCCGACCGGAACGAGGCGGTCGCGGCCTTCGACGGCGGCGGCCCGCGGGTCCTCGGCAGGTTCTCCGCCCGGTTCGGCACTCCGGTCGGGATGAACCTGCTGTCGGGGCTGGTGGCGACGGTGCTCATGGTGGCCGCGTTCAAGATCACCGGCGGCAACGCGAGCAGGTACTTCTCGGCGGTCCTCGGCCTGACGATCTCCACCACCACGATCTCGTACCTGTTCATCTTCCCGGCGCTGATCAAGCTCCGGCGCTCGCACCCCGACGTCGAGCGCCCCTACCGGGTGCCCTGGGGAACCGCGGGCGCGTGGCTGTGCTCGGTGGTGCCCACGTTCTGGGCACTGCTGGCGACCGTCGCCCTGATCTGGCCGGGCTTCGGCGTCGGCTGGTTCGGCACCGGCGGCAGCCCCAACGACGACCTCGCCGCGCTCAGCTTCTCCCACCAGCGGCAGGCCTACGAGCTGAGCCAGCTCGTCCCGCTGGCCGTGATCGTCGTGATCGGCGTCGTCTTCTACGCCCTCGGCCGCGGCACCCGGCAGGACGCCGCAACGGAGCCGGTCACGCCCGGGTACCCAGCCGACCCGGCCCGGTGACGCGCATCACATCCGGCCACCTGTCACATGGCGCGCGGCTCCTGTGTCAGTGGGGTGGAACCCACAACGGCAAGGAGATCGCCATGGACGCCAGGCTCAACCCCTACGGCAACACGATCGCGGCGAAGTTCGCCAAGCACATCAACTCGGCGGGCGCGGTCGTGACCGGCTCGCCCCTGCCGGCCGCCACGCAGGAGCTGGTGAAGATACGGGCCAGCCAGATCAACGGCTGCGCCGCCTGCACCGACATGCACACCAAGGATGCCGAGCACGCCGGGGAAACCTCGGTGCGGCTCAACCTGGTCGCCGTGTGGCGCGAGGCCACGGTCTTCACCGAGGCCGAGCGGGCCGCGCTGGAACTCACCGAGCAGGGCACCCGTATCGCCGATGCGGCCGGCGGGGTCACCGACGAGGCCTGGGCGGCAGCGGCCAAGCACTACGACGAAGACCAGCTCGTCGCGCTGGTCTGCCTCATCGCCCTGATCAATACCTACAACCGGGTGAACGTCATCACCCGCCAGCCCGCCGGTGACTACCAGCCCGGCCAGTGGGGATAATGCCGCGGGCCGCGACAGGCCCGATCCCCTGCCACACCCCCCGGTGCTAGCTTGACCGCAGGAAGGACCGCACGGCCGGTTACCGCAGGGCCGGACAGGAGGCACGATGACCACGATTCCCGCCTCGCACCAGGATCTGCTCGGCGCGCAGGTTGCCACGCTCGCCACGCTCGGGGGTGACGGCGGGCCGCAGCTGTCGGAGGTGTGGTTCATCGCCGAGGACGGCACCGTGCGCATCTCGCTCAACACCGCCCGGCAGAAGGTCAAGAACCTGCAGCGCCGGCCCGCCTGCAGCCTGCTCATCCTGGACCTGGCGAACCCGTACCGCTACCTGGAGATCCGCGGTGACGCCGAGATCGAGCCCGACCCGGACTACGCATTCGCCGGCAAGATCGGCGCCAAGTACCAGTCGGACCTGCGGGACATGGACAAGCCGGGTGAGTCGCGCGTGGTCGTGACGCTGCGGCCGCACCGGGTCCGCGCGTGGGGGTAGCCCCGGGGAGCGACGGACGAGGTGTGGATCATGGAGTGGTCGGAGCTGGAGCACCGCCAGCCGGCGCTGGCCGGGCTTGGCCGAAAGCGGCTGCTGGACCCCGGCGTGGTCCTGGTGGCCACGATCCGCGCCGACGGGACGCCGCGGGTCAGTCCGGTGGAGCCGTTCCTGCTCGACGGCGGCCTGTGGCTGTCGATGCTGTGGCGCTCGCGGAAGGCCGCCGACCTGCTGCGCGATCCGCGGATCCTGGTGCACAGCGTCATCACCAGCCGTGACGGCGGCGAAGGAGAGTTCAAGATCCGCGGCACCGCCCGCGCCGAGGGCAGCCCGGATGTTCAGGCCCGCTACGCGGCCGCGGTCGGTGCCAGCCTGGGCTGGACCCCCGAGCCCGGCCGGTTCCACCTCTTCGCCGTGATGATCAGCCAGGTGACGTTCATCCGGTACGACGACGCGACCGGCGACCAGTACGTCGCCCTGTGGCCGCCCCCGCGTGAGTTCGTCCGCCGCGGCACCACCGCCACCAGCGTGGGAGAGCCCGAGGCCCGCCACGACATCCTGGTGGCGGATCCTGGGCAGGCGGACGGGGAACATGCCCTCGGGGCCATCTGACCGCGGCAGTTCCCGGCCGGCCCGCCGCCGGTGACCCGGCTCGATCGGGGTTGCGGCGCGTGTGCGCTAGAGTCACGCCGTGACTGACAGCACCGACTGGCGCGTGACGATCTCGCTGAACAGCCAGGATCACGTTGAGCAGGCGCGGCAATCCTTCTCCGTGAAGGAGGTGGAACAAGACGTCCGCCACCGCCTCGGGCACAACATCGTCATCGGCTCCGGTGACTCGCAGATCTTCCTGTACGCGGGTACCGAACTGGCCGCCGGTGAAGCCGAGCGGACCGCTCGCGAAGTGCTGGGCCAGCTAGGCATCGAGGCGGAGTTCGCGATCGACCGCTGGCACCCGATCGAGGAGGAGTGGCGCAGCCCGGATGTCGCGATGCCGCGGACCGAGGCCGAGCGCCAGGCCGAGCACCAGCGGCTGGAGGACGCCGAAACCGCGGAGTCGCTGGCCGCCGGGACCGCCCAGTGGCAGGCCAGGGTGGAGCTGGGCTCTCATCGGGACGCGGTCACGCTGGCCACCGCGCTGCAGGGCGAGGGCTTTCCCGTGGTGCGGCGCTGGAGGTTCCTCATCGTGGGCGCCAACAACGAGGATGACGCCCAGGTTCTCGCGGATCACATCAGGCAGGTGGCACCGCCGGAGGCCCAGGTCCGCGCCGAGCCGGCCGGTGTGCGCCTGCCGTTCATAGCGTTCTGACCAGGGGCCGCGCTGGCGCGCCTGGATCAGACGTGGCCGAGAACGCCGTCCAGTGGCCGGGGCACCCGGTCCAGATCCATGGCATCGGCCAGCAGGCGCGCGTAGCGGTGCACACGCCGGCAACGCTACTGTCGGCCGCGGGCCTGTGCCCGGTGCAGGGCTCAGCCCTATTGCGCGGTCATGGCCGGGTTGAGCCGGACGAGCCGCGCGGTGCTTGTCTCGTCGAGTTCAGCGACGGATTCCCGTGACTTCACGAAATCCGAGAACGAGCGATAGCCGAGTGCCCTCTCGCTGAACGACGGGTCCATGCGCCTCATCTGGCTCTTCACCGCGGAGCTGTGCAGCCAGTCGGCGTCCTCCTTTTCCTGGCCGAGCCGTAGCGCCCGCTCCAGCAGCCTGGTCGCCAGTTCTTGTGGGTCTTCGGGCTCCGGGTCGGCCTCGCTGGCCGCGGCGGCTACCGTTCGGCGGCCCCGCCGCGAGGTCCGCGCGGGCGGCGCATCGGGCTCTGGCTGTTCCGCCGGTGCGCCGCCCGTCCCTGCCGCTGGCGGCTCGGCGGCGTCAGCGGGGGTGATGCCTGGCAGCGCGTCGTAGGTCACCAGCTCGTCGCACGCCGCGGCGAGTGATCTGCTGGTCGATCCCGCGACGCCGATGCCCACGACGTACCGGCCCAGGCGCCGGCACCGCTGGGCGACGGCGATGTAATCGGAGTCCCCGGCCACGATCACCACATGGGTCAGGTCGGGCAGGCGGAACATGTCCTCCACCGCATCCACCGCCAGCCGGATGTCGGCGCCGTTCTTGGCATAGCCGGAGGCGGGAAACAACTGCACCAGATCCACCGCACGGCTGACCAGCTGCCCGCGGTAGCCGGCGTTCACCGGCACCGACCAGTCCGCGTACGCGCGGGTCAGCACCAGCGTGCCGAACGAGGAGGCGAAGTCGATCACCGCGCCGACATCCACCGTGGCCGCCGGAGCTTCTCCGCGATGTCGGGATCAGGCGATTTGTCCGGCCGGTCGAACCCACGCGCCTTGTCCCGCTGGAACTGGCCCCGGCCATGAACCTGGTCGTAACGCGAGATCACGATGTTGTCGAAATCGATGTAGACGGCGACACGGGTGATGCCAGTGTCGTTCATGGTTGCTCTTCTCGTAGGGACGCCCTCGTGAGCGCCATCGCCGCGCCTGCCCGTTGGCTCGCCTGCTTCCCGCCAGCGTAAGCCGCCCACCGGCCGGCGGAGCCCTGGCTACTATGTTGGCGCGATGGGGACGGATACGTGAAGGTACTGCTGGCCGGCGCGGCCATGGCGCTGGCTGCGGGCTGCGGCGGCGCTCCAGCGCCGGCGGCCCGCCCGGATGTCACCGCGCCGGCGCCTGTCCAGCTCTCCGCGGTCCAGGCCTGCCGCCAGCTGCTCGGCGATCTCAGCCGCAACCGGGGCGTCCCGGACATTCCGACGCTGCGGCGTATCGCCGACCACGTCACCGCCCCCCGGATGGCGGCAGACGCCCGGACCGCCGTCAGGGACATAGATCACACGGGCATCGCACCGATCGCCCTCAGCCTGCTGCGCGACGAATGCGCCCGGGCCGGTGTGCGGATCCCGGACCGGTAGGAGGAGCCCGGCGGGCAGTTGCCGCGGGTGAGGGGAGTGGGTGGTTGTTGTGTGGGGGGGGGAGGTGGGTGATGGTGGGTACTGTGTGGAGGTGGTTTGGAGCAGGTTTGGTGGAGAGACTGTGGCGGGCAGCAGGATGGCGGCGGTGGTGTGATGCAGGGCGGAGCACGCAGCACGGACGTGCACAGCAGCGTGCACCGTTGACATTACATAGAAGGTCATCGACAGCAGTTGCCAGCGCGCTGGATTTGACCTGGCGCAATAAGGTTATCCACATCGTTGAGGCCAACGGTGCCAGGCGTGGCGGTCAATGCTGCCTCCACTCACGTGTTCGGTCGCCGGGCACGTTGACCTACAGATAGGCTGGGCCGCAGTGGCCGAGGCTGGCCCAAGGTCGCCGGCCCGGTATGGAGCAGCGGGCGGGCCGATCGAAGGGTGCCGCGGCTGGTGGCGCCGACGTGGCCCGGCCGGGCCTGACGCACTCGACGGTGGCCACGCAAGGCCGACTGTAGCACCGCCACGGCGTCAGCGACAGTGGTAACGGCTCCAAACATGGTGCCGGTGTGCTAGGTTAGCTGCCAGTTAAGACGTGGAAATGAAGGCCTCGGCAGATGTCCAATCGTCTCGGGATCGGCAATTGCGGCTCGCTGGCTGGATGGCCGCCGCCTATGCACTGGTGATAATCTGGTCCTAGCAGGGTTCAAGTGTTCACCTGCGCACACGGCGAGAGACCCACTCCTGCGCCACTGCGACGGCGCTCTTGGCAGTGTTCTGCTGTCTCATTGGCCGCAGGGGCCGGAAGCATGGCGATCATCCAGCTTGCCAAACAGATCTCGGCGTGCGGGCCTCTATCAGGTGTACAAGGTCAGGCGATGGCTAGCGGGTCGCGGGATAAACATGGGGGGCGCTGCTGCCTACCGGGATTTGATTCGGGGCCTTGGCTATGGCAAGGGCGAGGAAGCCGCATGGGCAGGTCTGAAACACGTGCTTTGTTCAACCTGCCCATAGAACAACTCGCGGCGCAGGTCAGCCTCGCTGCCGACTTGGCGCTCAGCTATCCCGGGGAATATCGCGCCTGCTGGAGGCGCTGACCGGGCAGCGTGACGGCGCTGAGCGTGGCCGAGCGCCGGGCTGAGCGCCGGGCCGAGCGCCGGACCGGGGGATCGAACAGATCCTCCCATCGTAATTACTGATCCCAGCGGTGAATCGATCCCTATCGTCAATCTCGATGACGCGGCCGTTAGTGAGGTTAGCGAACAGGATATCCGCCGGAGTTATCAAGTGCGCAGTGGCGTGGACGCACTGCAACTGTATGTCGGCCAAGGATGGCGGCGTACAGTTCGCCTTGCCGCCGTATTGATCAGCGGCCTGCTCGGCGTGATCTGGCTTGAATTTCTTGATATCCAGCCGAACCTCGTCATAGCTTACATCCTGTCGGCTCTGATCGGGGGGCTTCATTTCGTGGTTCCTGCGTGACCTGGTCGCCATTGTAGAGCGGCTCAGGAGTTAGCGTCACGTGGCCCTACTGAACGAGCTGAGCGTGCGCCGGAGCGTGGCAGTGAGGCGCTGAGGTTCGTAAGGTGGCGAGGGAGCCGGCAGGCACACCTCGCCTCGCCTGGTCATACTGGTCCACGGATTCAATACGTCGAGAAAAAGGCCAGGGACTCCTATAAGGATTTCCTTGAGAAGCTGGCTGTCCGCTCCGCCGGTCATGCTGCGGAGGGCCTACGGTGGGATCCCGGGTGCCTTCTGGTTCTTCTACTGGCCCGGCGATCATTCGTCACGCCTGGTCGGCATCTCCAGGTAGTAGGGCTCTACAACGAGCGAAAAGGAAATGCGGATAACAGTGGGCGATCCTTGGGGGAACTGATCATGCAGCTTTCCCCCGGACAGGAAATTGTCCTTGTCGGCCACTCGATGGGATGCCGCGTGGTGCTCGAAGCGCTGGCTTACATCGCGTGGCAACGGCGTTACCGCGAGGGGGGAGCATGGGTCAGTTCCGTTTGCTTGATGGCAGCGGCCGTGCCGGTCGATGCGTGCGACGGCCCCGAGGCTCGTTACCGCGAGCGGGACGGTGAGCCGAGGGAACTCGTTCTCTTTTCAGGACACGATATGGTATTGCGCCCGGGGTATTGGGCGCCGAACTGCTTTATGATTCCAAGGAAGGCCCGGCCGTGGGAGCGACCGGGCAGCCGGAAGGCCGTTCCTGACCCTCCGGTAGATACAAAACTGGGTCATCGAGCTACTTGAGTAATGTCGGCTGAGCAGTGGCCGGGATTCTTGTGAATGATAGGGAACATGAAAAGGGGGTGAGGACTGGGCAGGGAGCAGCAGGCGTGAGCAGGTATTGTGAAGCGGGTGGGTGTGGGGGACGTGTGTCAGGTGGCGTTGTCGTCTGCCGGGTGGTCCGGCCCCGGCGGCGAGGATCTGGGGGTTGTCTCATGGCTGGGCAGTGGCGGACGGTCGCGGAGTACATCGGTTCATTTCCGGACGATGTCCAGGCCGAGCTGGGTGAGGTGCGGCGCAGGATTCTGAGCGCCGTGCCGGAGGCCGGCGAGACGATCAGCTACCAGATCCCGGCCATCACGCTCAACGGCAGGACCCTGGTGCAGTTCGCGGGCTGGAAGCACCACATCTCCCTGTACCCGGTGCCCGACGCGGACCCCGCCTTCGCCGGGGAACTCGCCCCCTACCTGGCGGGCAAGGGCACGCTCCGGTTCCCGCTGCATGAGCCCATCCCCGACGGCCTCATCGAACGGCTGGTCACGCTGCTGGCCCAGCAGCGCCACGGCCGTCCGGGCTGAGGTGTCCCTGGAGGCCGAACATGGGGAACAGCCCGGCGTCGTTGAACGAGACGATCCTGCCGATGCCCGTGCCGCGGAACGTCAGCACCTGGATCGCGTGCGCGCGGTGCACGCCGTCGTCCCCGCGCAGGTAAGCGGCGAGCGCCGGCTGGCCGTTGGCGGCGGTGCCGAGCATCGCGAACCGGCCGGGCTCGGTCAGCACCCGGGAGGCGAGGAACCGCCCGACCTGGTCCCGGCCCGCGAACCAGCTCAGCTGCGGCGGCATCTCCAGCACGGCGTCCTCGCGCAGCAGCTTGGTGAGGGCGCCGACGTCGGCGCTGGCGAACGCCTCGGCGTAGGCGTCGAGCAGCGCCCGCTGGCCGGCTTCGGCGGGCTCGCGGACCTCGTCCAGTGCCCGGGGCCACCTGCCGGAGCCGCTCCCTGGCCCGCTGCAGCAGGCTGTTCGCGGCGGCCGGGGTGATGCCGAGCAGGTCGGCGACCTCGGCCGCGTGCCAGCCGAGCACGTCCCGCAGGATCAGCACGGCCCGCTGCCGCCCGGGCAGGTACTGCAGCGCGGCGACCAGCGCCAGCCGGACGCTCTCCCGGGACACCGCGACCGCCGCCGGGTCGGCAGGCCCGGGGCGCACCAGCGCGTCCGGGATCGGCTGCAGCCACCGGATCTCCGGCAGCACCGGGGCCAGCGGGCCGTCCGGGTCGTCGCCCGGTGCGCCCAGGCCCGAGGGCAGCGGCCGGCGGGCGCGGTTCTCGATCGCCCGCAGGCAGGCGTTCGTGGCGATCCGGTACAGCCAGGTCCGCAGCGACGACCTGCCCTGGAAGTCGCTGTAGGACCGCCAGGCCCGCACCAGGGTCTCCTGCACCTGGTCCTCGGCGTCGTAGACCGAGCCGAGCATCCGGTAGCAGTGCGCCAGCAGTTCGGGCCGGAACGGCTCGGTAAGCCGCGCGAACTCGTCGCTGCCCAGCATCACCCCTGCCTTCCCCGCGCGCCGGTGGCCGCGGCCTGCACCGGTACAGATCCGCGGGCTCGCCGGAATTAATCGCCCCGGACGGCGGTGAGTTCCGGCCGCCGCCCGGATCAGTACCGGTAACGGCGGGGAAACCCGCTCCGACCTAAGGATCAAGGAGTTCCGGATGCCAGCGCAAGAACTGTCAGGAGCGACGGCGCTCGTCACGGGCGCCAGCCGTGGTTTCGGCCGCGGCATCGCCATCGCGCTTGCCGGGGCCGGCGCGAACGTCGTCGGCGTCGCCCGCGACCGGGCCAGGCTGGCGGAGTTGCACGCGCAACTCGGCGACCGCTTCACCCCGGTCGCCGCCGACGCGGCCGACCCCGTGGTGGCCTGGCTCATCGACGCCTACCCGCCGCGGGTGCTGGTGCTCGCCGCCGGGGCGGCCCCGCTGTCCCGGCCGCTGCACCGGCAGACCTGGGAGACGTTCAGCAGCAACTGGGACACCGACGTGCGGCAGGTGTTCCACTGGTCCCGTGAGGCGCTGCTGCAGCCACTGGCGGAGGGCAGCGTGGTCATCGCGTTCTCCAGCGGCGCCGCGCTGCGCGGCTCGCCGCTGTCCGGCGGTTACGCCGGGGCCAAGGCGACCATCAGGTTCATCGCCGCCTACGCCGCCGACGAGTCGCAGCGGGCCGGGCTCGGCATCCGGTTCGTCTCGGTGCTCCCGCAGCTCACCCCGGCCACCGACCTGGGCGCGGCGGCCGTGGCCGCTTACGCGCGGCGGCAGGGCACGGACCTGGCCAGCTACACCGAAGCCCTCGGCCCGGCGCTCACCCCCGAGCACGTGGGCAAGGCGATCACCGGCCTGATCGAGGCGCCCGTGCCCGGCGAGGGCCCGGAGGCCTACCTGCTCACCGCGGCCGGCCTGCGGCCCGTGCCGTAACCTGGCACGCTGCGCGCGCTGGCCGGTCAGGCGACGCCCAGCGCGCGCAGCACCGCGGCGGTACCTGCCGCCACGATGATCACCACGAGAAACGGGGCGCGCAGCAGCAGCGCGGCCACCGCCGCGCCGAGCCCGGCCAGCCGGGCCGGGTCCACGGCCAGCGACTGGCCGGTGGCGAACGTCTGCACCGCGACCAGCGCGGCCAGCAGCGAGACCGGGACAAGCTCGGCGAACCGGCGGACCCGGGGGCTGCCGAGCACGCTGCGCGGCACGACCAGGCCGGTCAGCTTGAGCGCGTAGCATCCGGCGGCCGTCACCAGCACCGCCACCCAGATCCCGGTCACGGCACCTCCGGCTGTGGCGCACCCGGCCGCGGCGCACCCGGCCGGGGCGAGATCAGCGCACCGGCCAGCGCCGCCGTGGCGGCCAGGATCACCGGCACGCCGGGCGGCAGGAACGCCGTCGCGGCCAGGGCGATCGCCGCGCCGGCCAGCCCGACGGCCCGCTCGGTCCGGCCTGCCCGCAGCCGCGGCCAGATCAGCGCGAGGAACGCGGCCGGCCCGACCACGTCGATGCCGAGCGACTGCGGCGAGCCGAGCCTGCCCGCGCCGAACGCGCCGATCAGCGTGGTCAGATTCCAGGTCACGTAGATGGTGGCGAACGTGGCCCAGAAGCCGAGCCGGGCCGCCGCGGCATCGGGCTGCGCCAGCGAGACGGCCGTGGTCTCGTCGATGACGCCGAGGGCGGCGATCAGCCTGCGGGCGCCCCGCTGTGGCAGCACGTCCGCCAGGCGCAGCCCGTACAGCGCGTTCCTGCTGCCGAGCAGGATCGCGCCGGCGACGCCGCCGGCCAGGCCGCCGCCGACCGCGACCACTCCGGCGAGCGCGAACTGCGACGCTCCGGTAAAGGCAAGAAGGCTCAATACGCAGGCCTGCGCGATGTTCATCCCCGAGCCCACGGCGGCCGCGCCGAAGGCAACCCCGGAGACGCCGACCGCGAGCCCAAGCCCGATGCCATCGCGCACCGGGCGGGCCCGCACCCGATCCGCGGCCCGGTCATCGGTATCAGTCACGGTTGCGAGGCTAGATGGCCAGCCCCGCGCGGTCTTGAACGTTCTTGCCGCCATCGCGGTCCCGCTGGTAGGCGCGCGGCGGCACGCCCACCACCCGCTTGAAGTGCCTGGTCAGGTGGGCCTGGTCGGCGAAGCCCGCCGCGGCCGCGACGTCCGCCGGGGCCACGCCGCCGTCGAGCAGCCGCCGGGCCAGCCGCACCCGCAGGTGGTTGACGTAGGCGTGCGGCGGCAGCCCGGTCTCCGCGCGGAACGCCCGCACCAGCGCGAACGGGCTCATCCCGGATTCGCGGGCCAGGTCATCCAGGCTCGGCGGGTCGGCCAGCCGGCCGGCCAGCAGGTCACGGACGGTGCGGACGGCGGCGGGGGACCGGTACGGGCCGCGTTCGGCCCTGGCCCGGGCAGCCGGGCCGGGCGTGGGCCCGCAGCAGCCCGGCCAGCGCGGCGCGCAGCAGGCTGGAGGACGCGAGCGCGTCGCCGTGCTCGGCGGCGATGTGCGCCGCGCGGAGCAGCCGGGCGCTGCCGGCGTCGTAGACCACCGTCTCCGGGAAGGACGGGGTGCCCCGCTGCCAGCCCAGGTCGGCGGCGACCCCGCCGACCAGGCCGGGATCCGGGTAGAGCACCCGGTAGGCCCAGCCGGCCGGCGTCCCGGCCTGGCCGGTGTGCACCATGTCGGGGTTCAGCAGCGCGACCCCGCCCGGCCCGGCGCGCAGCAGGGTGCCGCCGTAGCTGAACTCCTCGATCCCCGCCTCGATCAGGGCGAAGGTGAAGGTCTCGTGGGCGTGCCTGGTGTACCGGTGCGTCACGTACCTGGCGCGCAGCAGGTCCACCCCGGGCACACCGGCGTGCCGCCAGTACCGCGCGACCTCACTGGCCATGCAGCCATGTCTACCCGACGAAGCTCACTTCGCCCTGCAGCCCGAGAAGGACCCCCAGAGAGGGCACCAGCGCCGCGCTACTGCGGGCCGGCTGGTACCTGCTCGGTGTCGTTGCTGGTGGTGAGCTTGCCGTATTTCATGACGCCGCGCCGCTCGGCGCGGCGGGCGATGGCGCTGTCATGGGTGACCAGCACCATGGTCAGGTGCTTGTCGCGCCAGAGTCCTTCCAGCAGGGAGATGATGTCGTCCCGGGTGTCCTCGTCGAGGTTGCCGGTCGGCTCGTCGGCCAGCAGTACCTTGGGCTCTTTGACGAGCGCCCGGGCGATCGCAACCCGCTGCTGCTGCCCGCCGGACAGTTCCGACGGCAGATGGTCGGCCCGGTCCGCGAGGCCGAGATCGGCGAGCGCCCGGGCGGCCCTGGCACGGCGCTCGGCCGGCTTGATCCGCAGCGGAACGAGTGCGGTCTCGACGTTCTCCTGCGCGCTGAGCGTGGGCACCAGGTTGAAGGTCTGGAAGACGAAACCGATGGAGGCGGCCCGGACCCTGGTGACCGCGGACTCCCGGAGCCCGGCCAGGTCGTCGCCGCCCAGCATGACGCTGCCGGAGGTCGGCCGGTCGAGGCCGCCGAGCATCTGCAGCAGGGTGGTCTTCCCGTGCCCGGTAGGGCCCTGGATGGCCAGCCACTCGCCGTCGGAGATCTCCACGTCGACGCCCCGCAGCGCGTGGACGACCTCGCGGCCCTTGGTGTAGTCCTTGGTCACGCCCGTCAGCTTGTACATCACGCCTCTTCCCTCATGCCCGTCGCCGCGCCGTGCCGTGGCCGTTGCCCGCCGGTTCATTCGACCCTCGCCAGTGCCGCCGCCGGCCGCAGCCGGCCTGCCCGCCAGCCGCCGAACGCGCCCGCGATCAGGCCGCCGGCGATCGCCAGGGCCACTGCCGCGACGACCGCGCCGATGGTGACCGTCGCGGTCAGCGGCACGTGCACCGTGGGTGTGGCTGCTGAGGCCAGCCGCCGGAACCCGCCGAACCCGCCACCGAAGCCGCCCGGAGGGCCGCCGAAGGACCTCGCGCCGCCCGGGGTAGCACTGCCGGTGATCGTCCCGGCGGGGACCGACGCGGTCAGCGTGTGGGCGAACCTCCCGACCAGGGCGGCACCCGCGAACCCGAGCCCGATCCCGACTGCGCCGCCGATCACCCCGATCACCAGCGACTCGCCGACGACCTGCCTGACGATGCGGCGGCTGGTCCAGCCCAGTGCCTTCAGCGTGCCGAACTCCCGCACCCGGCGCGCAACCGCCGCGCTGGTCAGCAAGCTGGCCAACGCGAAGGCCGCCACCAGCACCGCGATGGCCAGCCACCGGCCCAGGCTGGACGCCAGGCTGGAGGCGCTGGCCACCGACCCGGTCAGCTCCTTGGCCAGATCGCTCTGGTTGGTCACCGTGCTACCGGGCAGCGCCTTGGAGATCTCCTTCGACACGGTGGTGATGCTGGTGGCGCTGCCCGCCGCGACGTAGATCGTGTTGACCTTGTCCTTCAGGCTCTTGCCCTGCGCCGTGCCGAGTGCTTGCGCACGCGCCAGCGGGATGTAGACGTCGGTGCTGTTACCCGACCCCTCCGACACCACCCCGGCGACCCGGAACTTGGTCTTGGCCAGCGTCACCGCGGACCCCACCTTGAGCTTGCTGGCGGTGGCGTAGCTGGAGCTCACCAGCGCCACGTCCGAGTTGGCGTCGGAGGCCGCCAGGGTCTGGCCGGACACCAGCTTGGCGGTGCTCAGCGGCCCCAGCGCGGCGGCGTTGCCGGACAGTTCCACCCCGTTGACGCTGATCGGGCTGGGGAAGTGCCCGGATCCGAACCCGCCGCGGCCGACGCCACCACCTCCGCCGCCGAAGCCGCCGAACCCGCCGCCGGAACTCTGGCTGGGGATGGTGAAGGTGAGCTTGGTGTCGTTCAGTGTCAGCCCGCCCGCCGCCGCGGCGACCCCGTTCAGCTTGGCCACTGACGCCACATCACTGGCCGGGATGGTGCCGAGCGCGGTGCTGGTAAGGGTGTCCACGCTGACCTTGGACCCGGCCGCGGGCCGTGACCCGCTGCTGCCGGCGCGGAACCGGAACGAGCCGGGGCCGCCGCTGCCGAATGACGGGGCCTTGGTGACCGTGATCGCGGTGTCCTGCCCGTACAGCGAGTGCAGCACCTCGCCCTGCGCCCGGCTCACCCCGGCGGACAGGGCGGTCACGGTGACTACCAAGCCGATACCCAGGGCCAGGCCCAGCGCGATGATCGTCGCCTGCCGCCATCGGCGCCGCAGCTCCCGCCGCAGGTAGGTGAAGAACATGGGTTCCCCTTAATATGCGATAGCTCTGTCGGTCAGCCCCGCCGTATACCAGCACATCGCTCCCGGCTGTCCTGCTCGTTGAGGCTGCCTGCCGGTTTCCTTGTGCCAGGGCGCGGGTTTTCTTCGGGTGCGCTGAACGTTGGCTTGAGACGGCGTCAGCCGCCGCGCCGGGCCGGCTCGTGGCCCGGCCGGTTCGGGCAGGTCTCCGGCCGGTTCCGCGTCGTCCCCGTGCGGCTCCGGCGGTCCGCCATCCGCCGGAGCCGCCGCCAGTGGCAGCCGGACGGTGAAGGTAGCGCCGCGTCCGGGCTGGGTGTCGACATCGATCGTGCCGCCGTGCGCGGCGACCAGGGTGGCGGCGATGGACAGCCCGAGCCCGGTGCCGCCGCTGGCCCGGCTCCTCGCCCGGTCGGTGCGGTAGAACCGGTCGAAGACCTGCGAGGCTTGCGCGGCGGACAGGCCGGGGCCGGTGTCGGTGACGGCTGGCCTGGCCGTGCCCGGCGGCGGCCGTCACGGTGACGGTGACCGGCGTGCCCGCGGTCGTGTGCTGCAGTGCGTTGCCGATCAGGTTGTCGAGGACCTGGCGGAGCCGCCCGCCGTCGGCCTGGACGATGACCGGTGCCACCGCGAGCACCATCAGCGGCCGGCCGGGCTGGATGGCGCGGGCGCCGGCGACGGCCTGCACCGCGATGCTGGACAGGTCCACCGGGTGCAGGTCCAGCGGGCGGCCCTCGTCGAACTGGGCGAGCAGCAGCAGGTCCTCGACCAGGCGGCTCATCCGGTCCGCCTCGGCCCGGATGCCGGTCATCAGCCTGGCCACCTCGGCGCGGTCCGCGGCGTCGCCCAGCTGCAGGTAGAACTCGGCGAGGCCCTTGACCGAGGTCAGCGGGGTCCGCAGTTCGTGGCTGGCGTCGGCGACGAACCGGCGCATCCGGTCCTCGGAGTCGCGAGCCTTGGCCTCGCCGTCCTCCCTGGCCCGGTAGGACGCCTCGATCCGGCCCAGCATCGCGTTGAGCGCGGACGCGAGCCGGCCGACCTCGGTCCGTTCCTGAGGATGGGGGATGCGCCGGGACAGCTCGCCGGCCGCGATCGCCGACGCGGTGTCCTCCATCCGCGACAGCGGGGCCAGGCTGGCCCGGATCAGCGGGAACCCGATGCCGGCCAGCAGCACGATGGCCGCCACCCCGGCCACCGTGTCGGCGATCTCCAGCTGGCCGACGGTGCTCTGCACGTCGTCCAGGCCGAACGCGGCGACGACATGGCGCCCGCCGGGCACCGTCCGGACCAGCACCCGCCACAAGTGCCCCGCGGAACCGGTGGCGGCCGCGGTGAACGGGACGGCCGGGCCGTTCAGCTGCGCGGCGGTCAGCGCGGGCGGGGGGATGCCGTGCATCGACCCGGGAGTCACGTGCACCTGCCGGCCGGGCCCGACCACTTCCACCAGGTAGTCGGTGGGCAGTTGCGATCCGCCGCGGCGGGGGCGCGGCCCGGGCCGCGGGTGCGTCACGACCCGGCTGGCGAACATGGAGAACGAGCGCAGTTGCGCGTCCACCCGGCCGAACAGGTAGCCGCGCAGCAGCACCGTGCCGAGCAGGCCCATCAGCAGCGAGGTGACCGCGACCAGCAACGCGGCCGCGGCCATCACCCGCACCCGCAGCGACGCGCGCGCCAGCAGCGCCGGCAGCGCCCGCAGCCGGGCAGCCGGGCTTCTCACGCCGGGCTTCTCACGGGGGCGGCACCCGCAGGACGTAGCCGATGCCGCGGATCGTGTGGATCAGCCGCGGTTCGCCGCGGTCCAGCTTGCGCCGCAGGTAGCAGATGTAGGACTCGACGATGTTGCCGTCACCGTCGAAGCTGTAGTCCCAGACATGGTCGAGGATCTGCGCCCGGCTGAGTACCCGGCCCGCGTTGATCATCAGGTAGCGCAGCAGCTTGAACTCGTTCGGCGACAGGGCGACCTCGGTGCCGCCGCGCCACACCTGGTGGCTCTCCTCGTCGAGTTCGAGGTCGGCGACGGCCAGCCGGGAGCCTGATCTCCGGCTCGCCCCGGCTGCGCCGCAGCACCGCCCGGATCCGGGCCAGCACCTCGTCCAGGCTGAACGGCTTGGTGACGTAGTCGTCGCCGCCGAGGGTGAGCCCGGTGACCCGCTCGTGCACGCTGTCCCGGGCGGTCAGGAAGATCACCGGAACCCGGGGCCCGCCCGCGCGGATCCGGCGGACCACGTCGAAGCCGTCGCAGTCCGGCATCATCACGTCGAGCAGGATGAGATCCGGCCTGGCCGCGGCGGCGGCCCGCAGCGCCTCCGCGCCGCTGACCGCGGTCAGCACGTCGAAGCCGGCGAACCGCAGCGTCCCGGCCAGCAGTTCCAGGATCGTCGGCTCGTCGTCGACGACCAGCAGCCGGGCCTCGCTCTTCGCCGGGGCGTCCTGCATAGGCCCACTCTGACGTGGTTTCCTTGCGGCTTCCTGACCGCCAGTTGAGAATCCTGGACTATCGCCGCCACCGCCAGCCCAGCGTGCTAGGCGCGGCGGACCTCGAAGGTGAAGCACTGCGCGGTCGCGCTGCGGACGTGCAGGCAGGCCACGCCGGGTGGTCCATCACCTTGCACCGCGGCGGCGTGGTCCTCGCCGGCCGACGAACGTGATGTGCTCGTAGGCCCGGCTGCCCTCGTGGTCGAACGGGTTGAGCTGGGTGTGCCGGTCCGCCAGGCCCGGCGGGTACTCCGGGTCTGGTAGCCCGCGCACCGGCGGTGGCAGACGAACACGGGTCCCGCCTCGGCCCACGGCGTGCCCCAGGGCAGCGGCCACGGGCTGTAGCTGATCAGCGCGATTCCCGCTGCGCAGGCAGCAGCGCAGCGGCTCCCAGCCTTCGGCCGTCCGCTGCCGCCACGGGTTCCCGAACTCATCCGCGCCCTGGCCCCGCATCGCGTCCAGGCGCCCGGCGTCGATCGCCTTGTACTGAAGTGTGCTCATGCCCCCAGCCTGCGTCCCCGCGCCGCGCATTGCTGGCGCCATGGCCCCGGGCCTGCCGCGCCGGGCCCGCCCGCCGGCGCGGCGCAGACCGCGGCCGGGGCGGGACCGGAGCCCGCCGCCACAGGCTCCGGCCCCGCGCTCATGCCCGGGCATGTGGATCGTGGTCACAGTGACGGCAGCGCTGGCCCCGGCGCGTGGCGACGCTGGATCATCCCCAGCGGGCCGTGCGGCGCTGTGGAAGTGGCACTTCCACTAATCTTCTTAGTTAACCAAAATGCGGGAAAAGTGCCAGCATGTTCCGCTAGGGCGATGGCTCCGGGCAGGGCTGAGTGCCGGCAGGCGGCCACGGCCCGGCGGCGTTTCCGGCAGCGCTGAGCCGCAGCCGGGTGGATCAGTCAGGTGCCGCGGGGGCAGGGGTAGAACATCTTGCCGTCCAGGTTCACGTCGAACTTGACCGCGGAGAAGCCGTACGGCGGCGCGTAGACGATCCGGCAGAACGTGGCGAACCGCCGCTTGGCCGGGCACGGCTTCCCCGGGTTGCAGACGTAGTGGTCCGCGCTGTACTCGGCCTCGCCGACCCACTTGCCGTTCGGCTGCGCGGCGGTGCGGTCGGTGCTGAAATCGTCCCAGCCGCACGGCGTCCGGCCGGACAGCCCGGTGCAGGTGATCCCGTACTGGCTGGCTGCCGCGCTGCTAGGAGGCGAAGCACTGGTGGTAGCGGTAGCACTCCTCGACGATCGCGCCGTCCGCGTAGCGGCGCCCCCACCAGGACAGCAGCGGCGAGTTCTTCCACAGCCCGGTCATCCCGTAGCGGTGGATCTCGTTGAACGCGTAGGCGAGGTAGTTCTGCGCGTCCCCCGGCGTGAGGTGGAAGCCCGTGGTGGACGGCGGGTCGAAGCTGTCGATGTCGTCCAGTTCGACCGCGTCGAAACCCTTCGCCGCGCACATCCGGATCCGCTCGTCCAGCATTGGCTTGAGCGCGTCGAGCTGCCGGAAGTCCACCCACCGTTCCTGCGGGTAACCGAAGTACACGTTGCCGAGCGCGGCCGCGGGGAAGTACCGGCCCGGGGTCGCGTCCGGCCGGTAGTCCTCCCAGGCCAGGTCGAGATAGCAGATCGCCTTCGGGTGCGGCAGCGTGGCGGCCTGCCATTTCGTGTGGATCGTGCGCACCTCGGCGGCCGTGGTCAGGAACCCGTCGATGTCGTAGATGTCCACCGCGTGGGCGCCGGTCCGCTGCAGCGGTGTCACCCGGCCGATCTGCCAGTCCCAGCGCATCGGGTGCCCGGTGGAGTCCAGGTGCGGCGGGTACCAGCACGTCCGGCCCGGCGCCGCCCGGCAGGGCAGCGGCGCGGGCATCGGCACCACGCGCCAGGCGAACCTGGCCGTCGTCGCGCCGGCCCGGTCGGCGGTGCGCACCGCGACCCGGTGCCGGCCGGTGCGCAGCGTGCCGGTGTAGAACACGCCCTTGGCCGGCATCGGCCGCCAGTGCCCGTGGTCCACCCGGTACCGCTGGGTGACCGGGCCGTCGGCGGCGTTGTAGTGCGGCGCGGCCACGCTGAAGTACTCCTCGGCCGATGCGGTGCGCCGCTCCGGCGTGCCGTTCACGAACGCGCTCACCGGCGGCCGCCCGGCGCGGTAGGCGCGCACGGCCCTGCTGGCGACGGCGCTCACCGAGACGCTGTCTGTGCTGAACGCAAACGTCGCTGGACTCGTCTCCACCACCTCGGTGGCGGTCTCGGTGATCTTCAGGAACCTGCCTGTATCGGCATGACCGGCGACGTAGCGCCTGGCCGCGAACGGGGTGGCCGTGGTGTCCGCCCCAGGCTCGCACTTGCCCGCCGCGGTGCAGGCGTCCCAGGCATAGCCGACCTCGAAGGACTAGCAGCCGGTCCCCCGCTGGC